>NZ_JAQNDD010000001.1:0-677552 GCF_028367635.1 Acinetobacter sp. P1(2023)
TGCGGCCACGGCCTCGTCCGCCTGAACGGCCACCGCGATCATCATCGTCGTCGTCATCACGGCTGCGACCACGACCTCGTCCGCCTGAGCGACCACCGCGACCGTCATCATCATCGTCATCACGGCTGCGACCTCGGCCTCGTCCGCCTGAACGACCACCGCGATCGTCATCATCATCGTCGTCATCACGGCTGCGACCACGACCTCGTCCGCCTGAGCGGCCACCGCGATCGTCATCATCGTCGTCATCACGGCTGCGACCACGACCTCGACCACCTGAACGGCCACCGCGATCGTCATCATCATCGTCATCATCATCGTCGTCATCACGGCTGCGGCCACGGCCTCGTCCGCCTGAGCGGCCACCGCGATCGTCATCATCATCGTCATCACGGCTGCGACCACGACCTCGTCCGCCTGAACGGCCACCGCGATCGTCATCATCATCGTCGTCATCACGGCTGCGGCCACGGCCTCGTCCGCCTGAGCGGCCACCGCGATCATCATCGTCATCGTCGTCATCACGGCTACGACCTCGGCCTCGGCCACCTGAACGGCCACCGCGATCGTCATCATCGTCATCATCATAACGGCTGCGACCACGGCCACTTGAACGGCTACCGCGATCGTCATCATCATCGTCATCATCACGACTGCGGCCACGACCATTACGGTCATTTTTATGACTTAAAGCACCCGCTTCACGTGCTTCTTCAGACGTAAATTCATGAGCGTTACCACTTGCATGGGCTGCTCGGCCAGCTTCACGAGCTTCTTCAGAAGTAAACTCATGTGCATTACCACTCGCGTGAGCTGCTCGCCCACCTTTGCTGGCTATTTCTCGTACTCTTTCAGGATCCATACTTGCAAATCCACGATTTGAAGTACCTGTTCTATTGTTATCATCATCTTCATATCTAGTATTAGCCATAGTTATATCTTCCTATATTTAATTATAGTCATACCGCTTTTGGTTAACGGATTTAATTAAGATAGAAGATCTGTAATATTTTCCCACCTAGGCTCTGTATCAATCGATTTAAATGTATATAAAATTAAAATTTTAATTTTTTACAACCATATTATTTAAATAAGAATTTATATATTCCAACTTTTATTCAACTTTACCTTTTATATAATTATTCACTCATTATTACTCAAGCGTACATTAAAATATATTCTTACAATCGGTTTTAAAACTATCATGTAAATAACAAAACAGTTTAAATAAAAACAAAAAGTAAAACTATGAAACATCCCCACCTAAAAAAACACAAATGGAAAACAAATAATTTTATTAAAAAACAGAAACATATATCATTACATTTCTTTAAAATCTTTACTTGAGTAATAAAAAATACTATTTAAAAATTAATTTAAGATATTTTGAGTGAGTTAGCCATGAAAGTAGATCAACAATCATCACTTCCACAATATATTCATATTTCTATTCCAGAAATTCTATTAGGTCATATTAAGTCTAAGAATTCATGGCAAAATTATGATCAAGAATGGAGTTATAGATTAGATCCCCCACATGCAAGCCATCCCTTCCAAAGAGACTTATACATTATTAAATCAAAAGATATGAAACAAGAAGATATAAAATTATTACACGATAATATAGTACATCAAGATAATAAAGCTCCACACAATATAGAGGGAGCAAAAAAAGTTATTCAGGAAATATTAGACTTATCTAACAATATACCGATAGAAAATTGGTTAGAAGACACAGGAAACCGTTCTATTATTGAGAGCATGATTGATAAAAATAAAATTAAATTAATGGATATTATGTAATTCTCAAATCTAAAATATTTTTTTACATCCTTATATATAAAATAACAAAGACAACTTATTAAAAAATTCATTTTACTTATATTTACGCAACAACAGTTCACCCTATGAAAATTAGATATTCATACAGAGGTATTTAAAACATGGAAAATTCAACAAATCAGTATCCGACGTCTGCTCCAGCACAAGTTCAATCTCATCAACCAGGCGATCAGGAAAAAATGCATCCTGAACCAGAGATTATAAAAAGCTCCCATAAAGGTAGCGAGAAGTTAAAAGGTAAAGTTGCCGTTATTAGTGGTGGTGATAGTGGTATAGGCCGTTCTGTCGCTGTATTGTTTGCCCGTGAAGGAGCCGATATTGCCATCCTTTATCTTGAAGAAGATCAAGATGCCGAAATAACTAAACAGCTCGTGGAAAGAGAAGGACAACATTGTCTTTTATTAAAAGGTGATATTTCTGATCCAGATGTTGCAAAACTAGATATTGATAAAGTTCTACAACAGTACGGCAAAATTAATATTTTAGTGAATAATGCTGGTGTGCAATATCAACAAAAGGAAATTGAGAGTATTAGTAATGAGCAGTTAGAAAAGACATTTAAAACCAATATTTTTCCAATGTTTTATCTTACTAAAGAAGCTATTCCTTATATGGAAGAAGGCGACAGTATTATTAATACGACCAGTATTACCAGCTATCAAGGTCATGATGAGCTAATCGATTACGCAAGTACTAAAGGTGCTATTACTACTTTTACGCGCAGCTTATCGAACAATTTAATGAAACAGAAAAAAGGTATACGAGTAAATGGGGTGGCACCCGGCCCTATCTGGACTCCCCTCATTCCAAGTAGTTTCGATGCAGAAACCGTTGCAGAATTTGGTAAAGATACGCCAATGGGAAGAATGGGACAACCAAGTGAAGTTGCTCCTGCTTATCTTTTCCTTGCCTCAGATGATGCAAGTTATATTACAGGTCAGGTTATTCATGTAAACGGTGGTCAAATCGTTAATGGCTAATCATTAAGATATAAAAAAGCCCTGAAAGTTAAAGCTTTCAGGGCTTTTTTTATTTGTTAAGCCGGTACGTGAGCAGCTATTTGTTCTCGTGACCAAACACGATGAGCCATAATCAAGTTTTTGAATTTTTCAGCAATTTGCTGGAATTCATCTTCAACTAGCGTACCTTCATCGGCAACTAAACCTAGCGGTTCAAGTAAATCAGATTTATTTCCTAAAAATGCAATTGGTTTTAAATGTTTATAAGCTTCGAGTACATAGTGGCGCGCTACGCCATCTTGCATAACAGCATTTAAATTATCGCCATCAGGAATAATCACCGCATCATAAGCAATTGAAGGTTCAGCCATTTGCATACCATCAGCCACAATAATGTTGCTTGATGATCTTTTACTGGAGCCAAGCTCGGCGCTAGTAAATGAACAACCGCACCTTCTTTAATCGCCCAATTTTTAATAGCTTCAAGTGTATCTGATTTCACAAGGTTATGAATAAGCACAGCAACTTTTCGGCCTTGAATATCTTCTGGTGGGAAAGCCAAGAAAGATAATTTAGCCGATTTTTCAACTGCGGTTTTCTTATAATCTAGTGTTAAATCAGGAACTTCGATTCCTAAATTAGCACCTACTTGTCGAGCTAAGTCGAGATCAATATTTGCCAAAATTTGTTGAACTTGGCGCTCACGGATGTGTTTTCTTTGCACTTTACTTAATTCAAAAGTATAGGCATCGACCACATGCTTTTGCTCATGAGGCGCAAGGCTCTTGTAGTAAAGGCGCGGTTGTGAAAAATGATCGGAAAAGGTTTCACTTCTTTGACGAAGTTTATGTCCACTAATATTTTCAGGATAGCTTTCGAAACCACCATTTGAAGCCGCAGGTGGTGTTTCTGCTGGCCAATCATTATCAATTGAGTTTGGTTGGTATGCAGCCTGCCCTTTGGGAATGGTATGTTGGTGAAGACCATCACGTTGATTATTATGGAATGGACATACAGGTTTATTGATCGGAATTTGATGGAAGTTTGGTCCGCCCAAACGACTTAACTGCGTATCGGTGTAAGAGAATAGACGTGCTTGTAAAAGTGGGTCATTTGTAAAATCAATTCCTGGCACGATGTGGCCTGGACAGAAAGCCACCTGCTCTGTTTCTGCAAAGAAGTTATCTACATTGCGGTTCAAAACAAATCGGCCAATTGGTGTTACTGGAACCAACTCTTCAGGAATAATTTTTGTTGGATCTAACAAATCGAAGTCAAAGTTCATTTCATCATCTTCTTCGACAATTTGTACACCCAATTCCCATTCTGGATAAACACCATTCTCAATCGCTTCATAGAGATCTCGACGGTGGAAATCCGGATCTTTACCTGCAAGCTTTTGAGCTTCATCCCATACTAAAGCACTTAAACCTTGTTTAGGCGTCCAGTGGAATTTCACGAAATGAGATTTGCCTTGAGCATTAATAAGACGGAATGTATGTACCCCAAAGCCTTGTATTGAGCGTAGGTTACGTGGAATAGCACGGTCCGACATCGCCCAAATGACTGCATGTGCTGACTCAGGCACTAAAGATACAAAATCCCAGAAAGTATCATGAGCAGTTGCGCCTGTTGGCATTTCTGTATCTGGTTCAGGTTTTACGGCATGTACGAAGTCTGGAAATTTAATACCATCTTGTACAAAAAATACGGGTGCATTATTACCCACTAAATCGAAATTGCCTTCTTGGGTATAAAACTTAATTGCGAAGCCGCGAATATCACGCACAGTATCGGCAGAACCACGTGGTCCTTGCACAGTTGAGAAGCGTACAAAAATTGGCGTTTGAATACTTGGATCGGTTAAAAATCCCGCCTTTGTAAAACGTTCATTTCCTTCATAGGCCTGAAAGTAACCATGTGCACCTACGCCACGCGCATGCACGATACGTTCAGGAATACGTTCATGGTCAAAATGAGTGATCTTCTCTCTTAAAATAAAATCTTCTAGTAGTGTCGAACCACGGATGCCCGCTCTTAAACTATTTTGGTTATCCGCTATTTTAACCCCTTGGTTTGTGGTTAATGCCTCATTGGTTGCATCATCTCTGACTGAGTCTAATTGTTCAGTTTTTTGGGTAGTATTGGCTTTATTTGCAGCGTCCGCACCAGCCATTTCACTTGTTTTATTTGTTGATTTAACATTATCAGTCATGTTCATTACCTATGTTTTAAAGTTAAACGTGGGGTGAATTAAAAAACTCCAAGAGTTAGTTTTTGTTAAAGGAACTTAAATATGGAAAAAGGAGCTCAACATATTTACGTGTGCTCCATAGACCAATGCTTTTATGATGTGAATCTGGGGCCAAAAACGGGATCAGCTTACATATCTTTATGGCAAGATCAGGTGTTTGACGTATACGTTCCGAAGTGCATCGAGTTCGCCATCAGAAATATAGCTAAAGAGATAATCTTGAATACGTTGACTATTTTTTAGTTCTCTGCTGTAAGCCAAAAAGTTAGAAGAATGGTCATTACCAGCAATCCAGTCATGAATAATTTGTCGTTCTACAGGGTTAAATACCCCAAACATTTTTCCATTTTCTTCATTAATCATTCGCCAGAACACGCTCTGTTCGGGGTCAGTATTAAATTTAATCCATTTATGATCAATGAGATGTGTAACCAGGCCTTTAACGTCTTCAGGTTTTGATAACCATTGGTTAATGGTTTTACATCCAAACTGTCTTTTTTCGTTATGAATGAGCTGACCCACAAGCGCTTTTCTTTTTAAAATTTTAAGAACTAAATCTTCAAGATTTAAATTTTTAATAATTTTAGAAGATGATACGCCATGGCTATTAAGAGCAAAACCGCGCTTCAATTTATTAAAGAAGTGTTCTTTGTCTCTATATTTATCGTAAATATTTTCTATAACTTTAATTGCTTTATCTGCATGGCCGTTATCAATGTTATCGATAGTGATATGCAAATTAAAATATTTAGAATCAATACCAAGTTCCGCAAGCTCATAATTACTGATGAGCAGATGAAGTGGCAGTTGCTCATAGCCTAAATTAAAGCCAACAATTTCAGGAATAAACTCAGATGGAGCATAACCAAGCGCCAGCTGAATCACAGCATTATGATAATATTCATCTTCTAAGAGTAGATCAAAACTATCGAGCCCAAGACTACGTAACAAGTCATCATAGATACACACATGATTTGCTTTCGGCTCACCTAGCCCCAGCTCTTCCAAATAGGTAATAATAAGGTCATGAAAAACCGGATCATTCCAGTAATGAACTGAACTATATAACCATGCACCGTCTACTTTTTTAGTGGGTGAAACTTTAATTAAAAACTCAAATGCCTGACCGACATTTTTAAAGTACTCTCTCTCACCTCCACTTTGTCTACGATTCAAATAGGTCTGAAATAGCTCACAATTTTCTTTATTGTCTTTTTCACACCATTCTTTAACCATATTTATAGAGGAAGGAAAATCAATTTCATTTTGATCTATTTTATCTATTTCCTTAATAAGAAATTCTCTTGCTGTCTTTTCTTTTTCAAAACTAGAAATATCAGGATCAAGGAAAAAAACAAATAATTCGTAATAGTTCTGTTGATTATCTTGTAATAAGTCTAATAATCTTTTTTTCACTACAACAGGCATTTCTATTCTCCTTTAGTGAGATATAAATTACCATACTTCAGCTAAACCATAATCCCAGCGTAACTTTGTTAGGTTACGTTATCAAGAAACAACTTATAAATTTAAAAATATTAAAATTCAATAAGATAAAAAATAACACAAACTTACATTCTCACTTTTAGAATAATTTAACTGTCTGTTTTTATAAAAAATAAATAAATTATAAATTTTATTTACATTTAACCTACCTTTAAAATTATAAAGACCTAAAAATTAACAAAAAGAAATTAAAAATAATCTTATAACTAAATTAAAAACAGTTGTAAGGAGAAAATAAATGTTTAACTCATGTTGCAAATTACTCGCACAAGAAAAATTAAAATCGCATTTTTTGAAAGTGCTTCGGCTGGTTATCTGGCTTACCGCTTCTCTTTAAGCCCTTATTCAGGTGACATTCTTATTGGGAGTTTAGTCAGCTATGACTTACGTGTTAAAGAAAATACTCTTCATATTTCACCTGAACTTATTGAAAAATATACGCCTGAGTCTATGCAAGTCACTGTAGAGATGATCAAAAAAGGCAAAGAACTCTTGCGTGCCGACCTGTATGTTGCCTGTACCGGATTGCTAAAAAAGGGGGGCTCAGAAACTGCTGAAAAACCTGTAGGCACTTTCTTTTATTCTATTTATTATCAGAATAATTTTTATAACTTTAGAAGAGTATTTAAAGGTTTACCCTGCCTTAAACTTAGACAACTTCTTTATTACATTACCCAAGATATTGAATATATAATATTAGATAATAAAAAATAGCTTTTCTTTATAAAAGATAACAAATACATATTTGGAAATGATCATAGTGTTTGCTTAATTCCAATGTACCTAAATGTAATTTTATCCATCTTCATATTAATTATGTTTATTGATTAAAATTACATCTTATAGAAATCAAGGTTTTATTTAATAATCATAGTTACAGTTAAATATAGGGTAACACCCCAAGGCTACACAATAAAAATTTTCATGTTTTAATGAACCTATCTGAAGCTCTCAGATAAAACACACATCATAAATGATATGAGGTAATTAAAGATGAGCACTACTAATAATCAAAGCAATCAACGCGATAATCAACAGCAACAACAACAGCAAAATGACAACCGTAACAACCAGCAGCAACAAGGCAACCAACAGCAAAACGATCAACAGCAACAAAACAACCAGCAACAACAGCAAAATGACAACCGCCGCCAACAACAAGGCTCTAATCAAAAAGATTCAGGCCAACAAAACTCAAATAACAATAATCAGCAACGTTAATTCGTTGCTGACTTAAATGTCATTTGATGCGGTCATTCATTTTATTTAGGAAGGTGCCCTCACCTTCCTAAATTTACCATAAGCATAAAATTAAATAATAGATGAGGAAAAAACTGATGACAGATCAAAATAGCGATCACGCACGACTGCCAGCGGGCGACCATAATTATTGGCGCGAAAGTTACGTTACTCGTCCTTATTATCAAGAAGCTCAGCTCACTACCCCAGATCTCGATTATGACCGAGACTTTTCGACTGCCTATGAATTAGGTCAACGTGCACGTGCTGAATCAGAACAAGGCACTCAATTTGAAGATGTCGAAGGCGGTTTAGAACAAAAATGGGAAGAATTAAAAGCTGAATCTCGTTTAAAATGGGAACATGCTAAACAAGCCATTAAAGATGCATGGAATGGAAGATAACTTCTTCTAATCACATTCTCTATTGGTCCAAAGCCATGAGCTTATTTCCTATTGGCCCTCGGAAATAAGCTCTTTTTATTGCTAAAATTTTTTAAAAACTTCAGTTTAGAACCACTCTTTAGAAGAAAGGTGGCATATTAAAATTATTATTTAAATATTGATTGGCTAATTGAGCATTATCAAAAACTTCTTTCTTGAACTGTACACTCGATGCCGATAATGTATGAGTCGGTTTAATGGTTACTTCAACTACATACTTATTTTGCTCATATTTGGCTTTTACCCCATAGATTTCAGACTCATTAATACACGTCCCATCCGTAAAGTATACAAACATGCTTAACCACCTTAAGTATTCATTTGAGCGTCATCGTAATAAAGTTCTAATATTATTTAAGCCTGATTTAGTGTTCACATCAGGCTTGTCTGAAAATTGATTTAATTTTCTTTTTTCTTAAAGTATTCAATAATTTCTTCCCCGTTATTTACGGGGCTTCCCGTAGAGGGATAGGTTTCCTCAAAGCATAGGCAGGCAAAGCAACTTTTGCGCGGATGGGAGGTAATTTTTCTTGACCGCCCGTCGTAATTCGTTCGATAAAACTTGCAAGCCACAGCACAAATTCCTGTGTATTCTTACTTTTAGGAATAATACTTAAATCTAATTTAATTTTAGATTCCTGAAGAGGTTTAATCAGTAATTCAGCGAAATCAATATAATTGTATAAAAGTTTAAGCTTTGTCCCCTTAATCTCGTGTCTGAGCTCAATCATCAAATTGTTAAGGTCTTCCATAGGATCATCTGTAAATCCTTTTTTTTCTTTAACATTTTGATAGATTTTCTCAGCTATCCTTAAGTACTGGGGCATATCCTTACCTTTAAAAAATTGTTTTCACTAAAATAAATTTTGGATGAATATAAGTAATTTATTGTGTTTATTTTATTAATTTTTTGAAACTATAATTTATGTTAGACACAATTCAATAACAACAAATTTATATAAACATAATAACTCACTAATTTATTGATTAATTTTATATTTTCATATAATTGCTTTTTTTATTATGTTACATATTTTATAGAAATAAACGATAAGAAAACCCACTTAACCGTGAGTTTTCTTAAGCAAAATCATTATGAGTTTTTATCCATTTGTTGGGGAGTAGTTGGGTCATTAGCGCCATGGGTCCCATTATCTCGCGGATCCCGATCTTGACACGCACTCATACCAACTGCAATTGTCACTACCATACTCACTGCACAAAATATTCTTAACATTGAGGTCACCCATTTAAATCTTGAGATGTAGGTTTATGAATAACATTTTCTTATGTTTACCTACCGCTATCGTTCTCTTAAGTTTTGTAGGTTATGCAAGCTTTTGTAAAAAGCTAAATAAAATAAATCTAAAAAAATTTACTATTCTTGCAATTGATATTTTAATTATTTTTTGGCAACAGCTAATTATTTAATTACATCATATTTATAAAATTAAAAATTCTTACCCTTTTTAAACTTATGCCTTATTAAGTTAATAGCCCTCTACACTATACAAATACACAATTAATAAATATTTGATATATAAACATTAAAACTTATTTCTTAAATTTGATTGAATGTTTATTCAATACTTCAAATTCTAAATAACTCCTTATTTTATTAATAAAAATTTAAAAATATTAATATTTGTTTATATAAACCAATCTTTTATTTTTGCAATTGACCCGCTTTAAGGCTCAGCTTATGATGCTCCCGCTGACCTATTTTGTCAGTCGGTTTTAGCAGATCGTCTACCTAAGTGCACTAAAAACAAGTTTTTTGGTGTGGAGCCCCTCGTGCCTTTGACGGAGGAACGGGAGTGGGACACCTTCGGGTGTGCTGGTTTCTTAGGTATCAGTCTGCTAACCCTCTTTCGTTTCACCACCATAATTAATAGCAGTGATTGGGCGTAACTTCTTTTATCAAGGAGTCTCTAATGACTATTATTTTATATTATTTTATTTTTCTTACTCTTCACTACCCTTTTATTTGGCTTAAAACAGTTTTAAAAAACTTTTTGTATTTCTTCGCCCATACACACACTCTTCTCTCTCGACAAAAGATTTCAATATTTAACGCATGTTAAAGATTAAGACATCTTCAAACCCAACTGAACGATAACAACAACCAACAAAGAGCAATAATGATGTTTTTTTATATCGTATTGTTTTAACGTGCGCCCTATTAATAAGTTCTATAAGTTTAATAGGTTGCAGATCTATTAGTAAAAAGAATTTAATACACATTGTGTTTGGGCAGGTCGTGCACTTTCACAATGCAACTGTATTTATAACTCTTTAGAAAAACATTATTCGCCACAGTTTGTAGAAAACTTACCAAAAGTAAGCTTACAAAATATTGATGCGGATATGCACTTTGTGGAAACAATGAATGAAACCATGGATCAATGTCAGTTAAGTGCCAGAAAAAAACCAATTAACTAATGTTTGCATGCTCGACCAAGAAATCTAAAAAAGCCCTGACACGTTTAGGAACATATTTATCATGTCCAATCCAGACGGCATGAAATTCTTCAGAAGCATTGGTATTCCAGTCTTCAAGAATTTTGACCAATAGTTTTTGCTCTACAGCTTTTTGGATTTGGAATTCATTAAGCTGTGCAACGCCCACATCTGCAAGTGCTAACTGTAAGATCGCTTCTCCATGATTTACTCTTAACACTTTAGTGGGGACAAGCGTGATTTCTTGATCGTCTTTTTTAAAGAACCATGTTTTATTCTGGCGTTGATAACTTACATCTAAAAGCTGATGTCCATATAAGTCTTCTGGGTGCTGCGGACAGCCATACTTTTCAATATAGGCTGGTGAACATACATAATGTTTCTGCGTGCTCCCGAGTGTACGAGCAATCAAGTTTGAGCTTTTTAAAGGCCCTGTACGAATTGCAACATCTATTCTTTGCTCAACCAAATTAATCACTTCATCGCTTAAATGAGCTTCTAATTCTATTTGTGGGTAGCGTTGATTAAATAGAGAAATACAAGGCAATAAAAAATGCGTCCAATATGAAAGACTGGTATGAATTCTAATTCGCCCTTGCGGTATATGGTTTGCAGTAACAGATTGTTCAAGTTCGTCTAGATCGTTCAGGATTTGAATGCCTTGCTCATAAAACTGGCATCCTTCACTGGTGAGTTGGAACTGACGTGTTGAACGGTTCAGTAGTCTGACGCCAAGTCTTTTTTCCAACCGAGAAATTAACTTACTGACCGCAGACGGCGTCATGCCACACGCTCTTGCAACAGCAGAGAAACTTCCAAGCTCGACCACTCGAATAAAAATTGCCAACTCACCAGACCGATTAATATCAAAATAGGACATAACAAAAGCTATTTGTGAATTTTATTCACAAATCTTATTCCGCTTATGTCGCTATAACAAGCCAGCAATTTGTTTCAAGATAACTTTAATTTATTTTAAAGAGTTCACGAGATGAAACTTTATCAATCCGCCCTATTTTCTCTTGTTTTATCATCTACTGTAGCGCAAGCAGAAGTACAAAATAGCCAATGGATTACCACTTGGGCAGCTAGTCCACAAAAAGTTTGGAATAAAGATTTCGTTTTTCCGACCCTAATTCCAGATCAAATATCTAATCAGACCATCAAGCAAATTAGTCAAATTAGTTTAGGTGGTGAAGCTGTCAGGCTTGTTTTCACAAATCAATATGGGGATCAACCGCTTTATATTGATAAAACTACTGTAGGACTAATCAAAGGACAAAGTCTAAAAGCTAAGAGTGCTTATCCAGTTTATTTTTCTGGAAAGTTTAAAGCACAAATTTTACCTGGCAAACAGCTGATAAGTGATCCAATCCAGCTACCTGTTCCCGATCATGGGCAGTTAATGGTTAATACCTTTATTCAAAAGCCAACTACATTTAAAACTTTTCACTGGGATGCTAAACAAACCAGTTGGATTATTGCTGGTAACCAGACCGCGGACTTAAAAGCACCTAGCAGTGCCAAAACCACCACTGCGCGATTATTATTGTCGGCTGTGGAAGTAAAACCAAAGCGTAAAGCATATGTTGTTGCAGTCATTGGAGATTCAATTACCGATGGTGCAACTGCAACTTTAGATGCAAATACCAGATGGACCGACTTTTTAGCTAAGCGCTTATCACCACATCAAGTAGCGGTCATTAATAGTGGAATTTCAGGAAATCGGTTACTTAACGACGGTATGGGCGACAGTGCTTTAGAACGCTTAAAAAAAGAAGTATTTCAATATTCTGGAGTGAAAACATTAATTGTTCTGGTGGGTATTAATGATATTTCATGGCCGGGTACCGCATTTGCACCTAAACAACCAATACCGACTTTTGAAGCATTAACCCAAGGCTATAAACGTGTGGTAGATGAAGCACATCACCAAGGTATTCAAGTGATTGGGGCAACGTTACTTCCATTTTCAGGTGCCTTACCCAACACTCCTTTAGATAATTACTATCAACCGAATAAAGATGAATTACGTCAGCGCATTAATCACTGGATGAGAACCAGCCATACATTTGACGGCGTACTTGATCTTGATCAAGGCTTAAAAGACCCTAAACATCCTGATCGATTAAATCCAATTTATGATTCGGGAGATCATTTACATCCTAATGACCGTGGTAATCAACAAATGGCAAATCTGGTCGATGTAAACCAGTTACTTCATAAATAAAACGTCCAGATACAGGTAGGAATTTGCTCCCTACCTGTATCAATATTGATTAATTACCTTCTAACTCGACGTTAAGTTTTGGTGTAATGGACTGTTTTTCAGCTACATGTCTTCGGAGTACCATGACAGCAAAAAGTCCTAAAATTGCAGGGATTGCGATCATCACAAAATTCATCTTATGTGGTAGTTCAAAACCTAATAACAGACCCGTTAAGATAGGACCAACAATTGCCCCAATACGACCAACACCAGAAGCACAGCCAATTCCAGTAGAACGCACACTTAATGGATAATATTGCGCCACATAGCTATAAAGCAAAATTGAGGTACCAATCGTTGCCGCTCCTGCCACAGTCACCAAACCATATAAAACATAAGCTGGTGAGTTAAAACCTAAACCAACCAGTGCCAGAACACCCGCTAGCAGCATTCCCATAATTACAGGTTTTAAGTGGAATTTATCAGACAAAATCCCACCACCGATTGAACCGATCATCGCGCCAACATTTAGAGCAAGCAAGAATAAAATACTCTTTCCGAGTGAATACCCTGCTGCCAACATGAGTTTTGGTAACCAGCTACTTAAGGCATATACCATGAGTAAGCACATAAAGAATACGAGCCAGAACATGAGTGTATTAAATGCACGGCCCTGTTGAAATAATCCTTTTACAGAGCTACCTGTTGGCACATTATCTTCATTAAGCATTAAGTGCGTGTTGATGGTTAAGGTTTGTTCAGGTGAAATTTTTTGAATAATTTTATGTGCCTGTTCAGTTTTACCTGTTTTAACTAAAAAGGTTAAAGACTCAGGTAAAAACTTCCAAATGACAGGTAATAAAAGTAATGGAATACCAGCAATTAAAAACATAATTTGCCACCCCTGACTTTCAACCAAATAACTACCAATTAAGGCTGAAAGAATTCCCCCAATCGCATAACCACTAAACATGGTCCCCACCAGCGTACTGCGTATACGTTTAGGTGCGTACTCCGAGGTAAGTGCCACTAAATTTGGCATGACCCCACCAATGCCTAGTCCCGCCAAGAACCGAAGTACCCCAAACTCAAGTGGGCTTGATGCAAAAGCACCTAAGAAGGTAAAACCACTAAAAAGAGTGACACAAATTAAAATTACATTTTTACGGCCTATTTTGTCTGCCAAAGTTCCAAAGAACATTGCTCCAAACATCATTCCGCACAGTGCAGTACTTGCTAACATCCCCGCTTGTACAGCTGTTAACGACCACTCTTGCATCAGCAAAGGCAGTACAACGCCATAAATCACCAGATCATAACCGTCAAAAATAATAATTAATAAACACCAAAGCAAAATACTCCAGTGAAAAGGGGTAAATTTGGCCTGATCAATAACTTCATTTACATTTAATTTAGATGTTGTCATTTACTCACCTCCTCTGTGAGATAAATTCATATTCAATTTTTTAAAACGACATATTGCACCCTAAAGAAAAAACAGATTATTCAAGGTTTTGCTGAATAAATTAAAAGTCATAACTCGCCATCATATTGAATCGGCTATCAATCCCGTTACGACCATCAAAAGTTTCTCGTTCGCCATAAACATATTCGACGCCCAAGGTAATTGGTTTATATGGGTTATAAAGTGCATTCACCCAGCCCTGCCAAAGCTCTTTATTTTGAGTGGTGCTATTACGTTGTAATTCAGCAAAACGGTTATCATCTTTGGCTTTCATATAGCCATAACCCAAGGTTGAACGAATTTGTGGCGTAAATTGATGAGTGATACCCAAAGAAACGGTATCAAATTCATTGCTGTGTATATTGTTTTGATCATCTATTGCATAGCCGCTATTACTCCATAGTAGGAAACGCCCATCTCCTTTGACATGGTAATAATCGGCTTTAAGTAATGTATCGGGCGTAATCTGATATTTACCGCCGAAGCCAACACCCCAAGACATTTCCTCATCATTATTGGTTCTCTTTTCGGCAACAAAGCTACGCCCCGATAGCATCGAACCATTGGCAAATTTATGATTTAAACGTCCAACCAAAGCTGGTAAACGCATTTTGTTATCGGGGTCTGATGCAGCAGTATATTTCGGGTCTTCAACCGATACAGCAAAACTTGTATTGGCAGTTAAGTTATCGCTATAACGAACCAGTGGCGATCTTAATAATGCACTTCCTACAAATGTGCCTGCATCAATCGTTTCCGGATAATATTCGGGAGCAATAAAGGTTGACCACGTTTGACCGACGAGCCATTTGTTAAAGGTTAAATAAGCATGGCGTATCCGAAACTGATCACGAGTGGCTGCCCCAAAGAAGTCCATTTCCAGTTTCCCGCCTACCTCACCCGCAGCAGTTGGGGTTTTAAAATTCAGCCCAAACCGTGTCACATTAACGGTGCTATGCAACTGGTCTTTTTGTGCAGACTCTTCTGGCGTGTTCTCAAGTGGAACACCGCTAATATTGTTATACATCGTAGATGCCCCCTTCATTTGATAAGAAGCATCTGCTCGTATATAACCGTATAAGTTAAATTCTGCACCAGACTTGGTTAAACCTTGCTGTATTGGCAATACGGCTTGAGGAGTTACTGAATTTGCTAATTCCACTCGCCCTTGCGATAAAGATTTTTGCGCTTCCATGTTAGCTTGTAACATAGCCCGTAACTCTTTCACTTCTAGGCGAAGTTGTGCTATTTCAGGATCTGTTTGACCTGCAAAAGCAGAAGACACACACAGGGTGACTGAAACAGCCAACAGGCTTTTTTGAACCGTTGTATTTAAAACTTTCATCATGAAATTTTCCTTTTGATCTTTAATTAGACTTAAAGATCTCGACATCCCTTTTGTTAGGTACCTATCTAAAATAGGTGTTTAAAATTTTGTATTTCTTTTACAAGAAAGACCTTCGATCATATTTTTTAGACAAAACCTCCCTAAAGCGGCCTAAAAACCACTTTTTAATTTGTTTTAAGTAAAGCTAAATCTTTTAATTTTTTTCAGTTTTTATATTCTCTTCCTCATTGAGAATATGTAGGTTTTACATCTGTATTAACACTTTCCCAAACCTATTATTTTTTTGCAATAAATCCCTGATACGTCAAAATTTGCGTATAAGATTGCACCCTTTCAAAACCAGCTTTTTCTAAAAGTTTTATATATCCTTCAGTAGTTAGGCTAAAAAAGTCTTGGTCCATACGCTCTAACATTTTTTGACATTGCTCTTCCGTTAAACCTTGAGCCAAGCATAAATAACGTAGTGCTTGAAGCTGCTGTGGGTTTACACAAGTCATTAAATCGTAGGTCAGCAATACTGCTTTTTCTTTTAAACGATCATAAATATTCTTAAAAAAAACAGGTTTTATCTCATCTGAAATAAAATGAGCCACCAGTATAGAAAGTGCAGCATCAAAGCAATTCTCAAGAGGTAAAGCTGACGTTTCACCATGAACAAAGGTGACTTGAGAAGATTTACCTAAAAGTTCAACCTGTTTTTGGGCTTTTTGCAGCATAGTCAAAGATGGATCAACTGCTGTAAATTTCCAGTCGGGATGTCGTTTAAGTAAATATTCGAGTTCATAACCCGTACCACAGCCCACAATTAAAATATGAGCATTTGGCGGCAACATCGACTGCAAAATGGCATCCACCTGTAGATGGATCACTTCATAGCCCGGAATCAATTTACGAATATGTTGGTCATACCCTTCGACTACCTTTAGGCTATTAAAGTCTTTTGCCATTTTGTTTTCCCTCTATTTAAATTGCTTTTACATTTATAGTTTGCTGCACTTTGACTAGACTCTTGAATTCTTTAGTCAAAGACATTGCCCGTTAAATTAAGTTCAGCTCGCATAATTTCCTGCAATTTAAACTTTTGTGCTTTGCCTGAAGCAGTCATTGGAAACTCATTAAAGAATCGGACATAGCGCGGCACTTTATTATGAGAGATATGCTCTTTACAGAATTGGCGAATACTGTCTTCATCAATTTGATGATGTTCGTGCAAAATAATACAAGCACAGAGTTCTTCACCATATTTCGCATCTGGCAGCCCAATGACCTGTACATCACTCACATCTGGATGAGTATATAAAAAGTCTTCAATTTCTTTTGGAAAGAGATTTTCCCCACCACGAATCACGACATCTTTAATACGGCCTTTAATTTTAATAAAACCGTCTTGATCCATTTCGGCAATATCACCCGTGTGCATCCAACCAGCTGAATCAATCACTTCTCGAGTCTTTTCTTCTTCGCCCCAATAACCCGCCATTACTGAATAACCACGAACACATAACTCACCCAAAGTGCCTTGCGAAACAATTTGCCCTTCTAAATCGACAATTTTAATTTCAACATGCGGATGAACATGTCCAACTGTGCTTACTCGTTTATCAATCGAATCATTTACAGAACTTTGTACACTCACTGGTGAAGTTTCAGTCATGCCATAACAAATCGTGATTTCAGACATGTGCATGCGATCTATGACACGTTGCATAATTTCACGTGGACAAGGACTACCTGCCATGATTCCTGTTCTTAAACTCGATAGATCAAATTCATTAAACTGTTCATGTTCTAAGGTGGCAATAAACATGGTTGGCACGCCATAAGCTGCCGTACAGCGTTCTTGATGAATCGCTTTTAAAGTTTCTAAAGGATTAAATACCGCCGATGGATAGACCATAGTTGCGCCATGCGTAACACATGCCAAATTCCCCATGACCATGCCGAAACAATGAAACAACGGCACAGAAATACAGACTTTATCTTGAGGGGTTAAACGAATGCCTTCCCCCACAAAATAGCCATTATTTAAAATATTATGATGGGTCAACATGGTCCCTTTAGGGTTACCTGTTGTACCTGAAGTAAATTGAATATTAATGGTTTCATCAAACTGATGTTGCTTCGCTAATTGTTTTAATTGTTCTAGCTGTTCAGAAGTTGGTGTAGCAACTAAATCACTAAAGCGATAAATACCCGTATGTTGTTGGTCATCAATTTTAATCACAAATTTCAAATGTGGCAGTCGCGCTGAACTGAGCACTTTATCTGGACTATTAGATAATTCAGGGGCAATTTTTGTGAGTAATTCTTGGTAATCAGTCGTTTTGAATTGAGAAGCAATAATCAATCCTTTGCATGAGACTTTATTCAATACATATTCAAGTTCATGGCTTTTATAAGCTGTATTTAGATTGACTAAAATAATCCCTGCTTTAAAAGCTGCAAATTGGGTTACCGTCCATTCCACACAGTTAGGTGACCAGATCGCTAAGCGATCTCCTTTTTTTAATCCCAATTTTAAAAGGCTACAAGCAAAAGCGTTTACTTCATCCTGTAAAGCTTTATAGGTTAATCGTCTGTTTTGATGGAAACTGACGATTGCTTCCTTTTCTGCATATTGCCGACAGGCCTGATCGAATTGTTCACCAATGGTCATACCCAATAAGGGCTGTGTGCTTGGTCCCGAGGCGTAGCTTAACCGTTCTTGTTGCATTGAATCATTCTCCTTGATTCTTCTAATTCTCTTCTTACCTGATCTAATTGTTGTTACTGCAACTACTTTTCCAAACTACTTATTTTGTGTTGTTTTAACCTTTATATGCCCTATTTCTTCTGCACAGCGTCTACACAAAAGTCAGCAATCTGTTTTGAAAAATAGTCTTTGTGCGCATGATCAAACTTTGTATTTTGAGCTGGGTCTAGGGGTTCAACCACCACATAGGTCATGGCACCGACAACACAAAGTGCGGCTGTGTTTAAATCATCCAAGACAAACTCACCACTTGCATTTCCATCCGCAAGTATTTTTTTAATACTTTGTTTAATCAATTGCTTCACACGAAAACGCTCATGTTCAACCGTTGAATCGACGGGTTCAAACATGAGTGAATATGCAAGCTGAGGACTATTCAGTGCCCGTTTTACAAAGGTTGCCACCGCCTTGTGTAATTTCTGCTTTGCCGATAACTCACTTTCGGTAATCGAATCAATCACCAATAGTTCTGTATTAATAGCCTCTGACAAAACTTCAATTAGCACTTGGCTTTTATTATCAAAGTAGCGATAAACCAGTCCACTAGATACACCCGCTTGCTCTGCAATAGTTTGTATTTGCGCGTCTTTAAATCCTCCCTCTGAAATTATTTTTCTGGCTGAATTCAAAATCGATTTACGATTTTGCTCCATCCGCTCTTGCATTAAAGATGATCGTTTATAGCTCATAATTTATTCTCTAACAAATAAAATGAATTGTAAATCATTTTATGAATCTGTATTCACTTTTTCAAAAAATCATTGTATGTTACTTATCAAATACCCACAAAATATTTTATGGACAACAAATATAACCAATAGGATGAAAATATCATGAACCTACGCAGCTTGAATTTCGGTCTAGATGAAACTTTAATTGCGCTTCAAGATTCGGTAGCCGCTTTTTGTGCAAAGGAAATTGCACCAATTGCCCAACAAGTTGATCAAGACAACAAATTCCCTGCACATCTCTGGAAAAAATTCGGAGATATGGGCCTTTTAGGCATGACGGTTTCTGAAGAATATGGCGGTGCCAATATGGGTTATTTAGCTCATATTATTGCTATGCAAGAAATTTCTCGTGCTTCGGCAGCCATTGGTTTGTCTTACGGTGCTCATTCTAATTTATGTGTAAACCAAATTAACCGTAACGGTAACGAGCAGCAAAAACAGAAATATTTACCAAAATTGATTTCCGGTGAATATGTTGGTGCCCTTGCAATGTCTGAACCAAATGCAGGTTCTGATGTCGTCAGCATGAAATTACGTGCTGAACAAAAAGGTGATCACTTCGTTTTAAATGGTTCAAAAATGTGGATCACTAACGGCGGTGATGCAGATGTACTCGTGGTTTACGCTAAAACTGATCCGCAAGCTGGCGCAAAAGGCATGACTGCTTTTTTAGTTGAAAAAAGCATGAAAGGCTTTAGTCACGGCAACCATTTAGACAAACTCGGTATGCGTGGCTCTAACACTTACCCGCTGTTCTTTGACAATGTAGAAGTACCTGCTGAAAACGTACTCGGCGGTGTTGGTAACGGCACAAAAGTACTGATGAGTGGTTTGGACTATGAACGTGCAGTTTTAAGTGCCGGACCTTTAGGCATTATGGATGCCTGCCTAGATGTGGTAATCCCATACTTGCACCAACGTGAACAGTTTGGCCAAGCTTTAGGTGAATTCCAGCTTATGCAAGGCAAACTTGCCGATATGTATTCAACTTGGTTGGCATGTAAAGCACTCGTCTATGCTGTTGGTGCTGCATGTGACAAAGCTGACCATGACCGCAGCCTACGTAAAGATGCTGCAAGTGCCATTTTATATTCTGCCGAAAAAGCGACATGGATGGCTGGTGAAGCAATTCAAACTTTAGGCGGCAACGGTTATATCAATGAATTCCCTGCTGGACGTTTATGGCGCGATGCAAAACTTTATGAAATTGGTGCAGGGACTTCAGAAATTCGCCGTATGTTGATTGGCCGCGAACTCTTCAATGAAACCAAATAATAATTATAAATAAGGACGCATCTTATGAACCAATTACAAAGCAAGATTAATGTTCGAAGCGAAGACTTCAAAACAAACCAGCAAGCCATGCAAACATTGGTCACAGATCTCAAACAAGTTGCCCAGCGTATTGCTTTAGGCGGTGGTGAAAATGCCCGCCAAAAACATCTGGCTCGAGGTAAACTTTTACCCCGTGAACGTATTGATC
This sequence comes from Acinetobacter sp. P1(2023), assembly GCF_028367635.1. Classification (NCBI taxonomy): domain Bacteria; kingdom Pseudomonadati; phylum Pseudomonadota; class Gammaproteobacteria; order Moraxellales; family Moraxellaceae; genus Acinetobacter; species Acinetobacter sp. P1(2023). The sequence continues at coordinate 20,692 of NZ_JAQNDD010000001.1, forward strand.
AACTGGTTGATGTCGGTACGGCATTTTTAGAAATTGGTCAATTGGCAGCGTACAACGTTTATGAAGATGATGTTCCTGCTGCGGGCGTAATCGCAGGTATTGGTCAGGTCAACGGCATCACTTGCATGATCGTTGCCAACGATGCAACGGTTAAAGGCGGAACGTATTATCCCCTTACAGTTAAAAAGCATTTACGGGCACAAGAAATTGCTGAACAAAATCACTTGCCTTGTATTTATTTGGTGGATTCAGGCGGTGCGTATTTGCCAATGCAAGATGAGGTTTTCCCAGACCGCGATCATTTCGGGCGTATTTTCTATAACCAAGCACGCATGTCGAGCCTAGGTATTGCCCAAATTGCTGTGGTAATGGGTAGCTGTACCGCAGGTGGTGCTTATGTACCTGCCATGTCTGATGAAACCATTATTGTCCGTAACCAAGGTACGATTTTCTTAGGTGGCCCTCCTCTAGTAAAAGCCGCAACAGGCGAAGTGGTGAGTAGTGAAGACTTAGGCGGTGGTGATGTACACACACGTCTTTCGGGTGTAGCTGACCATTTAGCTGAAAATGATGAACATGCAATTGCGATTGCACGCAACATTGTTGCGAACTTAAATAAAAAGCCAAACGACTTAAATAAACAAGTTGATGAACCGTTATTTGATGCATCAGAACTCTATGGTGTAGTGCCAAGCGATGCGCGTAAACCTTTTGATGTTCGTGAAGTGATTGCACGTATTGTAGACGGCTCTCGTTTTGATGAGTTCAAAGCACGTTTTGGTTCAACATTAATTACGGGTTTTGCTTCACTTTACGGTATGCCAGTCGGCATTATTGCCAATAACGGAATTTTATTTTCTGAGTCTGCACAAAAAGGTGCGCACTTTATTGAGCTATGCACTCAGCGCAATATTCCATTGTTATTCCTACAAAACATTACGGGCTTTATGGTTGGTCGCCAGTATGAAAATGAAGGGATCGCAAAAAATGGTGCCAAACTGGTTATGGCAGTTGCAACCGCAAATGTACCAAAACTCACCCTGATTATTGGTGGTTCGTTTGGTGCAGGTAACTACGGTATGTGTGGCCGTGCTTATTCACCACGCTTTTTATGGACATGGCCGAACTCTCGTATTTCAGTGATGGGTGGCGAACAAGCAGCAAGCGTACTCTCGACTTTAAAACGTGATCAGATTGAGCAAAAAGGTGCCGAGTGGTCAGCTCAACAAGAAGATGAATTTAAACAACCAATTCGTGAACAATACGAGCGTCAGGGCCATCCATACTATGCTTCTGCTCGTCTTTGGGATGACGGTGTAATCGACCCAGCTCAAACTCGTCAGGTACTTGGTTTAAGTCTTGCTGCTGCTATGAATGCCCCAACCCAGCCAACCAAATTTGGCGTGTTCCGCATGTAAGAGGTGTATATGAGCTATCAATTTTTACAACTCGAACAACAAGGTCAGTTTGCCTATGTTTGGCTGAATCGCCCTGAATTGCACAATGCATTCAACACCACCGTCATTGAAGAGTTACATGCTTGCTTTAAGCAAATCAATACACGTGATGACATTCGTGTTGTAGTTTTAGCGGGTCGCGGCAAAAGCTTTTCGGCAGGTGCCGACCTGAACTGGATGAAACAGGCAGGTCAGGCATCTTCAGCAGAAAATGAAGCAGATGCATTAAAACTTGCACAAATGCTTGATGCACTTGCAACACTTAAGCAACCGACCATTGCCCGAGTACATGGCATTGCCTTTGGTGGCGGCATGGGCTTGGCGTCGGCATGCGATATTTGCATTGCCAGCACAGATGCTAAGTTTGCAACCTCTGAAGTTCGTTTAGGCCTTGCTCCTTCAACCATTAGCCCCTATGTAATTCGTGCAATTGGCGCAAGACAAGCCTCTCGTTACTTCTTAACTGCCGAGCGAATTTCAGCACGTGAAGCCAAACATATCGGTTTGGCCCACGAAGTTGCAGATGCCGAAGACTTAGATAAAAAAGTTCAAGAAATTATTGATGCTCTATTACTCGGTGGTCCGCATGCTCAAGCGGCATCAAAACAACTCATTCAAATGGTGAGCAACCAGACCATGAGCAATGACTTGCTGCAACAGACAGCACATCATATTGCTCAAGTTCGTCAAGGCAGCGAGGCAAAAGAAGGTCTAAGTGCCTTTTTAAATAAACAGCAGCCTGCTTGGGTTTCTAACTCGAATAACAACAATTAAGGACGATCATCATGTTTGAAAAGATTTTAATTGCGAACCGTGGCGAAATTGCCTGCCGTGTAATTCGCACAGCTAAAAAGTTAGGTATTAGAACAGTTGCCGTCTACTCCGATGCAGATGCAAATGCACAACATGTCAAACTTGCCGATGAAGCGGTTTATATTGGTCAGTCCCCTGCAACACAAAGTTATTTACAAGCCGACCGCATTATTCAAGCAGCAATTGATACGGGTAGCCAAGCGGTTCATCCTGGCTACGGTTTCCTTTCTGAAAATGACCAGTTCGCACTCGCTTGCCAACAGCACAATATTTGCTTTATTGGCCCACCAGTGGATGCCATTTTAGCAATGGGCTTAAAAGCGACCTCGAAAGCTTTAATGGAAAAAGCAGGTGTTCCTTTAACACCGGGTTATCACGGAACCAACCAAGATGCCGACTTTTTAAAGCAACAGGCAGACCGAATTGGTTATCCTGTTTTAATTAAAGCCAGTGCTGGCGGTGGTGGTAAAGGCATGAGTCTGGTTGAACGCAGTGAAGATTTTCTGCATGCCTTAGCCTCTTGTAAACGTGAAGCCAAATCGAGCTTTGGTAATGATGATGTCTTGATTGAGCGTTATGTGATTCAACCGCGCCATATTGAAGTTCAAGTGTTTGGTGACACACATGGCAATTATGTACATTTGTTTGAACGCGACTGCTCTGTACAACGTCGTCACCAAAAAGTGCTAGAAGAAGCCCCTGCCCCACAAATGCCAAGCGAAAAACTCGATGCAATGCGTCAAGCGGCAATTGATGCGGCACGTGCGGTAAATTATGTCGGTGCTGGTACGGTTGAGTTTATTGTGGAACAAGACGGTACAGCGTATTTCATGGAAATGAATACTCGTCTACAAGTCGAACACCCAGTCACTGAAATGATTACAGGTGAAGACTTAGTTGAATGGCAACTTCGTGTAGCTTATGGTGAACCTTTACCTAAACTACAAAACGAATTAAAAATTCACGGACATGCGCTCGAAGCACGTATTTACGCTGAAGAACCTGAAAAAGGCTTTTTACCTGCAATTGGTAAAATTGACTATCTGCATTACCCAACTCAAAACCAATATGTGCGTGTAGACAGCGGTATTGTTGAAGGCGATGAAATCACGACCTATTACGACCCAATGATTGCCAAACTGATCGTATGGGGTAAAAACCGTGAAGCTGCGCTCATTCAAATGCAACATGCCCTAAGCCAATTCCATGTCGATGGTTTAGGCAACAATATTGCCTTTCTGGAAAAGATTGTTCGTAGCGAATCGTTTAAACAAGCCAAGCTTGATACCAACCTGATTCAACGTGAACAAAACTTCTTGTTTAGCCCTGAAGAGATCAAACCGGAACTGGTGGTAGCAGCGGCATTTATTGAGTTTTTAAGCCAACTTAATAACAACAGTTCAAGCCAAAAACAGCTTTGGCAGGCTCAACCACTTTGGCGTTTAAATATTGCTTATCAGCACAATATCAAACTGAACTATTTAAACCAAAATATTCAAATTAAATTTGCTTCAAATGAAGGTGAATTCACCGCAGAATATAACGGTCAAAGCTACCCGATTTCTGGCCAATTGCTTGATGCACATACTGCTTCTGTTCAAATTAATGGAACTCAGCAAAAGCTATCTTTTAACCAAAGTCAGCAAGGCATTACCTTGTTCCAAAATGGGCAAAGCTATAAGTTTGCTTATATTCGCCAAGACTTTAATCAAGCAGATAGCCAAGCCGATGAAGGCCATTTAAAAGCACCAATGCCGGGTGTGGTCACGCAAGTGTTAGTAAGCGCAAATCACAGCGTGAAGAAAGACGATATTTTAATGACGCTTGAAGCCATGAAAATGGAATATACCATCCGCGCCCCTAAAGACGGCGTGATTGTAGACTCCTACTTCCAAGTCGGCGATCAAGTTAAAGCTGGCGATGAGCTTGTGGAATTTCAGCCTGCGCAGGAGGAAGTTGCATGAGTGAATTTGTCAAAATAGTGGAGGTCGGTCCCAGAGACGGCCTCCAAAACGAAAAGCTGGCTTTAACTGTTGAACAACGCTTAAACTTCATTAATGACCTGATTAATGCAGGCCTGAAATCAATTGAAGTGGGTTCATGCGTTTCGGCAAAATGGGTACCGCAAATGGCTCAAAGTGACGAGCTATTTAAGCAATTACCGCAAACAACCGATGTGCAATTTAGCTTGCTTACCCCTAATGTCAAAGGTTTTGAAACTGCTCAAGCGGTAGGATGCAAAGAAGTTGCGGTGTTTACTGCAGCTTCTGAAAGCTTTACACGTAAAAATATTAACTGCTCAATCGACGAGAGCTTTGAGAAGTTTAGCGATGTCATGAGTGCGGCAAAAGCACATAGCATCCGTGTACGCGGTTATGTTTCTTGTATAGTCGATTGTCCTTATGAAGGCGCAATTGCCCCTGAGCAAGTCATAAAAGTGGTTAAACGACTCTATGACATAGGCTGCTATGAAGTGTCTTTAGGTGAAACGATTGGCACAGCTACTCCAGATCGCGTTCAAAAGGTTTGGCAAGCCTGCCTCGCCGAACTCGACAGCAAGGTTTTAGCAGGACATTTCCACAATACCTATGGCATGGCGATTGCCAATATTTATCAGTCTTTACAGCAAGGCATTCGTGTTTTTGACTCGTCTCTTGCAGGACTGGGCGGTTGCCCTTATGCCAAAGGAGCTTCCGGCAATGTATCGACCGAAGATCTGTTTTATTTGCTTTCACACATGGGATTTGAAACTGGCATTGACTTAGAGAAACTGATGCAAGCCAGCCAAAATATTAGCAATGTATTAAACCGAAAAAGCTTGTCGAACTATGCAAATGCTTATTGGCAAACCAAGTGTGCATAGTCATAAATTAAAATAACTCAGCATCTGGTATAAAGCTTAATATTAGGCGAAGTACCAGATCATTCCATCTCATCGTTATCTCATTTCGTTTAGGAATTGGGACTAAATCCCTCATGCAAGTTTTTTAAAATTTAACATTTATCTCTGTATCAAATGCCTCTGTCAAAAGAAGCATTTTCTACCCTATTTTTATTCTAATCTTTATTATTCTTCATCCTTTTCTATCTTAATCCTTAAAAAAAATTTATCTCATTATTTATAAAAATAAGAAGCATCCATTTCGATTCTTGGAGAAATGTATTCTTCAACCCAATCTAACCATGCACGTGTTTTGGCATCAATAAAATGGCGTGAAGGCAATAAGGTATAAACCCCAATATCGGGCGAACGCCACTCAGGCAAGATATGACATAATCTTCCATTTTGAACCGCATCTAAAGCCGAGAACATCGGCAATAACGCGACTCCCATATCCTGTTGCACCACATCTAATAACAACTCTGGATTATCTGCAATGAGTTGCCCGCCAGTATCTATTTGATAAGACTCACCCTTTGCATTTAACAAGTGCCAATCTGGCGTAATAGACGGGTTTACCAAGCGTAAACAAGCATGATTTTTTAAGTCTTCTGGAGAAGACGGTACACCATGTTTCTCGAGATACGCAGGTGAAGCACATAAAACAGAAAAGATAGTGCCAATTCTACGTGCAACAAAACGAGAGTCTGTTAATGATTCAGTGAGATAAAGACTGACATCCACCCCTTTTGCCAACAGGTCTGGGACGTATTGTGAAGTCGTATATTCCACCGTTAATTCGGGGTAATGCTTACAAAACTCGGCCATCACTGGAAAGACATAATGATGCCCAAAGCTTCCCATGCTTAATACACGTAAACGACCTTTGGGTTTAGATGCCGTTCCTGTTACTTCTGACTCCGCTTCATCCACCATTGAAATGACTTGGCGACAGCGCTCAGCGTAAGTCGCACCAATATCGGTCAGTGCCTGCTGGCGCGTTGAGCGTTGTATTAATTTTGTACCTAAGCGTGTTTCTAGCTCGCTGATAAGACGTGAAACCTGTGCTGTGGTCAGATCCATCTGCTCAGCTGCTGCTGTGAAACTCCCGCTATCAATCACTTTCAGGAATGCATGCATTGCATGCAATAGTCCACCATCGAGATTTTTGCGCATAACGTAAATATGTTTTCCTAAATTACGGATTGTTGCACCAGTTTAGTTCAACCACAATGACTAAATGTACATACATTGGCACTAATTCTTTTTTAAGAAGAGGAACCGATCTTTTTTTATTTCGTATGTCACTTGCTCCAAATATTCAACTGGATGTTGAAAAAAGAAAGTAGTCCGAGCTACTAAAAATTCTAAGGAGATATAAATGAATATAGCTACAAAAGTCACTCCAAATATTATTGCAACAAAGGATGTGTCACTTGAAGATAAATATGTAAGTGATAACGGTACAGCATATATGACCGGTATTCAGGCACTTGTTCGGTTGCCTCTTGCCCAAACTCGCCGTGACGCGTTGAATGGTTATCATACTGCTGGTTTTATTTCTGGTTATCGCGGTTCTCCTGTTGGTAACTATGATAGTTTCCTTTGGCAAGTTCAAGGATTACTTAAATCCCATAATGTTGTATTTCAACCTGGTGTAAACGAAGACTTGGCTGCTACCGCAATCTGGGGTACCCAACAAGTTAATCTTTCAGGCCAAGGCAAATATGATGGAGTGTCTTCATGGTGGTATGGTAAAGGCCCGGGTGTTGACCGTTCAGGCGATGTACTCCGCCATGCTAACTTAGCTGGTACCTCTGAACGTGGTGGTGTTGTTGCTTTATTTGGTGATGACCACTCATGTAAATCTTCTACAATTCCTCACCAGTCTGAACATGTCATGATTGGTTGCGGTATTCCAATTTTCTACCCAACATCCGTTCAACAAATTTTAGACTTTGGTGTTCATGCCATTGCTGTTTCACGTTTTTCTGGCCTTTGGTCTTCAATGAAGCTGGTTAGTGAAATTGTTGAAACTTCTGCTTCTGTTCATGTCGACCTAGACCGTATTACTCCGGTTATTCCAGAAGATGTTAATTTCCCAGAGGGCGGCGTTAATATTCGTTGGCCAGATCATGGCATTCAGCAAGAAGAACGTCTTTATAAATATCGCTTACCTGCTGTTTTGGCTTATGCCCGCGCGAATAAAATCAACACCGTTACATGGCCTTGTGAAAATGCCCGTATTGGTATTGCCGCAAGTGGTAAAGGTTATTTAGATACCATTGAAGCTTTACGCATTTTAGGTATTGAAGATGAAACTGCCCAACAGCTTGGGCTACGTGTTTATCAAGTTGGTCTGATTTGGCCTTTAGAACCACAAGGCGTTCGTGAATTTGCCGAAGGTTTACAAGAACTGATCGTTATTGAAGAAAAACGTCCAATTATTGAAACACAAATCAAAGATGAGCTGTACTCACTGCCTGATGGCAAACGTCCACATGTGATTGGTAAAGCAATTGACGGCAAAGGTGAATGGAGTACCTCTATTGAAGAAGCACCGCTCATTGGTCATTATGAGTACCAGCCTGAACCGATTGCAAAAATGCTGGCTGCTCGCTTCTTAAAACTCGATATTCCAGAAAGCTTAAAAACACAAATCCAAAGCAGAATCGATTTACTGCTAAAAGCAGAGCAAGAATCAAAACGTGTTATTGATCTTGCTGAACGTAAACCGTATTTCTGTAGTGGTTGCCCACATAACTCTTCAACCGTAGTTCCTGAAGGTAGTCGTGCATTAGGTGGTATTGGTTGTCACTATATTGCCGTTTCACTTGACCGTGGTACCGAAACATTCTCTCAAATGGGCGGTGAAGGTGTAAGTTGGGTGGGTGCATCACCATTTACCAATGAAAAACATATTTTTGCCAACCTTGGTGATGGAACCTACTTCCACTCAGGTTACTTAGCAATTCGCCAATCTATCGCTGCAAAAACGAATATTACCTACAAAATCCTCTACAACGATGCAGTCGCTATGACAGGTGGTCAGCATGTAGATGGGCATTTGAGTGTTGCACAATTAACTCGTCAGCTTGCTGCTGAAGGTATTAAAAAACAAGTCATTGTGACTGATGAAGTTAAATTATTAAACGAAGAAGACGGTATTGCACCAGGTGTCGAAATTCGCCACCGTAATGAACTTGATGCAGTTCAACGCGAATTACGTGAAGTTTCAGGTGTAACCGCTTTAATTTATGTACAAACTTGTGCCAGTGAAAAACGTCGTCGCCGTAAACGTGATGTCTACCCTGACCCAGCTGAACGTTTATACATTAACAGTGATATTTGTGAAGGTTGTGGCGACTGTTCGAAAAAATCAAACTGTTTATCTATTGAACCAGTAGAGACAGCTTTAGGTACTAAACGTCAAATTAACCAAAGTAGCTGTAATAAAGACTTCACTTGTGCTGAAGGTTTCTGCCCAAGTTTTGTGACTGTTCATACACGTGATATGAAACGTCCAGCTAAATTTGAAGGCATTGGCGCAGGCTGGCCAACATCACCAATTATTCCTCAGTTATATGACGTTCCAAGTCGTATTATGGTCGGCGGTATTGGTGGTACGGGTGTTGTGACGATTGGTGCACTGCTTGGTATGGCAGCTCACCTAGAAGGCAAAGCAACACGTGTTATGGACATGGCTGGACTTGCCCAAAAAGGCGGTACGGTTTATTCATACGTACAACTTGCAGCAAGTGATGAGCAAATTTCTTCTACTAAAATTCCAGCAGGTCAATGTGAATTATTGATTGGTGCCGATGCCGTAGTCGCTGGTGGTAGCGCTGCTCTCTCTCGCTTAAAAGATGATGCATTGGTTATTGTGAATGAGGACAGTACGCCTACTTCTGAGTTTATTAAATCTCGTGACTGGTATGCACCTATTAGCGATTTAATTGACCGCCTTCGTGGTCGTGTTCGTCAAGGTCAACTGGTTTCTCTGCCAGCAGCTCGTATTGCAACACTACTCTTAGGTGATTCAATTTATACCAACCAGTTATTACTCGGTATGGCATGGCAGTCTGGTCGCATTCCATTACTGCGCGAAAGTATTGAAAAAGCAATTCGCTTAAATGGTACGGCTGTTGAAAAGAACCTCGAGGCTTTCCGCGTGGGTTGTCATCTTGCAAGTGACCCAACTTTAGCTGCACGTTTACTTGCGGCAATGCCAAAAACCAAAACTCCGCAAACTTTAGCTGAACTTGTTGAAGACCGTTCTGCTCGTCTAACGGACTATTGGAATGAAGCTTACGCAACTAAATACCGTACACTTGTAGAACTGGCAGCTAAAAAGTTACCTGAAGAATTAACAGGTACGATTGCAACTCAGCTTTATAGAGTTATGGCATATAAAGATGAATATGAAGTTGCACGTCTATTAACAGGTAAAAGCTTCAAAGAATCGATCGAAACCCAATTCGGTAAAGGCTTACGTTTAACCTATCATCTTGCTCCGCCAGCGTTACTCGGTGGTCTGAAAAATGTCCGTAAACGTGCGTTTGGTTACTGGCTGCGTTTCCCAATGATGATGCTCGCTCGCTTACAATGGCTTCGTGAAACTTTCCTCGACCCATTTGCGCGTCAAGAAGAGCGTCAACACGAACAAGCTTGGCGTGACCGTTACATCGCATTTGTTGAAGCACTTGTTGAAGCACCAGACAATCATAACTTGGTAGTTGCTGAGCAAATTGCAAAATTACCAGCAGAAGTTCGTGGTTATGGTCATATTAAAATGAAAGCAATGGACGCTGCAAAACAGCGCTGGGATGAACTTACACCAACACTTCTTAAAGTGCGTAGCTAAGAAATTGCTTAAAAATTAAATCTCAAAATAAAAAAGTCATCCTTCGGGATGACTTTTTATTGGCTCAAAAATTTATTTAGCCATTTTACGTAACGTCAAAATCTGCTCGCTTCGACCAAATGGACCATACACGTCATGTAAAACTGCACTAGTTAAACCAATACCATCCGAACCATATTGCTGAACGGTTTCTAGACCTAACCATTTCCCTTGCGGATAACGATGCATATGAATTTGCAAATCAAGATTTGGAAAGCCCCACGTAAATTCGCCTTCTTGTCTTGGTACAATGCCGTTTGCAGTATCTACCATACCAATTAAATGCGCAAAATCTGTGGTCGATTGCCCTTCAACCACTTCTTTATCATTATTGAGCCAAACAATGCCTTTACCTGCGCGATGCTGATCATCAGTTTTAGTGACGAGTGTCTGGATAAAACCACCCGGCCATCTTTTCATGCCCGTCCATTCTGTAAAGGTATCGGGATGATGAATGGGCTGATCTTCAAGCCCCGCAATAGCGGAACTGTCTTGAGTACACATGCGCCACGCTCGAGCCACAATACAGGTTTTACCTTGCGCTTGCATTTCTGCTTCAATCAATTCGATGGTTTTACCGGCACGAATCACATGGGTCTTAATCGTAAATTCACCAAACGCAATCAATCCAAAAATATCAAAACTAATTCGACCAATTCGCATATCTTGTCGTGGTGAAAATTGCTCTAACTCTGCTGCAATTACGCCACTTGCAGGTGCCATATGCTGTTCATGAGGATTCCATGCCCCTTGTGCATGAACAGTTGAGCAATAATGAGTAATGACTTCACCTTGAGGACCAATTGTTCTATTCAATAATTGATAATAAGCATTCATGATTTTCTTTCCGTAGTCCTTATTCAACATCAATATTTGATGAAAATTCACGTTTTAATGCTTATGTTAACCCTCTATTTGTTTGGCTCAACTGGTTTTTCCTACCAAAAACTGATGAGTCTAAAATTACAAATTTAATCACTAGGTAAAATTCCGCACATAAATTTCACCTAGTGTTTCTAAAAATGACTATTCACTAAAATGCAAAAGCATCTTGATCGAGTTCCATCACAGCGTCAGCGCCAGATTCAATAGAAGCAGCATGGCTCTGTGTACGATGCAAAAGCTTTTGATAGAAAAACTTAGCTGTCGTTAATTTTGCTTTATAAAAAGCTTGCTCTTGTGTACCCGATTCTAATTTTTCATAGGCAACTTGTGCCATTCGCGCCCACAAATAAGCGAACACGACGTAACTGGAAAAATAAAGATAATCCACCGAAGCGGCCCCAATTTCTTCTGGGTTGTGCTTTGCTTTCTCTGCAATCGATTTGGTCAGTGACAGCCACTGTTGCTTAAGCTCAGCTAATTTTTCTAGATAAGGTCTCAAGACTTCATTGGATTGCGCTTGGCCAATAAATTGATCAATTAAATCTGTCATATTTTTTAGAAGTTTGCCTTCTGACTTGAGAACTTTACGTGCCAGCAGATCTAAAGACTGAATTTCGGTTGTTCCTTCATATAATGTGGAGATACGCGCATCACGTACAATTTGCTCCATTCCATGCTCAACAATAAAACCATGACCACCGAATACTTGAACGCCATGCTTGGCAGACTCATTACCTGACTCGGTTAAAAAAGCTTTGGCAATTGGTGTTAAAAAAGCCAGTAATTCATCGGAGTGTTTCTGCTGTTCTTGATCGTTTGAGCTTTCCACAATATCAACATGCTGAGCTAAAAAGTAAGCTAATGCACGGCCGCCTTCAGAAAACGCTTTTTGGGTCATTAACATCGTACGTACAGCGGGATGGACAATAATTGGGTCGGCATTTTTCTCAGGATATTTAGGACCAGATAACGAACGCATAGCGAGACGCTCTTTGGCATAACTTAATGCGCCTTGAAATGAAATTTCAGAAGCAGCGAGCCCTTGTACTGCCGTTCCAATACGTGCGGTATTCATAAAGGTAAACATACAATTAAGCCCGCGATTTTCAGGACCAATTAAGTAACCTTTTGCTCCATCAAAATTTAGTACGCAGGTGGCATTTCCATGAATGCCCATTTTATGTTCAATCGCGCTACAGACGACTTTATTACGGTCTTCTAAATTACCCTCACCATCTACATTAAATTTAGGCACAATAAATAAAGAAATACCTTTCGTACCCGAAGGTGCCTGAGGCAAACGAGCTAAAACAATATGAATAATATTTTCAGAAAGATCGTGTTCACCAGCCGAGATAAAAATCTTTTCGCCTGTAATTAAGTAGCTACCGTCCGGACTTGGTTCTGCTTTAGTTCTAATTAACCCAAGGTCCGAACCCGCATGTGATTCGGTTAAACACATGGTTCCGGTCCAGACTCCGCTAATGAGTTTAGTCAAATACTGCTGTTTTTGTTGCTCAGTACCATGGTGCTCAATGGTTCTCATCGCGCCATGAGACAAACCCGGATACATTGCCCACGCCCAATTAGAACCACATAACATTTCAGAAATAGCGATCCGCAACAATGTCGGTAAGCCTTGCCCACCGTATTCCGGATCGGCCGTTAACGAGGTAAAACCTAAATCAGCATATTTTTGGTAGGCTTCTTTAAAACCTTTCGGCGTTGTGACTACGCCTTGATTTAAATGACACCCTTCCTGATCACCATTTTGGTTAATCGGTGCCAACTCATTTTCACAAAAATCTGCTGCTGCTTCTAAATATTGATCAATTAATTCTCGATTTACGCTTTCCTGATATTTGCTTAAACCTTGATAATTCTGTTCTGTTTGAAGCATTTCATGCAGCACAAATTGCATATCACGTAATGGAGCTTTATATAAAGGCATAGTTTTTCCCTTTCACGTTACTGCCTTTGTTAGGGGGCAGATATCGTTTTTTCCTTAAATGGACTTTTATTGTTTCAATCTCACCAAAATATCAAAAAATTTCTTATAGCAAAATATATTTTCACTAATTTAATAAAATTATTACCCCTAAAATATAGGTATAAAATGTAAGATCATGTTTTAAAGTAAAAATATTAAGAATAAAATAATGAGTAGTGTTTATAAGAATAATTTTAAATTTTGTATAGCAAAATTTTATTCCGTAAAAATTCAATTTATAGTATGGTGATTAGATTGCTTAATCATCCAAGGACGATTTATGGAAAGCCCGAAATACACAGGTCTCGAATTTTTAACCGCTTTAAAAAATGGTGAAGTTTCTCCATCACCTATGGCTCACACCATACCGATGGAACTCGTTGAAGTATCCGAAGGTAAAGCAACTTATAAAGTTACCCCTCGCAAAGAACATAGAAATATACAAGGCGGTGTACACGGCGGTTTTTGCGCCACAGCTTTAGATACAGCAACAGGCAGCGCAGCTCATACATTACTTGAGCATGGCGTCGGCTATGGAACTATTGATTTAAATGTAAAAATGATCCGTCCCATGCAAGTTGATACGTCGTACTATGCGACAGCCGAGTTGATTAACGCAGGCCGTAATATTATTAGTACCGAAGGAAAAATCGTAGATGAAAATGGCAAAGTGTATGCCTTTGCTTCGGCAACCTTAATGATTATTCGAAAATAATAAAATATTGAAGCTCCTGTTTATGGAGCTTTTTCTTGCTTTGCAATCTTGTTCATTTCATAAAAATCTAAGCGATCAATCATAAAACTCACCATTGCCATCGCTAAACCTAAGACAGCACACGCTTCCCATCCCCAGTGTTTCCATGCATAAACCGCAATAAAAGAACCTAAAGCAGCTCCACCAAAATATAAGGTCATATAAATTGAATTAATACGAGAACGCGCCTCGGCCGAAATTCGGTAGACCAGATTTTGGTTAAGCACATGAAATGCCGACAAACCAAAGTACGCCATAATCACGCCAACAGCATAGGCCACCAAAGACTGCTGGGCAAAAAATAGTGGTATCCACGCACTTATTAATAGCCCCATGCAAATCACTGCAATTTTATTTTCAAGCCCTGCTGCAATTTTCTTACCTGCCCATGGGGTCGCAAATACACCAGCTAACCCAACAATTCCAAATAAACCAATCTGGAAATCGTTAAAGTGATAAGGCTCATTCGCCAAAATAAAAGTCATGGTGGTAAAAATCAGAGCCAAAATACCAAAGCCAATTCCCCCTGCCAAACCACGGCGTAGTAAATGAGGCTGATGAACAGCTAATGAAAATAGTGAACCATAGATCTGTAGAATATTAAGTTGATGAGACTTACGCGCAACTGGCAACTTCACCCACATTACCCAAGCAAACACCAAAATGACAATTCCGCTAATTAAATAAACCGCATGCCAAGACCAAACCGTAGAAAGCAAGCCTGCAATAGAACGCGCCAATAATATTCCCAAAAACAAACCACTCATGAGAGTGCCTACAACTTGAGGACTTTTTTTCGGACTAGCTAAACCTGCGGCAAAAGGGACTAAAACTTGAGTCGCAATAGAAAAGAACGTGGCTAAAAAGGTAAAGCCATATAAAGCTGGCAAGGTTTGACTTAAGGATAGCCCTACTTGTGCAAAGCCCGTACAACACATGAGCAAGCAAATATAACTACGCTTTTCAAAGAAGTCGCCTAAGGGAACCAATATAAAAAGGCCAACTGCATAGGACAGTTGGCTAATCACAATAGTTAAAGCGACTTGATCTGCATTAACTCTTAATGCTTCAGCAATTGAATAGATTAAGGGCTGGTTATAATAGTTTGAACCCGCACAAATTCCACATGTCATTGCCATGATAAAAATAAAGCTTTTTGACAGTATATTTTCTGCATTGGGCTCAACTATTTTTTCCATTTTTAATTACGCCCCATTTTAAAATTTATACATCGATACAAAGTTTACGCGTGATACATCAGCGGTTCTGCCATCAAATACTTCTCGTTTGCCTTGGTGATATTCCATACCAATATCCATTTGCTCAATCGGTGAATAAAAGACGTTCGCGGCATAGTCAGTTAAGCGTTTATTGGCATCTGGATTGAGTTTGGCATAAGCCGTGTCATCATCATAATCAAACATTGAAGCCGATAAGTTTGCACGCCATTGCTCATTAAATTTATATGAATAACCAATATTGATGCTATTCAACTTATTCATAACCAAATCTGTTTTGTCTTCGTTTAAAGAAAAATCACCCGCGGCATTTAAACTTGCTGAATTCGCCAAACCACTTTGGGTGGTGTAAGGCATAAATTTTTGATCACCAACAATATATTGATAATTTGCTTGTACCGACTGCTGAGGTGTTAATTGATATTTTAAGCCGCCACCAGCTCCCCAGCTTACTTTTTTAACCGTTGCAGTTGCGACATCCGTAGATTTTTCATTAATAAAGCCTTGAGCAAGCGCCGTTAAAGGACCTTGTTTAAAGCTATAGCGCCCCGTTAAAGTTGGAAATGCTGAGACTCTCGAACCTGTATATTCCAAGGCTACTTTTAAATCATTATTAGCATCGATTTTCCAGTCATAGCGAATTTGAGGAGTACGTGTATAAGAGGTTCCTACAAATTGAGTGTAATCGACAGCTTCGGTACGAGTTTCCATGTTAGACATGAGTGACCATGTTTGACCAAAAGTCCAGTCTTTATAGGTGAAAAAAGCATGACGGATACGGAATTTACCATCGCCAGTTCCCATGTTAGAGCTATCAAAGAAATCGGCTTCAATATTTCCCGTCACAGCTTTATTAGGGCTATTAAAATAAACGCCCAATCGGCTTGCATTAATCATGGCATCCGAACGTGCATGATTTGAACGTTTTTCACTTTCAAAAGGTGTTCGGTACAAACTGCTGGTCGTTCTACCACCCGAGTCTGGTGATGATTTAAAGTCGACCGCTGCATCAACACGGGCAATACCGTAAACCTTTACATTATCCGTCCAAGTCACCCATGAAGGAGCAACGGGCTTTTCTGTTACCGTTGCTTTAGTTTTTTCGATGTTCTCTTCAATCTTTACCTGTTTGACCTGTAAATTATTTTGAGTTTGTTTCTGAGCAGCAAGTTCTGCTTTTAATTTTTGCAGCTCGGTTTCTAGCAAATTAATTCTTTGTTCTGTGGTATCTGAAGAATTTGCAAAAATAGTCCCTGAAGCCGCAGCGCAAGCTGCAGCTAAAATTAATTTTTTCATCTCTTAATCCTTAAAGAAGCGTTTTTCCGTGTGTATTTAGGCTACACGTGCATCGATTAGTTCACAGTCAGTAACTGCCTGTAATTCATCAAAAGTTAAGCCGTCTACTATTTCTGTGACATAAGCTTTTTGATCTTTGAGTTCAATAATGCATAAATCGGTATAAATACGATTTACACACTGCTCACCTGTCATTGGATAGCTGAGTTCTTTTACAATTTTGGACTCACCTTTTTTGGTGACATGTTCCATATAGACATAAATCGTTTTAGCGCCGACTGCCAAATCCATAGCGCCGCCAACTGCGGGTACATCATCTGCTTTACCGGTATGCCAGTTTGCTAAATCTCCATTTACCGCAACTTGGAATGCACCAATCACGCAAATGTCCAAATGACCGCCACGCATAATGTCAAACGAGTCACCATGATGCATAAAGCATCCACCATCTAATAAAGTGACAAGTTCTTTTCCGGCATTCACTAAGTCTTCATCTTCCTCACCCGGTTGTGGTGGTGGACCAAAAGCCAAGACACCATTTTCCGAATGTAAAAAGATTTCTTTGTCTTTTGGCAAAAATTTAGCAACGTTGGTCGGTAAGCCAATGCCTAAATTGACATAAGAACCTTCCGGAATGTCATTAGCAATGAGTTTGGCAATATCTTCACGAGAACGCTTTTGAACTGACATTAGATATCTCCTACTTTTACAACGTGCTGAACAAAAATTCCCGGTGTAATAATGCACTCTGGGTCAAGCGTTCCTAGCTCTACGGTATCATTCACTTGAACAATTGTGGTCTTAGAGGCTTTTGCCATAATTGGCCCAAAATTGCGGGCTGCTTTGCGGTAAGTTAAATTGCCCCAACGGTCGGCTTTATCGGCATAAATCAGTGCAAAATCAGCTTCGAGTGGATATTCAAGTACATAATTTTTACCGTTAATGGTTCGTGTTTCTTTACCCTCGGCGACTTTGGTGCCATAGCCAGTCGGAGTAAAAATAGCACCTAAACCAGCCCCCGCTGCCTGAATCCGACATGCCAAATTACCTTGTGGAACCAGTTCTAACTCGATTTTTCCCGCACGATATAAGTCTTGAAAAACGGTTGACCCAGCAGATTTCGGAAATGAACAAATCATTTTTTTAACACAACCCGCAATAATGAGCTTAGTTAAACCACGATCACCAGAAGCTGCATTGTTATTTACAATAGTGAGTTCTTTTTTTCCTAAATCAATTAAGGCTTCAATTAATTCAGCAGGTTGCCCCGTCACACCGAACCCGCCTGTCATGATGGTTGCTCCATCAGGAATCGCTTTTAAAATTGGTTCAATGTCACTGGTGATTTTATTTATCATCTCACTTGTCCCTTTTCATCCTTAATTTAAGGTGACAGATTGATCTGTCACTCTGCCTTTTGCGGGTTAAATAGTCGGTCTTTAATAAATAACAATGGAATTACCCCGCAGATAAAATAAGCTGCAGCCATTACTAAAAGCCCTAAGCCAATAGAACCATGTTGTGATAGATAACCAATTGTTAATGGAGAGAAAATTGAAAGTACTTTGCCGATGTTATAAGCACCACCCACTGCCGAACCACGAATGGAAGTTGGGAAGCTTTCAGTCATATAAGTGGCATTAATTGCGTATGGAATACCGTAAAGGAAACCGAAGAACAGCATCATCCATAAAATGTTGGTTGGTGTATTTAAATAAACAATAACTGGAATAAATAAGGCAGTCCCAATGGTTCCGAAGGCGAATACAGCACGGCGTCCTAATTTATCGGCAATAATTCCTGCAATCACTTTGGCGAACATCATAATCAGGAAAGTACCGACCATATACATCGCCATTTCTTTAAACTTGATGCCAAGGTCAGACTCTAAATAAGCAGGTAACCAGTTACTTACCCCGTAATAACCAAACTGCAATGCCCCAGTACTAATAATCCAAAGAATAAACATGGTTCCATGTTTTTTATCTCTTAAAATCTCAAGATATGGATTTTGACGTTTTTTAGGTTGGTTACTTTGAGCGACTTCTAGCGCTTTTAGTTGACGGGCTTTTTTCCATGACTCAGGTTCAGGCACACAAAAGTGCATCAAAACTGACAAAACCACAGGTGTAATTGCAATCCAGTATAGGAAACGCCAGCCATGTTCAGGAATAATATGTCCAGCTAGTAATGTCGCTAATAAAGAACCTAGGGTATAACCTGTCATCAGCGTTGCTAAAACGGTAGAACGGTGTTTCGTGGGCACCATTTCAGACATAAGAATGTTACAGGCAATATATAATGCACCTAAGCCCATGGCGCCTATTGTTCTTAAAACTGCAAATTGCATATAAGAATGTGTAAAGCCGAGTGCGCAGGTTAATATCGAAGAAAAAGCAATAAAGAAAACAATAATGCGGACCCGGCCAAAACGGTCGCAAGCCCAACCACCAATAAGACCACCCACGGCCGAACCAAATAGTGTCAAGCTTCCTAATGTTCCGGCTTGCACACCCGTTAAATGAAACTCTGCTTTAAGACTAGTGAGGCTTAATGCCAAAAAACCTAAGTCGGCCCCGTCACATAAAAGTGTAAAAAAAGCGAATATAAAAGCTGTAATCCAAATCTTTTTTGGTGTTTGAATAGCTTCAGTGCTACTCATATTCTCTGTAACAGTCTTTGTTGTCATGTCCATATCCTCAGAAGGAACATGAGGCATCCCATGCCTCATGGCATTTGATTTTTTATTAGGCTGTAGCTTCCCTAATCATGTTTTTGGCAATAATAAGTTGTTGAACTTGCGTGGTTCCTTCATAGAGACGGAACAAACGGACATCGCGATAAAAACGTTCAATGGCATATTCACTGATATAGCCTGCTCCACCGTGAATCTGTACACAGCGGTCGGCAACACGTCCGCACATTTCGGTTGCAAACATTTTTGCGCAAGATGCTTCCGTACTAATGTTTTCGCCATTATCACGGCGACGGGCTGCATCTAAAACCATACATTTAGCGGCATAAATTTCGGCTTTTGAGTCAGCAAGCATGGCTTGAATCAACTGGAAGTTTGCAATAGGCTGACCAAACTGCTTACGTTCAATCGCATAGTGCAATGCGTCGTTTAGCATGCGTTCAGCAATACCCACACTATACGCACCAATGTGCAAGCGACCTTTATCAAGCACTTTCATGGCCGTTTTAAAACCGACACCCTCTACCCCACCAATCAATGCAGAAGCAGGTACACGGCAGTTATCAAAAATTACATCACAGGTGTGTGAGCCTTTTTGTCCCATTTTTTGGTCAATTTTTCCCAATGTAATACCTGGTGTATTGGCCTCAACTAAAAAAGCTGAAATACCGCCTGACCCTTTAATTTCAGGATTGGTGCGCGCCATTACGGTGAAAGTTGCAGCGTGAGGTGCATTGGTAATAAAACGTTTGGTACCGTTTAATACATAAAAATCGCCATCTTTTACAGCACTGGTTTTTAAAGAAGCAGCATCAGAACCAGATTCAGGCTCGGTTAAACAAAATGAACCAATAATTTCGCCACTTGCATAACGAGGTAAATATTTTTGCTTTTGCTCTTCTGTGCCATCAATCAAAATAGCACTTGAGCCAATCCCGTTATTAGTGCCAATTAAAGAACGGAAAGCCGGTGAAGTTTGTCCAAGTTCAAATGCAACTCTGACTTCCTCTTCCATGGTGATGCCTAGGCCACCATATTCTTCGGGAATTGTGAGGCCGAATAAACCAAGCTCACGCATTTGCTGCACAATGTCATCCGGAATTTTGTCTTTCTCTACCACTTCGTTTTCACGAGGGATCAATTCATTTTTTACAAAATCTCGAATTGTTGAAAGTAACTGCTCCAACATCCCTTCATCACGGATCATCTGTGATCTCCCTTTTTATGTATTTCCATCGTACCCATCAGCCATCTCCAGCTTGTCTGGATACCATGTTTTAAATCTTGTTTACTGCGGATGTGTTTCATAGTACGAGAACGAAAATACAAATTTCAAGCTTTTTTGAAAATTAATTTCGTTAAACGAAATTTTAAAACACACCATTACGGAATATCAAATACTTAGCTTATTTAATAAATCATAATTGCTCTAATGGACTAAATAAGACTTGAAATAAATTCCAAAATAAGCATCATAAAAGGAATATAGTTTTGATGTGCGAAACAAGGAATTCAAAAATGAGTGTATCAATAGGGAATAATTTCGTAGAAGTCGACTTTTCTATTCAAAAAATAGCGATTGTAAAAATAAACCGACCTGAAGCAAAAAATGCACTGAATACAGAGGTTCGCAAACAATTAGCACAAGCTTTTACCGAATTAAGTTTTAACGATGAGATCAATGCAGTTGTGCTCACAGGTGGTGAAGAAGTCTTTGCTGCAGGTGCAGATTTAAAAGAAATGGCAACCGCAACTTCAACTGAAATGTTGTTAAGACACACTGAACGTTATTGGAATGCGATTGCTCAGTGCCCTAAACCCGTGATTGCTGCT
Organism: Acinetobacter sp. P1(2023); assembly: GCF_028367635.1. NCBI lineage: Bacteria > Pseudomonadati > Pseudomonadota > Gammaproteobacteria > Moraxellales > Moraxellaceae > Acinetobacter > Acinetobacter sp. P1(2023). Next base: position 41,437 of record NZ_JAQNDD010000001.1, read on the forward strand.
GTAAATGGTTATGCATTAGGGGGTGGCTGCGAACTTGCAATGCACGCTGATATTATTATTGCAGGTAAAGGCGCAACCTTTGGTCAACCGGAAATTAAAGTCGGTTTAATGCCAGGTGCTGGTGGGACACAACGTTTATTCCGTGCGGTTGGTAAATTTCATGCCATGCGCATGATTATGACGGGTGCTATGGTGAAAGCCGAAGAAGCTTATATCATCGGTCTTGTTTCACAAGTCACAGAAGACGACCAAACCATTCCAACTGCAATTCAAATGGCACAAAGCCTCGCAAAAATGCCTCCTATTGCCCTGCAACAAATTAAAGAAGTTGCGCTGATGAGCGAAGATGTTCCATTAAATGCAGGTTTAACTCTAGAACGAAAAGCATTCCAGTTATTGTTTTCTACCGAAGATAAAAATGAAGGCGTTCAAGCTTTTATTGAAAAACGTAAACCGTCTTATCAAGGTAAATAATTTAAAACGATAATAACAAAGGAATAAAAATGAGTAGAAAAGTATTAATTAGTGCAGGTGGTTCAGGGATTGGACGATACATTGCTGAAGTCTTTTTAAACAATCATGATGAAGTTTTTGTTTGTGATATTAGTGCTAAAAGCCTAGAACAATTTCAACAAGATTATCCTAAGCTGCATATACATACGTGTGATTTGGCTGATCATGAGCAAATTAAACTCATGTTTAATGAAGCAGTGCAGAAACTTGGCGGTATTGATATTTTAGTTAATAACACAGGCATCTCAGGCCCGACTGTTGCCGCAGATGAACTAAGTTTTGATGATTGGAACTCGGTAATTAATTTAAACCTGAATAGTACTTTTTTAATTACCCAGTTAGCCATTCCCTATTTAAAAAAAGCAAAAGCAGGCGTGATTATTAATATGTCCTCTATTGCCGGCCGCTTAGGCTATCCGTACCGATTGGCTTATTCCACTTCAAAATGGGGGCTGATTGGTTTTACCAAAACGCTTTCTATGGAACTCGGTGCAGACAATATTCGAGTTAACGCTATTCTTCCAGGTGCGGTAGATGGTGATCGAGTTCAACGTGTATTACAGGCCCGTGCCGATGTAGCCCATACCTCACTTGAAGCAGTGACCCAAAATGCACTGAAAAATCAGTCGCTCAAATATTTTGTAAATCCAAAGCATATTGCAGATTTATGCCTATTTATAGCCTCAGATAGCGGACGCTCTATTTCAGGTCAAATCTTACCGATTGATGGTGATAAACAATGCTTAAGCTAAATCACCAAACCCTATTTTTCCGTTTAATTTCAAATATAGATTAATCATCAGGATGATCGACATGACTTATGATATTAAAAGCATGGCTGTGATTGGTGTCGGTATTATGGGCAGTGGCATTGCTCAAATTGCTGCACAGTCAGGTCATACCACTTATTTATATGATGCCAAAGCAGGCGCAGCCGAACAGGCCAAAGAAAAACTGGCTGCCACATTTCAAAAGTTAGTCGACAAAAATAAGATTACACCTGAGCAAGCAGCTCTGGCAAATAGCCATTTAGTTGTTGCTCATCAAATTGAAGATTTAAAAAATTGCGACCTGATTGTAGAAGCAATTGTTGAGCGTCTAGATATCAAACAAAGCTTAATGCAGCAGCTTGAAGACGTTGTTTCAGAAAATGCCATTTTAGCCTCGAACACCTCTTCTCTGTCTATTACAGCCATTGCTGCAAACTGCAAAAAACCTGAACGTGTGGTGGGTTATCACTTTTTTAACCCAGTACCACTCATGAAAGTAGTCGAAGTCATTCGTGGTTTAAAAACTGACCCACTTATTATTGATGCTTTAAACGATCTGTCTCGTGCATTTGGCCATCGCCCTGTTGTGGCCAAAGACACCCCTGGATTTATTATTAATCATGCGGGTCGGGCTTATGGAACAGAAGCTCTCAAAATTTTAAACGAGAACGTCTGTGACATCAGTGAAATTGACCGAATTTTACGTGACGGCGTTGGTTTTAGAATGGGTCCTTTTGAACTTCTCGATTTAACTGGTCTTGATGTCTCGCATCCAGTGATGGAGTCGATTTATCACCAATACTATGAAGAAGCCCGCTACAAACCAAACCCGCTGACCAAACAAATGCTAGACGCTAAGCAACTTGGACGTAAAGTTAATCAAGGTTTTTATAACTATGAAACTGGTTCAAAAACAGGTGAACAACCTGCCAAGTTTGTAGAGCGTTTAACGCAATATCCAAAAGTTTGGGTGGCAGCAGATTTCTTAGACGATAAAAAACAGCTCGAAGATTATTTAACTCAGCAAAATATTGCTCTAGACATCAACCCCGAACCACAAACAGATAGTTTATGTTTACTCGCTTGCTACGGTGAAGACACAACCCAAGCGGCAATCCGCCTAGGGATTAACCCAGAACAAGCTGTTGCTATCGACATGCTTTATGGCATTGCAAAGCACCGCACCTTGATGCCTTCACTTGTTACCAAACCTGAATACCTAAAAGCCGCTCACTCTATTTTCAATCTAGATGGAAATCTGGTGAGTATGATTAATGAAAGTATTGGCTTTGTTGCTCAGCGCGTTTTAGCGATGGTGATTAATCTAGGCTGTGATATTGCCCAGCAAAATGTTGCCACGGTAGATGACATTAATGCCGCGGTGCGTCTTGGTTTAGGTTATCCGTTTGGACCAATTGAATGGGGCGATCAAGTCGGTAGCGAAAAAATCTTACTCATTCTGAACCGTATAACAGCACTTACGCATGACCCACGTTACCGCCCTAGCCCGTGGTTACAGCGTCGTGTCGCACTTCATTTACCTCTTACTTTTACTCACGAGTCTTGAAAAGGAATTTCTCAATGTTAAATGCATATATTTATGATGGTTTACGCAGTCCATTTGGCCGTCATGCAGGTGAACTTGCCTCTATTCGCCCTGATGATTTAGCCGCAACTATCATTCAAAAACTACTAGAAAAAACTGGTGTGCCGGGCGCGGATATTGAAGATGTGATTTTAGGCGACACCAACCAAGCGGGTGAAGATAGTCGTAATGTGGCGAGAAATGCCCTGTTACTTGCCGGCTTACCTGTCACTGTACCAGGCCAGACGGTAAACCGCCTATGTGCTAGTGGTTTAGGTGCCGTAATTGACTCGGCACGTGCAATTACTTGTGGTGAAGGCGAACTCTATATCGCAGGTGGTGTAGAAAGTATGTCACGTGCTCCATTTGTAATGGGTAAAGCAGAAAGTGCTTATAGCCGTGATGCAAAAATTTATGACACCACGATTGGCTCTCGTTTTCCAAATAAAAAAATTATTGCTCAGTACGGTGGTCATTCAATGCCTGAAACGGGTGATAACGTTGCAGCCGACTTTGGTATTAGCCGCGAGCAGGCTGATTTATTTGCAGCTCAATCACAAGCCAAATATCAAAAAGCCAAAGAAGAAGGTTTCTTTGCCGATGAAATTACCCCAATTGAGGTTTTCCAAGGCAAAAAATTGCCACCTAAACTCGTTTCAGAAGATGAACACCCTCGCCCAAGCTCAACTGTTGAAGCACTCACAAAGTTAAAACCGCTCTTTGATGGTGGCGTGGTTACTGCGGGTAATGCCTCAGGTATTAATGATGGTGCAGCAGCACTTTTGATTGGTTCAGAAGCAGCAGGTCAAAAATATGGCCTAAAACCAATGGCAAAAATCTTGTCCGCTGCGGCTGCTGGTATTGAACCACGCATTATGGGTGCAGGCCCTATTGAAGCCATTAAAAAAGCCGTTGCGCGTGCTGGTCTTACTTTAGATGACATGGATATTATTGAAATTAATGAAGCCTTTGCTTCACAGGTTTTATCTTGTTTAAAAGGCTTAAATGTTGATTTTAATGACCCACGTGTAAACCCAAACGGTGGCGCGATTGCTGTTGGTCATCCACTTGGTGCCTCTGGCGCACGTCTTAGCTTAACAGTAGCACGCGAGCTAATTCGTCGTAAAAAGAAATATGCCGTGGTGAGCCTATGTATTGGTGTAGGTCAAGGTCTTGCAATGGTGATTGAAAACGTTTCATAAACTGCACCAGATATCCATTCATCACAACAGCGCAGTGATGAATGGATTTATTTTGCAGAGCGAAATATAATGGCAAAACTATTGCTTTAATTATATTTGAGGATCGAATGTCTCAAAACACGGAAACTGAAAAACCAATAAATTTTGATGAGATACGTTTAGATCCTATTTCGCATATACATCGGGAAAATAACCCGCAATTTATTGCTTCTTTAGCACGCGGTTTAGAACTTTTAAGATGCTTTTCTGCAAATAATCAGGTGCTTGGTAATCAAGAATTAGCAAAAATGACAGGTTTACCGAAACCAACCATTGCACGTATTACCAATACCCTAGTGTCATTAGGTTATTTAAAACAATTGCCTAATTCGACCAAATACACACTAGATATTGGTGTCTTATCTTTAGGATACGCAGCATTATCTAACATCTCGATTCGCAATATTGCTCATCAATATATGGAAGAGATGAGTCAGTATGTTCAAGCACCTGTAGCGATGGCAACGCGTGATCGCTTAAATATGGTGTATATCGATGTTGTGCAAATTGAAACTGCATTAAATATGCGCCGTCCAATTGGTTCGACTTTGCCACTGCATAGTAGTTCAATGGGCCGAGCATGCTTAGCTGCGACCCCTGAACGTGAACGCAACTTTCTACTTGATGCGTTGAAACAAAAGAATCCCGAAAACTGGCCAGCCATAAAACGTTCTTTAGAACGAGCTTTCCGTGATTACCAAGATTATGGATATTGTTTGTCTTTAGGCGAGTGGCATAAAGAAGTGAACTCGGTGGCTGTACCTTTAGTCAGCTCCAAACATGGTCTTTATGTTTTTAACTGTGGTGCGCCAAGTTTTCATTTAAATCCGGAAAAACTTGAAGGTGAAATTGGACCACGCTTAATTCACATGGTGCACAATATTCAAGATGCCTTGAATGAAACGCACTAACAATCCTGCTTAAAACAGTCATGGTTGTGTTGATTAAAGTTCCACTTTCATTATGACTAAGGCATGATGAAAAACGCACTCTATACCCCAACCATTATTTTAATGGCGATTGCCGCAGGCATTTGTACAGGTGGAAACTATTTTAGTCAGCCACTTATTCACTCAATTAGTGTAAGCCTAAATTTAACCGAAACAACTACAGCGTGGGTGCCAACTCTAGCCCAAATCACCTACGCATGTGGCTTACTCTTTTTAATGCCATTGGGCGACATAATAGAAAAGCGCAAACTGCTATTTATCTTTATGTTATTGGCTTCAAGTGGATTAATTATTAGCGGTTTTTCGCACAATATTTATCTTTTACTGCTTGGTACCGTCATTACTGGTCTATTTTCCAGTTCAGCTCAATTGTTATTACCTCTTGCTGCAAGTCTAGTTCCGATTCAACAAAGTGGCCGTGTGGTTGGTTTTTTACTGAGCGGCCTCATGATGGGGGTTTTACTCGCCCGTTCCCTATCAGGATTGATGTCTACGCTTTTTGCTTGGAACATTATTTATCTGGTCAGTGGTTTTCTATTACTTATTATTGCCTTTATTTTGCACCGTAACATCGGGTTATTCCCACCGACTAAATCTGAAAACTATGCAAAAACCATCTGCTCGCTTCCGCAGATTTTTATTCAAAATCGACGTTTAAGAACTAGAACTTATATTGGTGGTTTTACATTTGCTTGTGTGAGTTTAACCTTTACCACCATGTCGTTGCTTTTGGCTCCAGCGCCCTATTTTTTTAGCGATTTTACCATCGGGCTTTTCAGTTTTGTTGGGGTATTAGGGACGTTCGTTGCCAATTTCTCAGGCAAATTTATTGACCAAGGCCATATCCATAAAATTTCAATTTATTGTGGCGTCGGGCTTATTTTAAGTTGGATTCTTTTTTCACTTTTAGCCTACCATTTCGCCTTTTATATTATTGCTTTACTCATTCTCTACGCTTCACTTTCTGCTGTTCATGTCACCAACCAAAGTATCGTATTTAAACTTAATCAAGAATTACGCTCACGGTTTAATGCTATTTATATGACAGGTTACTTTGCTGGCGGCGCATTAGGCACAACAGCAGGAAGCTATGCTTGGAAACACTTCGGATGGACAGGTGTCTGTATTTTAGGCTTAATTTTTGCCATTTTATGTCTTTATTATTGTGTGCGTGATGCAAAAAATCAGCACAATTAAAACTTGTGCTGATGTATATAAATTAGGCTAACAATGAGTTATAGAAGCTAGGATAATTCTATAAAAGTCCTAATAAGCGTCCGCGAATAATATCTTCTGCCTCTTTGACAATTCGGTTAACCAGTTCATCGCATGTCGGAATATCATGAATCAAGCTTGCGACCAAACCGCATGACCATGCACCTGCATTAACATTGCCATCAATCATGACTTTTGGATAAACACCTGCAACTTCTTCGATAATATCTTCGAATTTAATGTTATCGCCGAGTGCTTTTTCTTTTGCCACGATTTTCTCTACAGCAGCATTATTCATAACACGTTCAGTATTACGTAACGCACGCATAATTAAACGTGTATCTCGTTCGGTTGCATTTAAAATCGCCTGTTTTACATTTGCGTGTACGGGAGCTTCCTGAGTCGCAATAAAGCGCGTTCCCATATTAATTCCATCTGCTCCCATCGCTAAAGCAGCGGCGAGTGAACGTCCATCTGCCATTCCACCTGAGGCAACAAACGGGATTTCTAATGCATCGGCAGCTAAAGGCAATAAAATCATATTGGGCACATCATCTTCGCCTGGGTGACCACCGCACTCGAAACCATCTACAGAAACCGCATCGCACCCAATTTGCTGAGCTTTTAAGCTATGTCGAACCGAAGTACATTTGTGAATTACTTTAATGCCAGCAGCTTTTAAATACGGCATGACTTGTTCAGGATTCCGCCCTGCTGTTTCTACAATCTTTACACCACCTTTAATAATTGCATCTACAAAACCCGGATAATCAGGAGTATTCACCGTAGGCAAAAAGGTTAAATTTACCCCGAAAGGCTTATCGGTCATTTCTCGGCAACGTGCAATTTCTTTTGCCAAATTTTCAGGCGTACGCTGAGTCAGGCCAGTGATAATGCCTAAACCGCCCGCGTTTGAAACCGCAGCCGCCAGCTCTGCAAAACCAACATAATGCATACCGCCTTGAATAATAGGATGCTCGATTTCAAATAGTTCTGTAATTTTGGTCTTCATATTATTTCCACTCACTGTTCTATAGCTAGCTTCTCATTTCCTTCGCAGAGCTAGATGCTTATTTACGCACAAATCCCATCATCATTTAAAGTGATTTAAGGTAAAAATTTCACAATACAAAATTTTATACCACAATATAAAACAAAATAATTGATAACGGAATTATTTTTCGATAGCATCGTTTTAATAAGTTTAAATTTTAGACGGCAAGTTATTTGAATAAGTATGAGTTTCCGTAAAAAAGAAACAAATAATTTTCAAATAGTTAATTTAAAGGAATGAATGATGCAACAGGACAATAGAGCTCAAAACGTGCTTAAAACAGGCTCAATTCAACAGTTTTTTGATAAAAATATACTAACGCTCATCATGAGCAATCCCACCAAAAAAAATGCAATTAACTATGAAATGTATGCGGCTCTAAGTCTGGCATTAAATGAAGCTGCAACCAATCAAGACGTTCACGTGGTTATACTGACTGGTGAAGGAACTGCTTTTACCAGTGGCAATGATGTCAACGCATTCGAAACACGCGATACAACCAGTTCCGAACCGCCTTCTTCTATTGTTTTCTTAAAAAGCTTGGCAACCTTTCCAAAACCAATTATTGCCAAAGTAAATGGTGTGGCCATTGGCATCGGCAGCACCATGCTTCTACATTGCGACCTTGTGTATGCAAGCCAAAACTCTATTTTCCAATTCCCATTTGTAAACTTGGGACTAGTACCTGAAGCAGGTTCAAGTTATATCTTGCCAAGACTATTGGGCTTTGCTCGCGCTTCAGAAATTATTTTGCTCGGTGAAAAGTTTTCGGCAGATCAAGCAAAGAATTATGGCTTATTGAATGAAATATTTGAGGCAAATGAGCTGGATCAAGTCGTTGAAGATGTAGCAACTAAACTGGCTCACAAACCAAGCCAAGCCTTACAGCTGAGTAAAAAGTTGCTAAGAGATATGCCAATTGATGATCTACTCAATCGTATTGATCATGAGTCGACTATTTTCTCACATTGTTTGCAAGGTTCCGAGTTTAAAGAAGCATTAAATGCTTTCAAAGAAAAAAGAAAACCGAACTTTCACAAGCAAACAGCTTAAAGTTTGCCTACTAAAAAGCCAGCCTTGGAAAGCAAAGCTGGCTTTTATAAGTAAATCAGATTGGTTTAGCTAATCTCGGTGCGAATATTATTCACCATATGTAAAAGACGTGGTGCGATATCTTCTTCAAGCTTTTCACGGTTCATAATAAAACTTGGACCGCCACAGTTAAACACCAGTAAACCATGTTGCTCATGAATGAGTGGAACCGCAACCGAGTTCACGTCTTTATGCCATTCACCGATCGAAAAACAATATCCAAAATCTTGGTAGTCTTTAAAAGCTTTGTCTAGATCACGGTTAATTTTGATCCAGTCTTCTTTATGTTTGCTACGAATGGCATCTAACAGAAACTCTCTTTCATCTTCAGGCATTGCGGCTAAACATGCACGCCCCATCGAACTTAAATGAATCGGTAAATAGGTTCCAACTTGACGGCGCATGGTCATATTGCCTTTACCTTGTACCACATCAAGATAAATCATATTCAGTCGATCGCGTGTTGCCATTGCAACAGCAGCACCAGCATAGTCTGCCAAATTTTTCATATATGGATGAGCAATAGAGCGAATCGACACGTTAGATAGCATGGAATAACCAAATGCAAGAACACCCACTGAAAGCTGGAATTTGCTTGAGTTTGGTACTTGTTTGATATAACCCAAACGCGACAAGGTATGTGTAAGGCGAGTAATGGTTGGTTTTGGCAAACCTGTCATCTGAGCAAGCTCTTGGTTGCCCAAATGCTGATGCTTAGGCGTAAAACAACGTAATAGCTCTAAACCACGTGCTAATGCAGTAATAAATTGGCGATCATTTTCATCCTGCATATCTTCAATCGGATGTAATAATTCATGCCTTAACGGCGCTAATAATTTTTCTGTCGGTTCTGCATCTACTGCATCATTCATTGTCATACCAATCCACATTTTGTTTCGCACTGCGAAAATTATAATCTATTTTTTCTATAAATAGCAAAAGAGCAAACATCCTAGTCTGCGTCTAAAAGATAACTTCATTTAACTCATTAAAGCGAAAGGTTAAATATTTTATTTTCTGTTTTAAATATAATTTTAACCTTCCGCTTTAAGCAACTTATCCAATTACGCCCTTTTCTTTCAACTCAGCCAGTTTTTCTGAAGAAATCACTCGACCTAAAACCGCCTGAGTATGTTCTCCTAACAACGGAGGTGCTGTTTTGTACTCAACAGGTGTTCTAGAGAGTTTGATTGGTGACCCAATTACCTTCAATTTTTCACGTTGCGGGTGATTCATCTCGACCAACATTTCTCGAGCAATCACTTGCGGCTCTTGGAAAGCTTGTTCCAAATTATTAATCACACCAACCGGAACTTTAGCAGCGTAGATTGCATCTACCCATTCATCTGCCGTTTTAGTTAAAAAGTGTTTTGATAAAATCCCGATAATTTCCTCACGGTGTTTGATTCGATCTGCATTTCGGGCAAAACGTGCATCATTTGGTAAATCGGGTAATCCAATACTTCTACAAAGCTGAATAAACTGAGTGTCATTTCCACACGCGATAATAAAATCACGATCAGAAGCTTTAAATACCTGATAAGGCACAATATTGGCATGTGCATTGCCATAACGCTTCGGGATATTACCCGATGAAAGATAGTTCATTCCCTGATTTGCCATTGTGGCAATTTGAACATCAAGCAAAGCCATATCAATGTATTGGCCTAAACCCGTTACATGGCGGTTGAGTAAAGCAGCTTGTATGGCAATCGTAGAATAAAGACCTGTGGCTAAATCGGAAAATGCGACCCCTACTTTTTGTGGACCGCCACCCGGCAAATCATCACGTTCACCCGTAACTGACATGAGGCCGCCCATGCCTTGAATAATAAAGTCATAACCGGGTTCTTCTGCTCTTGGGCCCGTTTGACCAAAGCCTGTAATCGAGCAATACACCAGTTTAGGGTTAATCTCAGATAAAGACTCGTAATCCAAACCGTATTTTTTCAAAGAACCTGCTTTGTAGTTTTCAATCACGACATCGGTGTCTTGAATAAGGGCTTTAATTAGTTCTTGGCCATCAGAACTGGCAATATCGATGGCAACCGATAACTTATTGCGGTTAGTGGACTGGTAATAAGCGGCTTCTTGAGTGTCTTGGCCTGAGTCATTTTTCATCCAAGGCGGCCCCCAAGAACGAGTATCGTCACCGACTTTCGGTCTTTCAATCTTGATTACTTCTGCACCTAAATCGGCGAGAATCTGCCCACACCAAGGTCCAGCCAATACCCGACTTAAGTCAAGTACCCGAATTCCATTTAAAGCACCCATCTTCATCCCACTATATTTTGTGACTCATTTCCTATTGGAAAATTTATCCATTTAAAATTTCGCATAGCGATATATATTTTTAATATACACAGCTCATTTTAAAAATCAAACTTTAATTTTCCACTAAAAATAATGATTTTTTATAAGAAAATATAGCTTAAATAAATCAATAAATTAGACAAACATAAAACAACAACAAAGTATCGCATTGCGAAATTAATTTTCAAAATATATTGTTTTACGCTCTTCCTTTGATTACTATCGCTTCAAATATTGATGATTTTACAAACATCACATTGATGTTTTTTGCATGTAGTAAAAGGACGAGACTATGATTCGAGATCAGGAAACCTTAGATCAACTTGTTGATATGATTCGGCAATTTGTTGAAGGTGTATTAATTCCTCATGAGAATGAAGTCGCTGAAACGGATGAAATTCCTCAACATATCGTTGAACAAATGAAAGCGCTGGGATTATTTGGTTTAACCATTCCTGAAGAGTACGAAGGTCTTGGCCTAACAATGGAAGAAGAGGTCTATGTCGCTTTTGAATTAGGTCGTACCTCTCCTGCTTTTCGCTCTCTGATTGGAACCAATAATGGTATTGGTTCAAGTGGCCTGATTATTGACGGGACGGAAGCACAAAAATCATTTTTCTTGCCACGTTTAGCGCGTGGCGAAGTGATCAGTTCTTTTTGTTTAACCGAACCAGACGCAGGCTCGGACGCAGCCTCTTTAAAAACCAGTGCAGTAAAAGATGGCGATTTTTATGTGTTAAACGGTACTAAACGCTTTATTACCAATGCACCCCATGCTGGCGTATTTACAGTCATGGCACGTACAAATTCTGATATTAAAGGTGCTAGTGGTATTTCTGCGTTTATTGTCGACAGTCAAACCCTAGGCATTTCACTTGGTAAACGCGATAAAAAAATGGGTCAAAAAGGTGCCCATACCTGTGATGTGATTTTTGAAAATTGTCGTATTCCTGCCTCAGCACTCATTGGTGGCGTGGAAGGTGTTGGTTTTAAAACGGCCATGAAAGTGCTCGATAAAGGCCGTTTGCATATTGCTGCTTTAAGTGTTGGCGCAGCCACCAGAATGCTAGACGACTCTTTAAATTACGCCATCGAACGCAAGCAGTTTGGACAACCTATTGCCGAATTTCAACTCATTCAAGCCATGCTTGCCGACTCAAAAGCTGAAATTTATGCCGCTAAATGTATGGTCTTAGACGCTGCACGCCTACGCGATGCCGGACATAACGTTAGCACTGAAGCTTCATGCGCAAAAATGTTTGCGACCGAAATGTGTGGTCGTGTCGCCGATCGCTGTGTACAGATTCACGGCGGTGCAGGTTACATCAGTGAATATGCCATTGAACGTTTTTATCGAGATGTTCGTTTGTTCCGTCTCTATGAAGGGACCACTCAAATTCAACAAGTGATTATTGCCCGAAACATGATTCGCGCTGCGTCTTAATCAAATTTTAAGCACTTTAAAACGACTTGAAGTGCTTTTTATCAAATGTAGGTAATGGATTATGGCTACAAATTACAAAGAAGGTCTTTCTCGTATACAACCTCATACGTGGAAAATAGCATTCATTTTTGCCTTTCTGGCCCTATTGGTAGATGGTGCAGATTTGATGCTACTGTCTTATAGCTTAAATAGTATTAAGGCAGATTTTGGATTAAGTTCAGTACAAGCAGGTATGCTTGGCAGTTTTACATTAGCAGGTATGGCTGTTGGTGGCATTTTTGGGGGATGGGCATGCGATAAATTTGGTCGTGTGCGCATTGTGGTTATTTCTATTTTAATTTTCTCACTTCTCACCTGTGGCTTAGGTTTTACTCAAAGCTTTCTTCAGTTTGGTATTTTAAGATTTTTTGCGTCACTGGGTTTGGGTTCACTCTATATCGCCTGTAATACCCTCATGGCCGAATATGTACCAACACGTTACCGCACAACAGTCCTTGGAACCTTACAAGCTGGCTGGACTGTTGGATATATTGTTGCGACTTTACTTGCAGGTTGGATTATTCCTGATCATGGCTGGCGTATGTTGTTTTATGTTGCCATTATTCCCGTCGTTATTGCTGTTCTCATGCATATTCTGGTACCCGAACCAGAAGCATGGCAAAAGTCTCGACTACAACAACCGGTTTTGGCGCAAAACGCTCCAAAAACTTCAGCATTTAAGCTTATTTTCCAAGATAAACGAAACCGTAATATGTTTATCTTGTGGGCATTAACAGCAGGGTTTTTACAGTTTGGCTACTATGGTGTAAATAACTGGATGCCGTCATATCTAGAAAGTGAACTGGGTATGAAGTTCAAAGAAATGACAGCTTATATGGTAGGTACATATACCGCCATGATTTTAGGTAAAGTCCTTGCAGGCATGATGGCTGATAAATTAGGACGTCGCTTTACCTATGCATTCGGTGCAATCGGTACTGCTATTTTCTTACCACTAATTGTTTTTTATAACTCGCCAAGCAACATTCTCTATTTACTCATCACCTTTGGTTTCCTCTATGGCATCCCTTATGGCGTAAATGCAACCTATATGACCGAAAGTTTTGCGACAGCTATTCGCGGTACAGCCATTGGCGGCGCTTATAATGTTGGACGTTTAGGCGCGGCATTAGCTCCTGCAACTATCGGCTTCTTAGCATCCGGCGGCTCAATTGGTTTAGGTTTTGTCGTGATGGGTGCAGCTTACCTGATTTGTGGTGTGATCCCTGCTCTATTCATTAAAGAAAAAATATACGACCCACAAAAGTCGTAAAGAGATTCATTACATATATCTATATGTGGTGATGAAACTAACTATTGGAGCATATGTTTAGATAGTTAGAGGAAAATAGGAGTTTAATCCGTAAGGTTGCTCCTTATTTCCACGTATGTAGAGTTTATTACTCTTCATTTTAATTTTTTAGGTAAGCTTAGCTCCCAAGGGAGCTAAGCTTAAAAAGATATAGACCTAAACTTTGTTCAAGGTCGTTCACCCTGCCCCAAACGGCGTTCAATATCATCGAGTACATTTGGCAAGTCTGCGACACTATCAATCACATAGTGAGCACCCGAAGCATTCATTTTTCGATAGGCCTTATCTTTTAGCACAATCTGTTCATCAGTCGATAAAGCACTCCACTCTTCATAGCTTAAACCGACTTCATTACCGCTAATCGCCAGTCCTACAGTCCAGCATCCCGCATTTAAACCTTCATCAATACCCACCACGGTATCATCCACTTTTACAACAGTTTTGATGTCTGATACATCAAGTTGAATTAAGTTTTTCCATAACATTTCAGGATATGGACGACCAAATTTCACATCACTGGCAGTAACGATACAGTCCGGTCGATAGCCCTGATCGGCAGCATCTTTAACCAATCGCCCAATCATCATTGATGCATAACCTGTGTTACTGCCAATTTTTGCACCGCGGCCTTTAATATTTTCAAAAGTCGCCAATGCACCCGGAATTAAAGCAGAACATGTAGGAATCGATTTTAATTGGTAAGGAATAAAGTCTTTATATAAACGGTCAATATCTGCCTCTGTTGCAGGCTGCCCATATACCTCCTGCCATGCTGCTGCTACGCGCGGCATTTTTAAAACGGCAGCTATATGGTCGCGTTTTTCCAAACCCATTGGCGCACGAGCTTCTTCAATCGTAATTTCAACTTTATTGTCTTTAAATAAAGCCATAAAAGCCAAAATTGGTGCGCGTGAACCAAAATCTACTGTTGTGCCAGCCCAGTCAAAAACAACAGCCTGAATTTGTGTATTGTTCATCTTCATGATGTTTAACCTTTAATTTAAATGATTTAAAAACTATGCTGTTACAGCGTTCTGTAGATGGTTCTTGCAGTAGCTGGCAATTGCAGCAAGAAGTCCTTCAATGTCTTGAACATAAACTTCGCCAATATTGCCAATACGGAAACAGTTAAGATCGGTGACTTTGCCCGGATAAATCACGTAGCCTGATTTTTTCAAGGTTTCGTAAAAGGTCTGAAAGCTAAATGTTTCAACTGTCGGGTAAAGGAATGTTGTGATAATTGGTGATTGGGGTGCTTGATTGCCTAATACCAATTCAAAACCAAGCTGTTGCATACCTTGAGATAAGGTTTGCTGGTTTTGTAAATAACGTTGATAACGTGCAGCAACTCCGCCCTCTGCCTCAAGCTCAAGCAAGGCTTGGTAAAATGCACGTACTACATGGGTTGGCGAGGTAAAGCGCCATTTACCGTTATGCTGCTCCATAGTATTCCACTGGTCATATAAATCGAGGCTGACCGAACGTGCCAAACCTTTACACGCTTCTAGGCAATCACGTTTCGCCAAAATGAAACCAAAGCCCGGCACACCTTGAATACATTTATTCGCACTTGAAATCAGAAAATCTATTTCAAGCTCCGCGATATCCATAGGCACACCGCCAAATGAACTCATCGCATCTACAATCCAGATTTTTCCTGCCGATTTAACTAAACGACCAATGTCTTGAATTGGGTTTAAAATTCCCGTGGTGGTTTCACAGTGCACACAAGCAACATGGCTAATAGTTTGATCTTGTAAAACACGTTCAATCTCTTGTAAATCTGGTGTTTGGGTTTCTAAATAGTTCAGCTCTATCACTTCAATATTTAGGCAACGCGCCATTTGCACCATACGTGCACCATAAGCGCCATTATTAATAATCAAGATTTTGCCATCACGTGGAATAGCCGAACCCAGCACAGACTCCACCGCAAAACTGCCACTGCCTTGCATTAACACAGCCGTATATGTTTCAGGTTGACTGGTTGCCAAGTTGACCAGTCGAGAGCGGATATCTTGTACAAGCGAATTATATTCTTGATCCCAAGTACACCAGTCTTTTTGCATAGCACGGCGGACCGTCGCAGAAGTTGATAATGGACCTGGTGTCAAAAGCAGATATTTGTTTTCTAAATCCATATCGATTTGTGGTTGCATGTTCATAAGATTGCTCGTTTCGTTCACGTTAATTTCAATATACACCAATCTGGTTTAAACCAGATGACAAACTAGTAAATATTTTGTTCTAATATTTCTTTCATAAATCCAGCCCCTGTGGTCATGCCTTTGCCAGCAATTGCACTCACCAGAAAGATGTTCTTTTCAGCTTCAGTAACACAGGCCAGCTCATGTTCATGGGTGAGGTAATAACCATTCCAACGCTTTTGAATTGGAGGTAAAGTCAGCCCCAGTTTTTCGTGGCAGTAGGCTTGAATAAATTGATTAATGTCTTCGCGTTGCTCAAATTGAGGTGCTTCATCAAGCGGATGGTATTCGTGACTATCACCCACAATCAGTTCACCAAATTCGTTTTGTTTAATCAGAATATGAATCCCAAATTCTTTAACAAATCCTTGTTGTGACGCTTTAATCAGCTCATCATGACTTGGGCAAATCCCAAAGGCTGGATAGCGCGAAATCGATAAACCTGAATAAAGAGAAGCATTTAATTTTTGTTTAAATGGTTGAGTTAACGCCATTTGTAAGCCACAGCGTTTCAAGTTCAAACGTTGTAGCAACTCTGGATATAAAACATCGATCACTTCACCGTGACAGATCAAAACTTTATTTGCCCAATAAATCTCACCATTTGCCAGATGAACCTGACACTTGTCCTGCTGATATTTGGTTTGTACTACACACGCATTGGTATAAATCTCTACACCTTTTCTTTGTGCATATGCCAATAGTCGCTGACCGATCACATGCGGCTCTATCGAATAATCTTCCTCAAAGATTAAGCCGCCTTGGAACTGCTGCTCAGGATTCAAATACGAAAATTGTGTGGTGAGTTCTTTATAGCTGAACAGATGAACCGGAATCTGGTACCGGCCTGCACGCTCGGCAAACTCATTTAAAACCTGCCATTCAAGTGCAGTGTTTGCCAGATATATGCCTTGTCTTTGCTCAAATGAAATATCGGTTTCAGCTTGAATACGCTGGTAAAAAGAGCGCGTTTCAAGTGCATACTTTCGCCACGGTTGTTCTGGATGGGTTAATGTCGATGTTCCGACCATGCCAAAATTACGTCGAGTTGCACCTACAGGCTTGGCATTTTTCTCGAAGATACAGACTTTTAAGCCTTGCTCTTGTGCCTGTATAGCAGCGGACAAACCTAAAATTCCGGCACCGACAACAATTAAATCAAACTGTACATGATTCATAAGACTTCCAATTTGCGAAATTTAGGATGAACAAACCCTTGCCTTGTTGAACAAAGCATTTCGTTTCAGTCGGTTAAATAAAAATTATATTTAGCTAAACATCACTTAGTGGGAACTTTCACGCCATTGTTGGCTTCTTGCCATGATTTTTCGGGTAAATAACCAATGAATGAGTTTTACAACACATGAGGTTGTTAAAATCAAAATACTCATCGCAACAGCAGCAACCGTATCGCCTGCATCATCCATATTTAAAACAGCCACCGCAGCTAAACTGGTATCTGGTGAATAGAGGAAAATGGCAGCCGATACAGTCGTCATGGCATTTACAAAAACATAGACCGACACATCACAGAGCGCTGGAAAACACATAGGCAAATACACTTTCCAAAAGGTTTTCCACTTCGATGTCCCTAGAGTTTGCGCTGCCTGATCAAGCTGTAGCGGAATCTGTTTAATGGCATTGGTTAAAGTCAGATGTGGCACAGTGTAATAATGCACGATGGTTGAAATCACCAAAATGGTCATGGTTCCATACAGCACATTTAACGGGTTGCTTTGCTGGTTAAAGAACAGAATATAAGCAATACCTAGAACTAGCCCCGGCACTGCAAGAGGTAATAGAACCAAAGCTTGCACATAATTTTTAATGAGCGGATGCGCCTTAAAACGTTCAGTTAATAGTGCCACCATAAAAATCAGTGCCGTTCCAAAAACTGTACTAAAAAGTGCCATGCGAACCGAGTTAAAGTATGCTGCCCAACCACCACCATCGACATATTCAAAACTGTAGTGTTGCAAGGTCAAAGACAAATCATAAGGCCAAGACTGGATAAATGAAGCCAGTACCGCCGTAAAGATAATCAGTAAAATCGCACCTGAAACCAAGCCACAAAATAAAGTCAAAACCGTTTCAAGTTTTTTATTACGCGCAGAGACATAAGGTTTAGTCTGAAAAGATTGAAAACATGCATGGCGTTTGCTTTGTATTCGATCGAAAATGAACACAAAAACTGCCGGTAGCAATAACAAGATGGAAATCACTGCTCCCATGCTCATATTTTGCTGACCAATAATCTGTTTATAGACATCAAGCGCCATCATGTTAAATGAACCGCCAATGACTTTTGGAATACCAAAATCTGTCAGTACATAAATAAAAGCCACTAGACTTGCGCTAATAAGCCCATAACGAATTGCAGGTAAAGTCACATGATAATGTGTCTTCCAGATATTTTTACCCAGCGACAAAGAGGCTTCAATTAAACGCTGATCGACACTTCTAAAAGAGACCATCATTAGCATTAAAATTGCTGGAAATAGCCAAAAGCAATAACTGATTAAAATACCGATTGGGCCATAAATCTGTACATCACCCAATAAAGGCTTGAAAACACCTTGCTTGCCAAATAAATAAACCAATGCCAAAGATGGCAAAAGTGACGGTGCCAAGATCGGTAAAAATGCCACCAATTTAAAGAAGCCTTTGCCTTTAATAGTGACATTAGTCAGTGCAAACGCATAAATACTAGCAAGAAAAACTGTAATGACAGTAGCAGTACAAGCGATCCACACAGAGTTAAATACGGAACTGAGTAAAGCGGAACTACCAAAATAATTGTAAAAGTTTCCAAGGCCAACAAAGTTTTGATTTTCATCAAAAAAAGCACTTTGAAACAGCATTATT
This sequence comes from Acinetobacter sp. P1(2023), assembly GCF_028367635.1. NCBI lineage: Bacteria > Pseudomonadati > Pseudomonadota > Gammaproteobacteria > Moraxellales > Moraxellaceae > Acinetobacter > Acinetobacter sp. P1(2023). Next base: position 60,037 of record NZ_JAQNDD010000001.1, read on the forward strand.
AAGGGAGCAATAATCGCTAATGTCAAAGCAATTGCAACGCTCGCCAAAGCAATATTTGACCTTAATGAGTATTCAGTTTTTTGACGCGGCTGTGTTTTTAAAACCGCTGAAGCAGTTTCATTTAACATAGTGCATACCCTTGATCGTCAAAAACATGGATGAGCTGATTAGGCACTTTTATAAACATGAGTTCTTGCAAAGATTTGAACTTTGTATTTTCAATTTCAATTTGCAAAAGGTGTTTTGCCTGCTCAATTCCATCAATATGAATGGCGCAAAATAAACGGCGTTTTGCACCTAAAAATTCAGTGCTTAATACTTTAACTGGCAAATACAGCGATTCTTTGTCACTGCCAAAATCATCTACCAACTCGACTGCTTCGGGTCTAAAACCCATACTGTAGTTTTGCCCAGTTTTTAGCTTTTGCTGCTCCAAATTTAAAGGAATAAAACCTAAAACATTGAGCTGATTCGGTACTGCACAAGTAGCTTTTAAAAAGTTCATAGTCCCAATAAACTTGGCAACGAATTGGGTTTGTGGCTTGTAATAAATATTGTGTGGCGTATCAATTTGCTCAATCACGCCATGATTCATCACCACAACACGGTCAGAAATGCTTAATGCTTCTTCTTGGTCGTGCGTCACCATAATGGTTGGCAAATTAAGCTGCGATTGAATCGAGCGAATCTTTTGTCTTAGGTTCAAACGTACCTGAGCATCAAGTGCTGAAAGCGGTTCATCTAGCAATAAAATATCCGGATTCGGTGCAATTGCCCGAGCGAGCGCAACACGTTGCTGCTGCCCGCCCGATAATTGGTTTGGATATTTTTTTGCAATATCAGGTAACTCAATCAGCTCTAATAACTGCTGAACCCGTTGATTACGCTGTGCTTTATCCCACTTTTTTTTGTCCAAGCCAAAAGCAATATTTTCTTCAACGTTTAAATTTGGAAATAACGCATAGTTTTGAAACACAATGCCACAGTGACGTTTTTCAGCACTCAGCAAAGTAATATCTGTACCCTTTTTTATGACTTTTCCATAATCAGGTTTTTCTAGACCTGCAATTATGCGTAACAATGTGGTTTTACCGCATCCTGAAGGCCCTAAAAAGCTGACGAACTCGCCAGCTTTCAGGTCTAAATTAATATGTGTTAGAGCCTGAAAGTGTTGGAACTTTTTTTGAATATCCACCACTTCTAAAACTGAGGGGCCATGTTCAGGATATTTATAGGTCGTTAAGGTCGACAATAAATGCCCTGCTAACTCGCCCTTTGGGTTTTGACCTAGCAGCGATGATTGCAATGACGAAGGTATTTGCATAATGAGGCCCTTATTCAAAAGATCACTTTTCAAAACGCTTTGACCATTCAGCCAAAATACGTTCACGCTGTTCGGCCGCCCAATAAAAATCATTTTTTACAAGCAGTTGAGGAAGGTTTTTCGGGAAACTCATGGTGGTATTTTCAATACCTTTATAAGCGACCATTGAAAAGTTATGCGCATAAGCTTCATTTGCCGCTTTGCTTACCGACCAATTAATAAATTTTTGTGCGCTACTTAATTTCTTGGTTCCTTTCACAATTGCTGAAGCTTCCATTTCCCAGCCTAAACCTTCAGTTGGATAAACAACTTCTAAAGGTGCCCCTTCAGCTTTTAATTTAAATGCTGGATAACCGAAAGAAACACCAATTGGAATTTCGCCTTGTGCCGCCATCTTGCAAGGTTTTGAACCAGAGTGAGGATATTGCGAAATGTTTTTATCTAAAGCCTGCATATAGTCCCATGCCTGCTTTTCGCCCCAGATCTGCATCCAAGCCGTGACATCCAAATACCCTGTGCCACTCGAAGCTGGATTTGGCATCACAATCAGGTTTTTATAAATCGGGTTGGTTAAATCTTTCCAAGTTTTTGGAATCGGTAACTTACGTTTTTCTAATTCGACTTTATTCACACAGATTGCAGATTCCCATGCATCCATGCCTGTCCAAGTCGGTACAGGTTTTTGACTTACAAATTCGGGTTTTAAATTTTGGATGCCTTCAGGTTTAAAAGGCTCAAGCATGTCTTTCTTTTCCATGACCAGCAAACTGGTTAAAGCCACACCAAAAACTACATCCGCTTGCGGTTTTTTTTGTTCTGCCAAAAGTTTTGCGGTGATTACACCTGTTGAATCACGTACCCATTTTACTTTGAGTTCTGGATAGGCTTTGTGTAATTCTTCTTGGTATTGTTTAAGCTGGTCGGCTTCCACTGCCGTATAGACTGTAATTTCTTCTGAGTTTTTTGATGTTGCTGATGAACATCCCATTTGAATAGCGACCACCACACCTAAAACTGATGCAGTGCCGAGTTTAATTGTCTGTTGAACATACTGTTTCATCTGCAAACCATCGAATGCAATTATTTGATGATCTTATTTCAACAGGTTTATATGACAGTTTGATTAATCTGGTTTAAACCAGATTGTATTTTTATGCTCGTGCTTCGAAATGTAAATCTAAAACATCGTGTAGCCAATATTCTTGGTCAACATCGGTAATCACGCCCTTTTCATTTCTGTTACTACGGCAAATATATAGACCGAGCGCACCCGTATTTACATGCAATGCTTTAGCCTGTTGGTCAGATAAAGCTGTTGGATAGAGGTTAATGTCGGCTCGGGTGATATGGCAGTTATATTGATTTGCCATCAGTAAAGTAATGGATTGCTTGAGATCATGAGTTAAAAACTCAGGAAAAAGCTCTGCATTCACACGTAAATGTTCAACCAAAACAGGTCGTCCATTAATACAGCGACGACGCCAAACTGAATAAATCGGATGCCCTTTTTCAACTTTTAAATGCTTGGCATCCCAAGAAGTGGCCTGAGTCAGTTCACTGGAAATCACTTCTGTAGAAGGTTCATAGCCTTGTTCAATCACAAACTGGTTAAAGTTTTTTGTCGATTGAGGGTGATAAATAATACGCGGAGAACGAACATACCAACCACGGCGGTCTAATCGATAAATCAAACCATCAGTTTCCAAAGCCAGCAAAGCTTCACGTGCAGCAACCCGAGTGGTTTGGAATTGCTCAGATAGCACTCTTTCCGATGGGAGTTTTGCGTGGGCGTCTAATACACCAGATTCAATATCGTGGGCAATTGCATCGCGAATAGGAATATATTTAGGTATGCGTGCTTGGTCCTGTTCCATACAAACTTAGAATTTATAAATAAAGAAATTAATAGCAATATACTGAAAAAATATGACAAAAGCTTTTATTAATGCTGATCTTTTAAGCAAAGCGCACCGCATCTCAGACTTTTTCCAACTGAATTTTCCTATAGAAAAAGGGCATCTATGTGCCCTTTTATCTTTTTTTAATTGTTAACTCGCATGTTTAAAACTATCAATTTGCTTAATCTCATAAGGCAAACCGACATAGTTTTCGGCTAATGTAGTTTTACCCGCAATCGAACCCAGTACATAACTTAGCTCTGCTTGCTTAATCTTATGATCAAACTCACTTTCAGTTTCAAAACGGTGTAATAAATGAGTCATCCACCAAGAAAAACGTTCAGCTTTCCAAACACGTTGTAAGCATTTTTCAGAGTATTCATTTATACCTTGTTCTGAACCCTCCACATAATATTCAACAAGTGCACTTGATAAATAAGCAATATCAGAGGCAGCGAGATTTAGACCTTTTGCCCCTGTCGGTGGAACAATATGCGCAGCATCGCCTGCTAAAAATAGTTTTCCGAAACGCATTGGCTCGGTCACAAAGCTACGTAACGGCGCGATACTTTTTTCAATAGAAGGTCCCGTCACTAGCTTTTCACGGCTTTCAGGGTCAAGGCGGTTTTTTAACTCATCCCAAAATTTTTCATCGGACCAATCTTCAACGTGATCAGTTAAAGGGACTTGTAAATAATAGCGGCTGCGTGTTTCTGAACGCATACTGCATAAAGCAAAACCACGTTCTGACTGTACGTAAATGAGTTCATCGGCTACAGGTGGAACATCGGCCAATACGCCCAACCAGCCAAACGGATAAACTTTTTCAAAGGTCTTAATTTTATCTTCGGGCACGCTGGCACGGCAAACACCGTGGTAGCCATCACACCCTGCTATAAAGTCACACTGAATTTGATAGGCTTTACCTTGGTACTCAAACTCAACTTTCGGAGCCGTGTAGAAATCTTTCACCTGTACATTTTGAGCTTCATAAAATGAAGTGAGTTGTGCTGCTTCACGGGCAGTCATTAAATCTTTAGTCACTTCGGTCTGACCATATACGGTCACTTGTTTTCCGCCCGTGAGTGCTGCTAAATCAACCCGATGCAATTCACCGTTGGTTAAGATTTCGATGCCCGAATGCGGTAATCCTTTGTCTTTTAAGTTTTGGTCAACGCCTGCTTGTTTCAGCAAGTCGACCGAAACTTGTTCTAAAATTCCTGCACGAATCCGTGAAGCCACATATTCAGCACTACGTTGCTCAACAATAATATGATCGATGCCAGCTTTATATAGAAGTTGCCCAAGCAATAACCCTGCTGGTCCAGATCCAATAATTGCAACCTGTGTCTTTAAAATATCCATAACTTCATCCTTGTTTCATCCTGACTTTTAAATTACTGGCTTTAAGTTTTGTTCACTATGTATCCAAGACGAAAATAACCGTTTATCATTTAGTTTGTCCGGATAGCGGACAGAAACAACCAAAATAACAGGAATGAATGGATGCCTTCTATCGATGCTTTTTTAGAGCACCCGACCTCGCATGAGAAAATTCGTCAAGATGACTACATTGCAGGATTAGCTAAAGGCTTGGCTTTACTGGAAGCTTTTGGAACAGATCGGCAACGGCTTAATGTCACTCAAGTGGCTGAGCGAACTGGTATTAGTCGTACAGCGGCAAGGCGTTATTTAAAAACTTTAAAATACTTAGGCTATTTAGAAACAGATGAACATTACTTTTGGTTGACTCATCGTGTGCTACGCTTTTCGAGTTCTTATTTAAGCTCTGCCCATCTGCCTAAAGTTGCTCAATCATTTTTAAATCTTTTGTGCGCGCAGACGTCTCTGACTTTTTCGATTGTAGTTTTGGACGATAATGAAGTCGTACCGATTGCCCGTAGCTATTTACCGCAGCAAGATAATTTGCGTGTAAGCCCTTACGGTATGCATTTAGGCAACCGACTGCCTGCCCATGCCACTTCTACGGGTAAAGTATTGCTGGCAGCACTGTCTGAAGAAGCTCAACACACGTGGGTAAAAACTTACGGTTTAAAGCGTTTAACCCCTTTTACCCTCGTAGATGAGTCAAAGTTTTTTGAAGTGCTTAAGAGCATTTCGTTATCGGATTATTGTCTTTCTAAAGAAGAACATGAGCTTGGCGTGATTGCGATTGCCGTGCCCATTTTTAATGCACAAGGTCAAGCGGTGGCAGCGCTTAACTGCATGTCTCAAACTAACCGTGTACAAGAAGATTATTTAGTTCAGCAAATTTTGCCCTTACTGCGTAACACGGCAAATGAACTCAGAAATGTGATTTAAATTATATAAATAAGGCCTCATCCACTTGAACAAGGCCTTTTTATAATATTCAAACCGAAAGTTTATTGCTCAGATTCAAACTCCTTAATTGCCTCTTTAGCAATACGAAAGCTATCTACAGCAGCAGGCACGCCACAGTAAATGGCTACCTGTAAAAGCACTTCGCGAATTTTCTCTTTAGGTACGCCATTTCGAAGTGCACCTTTAACATGTAGTTTTAACTCATGTGGACGGTTTAAAGCCGAAATCATTGCCAAGTTAATTAAGCTGCGCTCAGGCTTACTTAACTCTTCACGTCCCCAAACAGCTCCCCAGCAATATTCAGTCACTAGCTCTTGAAGAGGAAGATTAAATTCATCGGCATTATTGATTGAATTATTTACATATTCTTCGCCAAGAACTTGTTTACGGATTGCTAAACCCTTTTCAAATTTTTCATTACTCATATATTCAATCCTCCAAACAAGGTGTATTTAATTTCCAGATAATCTTCAATACCGTATTTAGAACCTTCACGCCCCAAACCAGACTGTTTAATTCCACCAAAAGGCGCAACTTCATTTGAAATAAGGCCTTTATTAATTCCGACCATGCCATATTCGAGCTGTTCACTCATTCGCCAAGCACGGCCTAAATCTTTGGTATAACAATATGCGGCTAAACCAAATTCAGTTGCGTTTGCCATTTCTACCGCTTGTTGCTCGGTTTCAAATTTAAATACGGCTGCCAGTGGACCAAACGTTTCTTGGGTTGCAACGTCCATATCAGCGGTAACATCTGCAATCAGTGTCGGTTCAAAAAATAATTCACCCGCTGTATGTTTTTTACCACCAATCACAAGACGACCATTTTTATCTAAGGCATCTTGAATATGAGCTTCAACTTTTTTCACCGCATTGGCATTAATTAATGGCCCAATGTCATGCCCTGCTTCTAATCCATTACCAATATTAAAGTTTTGAATTTTTTGGCTTAAGGCAGCAATAAATTTTTCATAAATGCCAGCCTGCACCAAGAATCGATTGACGCACACACAGGTTTGCCCTGCATTTCTAAATTTGGCAATGAGTGCTCCCTCAATTGCTGCATCTAAATCGGCATCATCAAATACAATAAACGGCGCATTGCCACCCAACTCTAAGGAAACTTTTTTCAAGGTTTTTGCTGAACGCTCAAGCAACATTTTGCCGACGGGTGTTGAACCGGTAAAAGTAAACTTGCGTACGACATCACTTTCAAAAATCGCAGCCCCAATATGAACCGCATCGCCCGTAATCACACTAAAAATTTCAGCAGGCACGCCAGCTTGTACAGCTAAGTCGACTAAAGCCAAAGCAGTAAAAGGCGTTTCAGGTGCTGGTTTTACAATGCAAGGACAACCTGCTGCCAAGGCTGGAGCTACTTTACGCGTAATCATGGCAGCCGGAAAATTCCAAGGTGTAATGGCTGCAACGACACCAATAGGCTGTTTATTTACAACAATACGAGCATCGGGATATGGGCTTGGAATAATATCGCCATATACTCGTTTTGCTTCTTCGGCAAACCATTCAATAAAACTTGCAGCATATAAAATTTCACCTTTGGCTTCGGCTAAAGGCTTTCCTTGCTCACTTGTTAAAATAAAAGCCAAGTCATCTGCATTTGAAATGATTAAATCGAACCATTTTTTTAAAATAATTGATCGATCTTTTGCTGTTTTATTTTTCCATAGCGGCCAAGCTTCTTTGGCAGCTTCAATGGCACGCTCGGCCTCAGCCTTACCCATATTCGGGACAGTACCAATCACTTCTAATGTTGCGGGATTTAAAATTTCGGATGTTTGTTGATGGTCTGCATCGCACCACTTTCCAGCAACAAAGGCTTGCTGACGAAATAAAGCGAGTTCATTAAGCTGCATGATCATTATCCTGTTGAGATCTTCTGCATTGATAGTGGAGCGATAGATAAATTAAATAGCTCACCATCAACTTTGTATTATGGCATACCAAAAAATAATTTAAAAAAATTTTCGGTATGCCCGAATGTTTAAATATTTTTAGAAATAATAAAACAGCGTTAAGTTAAGCAACTTATTCCACTGGTTATCATCCCCTTGTGCCAATGAATCTTGAGTCCCACCAATGAACGGGTCATTTTTACTCATGATGTATTCAGCCACCAAAGATAGCTGTTTATGGTCAATAGACACACCAATAATATTACGGATCGAATCTTTCATATTGTCCTGATCTTTATCGTACTGACTGTACATAAAGTACGGCGTAATGTTTCCGATCTGCTTAACATTTTTGAAAGAGTAGCCCACGTCTGCGGTATAGAACGTTCCTTTGTTAGCCACATAATATTCCGTGTCGTAAGAACCCATGAGTGACTGATTAGGATTGAGCTGATCCTGATTAGTTACATCATTTTTACCACCTGTAAGGGTCACATTAAAATTACCATAATTGGCTTTACCAAAAAGTGCCCATGCATGACGGCGGCCATCACTCGAAGCGGCTTTATTTTCAATATCCGATGTCCAATATGAACCACCGAGCTGTGTGGTTAAACCATTGATTCCAAGATTTACATCTTGAGTCACTCGGCCTACCCACATGTTCTTTTCTTGCAAATCGGTTTTATTCGGATCATCTGAACTCACGTAGTTTGCTGTATAACGACCTGAATCTTGGGTAGAACCTGTGTAGTTTCCACCATCTACCGCAAAATACCCCACATCAAATTTGGTTGCTGTCGGCAATTCAAAGTGATAGTTCAAACCAAGATTATGAACATCCTCTAAACCTGCGGTTGTGCTCATACTTCCATATAGGCTATTGCCCCAGAAACGTCCCGGCCCAAATGGAATCGGCTGAACACCTGCCACCACCAGATCTGTTTTATTTAATTTGTATCCTACATAACCATCAACCAACGTAGAAAAATCACATAGACGGTCATATTGATAACAACGATATTCCGCATGGCCAAATAACGGTCCACGCTCGTAGTCCAGTTTTAACTGCGCAGCATCAAAACGAATTTTTTGATCAGAAGCAGTTTCGCCATAATGTTTATCTTGATAGTTAGCGCGGACATAGCCCGATACGGTGAGCTTACCGTATTCACCATCGGTATCTCCAAAACTTACACCTGCGTAACTTGGATAAATTACGGCCATCAATGCTGCGCTTAGAGCCGCTTGTAAATAGCTTTTTTTCATTGTGGGATTCCTTTCACTACAATGCTTATTGAGGTAATTTTGCGTTTAATGCGGGAGCTGAACATTTAATCTTTCCTAGATTAAAAACGTAATACACCACCAGACTCACCACCAATCCAATGACCCATGAAATATCCGCATCCGGAATTACATCGGCCAATGCACCTGTGAAAAACGCATTTTTTAAGAATGGGATCTGTACCGCGATCCCAATGAAATAAGCCGTAAGCGCTTTTGCATTAAATTTGCCGTAAATACCGCCATCACGTGCAAAGATCGATTGAATGTCATAAGACTTTTTATTCACGACATAGAAATCTAATAAATTAATAGACACCCATGGCACCAAAATAAATAACAAGGCAAAAATCACATTCAAGAAGAAACTAATAAAGTTACTTGATGCCCAAAGTGCCGTTAAAGTCGCTAGAACTAATACAATGATTGATAACACGACTCGGATATTTCGGCTTGGCATCCATTGCCCTGCAAAAGTCTGAATTGAGGTAATACAAGACAGAACCGCACCGTAGAGGTTCATGGCATTATGACCAATGATATTGCATAAGAACAAAATCATAAGAACATAACCGAACAGCCCAGTGCCTGACTTTACCGCTTCCATAGCATCTGTGGTTGAGCCAATACTGACCGCAATCGTACCAAATGCCATCGCAAAAATAGTTCCTAACGATGCGCCTAAATAGGTAAAGATAAATGGCTTATAAATACCAATCGACTTCGGTAAATATCGTGAATAATCTGAGGTATAAGGCGAGAAACTAATTTGCCATACTGCACATAAACCGAACATGGCAAACCAGCCTTTCATATTGAAAGAGCCTTTAGCAAGTACATCTGCATTAATATGCGGCACCATAATCATGAGGCCGATGAGCAACGAACCACCCATAAACCAAGTTCCAATTTTATTGAACTTATGGATAAAGTGGTAACCAATCACGCCAATTGTGGTTGCTGCAATTGCGCCAATCACGGTCGCGGTTGGCACTGGAATGGCAGGAACAACGGTATGCAGGGTTTTGCCTGACAAAATAATGTTAGAGATGAAAAAACCTAAATAGATGAGGGTGGTAAACAGTACAACCAGCAATGCCCCATAACGCCCAAACTGTGCGCGGCTCTGAATCATTTGAGGAATGCCGACCTGCGGACCTTGCGCAGAGGTTAAAGCCAGAATCGCTGCACCAAAAAAATGTCCACAGCAGATCGCAAGCAATGCACTTACAATATTGAGGTTAAAGGTTAAAATTGACATTGCACCCGTAATCATGGCAAGCGGTGCAATATTGGTACAAAACCATAATGTGAATAGATCGCGAACTTTCCCATTACGTTCAGAGGGAGCAACATAATCAATAGAATGACTTTCGATAGCGAAAGCATTATTGCTATTTTCGTTTTGGCTCATATCCTTAATCTCTCTTTGAGGAATTCATTTCCTCAACATCAAAAAATCTGCCCAGCCAAAGTCATTTCAATATGACTCGGCTTCATCTTTTTATTTCCTTTTACAAACAGCTCATTTCTCTGTTTGTGTTGTTTTAGCCAAGAAAAAGGTAAAGCCAGTCCGATCAATACTTGATTAAGCATCGATACATCTAGTTTTACATTTTCAACTATTAAAGCTTTAGGCGATTACTGGGTTTGACTGATTCATTTTTTCATCCTTGAAATTAAAATCCCGTTATATTTTCATACCTCAAGTCACGACTTATCTCATGACAAATGGGTCATCAATTGGCTCATCTGAGGTACGTAACCAAACTGTTTTGGTGGCGGTGTAATCTAGAACTGCATTTGCGCCACCTTCCCGCCCATGTCCCGAAAGCCCATGTCCACCAAAAGGTGCAAGTGGAGAAACAGCGCGGTAAGTGTTTAGCCAAACAATTCCCGACCCAATGACTTTGGTCATACGGTGCGCACGGCTTAAATTGGTGGTAAAAACGCCTGCTGCCAGCCCGTAAGGCGTGCTATTGGCTTTTTGCACAGCTTCCGCTTCATCTTTGAAACTATCTACCGATAACACCGGACCAAATAGTTCGGTTGTAATGCAATCTGCTTGAGGTGCATCGGTGCAATCTAAAATGGTCGGTGGATAGTAATACCCTGCTCGCTCAAGGCTTTTACCGCCAGTAAGAAGTTTTGCACCTTGCTGGATTGAACTTGCAACGACTTGCTCGATTTTTTGGCGTTGGCGTAAAGTACAAAGCGGTCCAAACTCGGTTGTCATTTCATGGGGTAAACCAATTTTTATGGTTTGTACACGCTCAACCAAACGTTGAACAAATTCATCTTTAATGCTTTCTTCAACCAGTAGACGTGAACCTGCCACACAACTCTGCCCTGTGGCCGCAAAAATAGCAGCGACCTGAGCATTTACCGCACTTTGAATATCTGCATCAGCAAATACAATAAATGGAGATTTGCCACCTAATTCGAGTGAAACTTTTGCAAGATTTTCAGCCGAGTTACGCACAATGTGTCTTGCCGTTTCTGGACCACCTGTAAACGCAACATGAGCAACGTCCGGATGACTACTCAACACGGCGCCACATTCAGGGCCGAAACCAGTAATCACATTGACCACTCCAGCCGGAAAACCCGCCTCATGGACCAATTTAGCAAAAGCCAACAATGGCCCAGGACCATCTTCAGAGGCTTTGAGCACGACTGTACAACCTGCCGCTAAAGCTGGGCCGACCTTCACTGCCGATAGAAATAACTGACTGTTCCAAGGAACGATTGCAGCAACCACACCTACTGGTTCACGAACAATCCATGCTTGCATGTCTGCCTTATCAATCGGTAGAAAACTACCCTCTAATTTGTCGGCAATACCTGCATAGTAGCGATAATATTCAGCGACATAGGCAATCTGGCTCGATGTTTCACGAATAATTTTGCCCGTGTCACTGGTTTCAATTTGAGCCAATTGCGATGCAGCTTTTTCAATTAAATCAGCCAGTTTATAGAGCAATTTACCGCGCTGTGAAGCAGTTAAACCTGCCCAAGCTGGTGCTTTTAACGCACTTGATGCCGCCTGAACTGCTCGATTGACTTCATCAGTTCGGGCTTCTGGCATGTGTGCCCAGACTTCACCTGTTGCAGGATTAATACTTTCAAAAGTCGCTGCACCAGATTCAAACTGACCATTAATATAAAGCTGAAAATCTGCTGTCATGATATTCGCCTCTATGCAAATGCCGGCATAACTTCATTGATCATACGTTCTAATGAGGCTTTTTTACGTTCAAAGCTCATGCCCGTATCAATCCAGAAAGAATATTCGTTGTAACCCATCGCTTCATAAGCTTTTAAGCGGTCAATTACTTCTTGGGCCTGCCCAATCACGTTATTTTTGCGCATCGCTTCTGGTGTATAAAAAGGATGTGCAGCAATTTCTTCAGCACTTAAAGGTGCGATTAAACCTTGATTAATTTCACGCTCATTTTTAAACCATGCGCCGAAATAGTTATAGAAGGTATTGATTTCATCTGCTGCCAGTTGAGCATCTTCTTCACTATCTGCCACATAGGTATGGCGGAGCAACATAATTTCAGGGCGCTGAATTTCATTGAACTTTTCACAAGCTGCATTGAAATGCCCCATGAGCTTTTCAACTTCTTCGTCACCTAAATGCAAAGGCGTTACCTGTACATTACAGCCATTTTGTACAGCAAATTCATGGCTATTTGGATCACGGGCAGCAACCCAAATTGGTGGGTGCGGTTGTTGAAGCGGTTGAGGTGCTGAGGTGGTTTTTGGAAACTGCCAAAATTCACCGTTATGCTCATAATCGCCTTTCCAAAGGTTTTTAATGGCAGGAATCATTTCACGTAAACGCTGACCTGCACTCCATGCATCCATACCCGGAACCATACGTTCATATTCAAACGAATAGGCACCGCGAGCAATACCAATATCTAAACGGCCATTGGTAATAATGTCGGTCATTGCAGCTTCGCCTGCAAGTTTAATCGGATGCCAGAATGGCGCTACCACCGTACCCGTACCTAAACGGACATTTTTGGTTTTATTGGCTAAATCGACCAGATTTAAAAATGGGTTTGGTGCAATGGTAAAGTTCATGGCATGGTGTTCGCCTGTCCAAACCGCATGCATCCCGCCACGGTCTGCAATCTGACAAAGCTCAATCATTTCATCATAAAGCTGCTTCTGGGTTTGCTGATCAGAAACACGTTCCATATGCACAAATAATGAAAAACGCATGATTAAACTTCCTCTTTAACGATTTGACGAACTGTACCTGTTGTCTGATTTCCGTAATAAACACCATAAGTTTTTAAATGGTTTTCTTTGCGATAGCGCATCAGCATACTTTCTAAAGCACTGTCTACAAACTCTAGCTTTTCAAGATCATTTAAATCGACAAACTGACCTTTAGTGGCTTGAGCTACGGGTGTGTTGCATAAAAATGAAATATATTGCTGCTGGTTTTCAACGTTTTCATATACAGAGTAAATGAAGTTGGCAGAAGCATCTGGCTGATATTCTGCAAAGATTTTCTCAAGCGCTTTATCGGCACCGTTTTTATCTACCATCACATGTGGAATAGTCCATTTATGATCGGCAGTTTCTTCAAGCAAAATGGTATTTTCATGACCAATGATCGCACTCATCACCACTTTAGGACCAGAGATGACCTCGGCAGAAAGTTTGGCTGGTGTGAAATATCCACCACGATAATAACCAAGACCTGCAAAACCTGTCGAAGCAAAATCTTCAACTTTACCAATTAAAATGGCATGGTCACCTGCATCGACAACCTGATAAGTTGTACAGTCAAACCATGCACTCACATGATCGATCAGCGGGTTTTGGCAAGCACTTTTTGACCATGAAATATTTGCAAAACGGTCTTCGCTTGGACGAGCAAAAGTATTCGAAACATCCTTTTGCTCTTCTGCCAAAATATTGATTGCAAAATGAGTGGTATTTGCAAAGTTATGATAATTGCTTGATGTCTTGGCAATACTCACTAGAAGTAAAGCTGGGTCCAAAGACACCGAAGCAAAAGAGTTCGCTGTAAAGCCAAGTGGCGTTCCATCTTCTTTACAGGTTGTGACCACGGTAACGCCCGTCATAAATGACCCGAAAGCATCACGTAATTCACGTATTTTATTAATTGTATCCATTTCACTCATTGTTATATTCCTTCAGCAATGTGTGGCAAATTAAACGCTGGTTTCCAACCACGCTTGCATTGCATTATTCACTTTGTCAGGTGCAGTTAAGTTCACCATGTGACGTTCATTTTCAATGACAATTGCAGTGCCATGCTTTGCCTGATTCGCCATTTGCACAGCCATTTCTGCAGTTGAGTTCGGATCATCCGTTCCGGTCAACACCAAAGCAGGACAAGTAATCTTTGACCAGTCATCTGCATAGGTTTCATCGCCTTGCGCAAAAGCAGAATATGCAGTGGTATAACCAGACAAGTCGACATTTTCGAGCCATGATTTCACTTTGGCTGCTGCTATACGCTCGACTTCACTTTCGCCAAACCAACGCTGTAGCGGAGTCTCAACATCAATACGGCCTGTTTTTAACTCTTCAGCTCTTTGGATCACGGCATTACGTGCTTGTGTTGTACGTTTATATACACCATTGAGCACCGCCATCCGTTTAACTAAATCAGGACGGGTAACGCTAACTCCTGTAGTAATTAGCGAGCCCATTGAATGTCCCGCTAAATTTACAGGCCCTAAATTTAAGGCTGTAATAAATTCGATGGTCCATTCCACAAAATCTTGTAACTTTGCTTCTGCCGGTAATTTGGTGCTTTGACCATGTCCCGGCATATCTACTGAAATTACATGATAATGTTTAGAAAAATATTCAATTTGTGGATACCATGCCGCAGCTTGCATTCCCACTCCATGGATCAGAACCAGAGGCTCTCCTTCGCCTTGCTCAAAATAGTGAGCAATACGGTTATTTGACAGCTGCAGGGTTTTTGACATCATGACCTAACTCTTCCAAATCTTTATAACGATCACCAATACGATGATGTGGTCGACCACCTGTTGCTGCACCAATCACAACAACCAGCTCATCGGCAGCAGGTGCATCTGGAATTGCAAATTGCAATGTTAAGTAATGAGAACGGCGGCCTTCGTCATTTTTATCCATCATTGGAATTAAAATCGGCGCATTTGCCGGGCCACGAGTATTGTTAAATGCCAAATAAGATTTCGCACCGACAGCACTACGGTAAGTATTACCAAAATGTAAGGTATGAATTAAAGCTGATGCATGCTCAAGTTCACCATTTAGGCCCACCACTGCACTTTTACCAAAAGCTTCAACAGCTTCGCCTGAACCGACTTCATCAAGAATAAGCTTGGTTAAATGTTCACTTAAGATCGGTGCAATGCGACGAATTTCCGGTGTTAGGTTTTCTACATAACCTTGCCCTGCCCACGGATTTTTAATAACCGCTGCGGCTGCCACCATTTTTAAAGGCTTAGCTGCTTCTTTGCCGCCATCTACATAAGTGGTTTCTACATGAAGCACTGTTTTACGTATGAGTTCCATTGCTCTTCCTTGCAAGTAAATTATCTTGTCATTCGTATTATGGTATACCATAATACATACTGAAAAAAAAGCAAGAGTTTGCTATCCTAATTTTTATTGAAAAACATGTGATGAAACTCAACATGTTAAAAAACAGGAAAATTTAATTATTTATGAATCTTAAAATTGAAAACCCGCCCGTAACATTACGAGAGCTGTGTTTAGATAAAGTGCGCAATGCCATTATTACGGGCTATTTCCCTTCAGGAAAAAGACTGGTTGAAAGAACGTTATGTGAAGAACTCGGCGTGAGCCGTTCTGTGGTTCGCGAAGTGATTCGTTATTTAGAAGCAGAAGGTTTAGTCGAGATTTTGCCAAATAAAGGCCCTATCGTTTCGCTACTTAACTGGGACATCGCTTCACAGATTTATGAAATTCGTCTTTTGTTAGAGCAAAGTGCTGTGGTTGACTGCACTAAAAACCTCGATGATAAAACTGCTGAAAAATTAAAGCTTCTATTAGAAGATCTTAAAGCTGCTTTTGCTGCCGATGACATCAATCTAATTATTGCGACCTCAACCCAGCTTTATCAAACCATCTTCGCTACCGCAAATCATCATATTGCTTGGGAAGTAGTTCAGCGCTTAAATGGCCGAATTAGCCGCCTTCGTGCCATGACCATGAAATCAACAAAACGTGAAATTTCAGGTTATCAACGTATTAAAAATATGTGTGAAGCCATCTATCTTCACAAAGACCCTGAAAAGGCAAAACAAGCGGTTGCTGAACATATTGCTGAAGCTGCGGCTGTCGCAAAAAATATTTTAGATGCGTGAAATCACAAATTTTAGGAAAAGGTAAATAGGCCTTTATTTAATAAATTATAGGGAAATACGATATGTCTGCTTACTGGATTGCTCATGTCACTATTCATGATATGGAACAATATAAACAATATATGGCCACTGCTCCGCAAGCTTTTCAAAAGTACGGTGCCAAGTTTCTTGCTCGTGGCGGTGCCTCAGAAGTTTTAGAGGGACAAGAGTTTGAACGACACGTGGTGATTGAGTTTCCAGATATGGAAACTGCACGTGAATGTTACTTTTCACCTGAATATCAGCTTGCCAAAAGTAAACGTCAAGGCTGCTGTGATGTCATGGTGAGTTTTGTTGAAGGGATCTAAATTGCTGAATTGATTTCTCTACTTGAGAAATCAATTCTTTTTGAAGTGCTTAAGAACATTTTGTTTTAGGCATTTGTTTGGTGAGGAAGATTTTGTTCTATAGACATGGCTTTTTGCCAGCTTTCTAAGCTTTCTAGACTTTTTACATATTGTTCAATATTGAGATATTTTGAGCGAATATTTAAAGAATTAATTAGACCATAGACTACGAAACCAATCATAAAATCTGCACCCGTTAAGCTATTGCCTACTAAGAATTTTTTGCCTACTAATTGTTGATCTAAATACGAAAATACTTTATCCAACTCGGCATGCGCATATCGGTCCAAGAACTTTAATTGAGTGCCATTTTTTAACTCAATTGAATTAAAAATGTTTAATAAATATGGAACCATTGCCGAACTTTCTGAAAAATGAATCCATTGCAAATAATCAAGATAACTGTCCGAATCTTTTGCAGGCATAAGTTGTGGAGCAAACTTTTCAATCAAAATTTCTACAATTGCACCTGATTCTGCAATTACTTTTCCATTGAGCTCAATCACAGGTGATTTGCCTAAAGGATGAATGTTTTTTAATTCTTGAGGTGCAAGATTTGTAGTTTTATCTCGAAAATAACTTTTTAATTCATAAGGTTGATTAATTTCTTCAAGTAACCATAGAATGCGAAATGAGCGTGAAGCATTTAAATGATGAAGAATAATAGACATTAATTTTCTCTTTAAAACTAAAAGGACAACAAAGTAAGACCTCACTATATAGATTAGTAGACGACCGGTCTAATATTTTTTGTTAATAATGCTCCTAACCAAATAAGGCTGTATGGACTACTCACTTAACAGAGTCAAAGTATGCCTCAATCATTTTGGCTATAAGTTTAGTACCAGATAAGTTTTTCTCTGGATCTACCTACTAAAAGCTAAACAAAGAGGCCGAAACCTCTTTATTCTTATTGCACTAAAAATCAGTCATCAAATATGACGAACTCTTGCTCAGAAGTGCTTTTAATCAAAGGCTAACAACCACATAGCTAAAGAAAAGAGTATTTGCACTCAAACTAACATCGACTGCTGAGCAGAGATACCCGCAAGTGCGCCCTGCGATGAGGCTGCGGTAACTGAAGACATGAGTGGATTAGCGAGATCACCAGCAGCATAGATGCCGGATATACTGGTTTCACGACGTTCATCAACCTTAATGGCTATACCGAAAGGTGTAGCGACCGTGGCAAGGCCCAATGTTTCGTGTAGGCCTATGGACGGCTTAGTGTCTGGATGTGCGAATAGAATATCAACCATGACATTTTGATGGTTATAAAAACCTACAGTTACTGTGCGCCCTTCGTTATGGACAATTTCAGTAATCTGACCTTCTACAACATTTACATTACGGCGTTCGAGATCTGCAAGAACATCAGCAGAAATCTCGTGACCATTGGTGAAGACTGTTAATGTACTCGTCCAATCATGATATAGACGTACATAATTGTGGGACTTTGGACCAGACCAGACGAGTCCCCAATGTTGTTCAGCAACTTCAAAACCGTCACAGTAAGGACAAGGCACGATGGATGTTCCCCAATTTTCAGCGAAACCAGAAATATCAGGCATCTGATCGGCTACACCATAGCTTAAGATGAGACGGCGTGCGCCCATAGTCTTGCCATCGTGAGTCAGAACAGAAAAGTTATCGATAGAACCAGAGATGCTTTCAGCCCGAGCATTGACTAACTGAATCGTTGGATAGCGTTCTAACTGTCGACGTGCTTCAGCTAAGATTTCTAGCGGCGGTTTATGGTCATGTCCAAGCAGCCCATGAGAATGACCAGCGAAGCGATTGCGCGGCAGCCCCGTGTCAAGAACAGTGACCTTACGACGGGCACGGCCGAGTTGCAGTGCAGCGGCAAGACCAGCAAAGCTGCCTCCTATAATAATGACGTCATCCATAGTGATAGGCTCCTAATTTAAATCAAGAAGTTAGCTGATGCCTGAGTTTCAATACCTTGATAAGATATTTACTTGTAACAGGCAATTAAGACACTTCGATATTGCAGAGAAAGTCACCCATCACTGTGCTGCCCCCATCGAACACTATGGCGTTAGATATGCAGGAGAAGATCTAGGTCTAAAAGACATCGCTGAGATCTAATCACTGGCTTGCACATTTTGGATACTTCATGGTATCGTAATTCAGCAATTAAGATACTGTCAAGGACTATAATTATTGTGAGCGAGAAAAAAAGAAGTCAACGCGGTCGGCCAGTCAATCAAGCATTAGCTCAAACGATAGTGGATGCTGCGTATGAACTTTTTGTCGAATTGGGTTTTCAAGCAGCAACATTGGACAAAGTTGCTCAGAAAGCAAAGATATCAAAGCTTAGTATCTATCGACATTTCGAAAATAAAGAGGCCCTTTTCAGCGCAGCAATATTGGATCGGTGCCGACAGTTTGCACCACAAACTCTTTTTGAAGGACTCCAAGGTTCGGCCGAAGAACAACTTATGGCGGTGGGATCATCCCTACTGCGTACGTTATTAAGCCCAGACGTTCGTAGTGTCGAGGCTATGATCGTAGCCGATAAGACAAACCAAAAGTCGTTAAGTAAGCTCCATTATGAAGCTGGCCCTACCCATGTCATCGCCCAAATTGAAACCTTATTACTTCAATTGCATACAAAAGGAACTTTGAACATACCCGATCCTTTTCAATCGGCTCGAATGTTTGCTGCACTTTTTAAAGGATCTGATCTGTTAATGATTGCGCGTTTTGATGAAGTGAGAGCAAACGACGATCATGAAATTGAATCTTATAGTAAATCAGCGGTCGCTATGTTTATAGCGGCGCACGGTGGCAATGACCATGCTGCTGAATAAGCTTAGTTACTGGTTAGATGGCTTAGCCTGAAATTGTTAGTAGTTAGTTGAACGCTCAAATTAATTTTTTTAAATATTAATAAAAAACAGCCTAGTAAAATCTAGGCTAGTTTTCCATCCTCACACATAGAATAAATTAAGAGTTTTTCTCTGCCGAAGAAGCAAGTAAACCTGTAGCATAATTCATAATTAATAAAACTAAATTGTTAGCTTTCTCTTCTGATTCAGCTAGGCGCCCTTCCAGTAAAAGATGGGATAGGCCATGCACAAGGCTGCAACATAACATCGCTAATACTTCCACTTGAGTATTATCTTCACTCACACCCACAATTGAAGCCGTTAAGCTTTGCAATCGAGCATATGTACTATCTGCAGCCTCTTTTAACTCAGGTATTTCATTTTTTTGTAAGTCCGGATTAAACATTAAAGCAAAGAGGTTCCGATGATTTTTTGCAAAATCTATATATGTTAAACCAAATATTTTTAATGCCTGAATTTGAGTATCAGCTTTTTGTATAGCCTGATTTTGTTCTTCTTGTAAAAGTTGGAATCCTTTTGCTGCTAATGCGGCCAAAAAACTGTCTTTACTTTCGAAATGTCGATATACCGCGTTAGCACTTACACCAATTTGCCTTGCCATTTCTCTAAAACTGAGGCTTTCTGCATCATTATTTTCTAAATGAACTAATCCAGCATTTAATAATTCTTCACGTACATTTCCATGATGATAATTTGCTTTTTGACTTAAATTTTCAGATTGCTTCAAAGGCATGTTGACACCGCGCACATAACACCAGCATAATGTGTGCACTGAACACATTATGTCTCTATTGTTGTTTAAGTCTCATAAAAGACCAAATCATAATTCTCGTTCAGTAGAGCTGCTTAATACACATATTGCTTAGTGAAGAATTTCAAGAAAAACACTAAGCCTATGAAAAATAATCTTTAAGCCAAGGAACTGGTATGAACAATCTTAGAAGTATAAAACAGGCTATCTTATTTACAATACCATTAATGTTGGTCAGTTCTCTTGTAAAAGCCCAACTGAACCAGTTAGATGATAAGAGTCTATCTGGCGTAACAGGCCAATCCTTTCTCACTATGGACTATATCTCTCCAACCGAATCAGGAAATATAAGTAATTTAGGCTTCTATTCTCTAACTGCTTCAGCTGAAGTTCAGCTAAATGCCAATATAAAGACTTTACAATTGGGATGTGGTGGGGAAAATGGCCGAGACAACTGTGATATTGATTTATCAGACGTTCGTATCACTGGGCCAAAACCAGGCATAAGCGGTACTTATGCCGATTCAGATGGCATTCTTAATAATCCATTCATTCAATTTGCAATAAAAAACCCGGAAAGTGCTTCTACTCGCGAAATTGTTGGAGTAGCGATAGGTGCACAAAGTGCAAATTTACTCATGTCTATTGGCCAAAATCCTGATCCCACCACACCCGGACAAGTGGGTGGTACCCCTGACGGAGAAACAGGCATAAATGTATTAAGTGGAGCTTTTCAGGGCTTAGTACAAAACTTAAGAAACCCGATGGTTATTAATGCGCTGGGGCTAATTCCAGTTGCAACGGGTAATGCCTATGTCCAAGAAACCACAACTCAACCTAGACTGTCCTCAACCTTACGAACACAAGAGTCAGGCATTAATGTTGATACAGGCGCGTATTATCAATTTATCTCTGGTAAACGTATGACTGGGGTTAACTTGGGCCCTATTAATCTTATTGTTCCTAATCTCTATGCCGCATCATTACTGAATTTAGGCAGCCTGACAGCAAGTGCTACTTATACCCCTTTTAACTTCATTGATTTACATAATTTATATGTTGGGGAAAACCCAGATGCAGGAGTGCTACTCTCATTAAATAGCCAACCCATTCTATGGCCCCAAATCGGTACCAAAGGCGCATATACATTTCCAACCACAGCACAAGCACTTGATGCCGAAGGAAACGTAATTGCTCGAGCTTACAATTCTAATGGCAATCCAATCACGACCGAAGATTTAATGGCTCAACGCGGTTGGTGGCTTTCTATTCCCCAAGCCACAATTGGTGATAGTTCAGGTTTTGTGACGACTTCGACTGCCCACGTTGATGTTGCAGATGCTTTAACAGGTTTAGCCCTTGGCAACATTATTGTTGGTCCAGTTAATAGTGGCCAAATTCCAGTACAAAACTGTTATGGGAACTTAAAGTTTTGCTAAGTAAAAATTGCATAAAAGCATTTATATGACGCTTAAATTAAAAAAAATCATCGTTTTTATATCATTATTAGCAGGGCTGAATACAACCCAAGCTACCACAATTTATAGGTCAATCAATATGTGCTCAGCTTCTGTTAAAAATATACCTGATAATATCCAGAGTTCTATCTCTAAACTTAAAGTAGGCTCAATAGAGTCAAATAGTTCAAACATCGCCTTTCTTATTGCTTCCGCAATTACTGCAAAATACGATAAACAAATAGATTTAGACCGTATTACTGCTTATCTGCAAGCTCAACGAAATCAGAAAAATTTTTATTATTCATTACTGGATATCAAGAAAACTTTCGAGAATCTCAATATATCAGTTGAGGCAAAAAAAAATGCATCACCGTTTGACTTGTTAAACTTAAGTAATGAAATACTGGTTGGTATTGATCAACAAGATCAGTTTTTTGCATTAGTTGGCTCATCGCAAGAATATGTATATTTAATTTATGGGGTCATGAACCGAAAAGCGCTGATCTGTCCTCTTAAAAAATCTTTATTTATTCAAAATTTCACTACTAATAAGTTTTTAATTCTTAAATAAGTAAGATTATGGGTAAATAAACTATTTTTTAAACTCTTCATTAAAATATGCAAAAGGCCTAAATCATAAAACTTAAGCCTTTTTATTTTTTGATAAGTGTTATAACACTAACTTAAGATAAAAACTCTTTAATCGTTTCTTGCATAGTTGTAGTGGCACGACCAATTAACTGGTGGAGGTCTTTGCTATCACTATATAAAGCATCTTTAGATACACCGTCATCTGAGTTCGCTAATATACTCGCAAAACCTTCTGGTAGACCTACTTGTATCAAGAGCGCTTTATATTCCTCTTCCGATAAATCTTGGTAAATTACCTCTTTTTTGCTGATCTCACTTGTCCATCTTGCTACATCATCAAGGGTATAACTCGTATCACCTGCAAGTTCATATACTTTATTCTCATGCCCTTCTTGAGTTAATACCACGGCGGCGGCAGTCGCATAATCTAAGCGTGAAGCAGAAGCAATTTTACCGTGATGCGTTGCCCCAAAAATCTTGCCCTGTTCAACTGCTTGAGCAAGCCCCATTGCATAGTTTTCGCTGTACCAATTATTACGTAATAAGGTATGTGCAATATCAGATGCTTTTAAATATTGTTCAGTCTCAACATGTTCTTGTGCTAATAAAAGCGGTGATGTATCTGCTTTTAATAAACTTGTGTAAACAATAAATTTTACGTTTGCAAGTTTTGCTGCATTAATCACATTTTGGTGTTGTACTGTTCGTTGACCAATTTCACTCGATGAAATTAATAGAAGCTTATCGACACCTGCCAATTGAACCGAAAGTTTATCTGCATCATGCCCATAATCAAAAGCACGAACTTCGATTCCTTTTGAACTTAATTCTGATACTTTTTCAGGGCTGCGGACTAATGCAACAATATTTTTTGCCTCAGTTCGTTCAAGTAATTGCGAAATAACGAGTTGGCCGAGTTGACCTGATGCACCAGTAACTGCAATACGCATGATGTTCTCCATCTGATGTAGTTGATATCTTTTGATCATCGTAGTACCTTAACTTACTAAAAGTAAGTACTTACCTAAAAGTAAGTTTAGAAACAAATGTAATGTTTTGTAATTAAGGTGGTGAGCAATGAAAGGATATGTTTTTTCAGCAGATTGTCCCTCTCGAAAAATTTTGTTAACACTCACTAGCCGCTGGAGTGTGTTGATTTTAGTTGCACTTCGAGATCAACGTCTGCGTTTTCATGAATTAAAGAAGGTTATTGATGGGATTAGTGAAAAGATGTTGGCGCAAACCTTAAAAACACTTGAGAAAGATGGTTTTGTGTTACGTCAAGATTATGCAGAAATACCGCCTCGTGTAGATTATCAATTAACAGATTTTGGACGAGAAGCTTCTGAACGACTCTTTGATTTAACCACTTGGCTAGAAAATAATTTATCCGAATTATTAGAAAATCAGCCTAGTAAAGACATAGTTCAAAACTGACTCTAAAATAAACAGATTATTATATATTTAGGTTTTAGACTTACTTACTTTGCCAATTTTTTCACTATTTTTTTTAATAATTAGGTAAGTTTTTTTATAAAAGGATCTAAATAAAACAATTATTTAGATCCTTTCAGATAACTCAAAGATTACTTCAAACCAAAAGTCTTTCTAATATTTTTATCAACCGGGCCACTCGGCATAAATCGACGTAACTTACTCAACAAAGATGCTTGCCCAGATGGTGTAAGGCGCATTTGCCAATCATTGAGTGCTGCTTTAACAATGGTATCAGCAACACCATCGGGCTGAGGTGCATGATCAATCTGATTTAATACAGCCTGTGTAGCTAAGTTACGCTCATTATCATATTCAGGAATTTTTGAACTTACTATAGGAGCATTCTTATCCAAATTAGTTTTAGTAAATGAAGGCTGAACAATGGATACACGAATTCCAAATTGGCGGAGCTCATGATCTAAAGATTCAGATAATCCCTCAACCGCATGTTTGGTTGCCGAATATAACCCCATATACGGTGAAGGAAGAAAACCCAATACCGAACTAACATTTATAATTTTTCCATAATGCTGGATTCGCATATAAGGTAATACCGCTTGTGTAGTACGAAGAATACTAAATACATTGGTGTTAAATAAAAATTCTGCTTCTTTTACAGAGGTCTCCTCTACTGCACCAATTAAGCTTGCTCCAGCATTATTAACTAAAATATCAATATGCCCAGCTTGCTCAATAATAAAGTGAATCGCTCGTTGGACCGAGTCTTCATCTGACACATCCATCTCAACAAGCTCTACACCTTCTATAGGTTGAGCTTTGACTTTATTTCTGACTGTACCGAAAACTTTATGGCCGAGTTTAGCAAAGTTTTCTGCCGTAACTTGCCCAATACCGGACGAGACACCTGTAATTACAACCACTTTTGAGTTTGACATATGAACTCCAATACCTTTTAAATTTGAAAATTTATTCATTAAACCGCTGGTTTAGCCCCAATCTTGAACCAGATCGAATACATGGCTGGCAGGAAAACTAAAGTTAAAATGGTTCCTGCAAGCGTTCCGCCAATGAGTGTGTAAGCAAGCGTTCCCCAAAACACAGAGTGAGTCAGAGGAATGAAAGCTAAAATAGCGGCTAAAGCTGTCAAAATTACAGGTCTGGCACGTTGTACTGTGGCCTCAACCACTGCATTCAACGGATCAAGCCCGGCTTCTTTGTTTTGCTGAATTTGTCCAATTAAGATGAGCGTGTTACGCATCAAGATTCCAGACAATGCAATCAACCCGACTAATGCATTAATACCAAAGGGTTGCTGAAATAAAAGAAGTGTTGGTACCACACCTATTAATCCCAACGGGCTGGTTAAAAACACCATAATCATTGCAGCGATAGATCTCACTTGAAGAATAATAATGAGTAGTGTCATTGCCAACATGATTGGGAAAATAGGAAGCATGGCTTTAGTGGCTTTACCCGACTCTTCAATCGAACCTGCTTCAATAATGCGATAACCTTTTGGTAGATTTTTAATGACGGGCTGAAGCTGTTTGGTAATTGCTGTAGATACATCGGGTGGTTGTAACCCTTCAGCAATATCTCCACGAACAGTTATTGTAGGAACTCGATCTCGACGGCGGATGACAGGTTCTTCCATACGTACTTCAATTTTGCCAATTTGTGCTAAAGGAATACGCTGTCCATTTGCTCCAGTCAGTGTGAAATCACCAATTTTTGCAGGGTCTAGTCTTATATCGCCTGCTGAACGAGCAATCACCTGTACGGTACGAATATCCTCACGCACAGATGTAATCGGAATACCAGTCAGTAAGAACTGTAATTGCTGTGCGACTGAACTTGATGTAAGACCAACTGCTTGTAGACGGTCTTGTTCCAATGTGAAATGCAGAGCTGGCACTCGAGTTCCCCAATCAGTGTTCACTGTTCTCATCATTGGGCTGGCATTCATAACTTGCTGAACCTGAGCTGCAATCACACGTAATTTTTCTGGATCAGGGCCTGAAACTCGGTAAGCCACTGGATATGGTGAATAAGGTCCAAACACAAGTTGGGTTACACGTAGCTGCGCCTCAGTTGCAAGTCCATTTGAAATGGCTTGTCGTAAGCGGTGTTTTAAGGCTTCACGTTCTTCCTGATTGTCAGTTCGTATCACAATCTTGGCAAAGGATGGATCGGGTAACTCAGGCCCCATCGAAAAATAGAAACGAGGTGCACCTTGACCAATATACGATGTCACAATCTTTGCTTCATGTTGCTTAGATAACCAAGCCTCAACTTTGGCTGTCGCAGCACTTGTTTGCGTAATCGATGTTCCATAAGGCATCTGTACTTCAACAAGCACTTCAGGTCGGTCAGAGATTGGAAAAAATTGTTTTTTTACCAATGCCATTCCGCCTACGGCCAAAACAAATAACCCGATAACACTACCAGCAACAAGCCATTTACGTGCAATCACACGTTCAAGAATTTGACGGAAACGGTTGTATCGCGGGGTGTCATAAATTGCGGCATGGCCACCTTCAACTTTTTTAAAATTAGGTAACATTTTCACACCTAAGTAAGGCGTAAAAACTACTGCAACAATCCATGAAGCAATCAGTGCAATACCAACAATCCAAAACATATTACTGGTATATTCACCCGCACTAGATCGAGCAAAACCATTCGGCATAAACCCTACAGCTGTGACTAAGGTTCCAGAAAGCATCGGCGCTGCCGTATGGCTCCATGCATAGGCCGAGGCTGCAACACGACTAAAGCCCTCTTCCATTTTCACGACCATCATTTCAATCGCAATAATGGCATCATCAACTAAAAGCCCTAAAGCAAGAATAAGAGAGCCAAGTGTAATCCGGTCAAAGTTTTTACCCGTTGCCAGCATCACCACAAAAACAATAGCTAATGTAAGCGGTACAGCCATAGCAACCACGACACCAACGCGCCATCCCATGCTAATAAAGCTTACAAACATCACCACAAGCAATGCTGCAAAGAACTTAATCATGAACTCATCTACCGATGAGCTAATATTGACCGCCTGATCAGTCACTTTGTTTAGACTGATGCCCAGAGGCAAATCTTCGTTGATGGAACTAACTTCTTTCTCTAATGATTTACCTAGATCTAATCCATTCCATCCTTCGCGCATCACCACGCCCAACAGTAAGGTTGGTTCTCCACCATTACGAATCATAAATGTTGCAGGATCTTCAGTGCCACGTTTAACAGTCGCAATATCTGACAATTTCAAAGTGCGACCTTGAGCCGTTATCGGGGTATCACGAATTTTTTGTAACTTGTCAAAAGCACCATCTAATCTGACAAAAACTTGAGGACCCTTGGTTTCAATGGAACCAGCAGGAGTAAGCACATTCTGATTATTCAGTGCAGCAAATACATCTTGTGGATTTACGCCAAGTGTCGCCAAGCGCTCATGTGAAAATTCAATATAGATACGCTCAGATTGCTCACCAATAATATTGACTTTCTTTACACCCGGTACATGAAGTAGTTGCTGCCTAATTGTTTCTGCATCACGGACTAATAATCTTTGCGCTTCATTTTTTGCCTTCAATGAATATAAAGCAAAAGTTACATCTGCATATTCATCATTAACAAGTGGGCCAATAACCCCAGCAGGCAAGTTACCCATCTCATCATTTACTTTCTTCCTTGCTTGATAAAATTCCTCCTGAACCTGTGATGGTGGCGTACTATCAAGCAAAGTCAGTGTCGTAAAAGCTAAGCCGGGTCTGGTATAGGTTTCTGTTCGATCGTACCAACGCAACTCCTGCATCCGTTTTTCGATTTTTTCAGCAACTTGATCTTGCATCTCTTGAGCAGTTGCCCCTGGCCATGCAGTCACAATGGTCATCACCTTCACTGTAAAAGCTGGATCTTCGGCTCGACCTAATTTAAAAAAAGCAACGATGCCTGCAATTGAAATCAAAAAAATCAGAAATAGCGTGATACCACGTTCACGCACAGCAAGGGCCGATAAGTTAAATCCTTTCTCACTCATGAGTGGTCCCCTTCATTTCCAACTGAAGGCTGACTCGCTTGTGATGCAACACGTACCAATTCACCTTCGCGAAGCAAATGCGCTCCTAAAGCAACAATTCGATCTCCATTTTGAATATTGCCAGTGACATAGGCATATTCATCATCAAGCTGTTTAACCACAACGGGACGCCATGTTACTTTCTGAGTTTTTCCATTAATTACCCAGACTCCAGCTCCCTTGCCCTTATCAAGCAAGGAACCGACTGGCACTTTAAAAAAATGTTGTGAACTCTGATTTTGATTGGCAATACGAACAGTAACCGTTGAACCTAAAGGAGCATTTGCTAAATCGCCGTCTAATACGAAACGTGCTTCAAAAGTACGAGTGAGTTGATCTGCTGTATTTGATAACTGTCTAAGTTTAGCTGGGACACTTATATTTTCTTTACCAAAGAGTGTAGCTTGACCTATAGCCCCTATTGCAGGACGTAATGTCTCTGGAAGCTGAATGATTGCTTCCCTTTGACCAGAATGAGCTAAGCGAATGACTGTTTGACCCGCACTGACAACCTGACCGGGTTCAACCAGTGTTTCCATAATCGTACCATCACCATCCGCAATTAAATCGGCATAATGACTTGCGTTTATTGCAACCTTTGCTTGGGCTTGGGCAGAATTTAGCTGTGCTCTTGCTGTATCTGCCGCGGCTTTAATTTGATCATAAGCTGAAGCAGATATAGCTCCACTTCCACTCAAATCACGATATCGAGCTTCATCTTTCTCTGCTTGTTCTGCACGCGCTCTAGCTGCATCTACAGCTTCCTGCTGGGCTTTGGCAGCAAGTTCTAAATCGACCGGATCAATACGCATCAGTAACTGACCGCGTTTTACCGTCTGGCCTGCTTCAACAAATCGTTTGATGACTTTGCCAGAGACACGAAAACCTAGATCACTTTCTACCCGCGCCCCTATCGTGCCTGTGAATGCTCTTGAATCGGAAGTGATTTCATCTTGTACAGTTGCGATTCGTACTAACGGCGCCGAAGTACGGGGGTCAGATTGCGTATTTTCAGCACAACCGAGCAAGAAAAAAGGAAATATACATACTGCTGTAAACGGAATAAGGCGACGATAAAGCATATTTGAGCCCCCCTTAACAAATTAATCAGGAGACTCATTTTTAATCAAGTGACCAATTTAGTCAATAGTCACAAATCTATTATGGCGATAAACTTCTCAGTACAAGACTAGAAAGCAAGACTGGAGCATCCGTGTTATATGAAATACTATGTTGTAAAAGTAGTGGGTGCAGATAAGGCCTCATCACTAAATAAATAGCCTTAACTGCTTCATCAATTGGAGTTTTTCTTTCAAAATCACCTGATTGGCGACCTTCTTGAATAATATTCTGTACTACTTTAAGAATTCGATTTTCATAAGCGATTGTCGCATCCCATTTCTCAGAAGCAGCAGAAACGGCAATTTCATAGAGCTTGCGGTCTTGAGAAAATAAACGAAGGCTTGCTTCAACAATTACTTTAAATAACACTCTTAATTTTTCAGCTGGATATTCAGCTTCATTAATAGCCGTATTAACTTCATCTTCAATTTCACGTAAACAATTGGCACATATCATTTCGCCAATTGCCTGTTTAGATTCAAAAAATTTATAAATATAAGCTTTAGAGAAACCTATAGATTTTGCAAGATCAGAAACTGTAGTTTTCTCATACCCATATCGGCTGAAATGCTCTGTAGCGGCACTCAGAATTTGATCTCTTACATCATGATCTTCTGGTCCTCGCTTTGAAACAGGATAACTACTCTTTTCTTTACTCATATTTTCAATTTAAACCTTTATCTGGAAGTGGCAGTTTAACTCTTGCGAAATGATATTGACAACTAGTGACTAAATTGTATTATAGTCACAATTAAATTATTGTTCAAAATCTCGCCTCGGGGGAAATATGTTATCTAGATCTATCGTTTTCCTACCCATCATCGTAAGTACTCTTACTGCGTGTACCGTAGGTCCTAATTATAAACGCCCTCATATATCTCTACCCGAGCAATACCTTGGCGCCCCCTTAAACTCATCAAATGACAATAGCAAAGCTGATATTGCCGTATGGTGGCAAAGTTTTAATGATCCGCAACTGACTCGATATGTCACATTAGCGTTAAAACAAAATCTTGATCTGACCCAAGCATATACTCGAGTGACTCAAGCTCAGGCTGGATTATCGGCAGCTAATGCCTCTTTACAACCAATAGGTACTGTTGGCGCACAAGCAGCTAAAGTTTACCAATCTGTTGAAACACCTTTGGGGCAAGTTTTAAATTCAATGCCAGATTTTGACCGACATGGTCGTTCTTATGACGCAAATTTAAGTGCAACTTGGGAGTTAGATATTTTTGGAGGTCTTCGCAGAGATCGTGAAGCTGCTCTTGCAAATTATCAGTCTTCAACTGCAGGAGCCTCAGCCGTCCGTTTAATGGTCGCAGCTCAAACTGCAAATATCTATATTAATATTCGTGGCTTACAATCTCGATTAGACATTGCCCATCAACAATTAAAAACCCAACAGCAACTTCTTTCAACCATTAATCTTTTATACAGCAAAGGATTAGCTTCCGAATTTCAGGTCAAACAAGCTAAAGCGAATGTCGCTCAAGTTCAAGCTGTTATTCCTGTTCTTGGAATGAATCTAGACATTGCCATGAATGCCCTCGACGTTATGCTTGGAACCGTACCGGGAACTCACCGAGCAGAACTAGCAGAAGTAAAACCAATTCCCGTTATTCCTCAGATTACAGAAACAGGAACACCTCGCGATCTTTTACGTAGACGACCAGATCTCATCATGGCTGAAAGACAATTGGCAGCATCAAATGCACGCATTGGAAGTGCGATTGCAGAATATTACCCAAAGGTCTCTTTAGGCGGTTTGATAGGTAGTGCAACCACAGCAAGTGGAAACTTATTTTCAAGTGGTGCCAATCAGGCAGCTGGCTTATTAGGTTTACGTTGGCGCTTATTTGATTTTGGTCGAGTTAATTCAGAAATTCGCTTAGCCAAGGGCCAAGAAGCCGAAAAGCTCGCAGCCTACCAATTAGCCGTCTTACATGCAGCGGAAGATGTAGAAAACTCATTATCAACTTTGTCTAAACGAC
Organism: Acinetobacter sp. P1(2023); assembly: GCF_028367635.1. Taxonomy (NCBI): domain Bacteria; kingdom Pseudomonadati; phylum Pseudomonadota; class Gammaproteobacteria; order Moraxellales; family Moraxellaceae; genus Acinetobacter; species Acinetobacter sp. P1(2023). Next base: position 90,899 of record NZ_JAQNDD010000001.1, read on the forward strand.
AAGAACAGTTAATGGCTCTCCAAGATGGAGAAAATGCATTAAAGCATGCACAGAAAATCGCTTTAATTGCCTATCAAAAAGGGATTAACAGCCGAATAGAAGTATTACAAGCAGATTCAAATGCTTTGCAATTTTCAGATAGAAAACTTCAAGCACAAACTGATTCGGCCCTTGCAGCTGTAGCAGTTTACAAATCACTAGGTGGTGGTTGGCAACCTCAAGATTTTTAAAATCGATCCTGTTACAGAGATAGAAATATCCTTGACCAGACACTTCTAGAGCGAACTTAGACTATGCAGGAACAATCAATACGCCAGACATTAAAAGCACAAGATTTAAATCAAGCGATTTTAAATGGGCCAATTACTCAAACAATGTTGAAACTAGCGTTACCCACAATAACTGTTCTTTTCGTACAGACATTGATTGGATTGCTAGAAACTTATTTTGTAAGCTCATTAGGAACCCCAGTAATGGCTGGTGTCGCCGTTGTTTTTCCAATTCTTATGCTTATGCAAATGTTAGCAAATGGTGGATTTGGCGGAGGACTCTCTTCAGCAATTGCACGAGCTTCTGGAGCAGGTCGATTAGAAGATATGCAATCCCTCGTCTGGCATGGCGTCATTCTTGCTGGTCTTTTGGGAGGAATTTTTAGTATTGTTATGCTCATTGCAGCCCCCACAATTTACCACTTAATGGGTGTTACGGGCTTAGCTTTAGATGCCGCTCTAAAATATTCCAATATTATTTTTCTAGGTTCACCTCTCATATGGGCTGTAGCACTCCTCTCCGCCTCATTACGTGGTGCGGGTGATACCAAAACCCCAGCTCGTGTAACACTTTTAGGTGGTGTCCTGCTTTTACCAATCTCTCCTCTTTTAATTTTTGGTTGGGGATTTATTCCCTCATTTGGCGTCGCTGGCGCTGGACTAGCGGTCTTAAGTTACTATGTTTTCGCTATCATATATCTCATTAGCCATATGCGTGCGACGCATAGCATCATCAAATTATCTATTAGCCCCCTTAACCTACATTTTTTCAAAGAGATTCTTGGTATTGGCTCACTATCTGCAATTGGTGTCATTCAAGTTAATTTAACTGTAATCATCATCACCACTTTAGTTGGTCAATTTGGATCTGATGCAATTGCTGGGTACGGTATTGCTTCTCGCTTGGACTATATACAGATTCCACTTATGTTTGGTATCGGCTCAGCCATTATGACCATGGTAGGGATTAATTATGGCGCTGGACAATTTCAAAGAGCACACCATATAACATGGGTTGGAGTTTTTATTAGTTTTCTAATCACGGGCTCAATAGGTCTTTTCTTTAGCATTTTTCCTTCTATATGGCTCGGACTTTTTAGTAGTGATCAAGCAGTCATACAAACTGGAATAACCTACTTACAGCATGTGGCACCTTTTTATGGAGCAATAGGGATTGGAATGGCACTGTACTTTGCAGGTCAAGGCTCGAAGCGACTTTTAGCCCCTCTTATCGCTGGCACCATTAGAATGATTATTGCCGCCTTTATTGGAAGTATTGCTGTATTACATTTTAACGTTAGCCTATCAACTTTCTTTCAGATTTTGGGATTAAGTGCTTTGACATTTGGTCTAGTGTCTTGTTTACCAAACCTTATAAAAAGATAAGTAGGTCTCTATTTAATAAATTAGGAAACTACCAAGAACTATCATTATTATGACAAATAACCAACAGGTCAGCGCGGCTCATGGTGGTAACGACAAGACAGGTTAATAAGCCTTGTCGTTACAAAAACGTATTATCTTTAGCACTATTCATATAGCGAATATCAGCCTATAGGCCCGTATTTATGTATATGTCTTAAACGAACCCTACAAAAAAACAATCCAGCACCTTTTCCCTCTCGTCCACTTGATTTGAGTCTAAAAGCTGAATGATTGCGCCTTCAATCATATATAAAAACAGTTTGGCGTCTTGAAAAGTCGCATCGGTTTTTAGTTTTATAAGTTGGCTATAGATTTCATTGATGAGCCATGTTCGATATCTCACCGCGATTTGATAGGTGTTTGGATAAATCAGTTTCGTTTCAAAAATGGCTTTAAATAATAGAAAGTACAGCCCCTCTATATCGGTGTGTAAGAAATAAAGTTTCTTGAGTTTATCGGTCACGCTTGTGCCTTGGTCGTACTCAGCAATTGAAACCACTTTTTCTTTTAAACGTTCTTTTTGCACGATTAAACAGATTTCAATAAACCGCTCTTTAGAGTGAAAGTAGTTATAAAAAGTCGCTTTGGTAATTTCACACTCTTTCACGATTCGATCTACCCCAACCGTATGAAAGCCACGGTGGTGAAATAAATCAATCGACTTATTGATGACGTGTATGGCACGAGAAGAAAGCACTAAATTTGGCATAGTTTTACCGTTATAAATTCTTGTTGTTTCTAAGCGAGATACTTTTTTGGGAGAAAAAAAGGCATAGCAAAGCCGTAAAGACTGTGCTTGGCACATCTCGAGTTTGTTATTGCTAAGTTTTAAGTAAAAAAGACTTTAAGCCTGAAAACCTCAAGGTGTTCAAGCTGCTTTAATTTTTTAAGCTGTGTCGTTATAACTTTTGGCATTGAGAGCCAAGAAATAATGGATGTGCAAAGCCAACTCCTTTTTATTGGGAGTTCTGCCGACATTAAAATTATGGTGGCAGAACGAGAAAGGGTTCGCGGACTGGTGAAAGATATAACCAGCACACCCGAGGGTGTCCCTCTCCCGTCCTACCGCAACGGGAGGAGACGAGGAGTTCACGCATAAGACTATCCCTCAGAAGGAATAACTCTGATGCGATCTTTCATCACGGTCCGCGACGACCGTCTGGCAATGTAGGCCAGCAGGCAAAGAATAGTGCTCTACCCTTTTACAGTCAAGCACGCAAAATGCCATTTGTTTTAAATTAAACCATTAGAAAAGTAAGGCTAAATAATGAGGGAGTTATTGTTAAGTGGGGGTTGTAGAAGGTTTTACCCTTTTTAATCTTTTCAAACACATATTCAAATAATCCCATTTCATCACAACGATGAGATTCTCTATTAGATTCTGAAAAGGCTCATTGAAAGATAGTTATAAGTAAGCAGGGATATATCCCCACTTACAAATCTTACTATAACTTAAGATTGTTTAGAAAAACTAAGGTGTATATTTAATCATTAAAAAAGGAGTAAATCGGCTATAGTCTCCGCTAGTTTTTAAAGGATCATTAGCATAATTCACATATTCGAGCCGAACTCCGATTTGAGTTTTAGATTTTTTCCCTATTTCCCATAATAAATCGCCCCTCTCAAATATTTCTGTTCCATTATGGCTACTACCATTTACTAAAGATAATAAATTAATATGAAAATTTTGTTCTTTTATTTTGATCGGATTAGACATTAATACAGTACGCCATAACCAAGTGTCTGGATCAAAATTAGTATCACGATAAAGCAAACCTGATTCAAACCAAGAAAAATACGGTACATTAAAATTTAAAGAGATTCCATAATTCTGCGAATGGAAGTTATTACTAGATGGATAACTACTAACCTCCCATCTTCCTATAAGACTTACATCACTAATAGGACCCCAACTTATTGGAGTATTTGTTAGTTTACCAATACTTAATCTTGGGTTTAATACAAATAATGATTGAAAATCATTTCCGCTCTCTACTGGTGAACCTACATCATTTCCATGAAATAGTTCTGCATCAAAATAAATATCCCCCCAATCATGGGTACTGAAATGTTCATATTGAAACATCTGTAAATCTTCATCACTAGTACCATAACCATAGATCGCATCAGGCTTTGCTTTATTAGTTGCTAATAATGAAAATGAATTAATCGTAAAATTTTGGGCAGATACACTTGTTGTAAAAAAAACAATAAGCGAAGCTATTGCCCCCATTAAATAGAATCGGGACATGATAATTCTCCGAAAAAAGATGAAATGTGGTTTTACCCCGCGAACTCCAAAGGTAAAACCATCAAATGATTTAGATTTAGGTGGTATGAGAACTCATTGGATCATTAGGAGATACTTTGCGTACTCCTGCTTCTACTAAAGGATTTCCACCATAAACAGAACGAATCACTCCACGTGGAGGAAGGACAGTTCGCATATTTTTATAAATCTCACCATCTTTCATAACCATTAAAATCTTTTCAGGGTTCTGTAATAAGGCAAGATTTTCGATTGGATTTCCATCAACCAATATAATATCTGCAAGAAATCCTTCTTTAATCTGTCCTAAATCATTTGGCCTCATCATTAATTCAGCCCCATATTTAGTAGCTGAGATTAAAGCCTCTTTAGGAGTCATACCAACATATTTGACAAGGTATTCAAGATCTTTAGCATTGGTTCCATGAGGCATCCAAGCAAAACCATAATCACCTCCTGGTAATACACGTATACCTCTTTTATGCATTTTGGAAAGTGTTTCAGAAGCTACTTCTAGTTCACGCTTATATCCCATTTTGGTTGCAATTTCTTCAGTAATACCATAATCACTGGCGTTATAAAGGGTATTAATCAACCAACCTAAACCAGGAACGACAAAATGCTTATCTTTGTTAGCTTCTAACATATCTAAAGCTTCTTCATCAGCAAAGCTAGCATGGAAAATTAATTCAAATCCATGTTTTATACATGCTTTTACTGACTCATTTGAACGAGCATGTGCAGCAACTCTTTTGCCCGCTATTCTGGCTTCAGATGCCAGCATAGCAATTTCTTCTTCAGAAAAAGGGTTAGCTTCTGCTGGAATACCCGCAATATATTCTCCCGAAAGATTAATTTTCAGGTGATCTACACCATATTTAACGAATGTACGAACAATACGGCGCATATCTTCTGGGCCATTACAAATAGCACCAAAATTCATTGCAGTATCTGGAAGATGAGGCAAAGTATTATCACCTAGCCCACCAGGTGTCGTAATTTCTTGGCTTCCTGCCAAATATCGCGGTCCTGGAAAAGCTCCTGCTTCAATAACATTACGAGTTACTACATCTAAACGAGGTTTAGCTGTGGCTGCGCCCAATGCACTTGTCCAGCCCATTTCTAAATATCTTTTAGCTACACGAATACACCAAAGGATATGTTCTTCAGGGGGCATGAATTGGATTGCGGATAAACTTGGTTGATCATTCCAAGAAAAATGTGTATGACCTTCAGTCATACCAGGCATGAGGAAAGCCCCATGACCATCAATAATTTTTGCATCTCCTGTTTCTAAGTACTCTCCATTTTTTGCAATAGCTTTTATTTTGTTGCCTTCCACAAGAACTTCGCCTAAGTAGGGATCTGCTCCGCTTCCATCAAAAATTGAAATATTTGTAATAGCTATAGTATCCATACTATTTATTCCTTCAATTGAATCAATTATTTCATAAACCCAATTTTTTATAAAAATCTGTTATTAATCGGATGCACTCAAAAGGCTTTTCATAAACTGTCCAGTGACCACATCCTTGTAAAACAAATTGTTGAGAATTCTTTAATCGATGAGCTAAAGCTTGGGTTCCTTCAGGAGTCCCTACTCCATCTTCATCACCAGTAACAAGTAAAACAGGTATATCTAATCTCTCAATTTCAGCTTTTTCAGCTTCAGCAAGTGCTTCACAGTTAAGAGCATATCCATCTGGAGATTGGCGCATAATTGATTCACGAATTAATGCTAGTGTAACTAGTCTTTCATTCTTTGTTTCTGAACTCGTTGCAGCTTTACATATTGCATCAGCAATTTCTTGCATAGCTGCATTGCCTGTTCTTGCTTGTTTTGCACGATTACGCGTTGCTTCCCGGGCCCCATCTGCTGGAGCAGATAAAGGTCCAAATAGAGACATAGAAAGAACACGATGAGGATAGTTTACAGCCAAATGTTGCGCAATAATTGTCCCCATAGAGTGTGCGACAAGATGTACTTTTGTGATATTAAGAATATCTAAAATTTTGATTAACGATTCAACATGCCCTTCTATAGTTAGGCTTTCAGATACTGAAGAATTACGACCAGCACCTGCTAAATCTGGTCGAATTACTCGATAATTACCAAAAGCTGCTAAAAGTGGGGACCAAAAATTTGAAGTTCCACCTAACCCATGGATACACAAAAATACATCTTCACCAAGGCCATTGTCTTCAACCCAAAGGCCATTAATTACTGAAGAAGTCATGCGCCCACCTCATTCTCAAGTTGGCCAATACCACTAATTTCAATTTTTACAATATCCCCTCTTTTTAGGAAGCGTGGTGGATTGAAACCAATACCAACACCTTCTGGAGTTCCAGTAGCGATGATGTCCCCAGGTAATAAAGTAATACCAGAAGAAATCGCTTCAATTAGTGTTGGAATATCAAAAATAAGATCTTTAGTATTGGTATTTTGACGTAATTCATCATTTACCCAACATTTCAAGTCAAGATTATGTCCGTCAATTTCATCAGCCGTAACAACTACAGGCCCCATAGGACCAAAGGTATCGAAGGACTTACCTAAATGCCATTGTTTATGACGCTTTTGCCAATCCCGTGCAGTCATATCATTGATAATGGTATAGCCCCAAACATGGTTCATAGCATCAGCTTTATTGATACCACGTCCACCCTGTCCAATCACAACCGCTAATTCAGCTTCATAATCTAAAGCATCACTTACACCAGCTGCATCCCAGATACGATCTTTGTGTGCAATTACAGTTTCAGGAGTTTTTGAAAAAACAATTGGATCAGTTGGAATTGCATCTGCTGCAGTTTGCCCAGCATCAAAACCACTTTTAGTAAATTCTTGGGCATGATTAATATAATTTTTTCCAACACAAAAAATATTCCGTATTGGTTTAGGAATTGGTGCTAATAACTTTATTGATTCTAAAGTTTGAGCAGGTCCAAAATCTATGAGAGTTTCTAAAGAAATATTGTCTTGAATTAAAGTTAATAAATTATTTACAACTCGTCCATCTGGGTAAGCAAGTGGCTGAACTGTTCCATCAGTATTTAACTTAGCTACAGTATTATCGCCTGCAGCATTACGAAATGTTAATAGCTTCATATCTTGATCCAATTGTAAACCATATTAGTTGTTACATGAACCATTATTATTAATTGGTCTTTTATTGTCAATCATATTTGAACCAATTTATAAAAAAATGGACTTTTTTTATAAATTGGATTAGAATTGGATCACAAGTAAAAGAGGTGAAAGACTTTATGGAAATTGCGGTACAAGGCTTACGAAAAAAAGCAAGACATAGTAGTACAGCGCTAATACAGCATATTCGTAAACGTATAGCCGATGGAACTTGGCCAGCAGGATATAGATTGCCACCTGAACGTGATCTAGTTGAACAATTTGGTATTGCTCGAAACACTATCCGAAAAGTAATGGACCAATTAGAACAAGAAGGGATTATCACTCGACATGTGGGTCGTGGGACTTTTGTCTCAGATACTCCTTCAAATACTAATATTGAAAAAGCTGATTCATTAATACAACGCATCCATGGCGCTAGTCCCGTTGAAGTAATGGAATTACGCATAATGCTAGAACCACAATTTGTGGAATTAGCAGCAACCCGAGCATCTAGTCGAGATTTACAACAAATTATTCATTGTTTAGAAGAAAGCGAAAAAGCTAATACAATTTTAGATTTTGAACATTGGGATGGTATGTTGCATCAAGCCATTCTTGGCGCAGCTCACAATAATCTATTAACTGATCTATATGAAGTTATTAATGGCGTTCGTAGACAACCAGAGTGGGAATCTTTAAAACAACGAAGCTTAACTCCTGATAGATTAGCGCGTTATCGAGATCAACATCGAAAACTTGTAGATGCTCTTAGACAAAGAGATTCCAAAGCAGCGAATGAAGCTATTTATCAGCATCTAATAGAAGTTAGAAATAGTATGATTGGTGAAATCTAGTACTTTAAAAATAAATAATAATTTCATTTATTTTCTATTAATCAAATATTTATATAGAGTATTTTTTATTTAAAGTAGATTGTTCAATTTGCAGTGTTCGCACGGATTGATAACAATGTTAATTCAGAGTGGAATTCCAGCCACTCTGTTTTACCATTCCACATATCACGGCGCAAGCCTGTAACACGTAGATGTAAATAAAGCGACTCTATTATTCAGACCATCTGTTATCAGAACTTCATAATGCGCAAATTTTTTACTACTGCCGACCTTGGTTGCCGTTGCAAATAACATCCTATCTTTCGCACCGCTCATATAGCGAATATCAGCCTGTAGGCCAGTATATGGCGCATCCCCTGCATTACAAGCCATCGCAAAAGCGATATCGGCTAACGAAAATATGACACCACCATGCACGCCACCCAATGCATTCATGTGTTCGTCTTTCACATTAAGCTGGCAACGCGCTTCATCAAAACTGCGATGCAGCACTTGAACACCCAATAGCTCTGCGAATTGATCAACCGCAGTGGTTTCCATTTTTTGCACAAACGTCTCCCTACTCGTGCGAGTATTCCATAAGTGTTATGAACTCATGTGTATTGAAATCGACTGATTAAAAGCCGTTAAACACTATCTTGTTTAATCTGATAGTTTGAAGAATTAAAGTCCTTATAGGTCAGGCGGTCATCCAACTCTGAGCTTAAAGGCTGAACTTCTTGCATTGAATTTAAGCATCGCTGTGCAAGTTCAATGTATTCTTGCGTGCCTCTGGTTTTCCATTTTTTTTCTTGTTCTGATAAATCACGTGCAACCTTGGCAGGACTGCCCATTGCCAATACATTTGCCGGAATAATGTCTTTGGTTTTGACCAAACTATTTGCGCCAATAATGGTGTTTTCACCAATTTCGGCATAGTCCAAAATTACGCTGTTCATGCCGACCAAAACATTTTTTCCAATGCGGCAACCATGTAAAGTTGTGCCATGCCCAATGTGCCCCATTTCCTCAACTAAAGTCACACTTTGTGGAAAGCCATGTACGGTGCAGTTATCTTGAACATTAGCATTTTGCTTAATATGGATACGACCAAAATCGGCACGCAATGAGGCAAATGGCCCCACATATACACCCGCTTCAATAATCACATCACCAATTAAAACTGCGGTTGGGTGTACAAAAGCCTCTGGGCTAACGACGGGAATAACACCGTCAATACTATAACAAGGCATGATTTAACCTCTCATTTGTCGCAACCAAACCTCCGAAACGGCGCCAATAATGTGCTGTGGCATTTGGCATTGGCCCTTCTGCTGTTGCGGCAACAGACAAGAAGTATTCATCGGCAGGTTCAAATACTTTTTTATAAATATTCATTGATAAAGTTCGTGCACTAATCGCTGGCCAGTCAGTTGGCAACAATTCAAGCGGCAAAGCAGGGTCTTTCAATAAAATCCGTCGATAGTAATGAATTAACAAAGTTCGAATTTGAAAGGCCTGAACAGGTTCGAGTTGTTCGTTTTCCTGCATCAGCAACACCCCAATTTCTCTAAAAATATCGAGAAATTGTAGATATCTTTGGCGTAATTCATCGATGGGCCAGTTGGTTCTGAGCATACGACCAATGGTATCGACCGAATTATTAAAGAGCTGCAAGGTTTCGGCTTTAAACACCACCACTTGCTCACTCATATTTAAGTCAACCAACAAGCGTTGCAGTTCAATACGGTTACAACCCGGATAAGCCATTAAATTTGTCGAAATATTGGCAAACCCTAACCATTCGAGTTCTTTCTTTAACAACGCTTTATTTTCAGTGTCGAGGCTAGACATCAGAATAAGGTCCCAATAATGGTCCCACTCTTTCATCTGGTCGTTATAAATACGTTGCTCGGCCTGCAAATACGTCGAACGGCTTGAATCGGTAATGCGATAAAAACTGGTTCTGCCAATTTTGTCTGAACATAACCAATCATTTTTAACTAAACGAAAAACAGAGGTTCTTACAGCGCGGTCATTAAAACCAAATAGCTCTAATAACTGAATCAGGCTCGCAAGACTAATATTTCCGCCCCGATGAAGTACTGAATCTCCAAAAATTGTCGAAATAAGCGAAGTTCCACTTAAGGTTTCATTCTTTACAACAGAATCAATTATTTGCTGTATTTTTGCACTCATACTCATGTCTTGGCGTTTAGTTTCAGGGTATAGATTCTATACCCTGAATGATCTTGATGTTAAGCAATCTGACGCATATCGATTACCCGCTTTGCCTTACCTTCCGAACGAGGTAAGGTCGCTTCTGTCACAACTTCTACAGTAACGCTAATCCCAATCATGGTTTTAATGCGTTTCATCAACTCCTGAGCAAGTTGATTGGCCTGTATAGTACAGTTATGACACATCTCTGTACGAATATGCAAAGTATCCATATGTCCTTTTTTAGTCACCAAAATTTCATAATTTGGAACTAAATTCGGAACTTGCAAAATTTGCTCTTCAATTTGAGTCGGGAAAACATTCACACCGCGAATAATCAGCATGTCGTCGCTACGGCCCACAATTTTATCCATTTTACGCATTGCCAGATTTTCACCCGGTAGTAAACGGGTCAAATCACGAGTACGGTAACGAATAATCGGTAAACCTTCTTTGGTAATGGTGGTAAAGACTAATTCGCCAAGTTCGCCATCTTTGCAGACTTCACCTGTTTCTGGGTTAATAATTTCCGGATAGAAATGATCTTCCCAAATGGTTAGCCCTTCACCCTCACCTAAGCACTGCATCGCAACGCCCGGCCCCATCACTTCAGACAAACCATAAATATCGAGTGCTTTAATATTGAGGCGTTCTTCGATTTCACGGCGCAGTTCGTTGGTCCACGGCTCGGCACCAAAAATACCCACTTTTAAAGACGTATTACGTGCAGTACCAAATTGCTGTTCGAGCTTTTCAATAATGCTCACGCAATATGATGGCGTAACCATAATTGCAGTCGGTTTAAAGTCTTGAATGAGCTGAACTTGCTTTTCAGTTTGCCCGCCAGACATTGGAATAACCGTCGCACCTAAGCGCTCGGCACCATAATGCGCGCCTAGACCACCTGTAAACAGTCCATAGCCATAAGCCACCTGAACCATATCTTTCGCGGTTAAACCTGCCATGCGTAAGCAACGCGCAACAATGTCCGACCAAGTATTAATATCTTTTTGGGTATAACCCACCACGGTCGGTTTACCTGTTGTGCCTGATGATGCATGTAAACGCACAATCTGTTCTTGCGGTACGGCAAACATTCCAAACGGATAGTTGTCTCTTAAGTCTTGTTTGGTTGTAAATGGAAACTTTGCCAAATCGTCTAAAGTCACAAAGTCATCAGGATGTACACCTGCTTCATCGAACTTTTTCTTATAGACCGGACTATTTTCATATACAAAAGTCAGGGTTTGCTTTAACCGTTTAGTTTGCAGCTCTCTAAGCTCTGCAAGTGTTAATTGCTTAACATTATCCGTTGTAAGGCTGTCCATCGCCTCTCTCCTCATTATGTAATTTTAAAAACCGTCTGAATTAATTTAAATTTTCCAAAATCAGTGCGACACCTTGTCCAACACCCACACACATCGTGCACAGTGCATAGCGTCCACCTCGTTTTTTTAGCTCACGTGTTGCGGTAATGACTAAGCGTGTACCACTCATACCGAGTGGATGTCCTAGCGCAATCGCACCACCATTTGGGTTCACGCGTTCATCGTCATCTTTTAGACCAAGTTCACGCATACAAGCTAAAGATTGGGCTGCGAATGCTTCATTCAGCTCAATCACATCCATCTGATCTAGCCTTAAACCTGTTTGCTTTAAAATTTTCTGCACCGCAGGAACAGGACCTATACCCATATATTTGGGTTCAACCCCTGCACTTGCAATGCCAATCACGCGTGCTAAAGGTTTTAAACCATGTGTATCTGCAAATTCACGGTTGGTAATGAGCACACATGCAGCACCATCATTTACACCAGAGGCATTTCCGGCAGTCACTGAGCCACCTTCTTTTTTAAATGGCGCTTTTAGTTTTGCGAGTGCTTCAAGTGTCGTTTCACGCGGATGTTCATCGCGATTCACAACGTTCACGTTTTTCTTACGATCTACAATCTCGACAGGCAAAATCTCATCGTTAAAGAAACCGTTTTGTTGGGCAGCAGCCGTTTTTTGTTGACTACGCAATGCAAACGCATCTTGGTCTTCACGACTAATTTGATATTTTTCAGCTACATTTTCGGCAGTTTCCGGCATGCTGTCGGTGCCGTATTGTGCTTTAAGTTGCTTATTTACAAAGCGCCAGCCAATAGTGGTGTCGTAAATTTCAGGTGTACGGCTAAACGCTTCGGTTGGTTTAGCTTGTACAAATGGCGCACGGCTCATTGACTCAACGCCACCTGCCAACACAAACTGCGCTTCACCTGCTTTAATTGAGCGTGCCGCAAGGCCTACCGCATCTAAGCCAGAAGCACACAAGCGATTGACCGTCATGGCCGGAACTGTATCAGGTAAGCCCGCCAAGAGTGTTGCCATACGTGCAACGTTACGGTTGTCTTCACCTGCTTGGTTAGCACATCCTAAAAACACTTCGTCTACTGTATTCCACGGTAAGTTCGGGTGTTTATCTTTTAAATATTTGATGGGTAATGCAGCTAAATCATCTGCGCGTACAGCACTTAGGGCACCTGCATATCGTCCAATTGGGGTACGAATAAAATCGCAAATTAAAACGTCTTCCATGTTGACTCCTGATTATGCAAATTCGGTCATATCACGTGAATATTGAGTAGCAATGTTTTGGGTTTTCGCTACATATTGCTTGAGGTAGATACTCGCGCGATATTTTTCCTCTCCATACAGTGCATATAAGTTATTTAAGGTTTGGAGCACATAAGCGCCGCCCATTTGTGTCAACCACTGGTAAGGACCTTTAGGATAATTCACTCCATATTTCATGGCATTATCAATATCTTCCAGACTCGCAACACCATGTAAACTTGCTTCGCAGGCTTCATTAATGAGTAAAGCGATGGTGCGTAAGGTTAACAGTGCCGGATGGTCTTTAATCCACATCACGCTAATACCAAACTGTGCAAAGTAAGACTCAACTTTAGCCAGATCACTTGCTTCACAAAGCTCGTTATGACTGAGTACTAAAGCCTCTGCCTGCGCAAAATTATGGTGCCAATCCATTAAAACCACTTTACGGCTTAAGTAGTGAATATTGGCAGACTCACCTTGGCTCAAACGTAAGTCGATATCATCAATTTGAAGAATATTGTCGTCGCTCGCAGATCCGCTTTTTAAACCCAAACGCGTTAAAAAAGCAGGTAGCTGAGACCAAGTCCCTTTGAGCTGAATGTGGGCATCAACTGGTTTGGCGACCACAGCTTGAGGCTGAAATGTCTCGTACTGATTTTTTTCGTTATAGCTATAAAAGCCCTGTTTTGACTTACGACCCCAAGCGCCGGCATCGACCAATTCTTTTTGAATGAGGCTTGGACGATAGCGTGGCTCGTAAAAAAACTCTTGGTAAACGCTTTGGGTTACCGAAAAGTTAACATCTTGCCCAATGAGGTCTGTCAGTTCACACGGTCCCATCGCGAAACCCCCACACTGCTTTAAGGCATAGTCTAGCTGGTCATAGCTGGTGACTTGTTCTTGCAGTGCTCTAAAGCCTTCTGCATAAAACGGACGTGCAATTCGGTTCACAATAAACCCGGGAGTAGACTTGGTGAGTACCGGAATTTTTTTCCAGCCGAGCATCAAGTTTTTTAAAGCCACACATAAGCTGTTTGGTGTTTTTAAGCCTTGCACAATTTCAACCAGTTTCATGATTGGCGCAGGGTTAAAAAAGTGTAAGCCGACCACACGCTCAGGGTGAGCAATGCCTGCCGAAATTGCAGTCACTGAAATTGAAGATGTGTTACTTGCAAAAATGGTTTGCGCACTACAAATTTCAGCAAGTTGCTTAAATAAAGACTGTTTAACTTCTTTTTTCTCAACGACCGCTTCAATCACCAAGTCAGCATCACGTAAGGCTTCAATTTGATTGACCACCGTTAAACGCGCTAAGGCTTCATCAGCTTGCTGTTGTGTGAGCTTGCTCTTTTCAACCAGCTTTTTAAATGTCTGCTCTAAGCCGTGGGCGGCTTGTTGCGCTTTTTGAGCATCTAGATCGTATAAAACGGTCGAGTGCCCATTAACGATGGCTAACTGAGCAATGCCGATGCCCATGGTGCCAGAACCAATGACGGCAATTCGGGCACGAGATAAGTCTAAATCTGTCATGCTTAGCGCCCTTTAAAATTTGGTTCACGTTTATTCATAAAGGCTTGTACACCTTCACGATAATCTTCTGAACGACCCGCAATACGTTGTAAATCACGCTCTAACACCATTTGCTCATCAAAGGTGTTGTTGCTTGATTGATGAATGGCTTTTTTAATGAGAGATAGACCAAAAGTAGGCTGTTTCGCTAAACGTTCCGCGAGTTCAGTCACTTTTGCTTTAAGCTCAGCGTCTTCAACCACATCCCAAATCATGCCCCATTCTTTTGCGGTTTCTGCTGGGAGCTTGTCACCTAACAAAGTCAGACCCATCGCACGCGCATGGCCTACAGCACGTGGTAAAAACCATGTCCCCGCCGAGTCTGGAACCAAACCTAAGCGGCAAAATGCTTGTACAAAGTTTGCCGATTTAGCTGCAATCACCAAATCACATGCCAGTGCAATATTTGCCCCTGCACCAGCTGCCACACCATTTACGGCGCAAATCACAGGCTTTGGCATATTTACAATCGTTTTAATGAGCGGGTTATAGTAAATTTCAATGGAATATCCTAAATCTGGAGCTTCAGCATTTGGGTCAACTACACGATCGCCTAAGTCTTGCCCTGCACAAAAACCACGGCCTTCACCACTAATCACCACACAGCGAACATCCGGATTTTTAGTCCACAGGTTTAAAACCTCAGCCACTTCACGGTGCATATCAACGTTAAAGCTATTCAGTGCTTTTGGGCGGTTAAATGTCAGGTAGCCAACACCATTTTTTTCTTCAGCAATAATATTTTGATAGTCCATCACTCACCTCTAAACACTGGCTTTCTTTTCTCAAAGAAAGCATTAATCCCTTCGTTTCGATCTTTTGTAGCCGCCAGCCAGACAAAGTTTTGACGTTCAAACTTGAGTCCCTGACTTAAAGTCGTTTCATGAATACTTTTAATTGATTGCTTAATTACGCGAATCGCTAAAGGCGCTTGTTTGGCAATTTTGGCTGCAAGCTGAACCGCATATTCAACAGTTAATTCGGTCGGCACCACTTGGCTGCAAATGCCGTGTTGCTCTGCCTGTTTTGCCGAAATCATCTCACCTGTCATGGCCCAGCGCATGGTGAGCTGTTGCCCTACCAAGCGCGCTAAACGCTGTGTTCCGCCTGCACCCGGCAACATACCTAAAGTAATTTCAGGTAAAGCAAAACGGGCATTCTCACCACAAACGACCATATCTGAATGCAAAACCAACTCAAACCCAGCGCCTAAGGCATAGCCATTCACTGCGGTGATCAGTGGCTTACTAAACGCATCAATCTTTTGCCAAAGCTTCGGGCGAATATCGAGTTGCAAAGACACGGCGTCCATTGCAGCCAATTCACTAAGATCTGCTCCAGCAGCAAAACATTGAGCATTACCTGTCAAAACCACCGCTTTGACTTGAGCATTATGTTCAGCTTCTTCGAGCAACTCGCACAAACACTGCAATGTTGCATTGTTTAAAGCATTTCTTTTTTCCGGACGGTTTAGGGTTAATAACAAAACACCGTCAGTTGCTGTGCTGGCTTTGATTAACTCTTGCATGGCGGCCTCTATTCATCAAAACTCAAACGAACATTTGAGCCTTTTGGTAAGGTCTGACAGCTCAGCACATAGCCCTTTTCAACTTCATCTTCTTCAAGACTGTAGTTAAGGAACATGTCGACTTCGCCAGAAAGCACCTTACAACGACAGGTCGCACACACCCCACCTTTACAGGCATACGGTAAGTCAGCACCTGCGCGTAAAGCCGCATCTAGAATACTTTCATCATCCTGAGCCACAGAAACAATCAGTTCACGACCATCTAAAATGATGTTTACTTTTTCTTCTTTACGGTTTGCATCCGCTTCAACACTACGTTTGCGCGCTTGTCCCGTATGGAAACGTTCGGTGTGAATTCGCTCTTTTGCAATACCAAAGTTCGGCAAGGTGCTTTCTACAGCATTCATCATTTCGTCTGGACCACAGGCAAACACATGGTCAAAACTCGTTTCAAGCACATCAAAATTAAAAAGTTGTTTTAGCTTTTCTTCATCAATACGACCATTCATCAGTTCACTATCGTTGAACTCACGAGAAAAAATATTGATGAGTTGAAAGCGCTCTTTAAACTGATCTTTCAAATCCATAATTTGCTCGGCAAACATGGTTTGTTTCCATGAGCGATTGCCATAGAGCAACGTAAATTTAGCTTCAGGTTGTTCAAACAAGACTTGCTTAACAATCGATAAAATTGGGGTAATACCACTGCCCGCGGCAACGCCTAAATAGTTTTGTCCGCCGATTTTGGCTGCTTTTTGAAAAAACACGCCTTGTGGTGGCATGACTTCAAGCACATCACCCACTTTCAAATGGTCATTTGCCCAGTTTGAAAATTGACCTTGATCAATTTTTTTAACTGCAATACTGATGTCTTCTTTGCCTGCATAGCTACAAATTGAATAACAACGGCGGATTTCACCAGCTTCGGTTAAATGGCGAATGGTTAAGTGTTGACCCGGTTGAAATTGAAATTGTTCTTGTTGTTCAGGTACAACGTCAAATGCAATACAAATTGCCTGATCGGTTTGCGGCGTAATACTTTTTACTTTTAATGGTACAAATTGGCTCATGGCTGATTTCCTTATCTAAAGACTTAAATACATTTGAAGTAATCAAAAGGCTCAAGACAGTCCTGACATTTATAAAGTGCTTTACAGGCGGTAGAACTAAACTCTGTTAACAGTCGGGTATGTCGGCTTTTACAACGTGGACATTCGACACCATCATTTAAATGAACATGAGTCCCACATTGATGCGCCAACCCTTCTGGTGGTGCAATGCCATAAACTTGCAGTTTCTTTTTACCCGCTTCAGACATCCAGTCGGTGGTCCATGCTTCTGATAAATCGACCATGACTTTGACCGGTGTCAAAGCTTCTGCGGTAAATGCCTCAACAATCTGTGCTTTGAGCATATCTGTTGCAGGGCAACCGCTATATGTCGGAGTTAGACGAACAATAATTTCTTGTTGATCGTTAATCTCTACACCGCGAATCATGCCTAAATCGACAACCGATAAAACCGGAATTTCAGGGTCACTGACCGTTTGTAGAACATCCCAACATTGGTCGATGCAATGACGAATCATTTGCATGGCTCACCTCCTTGTCTTACCAGGTCATGCCCGGATAAGTTCTTTGAATACTTTGCATTTCAGCCAACAAATAACCTAAATGCTCAGTATGCAATCCTTGTTTCGCACCACGGCGATAAGCACCGTTCACAGCAACATTTAATTCAAAACGTTTAAGTTCATCTGCAATGGTTTGGTTCCATTGTTCTTTTTCATTTGAAAAATCTGGAATCACGCCCTCTGCAACTAAGGCTTTTTCGTCTGCACTCAGTTCAAATAATTCAGCGGTAAAGCGCCATAAATTATTTAATCCGTCTTGCACACGTTGATGTGCTTCATCTGTGCTTAAACTTAAACGTTCCATCCAGCTTGTCGAAAAACGGATGTGGTATTTCACTTCTTTTAAAGATTTAACGGCAAGTGCGCTTAATTCAGGAAGCGAGCTTTGCGTTAAAGCAGTAAATAAATGAAGATGGTAACGATCCATCAACCACTGGCGTACAATCGTTTGAGCAAAATCACCATTAGGTTGTTCACACAACAATAGGTTTAAAAACTCACGCTCAGTACGGAAATACGCAAGCTGATCTTCATCACGTTGAGCTTCATCATATTGACCAGCCAAAGTCAGAAAGTTTCTTGCTTGACCCAATAAGTCCAAACCAATGTTTGCTAAAGCAATATCAATTTCAAGCTCAGGTGCATGCCCGCACCACTCAGCCAAACGCTGCGATAAAACCAGTTGACTGTCGCCAATATGTAATAAGAATTTAGATAAAACTGTCTGATTCATGTGCCATTCCCCTTACATGTGCTCAATGCCATCTGGGATATGGTAAAAAGTCGGATGACGATAAACCTTGTCTAGAGAAGGATCAAAAAATTCAGCTTTTTCATCTGGCTGTGAAGATTTAATCAGTTCAGAACGAACCACCCAAATGCTAATTCCTTCGTTACGGCGCGTGTAAACATCACGAGCATGTTGCAGTGCGATTTCATCATCAGGTGCTCTTAAGCTGCCTACATGACGGTGGCTTAAGCCTTGTTTACTACGTACAAATACTTCGTAGAGCGACCAGTTGTTTTTATCTTCCATTTTGATTTCCTCAAATTTTTCCATAAATCTTGTTAAGCCACTTTGTTTGCTTCAAGCTGCTGCTTTTTCGCGTAGACCACTGCTGCATCACGAACCCATTTGCCGTTTTCCCATGCTTTACGGCGTGCTTCGATACGCTCGTGATTACATGGTCCACGTCCGGCAATTACTTCATTAAATTCGTGCCAGTCGATCTCGCCAAACTCATAGTGGCCTGTTTCTTCATTTAATTTTAAATCTGGGTCCGGCACTTCTAAGCCAAGCTGCAAAACTTGTGGCACGGTGTTATCAACGAACTTTTGACGTAATTCATCGTTACTAAAACGTTTGATTTTCCATGCCATGCTTTGTGCGCTGTTTGGAGAATGCTCATCACTTGGGCCAAACATCATGAGTGCTGGCCACCAGTAGCGATTTACTGCATCTTGTGCCATCTGCTTTTGTTCTGGTGTACCGTTTGCCAAAGCCATCATGGCTTCAAAACCTTGGCGTTGGTGGAAACTTTCTTCTTTACAGATACGTACCATTGCACGTGCATATGGTCCGTAAGAGGTACGGCAAAGTGCAACTTGGTTCACAATGGCTGCCCCATCGACAAGCCAACCAATCGCAGCGACATCTGCCCAAGTCAAAGTTGGATAGTTAAAAATTGATGAGTATTTCATTTTTCCATCAATCAACTTTTCCATCATGTCATCACGGTCAGCACCTAAGGTTTCTGCTGCGCTATACAAATACAAACCATGACCCGCTTCATCTTGTACCTTCGCCAATAAAACAGCTTTACGTTTTAAAGTTGGCGCACGAGTAATCCAGTTCCCTTCAGGCAACATACCTACAATTTCAGAATGGCCATGTTGCCCGATTTGACGAATCAATGTTTTGCGATAGGCATCAGGCATTTGATCCTTAGCCTCGATCGTAATTTCATTGGCAATGTTTTGTTCAAATTTCTGGTAGTTGTTTTCCATTCTTTCATTCCCTGTAGGCATCACCCTTAAATCTATTTTTCGATACACCAAAAACAAAGTCAATCACTTTTTTAGTATCAAATTAAATGCAACCAATAATTTGAAATTAAATATTTGAAATTATTAAATTTAAATCAATTGTAAAAAACCTTTTTACTTTTACAAATCAAAATAAAGTTGACTTTTTGACAAATTAATCTGAAATTATGAATCATATTTTTGCAATTTTTATAATTGATGTATCACATAAAAAAGGAGTTTGGTCATGCTTGAACAAGCACACCTAGAAGGAACCTCAACTGACACAGATTTTCAGCAGTCTGAGCATCAACTGCCTCACCTTGCTTCTTATGTCTATGGAACATGGCATTCGACGGGCGAAGAACTACGTCCTGTTTACCATGCCATTACGGGTGAACCGATTTATGCCGTAAGTAGTCATGGCATTGATATGAAACGTGTTGTTCAATATGCCAAACAAAATGGTTCAGAACTGGCTAACTGGACATTTCATCAACGCGCTAATGCTTTAAAACAAATTGCCCAATATTTACTGGAACGTAAGGAAGAGTTTTACAAACTTGCTTATGCAACAGGTGCAACTCGTAAAGATGCATGGATTGATATTGAAGGTGGCATCCAGACATTATTTGCTTATTCAAGTTTGGTTCGCCGTGAACTTAATGACGAAAAAATTATTACCGAAGACAGTTGGATTCAGTTATCTAAAAATGGAACTTTCGGTGCTAAACACATTTTAAGTCCTAAAGCGGGTGTGGCCGTTCACATTAATGCTTTTAACTTCCCAATTTGGGGAATGCTTGAAAAGATCGCTCCGACGCTACTTGCAGGTGTGCCATGTATTGTTAAACCTGCAACCGATGGCTCTCAATTAACTCAAGCTGTTGTAAAAGCCATTGAAGAAGCACATGTATTACCAAAAGGCTCGCTACAACTCATTTGCGGTCAGACTTATGACTTGTTAGAACAGTTAGGCCCACAAGACTGCGTTACGTTTACAGGTTCTGCCTACACAGGTCAAAAACTACGTAACCACCCTCACCTCAATAAATACTCGATTCCATTTAGCATGGAAGCTGACTCGGTAAACAGCGCAATTTTAAGCCCTGAAGCAAATGAAGAAACTGTCGATTTATTTGTGCGTGAAGTCTTCCGTGAAATGACGACAAAAGCAGGCCAAAAATGTACTGCAATTCGCCGTGCTTTCGTTCCTGAAAATTTATTAACTACTGTGCAAGAAAAGCTCACTGCCAAACTTGCTAAAGTTGTGGTGGGTGACCCTCAAAAAGAAGAAACCACCATGGGTGCTTTAGCCAGCATTAAACAAAAACATGACGTTGCAGAAAAAGTTGCTGAACTCAGCAAAGATGCAAAAATTGTTTTTGGTGGCAACGAGACCTTTACGTTTAATGCAGACCATCCTGAAAAAGGTGCTTTTTTCGCTCCAACTTTATTGGTGTGCGAACAGCCTTTACAAGCGACGAATGTTCATACCACGGAAGCTTTCGGTCCGGTATGTACACTCATGCCATATCAAAACATTGAAGAGCTTAGCGATCTTGTTTCACGTGGTGAAGGTAGCCTAGTGGCTTCTGTCGTTAAAAATAACGATGAGAATATTGAGCAGATTATTCAAAAAATTGCACCTTGGCATGGGCGCGTGCATGTACTCGATGCAGAGTCAGCAAAAGAAAGTACAGGACATGGTTCACCACTTCCGCATCTTGTACACGGCGGACCTGGTCGTGCAGGTGGCGGTGAAGAGTTGGGTGGTATTCGTGCCGTTAAACACTACATGCAGCGCACTGCAATTCAAGGCTCTCCAAATAGCCTGACTCAAATTACCCATTCATGGACTGCGGGTTCGAAAGTTAATGAAGACCGCGTACATCCATTTAAAAAGTCTTTTGATGAGTTAGTAATTGGTGAACGCCTATTAACAGCACGCCGTACAGTCACCGAAGCTGATATTGTTAATTTCGCGTGTTTAAGCGGTGACTACTTCTACGCACATACCGACAAAATCGCAGCGGCTGAGTCTTTCTTTGGTGAACGCGTTGCACATGGCTATTTCATTGTATCTGCCGCAGCAGGTCTATTTGTCGATGCAGCACAAGGCCCTGTGATTGCCAATTATGGTATGGACAACTTACGCTTTGTTGAACCGGTTAAAATCGGTGACTCCATTCAGGTTGAACTCACCTGTAAACAAAAAACACCTAAACCACAAAAAGACCCGTCTCAGCCTGCGCATGGCGTTGTGGTGTGGGATATTAAAGTCAAAAACCAACGTGGTGAACTTGTCGCAACTTACGACATTTTAACCTTAGTTGCTCGCGAAGCTTAATGTTTAAAAAGAGATGGGGCACCTCGTCCCCATCTCTTTTTTTAGCACTCAATTGCGTTAACAGCGAGGCCACCTTTTGAAGTTTCTTTATATTTCTCAGACATATCTCTGCCTGTTTCCTTCATGGTCTGAATGACTTTATCTAAGGTCACAAAATGTTCACCTTCATCATGAAGTGCCATTTGTGCTGCATTAATGGCTTTTACAGCCGCAATTGCATTTCGTTCAATGCAAGGCACCTGAACCAAACCACCAATCGGGTCACACGTTAAACCTAAATTATGTTCAAGCCCAATTTCAGCCGCATGCTCCACTTGCTCAGGTGAGGCACCTAAAATTTCGGCTAAACCTGCCGAAGCCATCGCACATGCTGAGCCGACTTCGCCCTGACATCCCACTTCTGCACCAGAAATAGAAGCATTGAGTTTACATAAAATGCCGACTGCTGCCGCACTTAAAAAGAAACGAACCACTTTGTCTTCGGAAAAGTCTTTAGAGAAAGTCACGTAGTAATATAAAACTGCCGGAATAATCCCTGCTGCACCATTTGTAGGTGCCGTCACTACTCGACCACCAGCAGCATTTTCTTCATTGACGGCTAAAGCAAATAAATTAACCCATTCCATGGCATGAAAAGTTGTCACAATCAGGTTTGAGTTTTTCTTATTTAATAACTTATCATGAATTTTCTTGGCCCGACGCTTTACGTTTAACCCACCCGGCAATATTCCTTCATTAATTAATCCGTTGTGAATACATTGCTGCATCACTTTCCAGATTTCCATAATCTTGCTACGAATCTCGGTTTCACTACGCCAGCTTCTTTCATTTTCAAACATTAACTCGCTCACTGATAAATGATGAGTTTTACATAAGCTTAAAAGTTCAGCCGCGCTATGAAACGGATATGAAACCTTAACGTCGTTGGTTTCAGTTTGAGTGGTTGCTAATTGCCTTTGGCTAACAATAAAGCCACCACCAACCGAATAGTAAGTTTCTGCATATAAAATTTCTTGAGCCTCGTTATACGCAATCAATTCCATTGCATTGGGGTGATAAGGCAAAGATTCATCTAAAAAAAGCACATCATGCTTATAGTCAAAAGAAATACTCTTTTGCTGATTAAGCTGGATGGCTTTATTTTCAAGAACATCTTCAATCAAGCTTGTACTTACTTGAGTATCAATATGTTCAGGGTCAAAACCCATTAAGCCTAACAGTACTGCCTTGTCTGTTGCATGACCGACACCGGTTGCCGATAGCGAACCATATAACTTCACCTGAACTCTAACCGTTGCTTGTAAATCATTTTGCTTCAATAAATCATCCACAAAACTGTATGCCGCTCGCATTGGTCCAACTGTATGGGAGCTAGATGGACCAATACCAATTTTAAAAAGATCAAATACACTAATAAACACGTGGTCCTACCTTCGATTCATTATTATTCGTATGTTCGTCATTATTGTGTCCTTTCGGATAGTTCTAAAATTATCATTAAGCCGTCTATAAAGCACTGAAAATAAATGGTTCATTGCCTAAAAACAATGCAATCAATTTCTAATTCAATATTTTTCAAAAATGGAATTTTCCATTAATTTAAATGGTAAATGACTCAACCAATATTGAAGAATTGTTCTTTTGAGCAAATAAAATCACAAACCTTTGCCAATTTTTTATAAAAATATTTGGTTTTCAAGTTATTTACTTGAAATTTAGACTATTTAAAATCAATTAAAAACAAACATTTACATAGTATTTAAATCATTCATTGCCCATAAATAGAATAAAAATTCCCCTATTTACCAATAACCATATATCGTATACGATATATGAAAGAACAATAGTTCTGTCGTTAAGGAAAACGTAATGACAAGTCAGTTTAAAAAACAGTTATCTCTAATGGATCTTACATTCATTGGCTTAGGCGCCATTTTTGGTTCAGGATGGTTATTTTCAGCGAGTCATGTGGCCTCTCAAGCTGGCCCTGCGGGTATATTGTCATGGATTATTGGCGGCTTTGCCGTTTTAATTCTGGGAATTATTTATTGTGAGTTAGGTGCAGCCTTACCACGAGCAGGCGGTATTATCCGTTATCCCGTATTTTCACATGGCCCATTACAAGGATATTTATTGGGTTCTGTAACCGTCATTGCCTTTTCAAGTTTAATTGCAATTGAAGTCGTCGCTGCTCGTGAATATGCTGCAGCATGGTTCCCCTCGCTTACCGCCGTCAATGATGGTGTTCGGTCTCCAACTACCATTGGATGGTTGTTTCAGTTTGCACTTTTATGCGTATTTTTTGCATTGAACTATTACAGCGTAAAAACCTTTGCAATTGCCAACAACCTCATCAGTGCATTGAAATTTGCTGTACCAGTTTTAGTGATGGTTGCACTTCTATACCATTTTAAACCTGCAAACTTTTCAATGACCGAGTTTGCCCCAATGGGTGCTCACGGCGTACAAGGTGCCGTATCTGCTGGTGGTATTATTTTTGCGTATTTAGGTTTAACGCCAATTATTTCGGTGGCAAGTGAAGTAAAGCGTCCTCAATTTACGATTCCTTTTGCGCTCATCTTATCTGTCGTTTTGGCAACGATTATTTATGTAGTGCTTCAAGTTGCTTTCTTGGGTGCAGTACCCACCGATATGTTAGCAAATGGTTGGTCAGGACTCAGTGACAAATTCCCATTACCTTACCGCGACATTGCCATGTTATTAGGTTTGGGATGGTTAGCTCTGTTAGTTGTTTCAGATGCCATTATTTCTCCGTCTGGCTGCGGCAACATCTATATGGCTGCAACTCCACGTGTCATTTATGCATGGTCGAACAGTAATACATTCTTCCGTATTTTTACACGTGTAGATCCAAAATCAGGCATTCCACGTTATGCCTTATGGTTAACATTTGCACTTTCTGTATTTTGGACTATGCCGTTTCCATCTTGGGATAAATTAATTTCTGTGGTTTCGGCAGCTTTAGTTTTAAGTTATGCCCTAGCTCCTGTCACAGTCGGTGCTTTACGTCGTAATGCTCCTGAGCTAGAACGTCCATTCTATGTAAAAGGCTTTACCGTTCTCGGCCCACTCGCTTTTGTCATTGCATCTTTTATTGTCTATTGGTCTGGCTGGAATGTGATTTCATGGTTATTAGGCGCACAAATCGTATTGTTTGCACTCTACGTTATTTTTAAACGCTATGTGCCAACCCAAGAAGTCAGCCTAGCTCAACAATTAAAGTCCTCAGCGTGGCTCCTTGTTTACTACATTCTAATGATTATTGCTTCTTATCTTGGCAGCTTCGGTGATGGCGCATCGCACCTATTGGCAGCGCCATTCGACACATTATTAGTGATGGTGATTTCTCTTGGTTGTTACTACTGGGGTATACGCTCAGGTTTACCAAAAGCACTGATTAAAAATGATGATGAAGCTTAGCAATTGCTTCCTTAAAAACATATAAGTTAAGGTTTTCTTTTGGTTAATACCGTATACAAAATACAATATTTCCAAATGTAAAACCTTCACTTTGATAACTCTGCAACGTCAGAAGAAGCACTTTTGACGTTTACTCTAAAGTGAGGTTGATAATGTCAAATATTACTGGTCAAAATTTTATTGCAGGTCAACGTTCAAGTGCAGGCAGTAAGTTTGTCTTAAGCTACGATGCTGCAACAGATGAAGCATTACCCTATCAGTTTGCTCAAGCAACTCCTGAAGAAATTGAACGGGCAGCTCAAGCAGCCGCATTGGCTTATCCGGCTTTTAGACAAACTACGCCAGAACAACGCGCTGTTTTTCTAGAAACGATTGCCAGTGAAATTGATGCGCTTGATGACCAGTTTATTGCAACAGTCTGTCAAGAAACTGCCTTACCAGAAGCGCGTATTCGCGGTGAACGTGGGCGGACTACAGGCCAATTACGTCTGTTTGCTCAAGTATTACGCCGTGGCGACTATTTAGGTGCGCGTATTGATTTGGCTTTACCTGAACGTCAACCACTTCCACGTCCAGATTTACGCCAATATAAAATCGGTGTTGGACCAGTTGCCGTATTTGGTGCAAGTAACTTCCCTCTCGCCTTTTCTACTGCGGGTGGCGATACCGCTTCAGCACTTGCTGCTGGATGTCCAGTTATTGTGAAGGCTCATAGCGGTCACATGGCAACGGCCGAATCAATTGCAAACGCCATTTGTAGTGCGATTGAGAAATGCGCTATGCCAAAAGGCATCTTTAGCATGATTTATGGTCAAGGTGTCGGTGAACCACTCGTAAAACATCCAGCAATTAAAGCCGTTGGATTTACAGGTTCACTTAAAGGTGGCCGCGCTCTATGCGATCTAGCTGCTGCACGTCCTGAACCCATTCCAGTTTTTGCTGAAATGTCGAGCATTAACCCAATGGTTTTATTACCCGAAGCTCTGAAAGTGCGTGGTGACAAAATCGCAAACGAACTTAGTGGTTCAGTGGTTTTAGGCTGCGGTCAGTTTTGTACCAATCCGGGTTTAATTATTGGAATTAAATCACCTGAGTTCAGCGAATTTATGGCGCAGTTTACGGCTGCAATGGCCCAGCAACCGTCACAAACCATGCTTAACAAAGGTACTTTAGGAAGCTACGAGCATGGCCTGAAAGAATTACTCACACATGACAAAATAGAGCATTTAGCGGGTCAACCGCAGCAAGGCCATCAAGCCTATCCTCAGCTCTTTAAAGCCGATGTATCTCTTTTACTAGAGCATGATGAATTACTTCAAGAAGAAGTATTCGGCCCAACGACGATTGTGATTGAGGTTGAATCGGCAGAGCAGCTCGCTCTAGCTTTAAATGGTCTACGTGGTCAACTTACAGCATCATTAATTGCCGAGCCACAAGATTTTGAAAACTTCGCGACCCTTATTCCGTTACTTGAAGAAAAAGCAGGACGTTTACTTCTAAATGGTTACCCAACAGGCGTTGAAGTCTGTGATGCCATGGTACACGGCGGGCCTTATCCTGCAACTTCAGATGCACGCGGTACATCGGTAGGAACCTTAGCAATCGAGCGTTATTTACGACCAGTATGTTATCAAAACTATCCAGATCAGTTATTGCCACTCGCCCTTCAAAATGCCAATCCGCTTGGTATTGCGCGCTTAGTGAATGGTGAAATGAGTAAAGCTGCTCTTTAAATGTTGAAGGAGTTTATCCAAAGGATGGACTCCTTTTTTTAGTTCAAAACCTCCAGCGTAATCGCACATTATTTAAATAAAAAAGTGCAAAAAATGAATAGCAAGATGCTCCATTAAATCAATGCGTAACATATTTTTAAATAAGGATATTGGTATATGACGACAACATTAAAAAAGGTCGTAGCGGCCTCTATGGTCGGCTCCGTAGCTGAATGGTATGAATTTTTCCTATATGGAACTGCTTCTGCCCTTGTCTTTGGCGAACTTTTCTTTCAACAAACGGGCAATGCTATAGATGGTATTTTGGCGGCGTTTGCCCTGTATGCCGTTGGCTTTTTAGCACGACCTATTGGCGGCCTCGTGTTTGGCCATTACGGCGATAAAATTGGTCGTAAGAAATTATTGCAAATTAGCCTGATTATTGTCGGTATCACTACTTTTTTAATGGGCTGTATTCCGACCTTTCATCAAATTGGCTATTGGGCACCTACACTTTTGGTCATGCTACGTCTAATTCAAGGCTTTGCTTTTGGTGGCGAATGGGGCGGCGCAGTCATTTTGGTTTCAGAGCACAGTCCAGATGATCGCAGAGGTTATTGGGCAAGCTGGCCACAAACTGGCGTACCGCTAGGAAATTTAGTGGCAACACTGGTTTTATTGTTACTTTCAAAAAACCTCTCATCCGAACAATTCCTAGATTGGGGATGGCGCTGTGCATTCTGGTTCTCAGCAGTCGTTGTACTGATTGGTTTATGGATTCGAAAAAATGTAGACGATGCCGAAGTATTTAAAGAAGCTCAGGCCAAACAACAGCTTCTTGAAAAGCAACAGCTTGGGATTATTGAGGTTTTAAAATATCATAAGAAATCTGTTATTGCAGGTATCGGTGCCAGATTCGCAGAAAACATTTTGTACTATATGGTGGTTACTTTTTCGATCAGTTATTTAAAGTTAGTCGTTCATAAAGATACTTCACAAATTTTACTGCTCATGTTTGGCGCTCATCTGATCCATTTCTTTATTATTCCTTTTATGGGGCATTTAAGCGATATATTTGGCCGCAAACCTATTTATCTTATTGGGGCTGTACTTACTGCTTTTTGGGGATTTGTCGGCTTTCCTTTAATGGATACAGGCAATGACTGGCTCATTATGTTGGCAATTGTGCTAGGTTTATTTATTGAATCCATGACCTACTCGCCTTACTCTGCGTTAATGACCGAGTTATTTCCAACTCACATCCGCTATACGGCGCTTTCATTTTGTTATCAAGTCGCGCCAATTATGGCAGGTTCGCTTGCTCCATTAATTGCCCTAACATTACTTAAAGAGTTTAATAGCTCGGTTCCGATTTCTTTATATTTGGTTGCCGCAAGTCTGATTTCTATTGTCTCGATTTTGCTTGTGAAAGAAACCAAAGGCCGGTCATTGGCTTTTAAAGATTAATCTTTAAGATATAAATTAAGCGCTTAATAATCATTTTGGGTTGTTCTATACAACCCAATTTTTTTATCTAAATATTTTTGATAGAGGCCCGATACAAGGTAGGTGACATACCTGTATGCAGCTTAAATTGACGACAAAAAGCACTGTGGTCGGTATAACCACAGCGCAAACCAATTTGAGTGATTGGTAAATCTGTCGCCAATAGTTCAGTGGCGACTTGAAGACGAATTTTGCTAATCATTTGCCGCGGCGTTAAATGGTATATTTTTTTGCAATAGCGTTCTAACTGAGCTACCGACACACCTGCAATTGCAGTCAAATGCGCTAATGTAATGGTTTCGGCATAATTCTTTTTAATATAGTCCTCAACCTGAACCATTTTGTAAAAAGCAGGATGTGTATTTTCAGGCACATTTAAATCATTAGAAATACCCGCTATTCCTACCAAGTTTCCTTCCGCATCGAATAATGGTTCTTTATAAGTTAAACACCAGCCCGACTGATTTTTTGCATATAAATGCAGTTCTAATTGCTCTGTTAACTTTTTACCGCGGCGAATAACTTGCAAGTCTTGCGATGTATATATTTTTCCGAGGGAATGAGGAAAAACCTCTTCTGAAGTTTTCCCAATCAAAGCAGATTTATCTTTTAGACCGCAACGATTTACTAATGTTTGGTTGACGAACACATAGCGCGCTTCAGTATTTTTGATGAAAAATACCACCGAAGACAAAGCATCAAATAATGGTTCTATACTTTCCAGATTTTTTAAGAAATCTTCCAAAGTTGTGGTTAGTTTCGGAATTTGAACCAAAGTCATGAGCTAGAGCGGACAAAGTTATAACTTGTCTACTCTAGAACATTTCATTTTTGATTTAAAGGAGAAGTAGACATCGCCATGAGGCTTTTTACACGAGTAGGAAGTAATGGGGGCCGAGAGTTAGGCAACTGCCAATCAAATAGGCAGGCCGCTGCTGTTGCACATGTACTTCCCTGACATGCTCCCATTCCACAACGTGTATGTAATTTTGCATCAATCCAACTACTACGCACGGCAACTTTATCAAAAGTTACATCTTCACATCGACAAAAAATAGTGTCTGGACGCGCAAGCGTTTTTAACTCAGTCCGTAATTTGAAGCTTTTCTCAAGAAGATTTGCAAATAAACGATACCGTTGTCTTTGAGCAAATAATTGTCTAGCTTTTTCATTTTGACCTATAGCAGCATAACCTGCGATGCTACCTTCAACCATCGCCAACTCACTTCCGCCAAAACCTGTACACTCGCCTGCTGCCCAAACCTGCGGCTGTGATGTACGTTGATAGTCATCGACCGCAATCGCATTGTCCTTAATTTGACAACCCATTAACTGGCCTAATTGAGTATTCGGCACTAAACCAAACCCGCACGCGAGTCGATCACACTCAATTTCAATGATTCCTTTCGGCGTTTTTAGTTTTACTCGTTCAAGACGCTCTTGACCAATCGCTTCAATCACATAACTGTCAGGTTGATATAAACGATGAGGTAAAGATAACGCCTGTATTATTTTCGCAGGCCAGCGCCAAAGTTGTAATGCAAATTTACGAACAGAAGATGAAGCTGCCTGTTCGGCAACATAGAGAACCTGAGCCTCTGCTTTTTTTGCTGTGTCCGCACTTGCTAAAAGTAATGGTCCGGAACCCGCAATCACAACACGTTCATTTTTGACTGGTATGCCTGCCTTAATTAAAGCTTGCAAACCACCTGCGCCTGTTACACCAGGTAAGGTCCAACCAGGAAAAGGCAAAAACAGTTCTCTTGCTCCCGTACACAATATAAGCTGACGATAAGACAAGTTTAGGCTGTCATGAGGTCGCTCAACGAGTAATTGGCCTACAAAAGGTGCAGCGACAATCTTGGCACCAAACATAAATTCAATATTAGGATAAGCCTCGATTTGTTGATATTTTTGCTGCGCCATTTCAGGTACAGGAAAAATCGGTCCAGCGCGCCAGATTTGACCACCCGCCTGTGGGTTATTATCTAATATTAAAATTCGCCCGCCACTCTCGGCAGCTGCAATAGCAGCTGACAACCCCGCAGGTCCAGCACCGGCAACCACTACATCGTATTGTTTTTCCATTATTGTGTTTCCACCTTCATGTCTTGCTGGCACAGCGTCTGACAAGCAAGCACTCTAAGTCCATTAATATTGACACGACATTCCTGACAAACTCCCATTCCACAAAATGGAGTGCGTTTTTCCCCACAGACAGACAAACGGCTATAAGACTTCGCTTGTGCTAAAGCAGCAGCAACACTGGTGCCCTCAATCACAGAAACCGATTGGCCATTAATAAAAAGCTGAATCATCTATGCAGCTCCTATAAAACGATGAGGTAAAAAAGGTTCTGGATCTATATCAAAAGTTAATCCACATACGTGTGAGGCAATAAGTCTTGCTGTACCTGGTGCTGTGGTTACACCTAATCCTTCATGTCCTACCGCTAAATAAACCGATTGAAATGCAGGATGTCGTCCAATTATCGGAATACCATCTGGTGTGGCTGCACGAAAGCCAGTCCATGCTCGAATAACATTAAGATCAGCCAAAGCTGGAAAATAATCCGCAGCTTCTTTAAGCACCCGAGTAAAGACTTCCGGCTCTACACTCGGATCAACCGTATTAAACTGACGAGATGACCCAATAAAAAGCTGGCCTGTCGGTCTAGGCTGAATATTACAAGCCACCGAAATTCCACTTGTCGCTTGAGTGCTAGCCGCATACGCCAAAGCCACCAATGTATGTTTTACATTTAATTCGGGGTAACGGTCAGTAATAGCTAAATGACCTTTTTTAGGTTCAATCGGTAGCTCTGGAAAAAAATCTGTCGCATGAATGCCATTAGCCAAAACGATATGCGCAGCTTCTAGCCATGTTCCATCACCTAACTGAACCCGATTTTCTTCAATATGAATAACTTTAGCTTGTTGAACCTGAACCTTGTGGGGAAATTTTTTTAATAACCATTCAGCGGCACAGGGTGCATATAAAATTCCATCATCAAAAACTTCTAAACCACCATAAAGACCGTGCTTTAAATGAGGTTCAAGCTGACCGATTTCATCTGCATTTCGAAGTTGGCAACGGACACCTTGTGCAGTGAGACGTTGATATTTTTCCTCAGCAATCTGCATTTCTTCTGGGCTACTTGCCAGCCATAAAGTTGGCATTTGGCGATAGGCACATTCTTCCGAAAGCTCATGCCCTAATTCATGCCATAGCTGAACTGACCAATGACTAAGTTTTAATTCGGCTTCCAAGTCATCCATAATGACCAAATGCCCCATGCCCGCGGCTGTTGCCCCACCGATACGAGCATCTAGAACTTGTACATTTAAGCCTTGCCGAGCTAACTCATAAGCACTTGCGGCACCTATAATACCTGCCCCAATGACGATGGCATCGGTTCTCATAGCTGAATACCCCAAGCAAATGGGTCATTTTCATCCATAAATAAAGTTGCTTCGGCACTCATGTAAGCTTCACCACGAATGGTTGGAATCACATATTCCCCTGCTTGCTCATACGAGGCAATAAATTGGCTACCGATAATGCTGGCTTGTTTCCATAACTTTCCTGGCTCAAGTTTGCCATCTGCTGCCAAGCAAGCAATTTTCGCACTCGTTCCGGTTCCACATGGTGAACGGTCATAGGCCTTACCGGGGCAAAGTACGAAATTTTTGCTGTTTGCTTCGGTGTCACTTGTAAATAACTCGATATGGTCAATTTCTTGCCCATCTTTACCGGTTATTCCTTGTGCTGTAAGGGCTTGTCTAACCGTCCATGCATATTCGGTAAGTTGGTCCAAATTATCACTTGCGACACGTTGACCATGGTCATTAATCAAGAAGAACCAGTTACCGCCCCATGCAATATCACCAGTAACTTTTCCATATTTTTCAACGTCAACTTCGACTGCTTTTTCATAACAATATGCAGGCACATTTCGTACACTGACCGAATGATCTTCATGAAGCGTCGCTTCAACATCACCTACTGGAGTTTCAATTAAATGCGTGCCTACTTGTATTTTTCCCAAGTGTGCTAACGAAGCCACTAAACCAATCGTGCCATGACCACACATGCCTAAGTAGCCCGTGTTATTAAAAAAAATAACACCCGCGCTCGCTTTGGGATTCACTGGTTTACACAATAATGCGCCAACCAGAACATCATTACCGCGCGGCTCTAACATGGTTGCTCTACGGAAATGGTCATATTGTTCTGATAATATTTTTCGGCGGCTTTCCATGTTTCCTTTGCCTAAATCAGGAAAGCCTTCAAGTACTAATCGTGTTGGTTCACCACCAGTATGAGAATCCAAAATTTTTACTGTTTTCATAGAAGTATCCTTACATTTTTTTTTAGGATGACTGATCTCAAAACAGCAAGCTTGATCGTTTTCTTATAAATCTATGACGAAATCAGCATAGTGAAAACTTGCTTCATCTAAAATAAAGACAAAAAAATTAGGCCATTGGCCTAATTGAAATGACAAAGAACGCAGCGCTTATTTTTTCACATTTTTATGGTGAGGTAGATGTTCATAAAGTGATTGGCAAACACCATTAATATGCTCTTCAATTAACTTAACCGCCAAATCAACATCCTTGGCTTTACAGGCTTTCACAATTTCTTTGTGCTCATCATTTGCACGCGATTTACCTTCGGAAACATTCATCTGCAATCTTAAATAGCGCTCAATTTTATCGTAAATTGAACGAATTAGTCCAAGCATATAAGGCCGCTGTGCTGGTTCATAGAGGCATGCATGTAACTGCCAATTTAATGTGGTCCAGCTTCCAATATCCATGTTATCAATAAAGGCATTACAAATTTCATCTGCCTTTTTATAAGTTTCTTCCGTCATATTCGGTACGGCAAGTTGAATCAACTTCGTTTCCAACATCACTCGTACTTCAAAAATTTGTGCTAATTCTTCTTCAGAAATGCGGGTCACAATTGCACCGCGATTTTTTATAAACTCAACTAAGCCTTCGGCTTCAAGTTGCTTTAAAGCTTCACGTACTGGAATTTTGCTGACATTGAATAGTTTAGCAATTTCATCCTGACGAATAGGCTCACCTTCAGCAATATGCCCTGCAATAATTGCTTCTCTAATATATTTGACAATAACTTCAGATACCGAAGGCATTGCACCAAGATTTGATACATTAAAAGATGGTAGCGTCACGAATATTCTCTTAACCTCAAAATATGACACAAATTAAAAGGATGATCATTTTTATTCATCCACCATAATGAAATCATTGCTTTTCAAGCACTTTTTCCGGCACGGCTTACCTTTATTTCAATGCTGCTAAAATTTATTTTCTTTATCCATTTAAGCTAATAATTTTTAACTGCACTCATAGTTAAAGTATACTTTATACAATTTAATTCACAAAACTATTATTAGACTATGCTGAAATCGTCATCATTTTATTGCATTTAACCAAGCAAATCATAATAAATACCCGCATACTACCCTGTTCTCTTGACGGGTAACTGTCAAAAAATTCCTATCCATTGAGCTGAGTTATTCCCTGCAAGATAAATTTTTTTGTCTTGTAAAAATCATGCTGCATAAAACTTTTAAAGTTTGAGTCACTTCATATGAGTACGCCAACAGAAGCAAAATTTTCGCTAAATTATTATACGGGTTTCTTATCTGTACTATTTGCTGCTTTTCTATGGGGTACAGCAGGTACAGCGGCATCTTTTGCAAAAGGCATTAGTCCACTTGTAATTGCTACCATTTCTGTGGGCTTCGGTGGATTAATTCATACGTTTTTAAGCTTAAAAGCCATTAAAAATAATTACCAAAAACTATTTAACTATAAGTCCCAAATCTTTATTGCCGTTGTTGTTTCAATACTTTGTCCATTTGCATTTTACTCATCTGTCTCTTTAGCCGGCGTATCGATCGGCACCGTAATTTCTATTGGTTGTGCACCTTTGTTTTCAGTACTTTTAGAATGGATTTTAGATAAACGAAAACTTTCTTTGAAATGGCTCATCAGTTTTATTCTCGGTTTTTTAGGTATTATTTTACTCTCTTATGCAGGAGATCATGCACAGCATCAAGTCGTGCAATCTGATCGTATTTTAGGGGTGTTTTTTGGCTTACTTTCTAGCCTGAGCTATGCAACATACTCTTGGATAATGAGAAACCTCATTCGCCAAGATGTCGACTCAAGAGCTGCCATGGGAGTGATTTTTGGTATCTCCGCAGTTCTGTTATTACCTACATTGTTGATTACTGCACAAAACCTTTTTGATTATCCAACTAACGTCTGGGTTGCGATCTATATTCCAATTGTTCCTATGTTTTTGGGCTATTTATTTTTTAGCTTTGGTTTAAAACGAATTCCAGCAAGTCAGGCTATGACGTTAGCTTTGGTCGAAATTCCTGTTGCAGCTTTATTGGCAGTTGTTGTAGTAGGCGAAAGTTTAACAATGCATAGCTATTTGGGTTTAATTCTAATTTTTCTCTGCGTTATTGTTCTCACTAAAAAATAATAGATATAAAAAAAGAGGCTCAATCATTAGCCTCTTTTTTTAAAAGTATTTTCTTAGATTTCAGCTGACCAGTTACGATACCAAGTACGGAATAGTTCATACTGAGTTTCAACGTATTTACGTTGTGATTCACTCAATGCATCAGTCTCATTGAAGTGTAAGGTATATTCTTTATCACCGTTAAGTACCATTAAATATTTATAGTACAGAACAAGATCTGTTCCTTCGTCAAAAGAAGATAAAACTTCTAATGCGCTTGATAACTCTTGGGCTAAACGACGGGCTTTTGCATCACCTGCTGCGGCTTTCTTACTAAGGTCAACCAACTGTAAAACTTCTTTAGGTAAAGCATTACCAATCCCAGTAATCGCACCAGTTGCGTTACAGTTCACGAAGCCATGGAAAACTTGAGTATCTACACCTGCCATTAAGGTTACTGAATCATCTTGTGAAGTAATGAACTCAGCTGCATAACGCATATCGGCAGCACCGCCAAATTCTTTAAAACCAATTAAGTTCGGAAACTCACGGCGTAATTCAAAAAATAAATCTGCACGAGTCGCAAATCCATAATACGGACTATTGTAAATCACCGCAGGTAAGCTTGGTGCTGCTTTTAAAATTGCAGAAAAGTGAGCTTTTTGTGCAGTTGGTGAGGCTCCACGTGATAGTACACGTGGAATAACCATAAGCCCTTGTGCACCTACTTTTTCTGCATGAGCTGCATGAGAAACTGCTTCTTTTGAATTAACTGCACCAGTACCAACAATTGTAGGAATGCCAGCAGCAACAAGTCGTGCAACCCCTTCTTGACGTTGAGCTTCGGTTAATAAAGGCCAATCACCCATAGAACCACAATACACTACCGCACTCATGCCCGCTTCAATCAGCTCATGCCCTTTTTTCACAAGCGCGTCAAAATCTGGCTCACGGTTAGGAGTACATGGTGTCATTAGCGCCGGGATACATCCTGTGAAGATATTACTCATAATTATTCCTCAGTAATATAAATAAAACTCTGGGTAGTCGTACTTTCGAGTTAATCCATCTCAAAAGTTATGGAATGGGATTAATAGCTGTTTAATCATTCTTCATATATCGTATACGATATACAACAAAAAGAATAGTCTTTCTCTCTAAATTCTTTAACTTAGTAAAAAGCTATATAAATCAAATAGTAATTTTATTAAGTGAATTAAAAAATTAATTTTTCCTTATATTTTTTTAAAAATAGAACTTAAAAAATTTAAAAATTAGTGCTGAGAAGAGAAATTAAATCCGAGCTTATAGACGCTCAATAAACGACCACAGAACATTAGCCATTAGTCGCACCTCTCTATTTTTATTCATTTTTACTGGTAAAGTGCTTTACATGGTTTGATACAACCTACTTAACTCAGATGCATAATTCACCTGTTCTTGCATCTGAAGTTTTTCTGCCTCTAGTCCGCTAGAGGCTTTTTTTATTACTCAATAAAAAAGCCTGCATTTCAGCAGACTTTTATTTCACGATTTAATTTAGCAAAGCTTAATTAACCACAGGTTGCCTGAGTAATTTTCTTAGTTGCTGGATCAATAGTCACTGTAACTCGGTTTGTACGATAATCCATAGTCATAGGCTGACCTGGAGCTACTTTACGCACAATTTCCGATTGAGTTTTTTGCTTAATTTGGTCATCAGTAAGTCCAGATTGACCTACCAATTTTTGAGCTTCTTCTGCTACACAGTTCGCTTGATTATCACGGAATAATTTCCATTCTTCAACGACTTGACCGTTTGGTAAATGACAATACCCAACCTGTCCATTTGCTTCATTTCTAATTTCTAATTTCCCGCCTTGTTCAACACAATATTGACTAGCTGGGTTTGGTGAACCAATTTTTGGTGGAGTTGAATCTTTATGTTGTGCAGATGAACAAGCCGTTAACGAAACAAGCGCTAAACCAAGAAAGATAATTTTTTTCATAAATTTTTGCTTCTTAATAAAAAAATAAAGATATCAAAAAAATTCATGTTTCATGGGTCTTGTTTACAATAAAAAACTCTCTTAGCAATTTTATTAACCGCTCTTTAATTGATTGGAATTTAAAATATTCTGTCCTAAAAACAATTATTAAAATATTGTAATTAAGGTCTTTCTAAAATTCGTGCTCCGGAACCTTCTTGTCCTAAAACATCTTCAGGATTTCTTAAAGGACATTGCTCTAATGACAAGCAACCACAGCCAATACACCAGTCCATTTCATCGCGGAGTCTAGTTAATTTTTGAATACGCTCATCCAGATCTTTTCGCCAATGGCTTGATAACTCTTTCCACTGTTTGGCTGTTAATTTGCTTCCCATAGGATATGCGCTAAGAGCTGCTTTAATTTCATCTAAAGAAATCCCTACTCTTTGGGCAACTTTAATAATCGCAATATATCTTAAAACGATTAATGGGAAACGGCGTTGATTACCATTTGTTCTTAGACTTTTTATGAGCCCTTTCGCTTCATAAAAATGCAGAGTCGAGACAGGAACTCCACTCCTTTTTGCTACTTCACCCACTGTCAACACTCGACTAGGGTCAGCTTTTTTGTTTTCGCTTATCATGATTGACCTCAACTTTACTCGAGGTTTATAAGAGAGCCTCTGTGTTTTGTCAAATGAATAAACCAACCAACTTGAATGCTAAGAGCCATTTCTCCGAGTTTGTTGGTCTTAACTTTTCGATAAAACCTGAGAAGATAAATTTGATGAGATTATTAATTCAGTTAAGTCTATAAAATGAATTGCTAACATTTAAATTTAAGAAATTAATTTTGTTGAGTACATGGGCATCCGCAAATCCAAAACATGTTGTAAACAAAAGGCATTGGTGCTCCTAGAGGATAGACTTTAGCTTGTTCGATTTTATAAGTTTTTTTACGTGACTCAATGTGAAGTATATTATCGTAACGAGCAACCACGATTCCTTTTTTATATAATTTCTTCCGTTCATTCTTTGCATCAAATTTATATACCAAAAAGTAAACTTTTTCTCCTACGCTGATCTTTGAATGATTAACCATAATGTAACCATTACAATACTTACATTGCCAATCTTTCATATCTCAAATTATCACACGCTTAAGTTTAAAAACACATTGAATTTTATAGTATAGATTTATTAAAGCTACAAATCTAAAGAAATATTTTAATTGAAAAAATAAGGTTTATTTGTGATGCACATCACAAATAAAAACCATAAAAATTACAAATTATATCTAGATACATCAATCACTTAGCAAATAGAATTTTAGGTTTATTATTTTCATAAATATAAAATTTTTATATATTTTATATTATTATATAGTATAAAAGGCAGAGAAATTAAATATGACATATAATTAATTCTTAATACTTTACAATATACTTATTTCATTATATTTAACTTAATATTAAATACAGTAATAAATTATTTTTAAATATTAAATTAATTTCACTCTTCATTGAAAATAATTCAGTTCACATTATATAAGCCAAAAATATATAATTATTAGAATTGCAATTTAATTTTTTATTATGGCAACTCAACGTTTAAAATTAGAACTCCCATCTGGACATGATCAATTATTACTTCACTCTTGTTGTGCTCCTTGTTCAGGAGAAGTCATGGAGGCATTGATTGATTCTGGAATTAAATTTTCAATATTTTTTTATAATCCTAATATTCATCCCGTAAAAGAATATCTAATCCGTAAGGAAGAAAATATTCGTTTTGCAGAAAAGCATAATATCCCATTTATCGATGCAGATTATGACACGGATAATTGGTTTGCCCGAGCCAAAGGTATGGAAGATGAACCCGAACGCGGCATTCGTTGTACCATGTGTTTTGATATGCGTTTCGAGCGAACTGCCCTTTACGCACATGAACACGGCTTTAGTCTCATCAGTAGTTCGCTAGGAATTTCCCGTTGGAAGAATATGGCTCAAATTAATGACTGCGGAATTCGAGCAGCATCTCATTATCCAGATATTCAATATTGGGATTATAACTGGCGTAAAAACGGTGGCTCTAGTCGAATGATTGAAATTAGTAAGCGAGAGGAATTCTACCAGCAGGAATATTGCGGCTGTGTATATTCTTTGCGTGATACCAACCGTTGGCGTATGAGTAATGGTCGAGATCGAATTAAATTAGGTGTTAAGTTTTATAGTAATGCTATAGAAGAAGATTAATTTTTATTTCTCTTTAAGAATTAATTAAGTTATACGGAACTATATTTATTTTTGATAAAAAAACGGCCACATCTGGAGAATGTGGCCAAAAGGTGTACTAAATAAGCTTTGATGGAGTTAGATTAATTGTGCTAGCTTAAAATAATATTAATTAAAATTAATTTTTAAAAATTTTAATAACCTCTCTATTTTCATATAACCAATTGATCATCATAGAAATTCGTATTTAAGCATTTAAAAATGATTAAATTTATCTAAATAACAAAACTTAGGCTATTATTTTTCTTGTAAATATTGTGCAATTTTTTTAATGTTTTCAATAATTTCATTAGGTGTGTGGGCCGCATAGCCAAAAAGTACCGCGGCCTTTTTGTTTGGCAACTGACAATATCTTGATAGTGGTTGAACAGCCAAGTTTAGAGCTGAACACTGATCAATAAATTCTTGCTCTGTCCTCTCACCTTTTAACCAGCACACTGCATGAATACCTGAATCTGTGGGTTGAACACTAAGCACATCTGAAAGATGCTCATCAATAGTTTTAATCAAGGTTTGTTGGCGCTCATAGCAAGCTTTTCGAACTTTGCGCACATGCCGAGCATAGTGACCTTTTTGTATAAATTGAGACAAAGCCACTTGCTCTAAATAAGAACTTCGAACATCCGTATAGTATTTTGCTGCACTAAAGGTTTCGATCAATGCTTCAGGCACAACCATGAATCCTAACCGAAATTCTGGAAACATCATTTTGGTAAAAGTACCAGAGTAAATAACTCTTTGCTGCTGATCTAAACCTTGTAGAGCTTGAATAGGATGTGTGCCATAGCAGAACTCACTATTATAGTCATCTTCAAAAATCCATTTCCCTTGTTGAGATGCCCAATCGAGTAACGAAAAACGGCGGGCAAGACTTAAGGTTCCACCTACAGGGAATTGATGTGAAGGTGCTGTATAGACCAGTTTGCTTTTTGAATAACGATGAATAATATCAGAGACTAGCATCCCCTCTTCATCACTTTCAACTAAATTTACCTGTGCACCAAAACTTCGAAAAATGTTAAAAGCAGCGTCATAGCCTGGTTCATCTAAACACACCTCATCATTTGCTTGAAGTAAAGCATAGGCCGTTAAATGAATAGCTTGCTGCGTCCCATTTACGATAATAATTTGCTCTTCGTTGCAGTTCAGCCCTCGGGTGGAGCGAACATATTCACAAATTGCCTGACGTAGAGGCAAATAGCCACGCGGGTCGTGAAATTGACCAAGCTGATAATACGACTGCCGCCAAGCTTGATTTAATAACTTTCCCCAAAGTTGATGAGGAAATAAGTCAACACAACCTACCCCCACATGGAACATTTTTTTCTTTTGACTTGACCACGACTGCTCTCGCCATGAAGTTAATAATGCTTCCATATTTGGATTAATATTTAAGGATTGATGATTATTTTTAGACGTTTTTTTTGAATTTTCTTGAACATGTATTAACTGATCTGGCACAACCTCAGCAACATAGGTACCCGAACTTGGTTTGGTAAATAAATATCCCTCATCAAGTAATCGTTCAAGAGCTGCCAATACAGAGTTTCTTGAAATTGACATCATCTCTGCTAGGGCACGACTTGAGGGTAATTTTGTTCCGGCAGATAGTCTTCTATCTAAGATAGCATCACGCAAAGCCGAATATAGCCCATCTTTAATCTGACCTTTTGGCAAAATCAAATGTGGGAAAGATGCCGAAATCGAAGCTGCCATAACAAACTGGTACTGTAAAAAATATCAAAAGTGTACCTTATAAAAATACCACTATCAAAACTACACTCTAGTTGTCCATTTTCCATTACTTTAAAATAGAGTGTAATTATTATGCAAAATCAAGATATTCAAATCATCCCTGTTCAACAGCAGGACTATTCACAATGGGAAAAATATTGGCTTGCTTATCAAAATTTTTATCAGGTCAATTTACCTCTTCACGTCACAAAAGTGACTTGGGAACGCTTTTTCGATGAAAATGAACCCGTTTATTGTGCTGTTGCCAAACAAGGCGAGCAAGTTTTGGGAATTGTGCATTATGTTATTCATCGTTCAACATGGGCAGAAAATAATTATTGTTATTTAGAAGACCTCTATGTTTCACCTGAAGTTCGTGGACAACACATTGGTAAGCAACTTATTGAATATGTGCAGAAGCAAGCAATTGTACACAACTGTGACCGTTTATATTGGCATACTCAAGAAAGCAACCACACAGCCCAAAAGCTTTACGATTGGATTGCCCAAAAACCCGGGATTATTGAATATCGTATGCCGTTGAACTAAAGAAAGTAAAAAAACACCAAAAGCTGGAGTGCTTTTGGTGTTTAAATCTTAGCAAGAATAAGCTTAATCACTTTGTCATTAATAGTTGAGCATTGATTAAACGCTGCAAAACGCTTGAGCTCTTGCTCCAATTCGAAAAAGAAGACTTCCTTATTTTTTACTGTTTTTTCTAGATGTAGACTAATTACTTCTAACTCTTTTATAGAACGATGCGCTTTACAATCTACTCGGCCGACTAACTCATCTTGATAAAGAATCGGCAAACAAAAATAACCATATACCCTTTTAGCCGCTGGTACATAGCATTCAATCCGATAATCAAACTCAAATAAAGAAGTTAAACGGTCACGATGAATAAGCGAGTTATCAAAAGGTGAAAGTATTTTTAAACCGAACTCAGTATTAAGCTTTTGTTCTATTGCAGCGGCATCAACATATAGCGTTTGACCATTCTCAAGCTTGATTGCAGATACTACACCTGCGTCAATCTGCTCCATCAGCACGGCACGCATAGTTTCTTTTAAATCATTTTTCTTTAAATGAACCAGTTGTTTCCATGTAAATGCACCATGTGCTCGAAGCGTATTATTAAATAAATACTGCGCATATTCATAAAGCGTAGGCATAGTTAAATCAATATTTTCAGGCAAGCAGCGCTCGGTCAAATCATAGACCTTTTCCATTCCGTTACGTTCACAGATCATCAGGTCACCCTGCATATATAACTGCTCAAAAGCACGGTGGCCTGGACCAGTATTCCACAAGTTTCCTAAACTCTTTTTATTATTCTTATCAATATCTCTTAATCGAATTTTACCTTCAGCACGAACACGCGCCAAAATTTCATTCATGAGCTGCTGATCGCCTCTATTAAAATAACGGCTTTCTCCGTTCCTGACAGACATCATGGCAGGCAGCGCATAGCGATAATCTTTCATAGGAAGATAAGATGCGGCATGATACCAATATTCAAAAATCTGGCGTTCGCGTACCAAACTATTTAAATGGTTTAAATCATAGTCTGGCACTCGGCTCCACAATATATGGTGATGAGCTCGCTCTACAACCGATATGGTATCAATCTGTACATATCCTAAATGCTCAATCGCCTGTAAAGTGCCTTCCAAGCCTTTGGCAAATCGGCTAGTTTTTCCTAGGCCTTGATTGAATAAAGTAAGCTGTTTCAAAGAAGAAGTCATAAAAATCAAATATTGTTGTATTCATTTAAAAGCGGGAAATTTTCAGTTCTATCGTATCACTATTTCCTGATTTACTTGTGTTTTAGAATCAGTAATTCTCTATAAAAAGGATCACGATTAACTCAACGTTTTACAGACTCAGCTTAAAATAACTTTTAGGCGCCAATCTAATCACTAAAATAACTACTAATATCACACTGGCTAAATGGAAAAGCCATCCCGCTTTGTAAGCCCCCGTAAGATCATGCAAAATTGCAATAATCCATGGCGGAATTGCTGCCAATAAGAAACCACCGCCTTGCATCAGTGCAGATAAAGCACCTGCATAAATCGGCTCATCAAAATGATCTAATGCAACTATAAGCGTTAAGGCAAAACATCCTCCTAAACCCACGCCTAAACAAATTGCCCAAAGTATAGAGGCAAACTCAGGCATAAAAGCCATTCCTGCAAACCCAATCATTTGCATAGCTAACGTAAACCATAGCCATGGACGTCGGTCTTTATATTTCCTTGCTAAAACGGGCAAAATAAGTGCTGAAGCTGCTTGGCTCAAGGCCAGTAAAGCAAGTAGTTGTCCACTTTGCGCTGCGCTCCAACCCTGATCTTGAAAAGAAGGCGCTAACCAAGCTACGACTGATGAGTAGCCACCATTTACAAGCCCGAAACAAGCCATTAATAACCAAGTTCGAGGTTGATTTAATAACTTTCTTACAGGCGCACGATGAATGGATGAGCCAACTTTTGTAGGTAAAAAAGCCAGGGCCAATATAAATGCAAATAAAGCTGGAATAGCAAAAAAAGCCAGTCCAATTGACCAAAAGCCCGTTATATTTGAAATTATGGGAGCTAAGCATGCTCCTAACGCCCCACCGCCCATGAGCATAGCTGAATAAAGCCCCATCATCGGACCTATGTATTGGCTAAATTCTCGTTTAATCATGCCTGGAAAAGCTGCTTGTATCATCGCAACGCCAAATCCAATTACTATTGCGCTAATAATTAATCCTTCGGCTGTAGGTAATAAAAAACGCACAGCACATCCCGCACAAATGGCAAGTAATGCACCGAGAATAGCTTTTCGTTCGCCCACATAGTTCT
Organism: Acinetobacter sp. P1(2023); assembly: GCF_028367635.1. NCBI lineage: Bacteria > Pseudomonadati > Pseudomonadota > Gammaproteobacteria > Moraxellales > Moraxellaceae > Acinetobacter > Acinetobacter sp. P1(2023). The sequence goes on from NZ_JAQNDD010000001.1 coordinate 134,767, forward strand.
GCAATATTGGCCCAACAAATGCAACAAGCCCCATAAGCATCATCGGTAGCAAAGTAAGTAGTGCCATTCCTTGTAGGCTTAAGCCAGTGGCTGTTCGAATATTGGCAATCAATGGTCCAATACTTGTGATAAATGGTCTTAAATTAAGGCCCACCAAAGCTACCGTTACAACAAGCATGGGACGAGTCAAAAAAACTCCAGACTGCCTCATTCTTCTGAGCCTAAATTCTTGGCTTGATAATTCTTCCAATGCACATAAAGATCAGTGCGGTTTTCAACTCTGATCGGTATATATTGAATTTTCATTGATTGCTCAGAAAACGGCTTGGCAAGCTCAATATATATTTCGGCTGTAGATAAACCAAATGGGGTTCCATCTTCATTAGAATATGCATAGCTCACCGACTTGATACCTGCTAAACGCATTGCAGCCATACACATTGGGCATGGATGGCCACTTGCATACACAGAACAGCCTTCTAAATTGGCAGATCCTAAAACTTGGCTGGCTGCACGAATCGCCAGTAGTTCAGCATGTGCAGTGGGATCATTTGTTGTCAGAATCTGATTTACACCTGAAGCAATAATTTCTCCATTCTTTACAACGACAGCTCCAAATGGCCTCCCACCTTTTTCAATATTGTTATAGGCAAGCTCAATCGCATTACGTAAAAACTGTTCACCTTTTTCCATCATGTACTCTCACTTTTTATTTTGCACCAGCTGCAAGAAGTCTTTTTTCAATTTCGCGGTAGCCTCGTGAACGTGCATGTTGTAATGGCTTAATGCCGTCTTTATCTGCTAAGTTCGGATCGGCACCTGCTTTTAGTAAAAGCTCTACAATGCGTTGATATTTTGGTTCTCCATTGCCCAAAATAATGGCCTCAAGCAATACGGTCCACCCCAAATTATTAACATGATTAACATCTACACCAGCGGCAATTAATGTACGAACTGTTTCAACATGGCCTCGCTCCGCTGCGGGAATGAGCGCAGTCCCACCGTAACGATTAGTACTTTTTAAGTTCGCACCATGCATGAGTGTCATTCTTAGAATTTTTAAATATCCCTGTGCGCCGGCGTACAAATACGGACTGTCTTGAATATTATCTTTTGCATTTACATCGGCACCCGCCTCTATCAGCATATGAGCAGCATGTACATTATTTGCTCTTGTTGCGACCATCAAAGCAGTTGAACCTGTTTCATCTCGCTCATCAATTAAAGCCTTTTGAGATAAAATCTTTTTTATAGATTGAGTGTCGTTATTTATCACTGCCTGATGTAAAGGGTACTCACTCATTGCATTCGTCATATTTGTAAAACCTAAAGCCCCTAACGCGACGATCAGATTCATCCATATTAGTGACTTACGCATGGTGGCCTCCCAATAAAAACTTTTGGCAAAACATTTTGCAAATAGAATAAACATCGCCAAAAGTATTTGGAAATTAAATTATTTAATCGATACTATTAAGTTTATAAATACTTATCTGATCTGCTTTTAAACGTAGCGGTGCATAATATGTTTGATCCTCGCCTTTTACGTGCTTTTGTCACTATTTTTGAAACGGGTAGTTTTACCGCCGCCGCCGATCGATTACACCTAACTCAATCAACGATTAGTCAGCAGTTAGCACGGCTTGAAGAATCAGTGGGTCATGCGCTTATAGATCGAACAGCAAGACCTTTCAAATTGACCGTTTCGGGAGAATATCTGATTGGTTATGCACAAAGGATTTTGACTCTTCAACAAGAAGCTGAGGCCCTACTTAAAGATCCGGCAGGAAGTATTCCTATTCGTATTGGTTTACCAGAAGATATGATGAGTTCTGCAATGGCTGAAGTTTTCGGTATATTTGCCAAAGAGCATCGTTCCATTCGTTTAGACGTAACCTCTGGCTTAAGTCGGAACCTAACAGAACGTTATCGGAATGGTGAATTCGATATTATTATTGTCAAAGAACCCGCGGCCAGCGCTGATCACCACGCTACATTCCCAGAAGAAATGGCATGGTTTGCAAGTGAAAACTCAAAGACTCCATGGGCTGACCCCGTGAGTTTAGTTACTTTTCCTCAAGGAGGACTTTATCGGGACGAAATGTTCGCAACCTTAGAACGTGAGCGGCGACGTTGGTATATTGCTTTTACTGGTAGTAGCCTAGAAAGCGTGTTAGTCAGTGTGGAAACAGGATTAGGGTTATCTTTATTGCCTGTAGCTACGACCAATGGGCGTAGAGTACGTCGATATGATTCATTAGGTGCTGTGCCACCTATGGTCGTTTCAATTTACACGTGGGAAAAAGCTGGGATCATTTCCCAGCTTGTAGATAAAATGACGTCTGTTTTACAAAAACGTTTTCAATCCTCAATCAATGTTTAACTTATATCATTCGAACTTTCAGCGATAAGTTTTTCCGCCATTTCTTGAGTTTTTCTTAAGCCCGGCATACGGAATTCGGTATGCCCATAATCTTGGATAGATTTCCAACGTCCACCCCAAGTCAAACCAACAGATTCGGCAACTTGTCCATATAACCGATAGCCTTGCATCGCCCATGGATCCCGTTCAGAAATAACCACTTTCCCATTTCGTTTGAATGCTACATCAGCAGCCAAACCAAACTGGTGATAGCTTTGATACCCCCTCGCTCTAGTCGTGTTAGGATTGCCCGCCAGCATATTCTGACGTGCTGGGCTACGATAACCTTCTAATAAAACCAACTCATAACCATACTGTTCTTTCATGATTTTAAAGACCATGAGTAAACGCTGTTTATAACGTGGGTTCATTTTGTCCCATTTACGATCAACCAAAGTCGTGTCTAGAATAGCTCGGCCATCGAAACTCGCATTATCAATCGGTGAAGAATTAATAGCTCCACTATTTTGAGACGAATATTGCTGCTCTAACTGCGTAGCCTCAACAATTGCGGCCTCAATTAAGCTTTCATCCACTTCTGGCGGTGGTGATAATATTTCACCATTTAAGAGTGCATAGATTTGAGGGTCAGTTTTTTTCAGATATTCAGCTTCAATTCGAGTTGAACTAATCGGACGAGTAAAAGCAAAAATTAATATACTGGCAAACAAAAAAAAGCCAGCAATTACAATCCACCATTGCTGTAAATGCCAATGAGATTGTAATTTTTCAGGAGCAGCTGCCTGATTCATGGTTTGAGCAAATTGCTTCACCTGATTCAGCTGTTTACGGCCTTGTGGCAGTAATGACAAAACGAAATCTTTGCTTCTACTCCTTAGCTCATAAGACATTAAAAATGCTAAACCAATTGCCAAGCATGAAAAACAAAAGAAAATGAGAAAGATCATCATCAGTTCATTAATTCACGGCAAAAGGACTTCGTGTAATTTTAATATCTACCGATGCTTTAGGCGGTTCGACCTCAGGTTCTGGTTCGGCTGGAGCTTTACTCTCAACTAAGGGTTTAGCCTGTACCATTTGCTGCTGCGGCTTACCCACTGTTTTTTGCTGAGCTGGCTGTACTTTAGGTTGAGTCGTTTTAGCTACGCTTGTCTGTAATTGAGGCACAACTTGAACTTTCTTCTCACCTGTTAGCTGCTCATCAAATGGTGAAACTCGCTGTTCATTCGCAGCAACAGGTTTATGCGGAACAGGTTTAAAGATATTACTTAATTCATTATCTTTTGGCTGTTCAAAGCCATCACGGCTCATTGAGTCTGTTTCGTTGTCTTGGCTTACAGCAACCTGATTTTGTTCATCAGAAGAATGAGCAGCTTCTTGATTTAAAATTTGCTCTTCTGTTGATTTACTCTCAATTGCTGCTGATTCTGGCGAATTCGGTTGAGACAAGAACAGGAATAGCGAGATGCTGACAAACACCCCTGCAATTACACCAATCACAATATAAAGTAGTGGTGATTTCGGCTTTTTTTTATTCGATTGTAAAACTCGAATAGAAGTTGGTTTTTCCTGAGCCATTTCGTACCATCATCAAGGTAAATAGATTGTAATATGCGCTTGCTCTTGAGGAGCAGAAATCACATTTTGATAATTAGATAATGCTTTATCATTTTGATTGTTCAGCATAAATCTTAAGCCTGCAAAGGTAAGTAATGCAAAAATCAATAAAAAAATCAAAATCCAAAAGAAAGGTACTTCGCGGTGAATAATATTCCGTATTTGATCGGGAATTGCCGAGAACGGCGAAAATGCAACTTTTTTCCCTTTTAAATAGTCGATCTCATCACCCACTCGTGATACTAAGTGGTTAAGACTTTCAATAGACTCAATGCGGTACTTACCTTGAAAACCAAGTAAAAGGCAGTAATGAAATACTTCAAGAGCAGCTAGTCGTTCTTTTCCACGGCTTCGCAATTGCTCCAAAATTTCAAAAAAGCGATAGCCCGCTAACTGAGAACCAAACAAGCTCAATTGCAATGGGCTAATCAACCAAGCATTTTGCAAATTAAAATAGCTTGGATCTTGTTGCGTTACGATGGTTTCATCAATTAATGCACAAAATGCATATTTAGCATCATGAATATCATCAGCTGAAAATTGTAGTTTTTTAGCTTGTTGCTCAAATTGATTAAGCAAATTTAAGGTTTTTTCACGGAATTGCTGCGCATCTGCCGGCACATATTGATTTCGAATTAAAAAAATCAAATAAAAGCCATCATGCAATAAATCAATAAGATTAATTGCCTGTAGTTTTGCCTGCGACTGGCTATTGTTATTTCCACCCGTCCCGATTTGCCCATCGTCAAATAAAGAAGGAGCGCCTGTAGATTGTGACATTTTTCTCTCCTTTACCGTTAAGCGTTCATGACCGCAATCAATTCAATACTGATATCTTGGAAACCAGCTGGAACATAAATACAGATCGTCTCTGAATCTAACATGCGCTGATATAGCTCGTGATGCGGTTCAATTTCAAAATAACTCACACCAGAACGCACCGGTATCGCAGTTGGAACCTGAATCAAATGATGTAATGGAATCGCAGGTAATGCAGCAACTACACGTTGCTCTACATCTAAAGTGCTACCAATCTTAAATCGTAAAGGTACGATCTGGATTAACTCATGGGTCTGCATAGCACTACTTGATACTGCAATATAAAGTCGAGTGTCGCGAGTAATCTTATCGGTTTCAAGACTTCCCACCCAATATGATGGTCGGATCTCTTTAAGCGCAATACTGATATAACGACTTGAAATAATCGTATCGAGTAAATCACGTAGAATCGTGTCTAACTGAGTAAAACTTTCTTGTAAATTATGGTGTTTATAAGCAGGCAACTGATCAACATCATAGGCTGTCGAGAAAGTTAATAATGAACCTGCTAAACGCAATAATTCGAAAAACAACCGTTCTGGATGGATTTGTGGATATTGCACAAAGTGATTTAAACCAGCATGAGCTGTATTTAAGGCATTTACTAACCAGAAAGAAACGATATCGCCTGAACGGAATTCAATTAATTTCTGTTCATTTTCTCGGTTATTGGTTTGAATCGTCTTAATTTTTGCCTTAATAACATTCAGAGTTCTTTTTAAGTTTGAAATGAGTGTTTCAGAGGCATCCACGTGCAAAATTGGTGGAATAAACTTTCGGTCAATTTCAAAAGCACCAGAGCTTTGACGCTTAATTTTTCCAATCGGTAGATATAAAAAACCATCTAAATTATGGTCTGGATTACTATGAATATCTAATAATTTAAAAACAGCACGGCGGCGTAGCAAACTAATATCTGCTTCGGTAGCATTCGTAAATAGATCATGCGTTTCGACAAGGTGAGATTGATATCTGCCCTTTTGCGCTTGGTTTTGATCAATGAGATTTTGCTTATTTGCTTGTAAAAGCGGCAATGCCAAATAGATTAGCATCTCGCCACGTAAATTAAGATCATCCAATAAAATTGGTTCAGGCAATAGATCATATGCTGGCGCCTGATAAATTTCACCGTCTTGCCAGATCATCTCTACAGACTCAAGAGCAAGAATATGCGTGCTCAATTGAGCCTCATCGAAACTTAACTTCTGAATACCATATGAAAAAGGCACAACCGCACGAACCGTATGATTTAGGCGTTGTTCATGATAGGTATCTTGAATTTGGAAATGTTGAGGTCTTAAAAATAAACCTTCGCCCCACAGGACTTTTTCAGCTTTAAACATATGTCTTTACCAATCTTTATTCATATTCATTTTTAGGCTGCACACCTAACATTTCCTGAACCATTTGTAATGGATGCTCATCTTTAATGACTTGCGCTAACCATTCATGTAATGGCATTTGACTCCATTTAATCGTTTTTTGAAGCATATAACTCACAGGGCTATGAGGTTCATTTGCTTGGAAGTAATCTGCAATCTCTTGCAACACTTTCATTGCTTGCTCGCGGTTAGCCAAGTGCGTTTGTGCTTGAGGCTGAAAAGCAGGCTGAGCTGAAACAACTTGTACAGGCGCTTGATTTTCCATAGATGAACTCGTGATGACAGTAGCCTGTTCTTGGATTGGTGCAAGTCCTGCCCCAAAAGCTTCTGCTTTATAAATCTTGCGTAATGTGCTGTGAATAGTCTCAAATGCTGAATCAATCGCAGCAAAACTTGGCGAATCTAGTCCCATTAAATGATCGAGAGTTTGCTTTAAAACATCCCATTCAGTTAACACTGAACTAAAATCTTGATAGTTAGAATATTGAAAAGTTTTAGACGTATTAAAAATAGCTTGATCGAATTGTTCTAATTCCGATGGCCCCGACTGGCTGTCATATTCTTCTGTTTGTTTACGGCGAACATTTTCGTGATAAAGAAAATTATCGTAATCAAGCAAATTATAATAAGGAACCGTATTGGTTAAAGGAACTTTCTTTAACAACATCGGAAGTTGATTAATTAAACCCTGTAATAAACCAATGCGTTGATCTAAATCATCATCTTCAATAACAGGATGAATTTCCTGCCAGTATTGATTTAGCATGGAATGGCTTAAAGTTAAACCTTTCGCCATACCTTCAAAACCATAAAGATGAGTCCAAGCTTCTAAGAGCCAAGTTAATAGACGAATATCTTTCGTTTTATCTTTTAACAAAACACTTGTGTTCTTTGCTACAAAGTCCCAATCGGCTTGTTTACGCTCAGCAACCCAATCACCTTGATCTAGCAATAGATCATCTTGTGTCTTCGCTTTTTTTATTTCATGAAATTCATTAGAAAATGAAAAGTCGTCACCACAAGGTAAACTATCACTAATGGGTTCAAGTAGTTCAGAAATATCAATATTCATCTAATTTTAGCTCTATTCAATTTTAAACTTCTGACTTCAATTTTTTACTAGTCCTTTTTTTAGCAGCTTTTGCAACCGGGTCTAGTACATATTGAATTTCGTCATCTTTAGCATCAATCATGATAATTTTTGGTAGTTTTTGCTCTGCTAAAGCCACCAAAATTTCTGTAGCCAATGCAGGTAACACTGTAGAATTTAAAATATTATCAACGTTACGTGCACCGCTATCGACTTCTGTGCAACGGCTTAAGAGTAGCTCTACCAAATCATCAGAATACTGGACTTGTGTTCCATATTGTTTCTCAATTCTTGCGGTGATCTTGCCTAACTTATGCTTAATGATTCGTACAAGGAGATCATCATGCAGTGGGAAATATGGCACAACTCTCATTCGGCCTAAAAATGCGGGCTTAAATTGTTTATATAAACTTGGTTTTAGATGCTCAATCAACTCTTCAGCTGTAGGCCACTCTTCTACAGGTCTATTTAAACAAGCTTGCATAATGGCACTTGAACCAGCATTTGAAGTCAGCAAGATAGTCGTGTTTTTAAAGTCAATTACTCGTCCTTCACCATCTTCTAAAGTACCTTTGTCAAATACTTGATAGAACAGTTCCTGAACATCACTATGAGCTTTTTCAATCTCATCGAGCAACACAACACTATAAGGATTACGGCGAACAGCTTCTGTTAAAACACCCCCTTGACCATATCCGACATACCCAGGAGGTGCACCTTTCAATGAAGATACCGTATGCGCTTCTTGATATTCAGACATATTAATAGTGATTAAATGCTGCTCACCACCATATAATTCATTTGCCAAAGTTAAAGCAGTTTCGGTTTTACCCACACCACTTGGGCCAACCAAAAGGAATACCCCTTGTGGCTTATTAGGATCTTCAAGTTTTGCTTTTGAAGTTTTAATACCTTGAACTAATTGTGTGAGTGCATAATCTTGCCCCATTACACGCTCGCCCAATTTATCTTCAAGCGTTAATATCTGTTTAATTTCATCATTGACCATTTTTCCAACAGGAATACCAGTCCAATCAGAAATAATTTCATTAATAATTTGAGAGTTTACTCTTTCAAATACTAATGGTTGCTGGCCTTGAATTTCAGCAAGTTCCTTACGCAGTAGATTGATCTGATCATAAGCTTCAGACTCATTAGCATGATTTTGTGCTTCTAAATCCTGAATTTTATGAACAAGTTCTAATTCTTTTTGCCACTGCTCTTCGGTTTCATGAATTTCTTTTTGCAAAGATTCTAAATTAGCTTTTAAAGCTTCCAATCGTTCATGATGAATTGGAATCTGACGATGCTCATTTTCTAAAATTTGCTGTTCAAGTTTTAAGTTATGTTCTTGAGCCTTTAACTGGTCAAGCTTTACTGGTTGAGCATTTTGGGTTAACGCAACACGTGCTGCTGCCGTATCAAGAACACTAACTGCTTTATCCGGAAGTTGACGGCCACTAATATATCGATGTGAAGAGTGAACCGCTGTAACGATCGCCTCATCATCAATTTGTAATTTAAAATGCTGCTGCATGACTGGAATCATCGCACGCAACATATCTACCGCAACTTCTTCGGTTGGCTCTTCTACTTTCACCACCTGAAAACGTCGGCTCAATGCCGCATCTTTTTCAAAATACTGTTTATATTCTGCCCAAGTAGTCGCAGCAATCGTGCGTAATTCACCACGTGCAAGCGCTGGCTTTAAAAGATTTGCAGCATCATTTTGCCCTGCTTGTCCACCAGCACCAATTAAAGTATGAGCTTCATCAATAAATAAGATAATAGGATGAGTAGAAGCTTGAACTTCTTGAATCACTTGCTTTAGACGGTTTTCAAATTCGCCTTTAACGCTTGCACCTGCCTGTAATAGTCCCATATCCAGCACATGTAAATGGACATTTTTAAGAGCGTTTGGTACTAAACCTTGAGCAATTTTTAAAGCTAGACCTTCAACCACGGCTGTTTTACCAACGCCTGGCTCTCCAGTTAAGATCGGATTGTTTTGGCGTCTACGCATTAAAATATCGAGCATTAAGCGAATTTCATATTCACGCCCAATAACTGGATCTATACCGCCTTTTTTCGCTTTTTCAGTGAGATTAATCGTATATTGATCAAGCGCAGGTGTTTTAGCTATTTTGGTATTTGTTACAGTTGCGTCTGTTGGTTCCGCTTCATCCGAAAGCGTTTTTGCCTCATCTTGTTGTTCAACACTCTTCTCACAAATTTCAAGAAACTTATGTTTCATTGAATCAATTGGTAAAAGATCAAATAAACTCGAAGCTCTCGTTGCAATTTGATATAAATCAGGCGCAGTTAACAATGCAACTAGTAAATGACCACTACGAATAACTGGATTTTGTTCAGCCGAGGCCAATAACCAAGCTTGCTCAAACAAACGAACAATAGATTTAGCAAAAATAGGAGTTCGAGTATTACCTTTTGGTAATTGAGAAATTGTTTCTTTTAAATCATCAGCTAAAGCTTCAGATGAAATTTTATACTTCTTTAATAAAATTTTTAAATCATTCTCTAAAGATTGATTAAGTAATTCTAAAAATAAATGCTCAATTTCAATTTCGTAATTTTGTTGAATAACACAAGCATTAGCCGATTTTTCTAAAGCAGTTCGTGCAACTGTAGAAAGTTTTGTAATTAAAATTTTTAAATTACTCATCATTACTCTCAATATTTTTAAATAATTTAATGCTTAAAATCATAATGCCTGTATATTAACAAAATTCAGCTTTATCAGACAAACTACTCATCATTTCAAGCGTTAATATGTTTTAGTAGATATTTATATCTATATAAAAATATCTCTACCCTTATCCTTGATTAACTAAACTCTGTTTTGGCAATAATTTACAGCCACATGATAATGAATCATTTACACGTGCTGCGGATTTTCCCATAACAAGCATATTTGGATCTCCCGATACAATCGTAGAAACCGTTTTGTGTAACGGACAAGTTGCCTTATCTCCTACACAGGCAATTGCAATTCCATCAATTAAAAATGTACTGTTTCCTGAAATGACTTGCCCTCCACCAGTGGTTGGGCATCCAATCGTAATGTAAGGGCTAGCCATGTTCTTCTCCTTATATTTATAGAACAGTAAACTCAATTCGACGGTTTTTCTTTCTGCCTTCTGGAGAAGTGTTATCTGCAACTGGCTTAGATGAACCTAAACCTTCTGTAGATAAATGATCGGCAGGAATACTTTTACTAATCAAATAGTTTTTCACTGCTAATGCTCGATCTTGGCTAAGTTTTAAGTTTTTAGTTGCATCACCTGAACTATCAGTATGACCAATAATTTTGACTTTTTTACCGCCTACTTTATTTAAAGCAACAGACATCTCGTCGAGAATTTTTTGACCTGCATCAGTTAAAACTGCACTACCAGATTCAAACTCAATAATTCGATTTTTAAGTGCGTCATCAATGATTTTTTGCTCAGCCTGATTGACTGATAACTGTGAATACAGTTGATATGGTGGCTGCACTAACCCTTGAAAAGATTGAATTGTAGGCTGGATATCTGCTGGATTCAGCATTTTTCCACTTAGCTCAAATCGAGTACCATTTACGCTTAATTTCCCTTGCGAAACCTTTTTAAGATCAGGGGTAATTACTCGTGTCACCGAGTCACTCCACCCATTTGGAGCGGCTACAGGTCTTACTTGTATTTTATCTACAACCTGATCGGCACCATAAACAGACTGCATTTTTAATAAGATGGCCTGTTTACTCGCTTCGTTAGGAACTACACCTTCTACAACAATGGGCTGAGCCAAAGCATAATTAGCAATAGCATAGATAAAACAGCCTTTTATGAGCTGTGAAAGTTTAGTTTGATATCGTTGATTCATTATTATTCACCCAAAAAAGTCTGTCTAAATAGTTTTAAGCCTTGGTTTAAACTTAATTGGCGTTGACATAATGATTGTTCCAGCGTAGCTAAACCAGCATTCTGCTCCAAGTAAGTATCAATCCACTGAGCTTCTATTAGAGAAACCCAATGCTTACTATCCATATTCTGAGTAAAAATATCGCTAAGGGCTAAAATATCAGCCCCTTGAAAACCGAAGAATAATACGGGTTGCTCTCGATGTAATAAACCGATCAATACCTCAGTATTATGCTCTTTTAAAAAGCGACAAATAATGCTGACCCAAAATGCTGCTATTTCATAACTGTAAGCAGGATTATTAATAGGCAAAATTAAAACTTTATTTAAGCGACTCGTTCCATTTTGTAAAATTGGTTGTAGTAATAATCCCAGCCCAATCATACTTTGCGCCAATTCATAAATACTCAACTTCATGAGTTGAGCAAATGAATGCATCGTATGATTTTCATAGAATCCTACACACTCGCGTTCAGTTAAAACCTGAATCTGATTTTGTAAGTGACCTAATTTCCCAAGTAATAGATCTGAATCTTTAATTCCTTTTAAAGCACGATTGTTTTGGAATAAATCAACGAGTACATGTTTATAGCTATATGGCGCATACAGTAAATTATCGTACGGTAAATCAATTTCTAATAAATGGCTCAGTACCATTGGAAAAGATCGACCTGAACTATCTTCACTTGCCAGTAGGTTCGCTGCTAAAAACATATTTTCTTTTGGATTTGCAATAAAGAAATCCAGTGAAGGCAATGTGTTATAAGCTTCTTTAAAGCTGCCCGATTGCATTGCATATTCCAATGCTTCAGTAATCCACTGATCAAGCAATTGTATTAGCGCATTCTGACCTTTTGTTTTTAAAAAGTCACCTCGTGCAGGACTTTTGCCGTAATACAAAGGAGTGGTCTTTAATGTTTGCATTATTGCTCCTCCTTTCGCAGTGAGGTTATTTTCCAAGTCATGGTTTAACTCCCGCAGAAGGCTGAGCGAGTGCTGAAACAGGATTTTCAGTTCTTGCTGGAGCAGCTTGAGCTGGTGCTTGCTGAGCAGATACCACACGAGCTGCTTTATCAGCAGTGACTTTGTCAACCAGTTGCATACCTGCATAACCACGGCTTAAACCGATACTGCCTGAATTGCTGCTAATGAGACGGAAATTCATTTTTACAAATAAAGATGGATCAGTTTTACTACGCCAAAGCATTTCAAATCCGCCATTTTGTTCTTTACGCTGAGCACTATCAATTAAACGGTTAATACCATACTCACCCGGCTCATCAAAAATCGTATGCGTTTGGCCTTGTAAATCTACTGCAGTAATACGAGCGCCCGGAATACTTCCTTGGTTTGGCCAAATGAAGTTAACCCACTGCTGAACACCATTTTCATAAGTCATACGCTGACCATCGATATCAATGGTATATGAAAGTAACTGTGGGTTTGGAATTGGGTAGAACTGGAAGTTCGATTGGTTGGTTGCTGGTGCCGCAGGAGCTTGAGCATTCAACTCACCTGTTGCCATACCATTGGCTGGTGAAACATATCTTTGGAAATTCATGACGAATTGAGGGTTTAAACTAATTCCTAAATCTTTCCAAGTTTTAGACGTTAATGTATAACCACGACGAATCACAAATGGATCTAGACTTTCTTTGACAAAGCGAGAAATACTACCGTTCTCACCCAAGATTTGACCAATTTCACTACTTGTCGCCTGCAAAGAAGCTGATGAGTTAAATGGATATTTCTTAGCAAGATTTGCTGTAAATGGCTGATAAGCTTGCATGACCCATAATTTGTTAATTTCGTCTTGAGTCGGTGTAATTAAACTTTCAAAAGCTTGCGTAAGTGGACTAACTACCAATTTTTGTAGTAATCGCTGATCAATTTCATTGAAACCAACCGCCATTTTTTCATCGACAATTTTTTGAGTTTGGTTAAATACAGACGTTTGCTCATTAAGGGTTTGCTTGACTAATGTCATCGCATTAGGTCCAATTTCACCCGCATTCTTAAGCTCGTTAAACTTACTACGAACGAGAGCTAAATTTGTCATATATTCATCAAGCAATGACTTACCTTGTTGGTCATCACGTTTGCGAACCAACTGATAGAACATTTGGTATTCTTGAGAAATAGCGCCTTGAGCATTATTTGCCACTTGATTAGCAACTTGCTTATCATCATGATTTAAAACTTTACGCTTAAACCATGCAATAAATCCTTTTTGTGGAGCTGCGAGCTCAGCTTGAACAACCGGATTATCCCAGTTTGTTTCGACTGCTACTCTTTCAATTAATGTTCTAATTGGAGAATTTTGCGGTTCACCTAAGACATCAATATTTTTAACTTGCTGAGCAAATTGACCAGCTTTAGCGTAGTGAATACCGCTTAAGAATTTTCTCCATTCCGCAATATATTCTTGCTTATAGAGAGCTGTCAGCTGCTTTCTAATTTGCTCTGGACTACCTGAGAAAGTTAGATCATCAGATTGACGACTATTTAGAACCCAATCTTTACTATCTGTTGGCTTATCCGCGGCCTCTTCAATTGCTTTTTCTACATAGTCATTCCATGCCTTTTGAGTAAATACGCCAGGCAATGCATAACTTCCTAATACAACATTTTTATTAGCTTCACCTACAATCTGACTTACAGTCAACGCAGGGAAACGTACTGCTGCACGCATTTTTATTTCGTTATAAACACGATCACGTGCAGGCATTCCTCGAACAACCGAGAGCAATACTTGGCGTGTTTGATCAACAATTTGAGAGTCAGCTTCTAAAACTGGGAATTGCTTATCATTTGCCAAAGTCATTGCGTAAGATAAGATCTGTTCAGCTTCTTGAATCATGTCTGCACGTGGCATTTGGCCTTTATTAGCATCTAACCAAGAGCGCCAGAAACGCGTAACCTGATCGCTGAGATGACTTGCATCCATATATTGTGGATTACTCATCATCAAATAAGCTTTTAATGCGTTATAAGCATCTTGCGGATTGGTATCTGAAGGTTCCAAATATTGTTGAGACTGAGCAGTTTGCTTGATCTCAACATTCGTATGATTCGCTTTTAATGTTGCTTCATTATTTTTTACACGTTGCAAATATTGAGCAATGTTTTGCTGTGTCGGCGTTAATACAATCTGCTTAACACCTTTTAGATATTCAGCTTTTAGCTTTTCACGAAGCTCATTGCCCTGATATAAACCAAAACTAAATTTAAGTGGTCTATTTTCATCAAACTCGTCTAACTGCTGTAGACGTCTTTGAAGAATTAGCAAAGCTTCTAATTGAGTAGATAGTTGCTGACCAGAAGCTCTTTCTAATTGAACTACCTTATTTAAGTCAGCTTGCACTTCACCAATTAATTGTTGGTTGTTACGATAAGACCAAACCCATACACCTAAAATAATTGATACACCCGCTAAAGCACCAATAAATGCAATATAACGCTGACGTTTTCTACCCGTATTTACATGCTGCTTAACTAAATCTTTATCTTTTAAAATAACATCTGAAAATAGACCATTTAAGAAATAGCCATGATTAGGAGTATTTTTTGAATAATCTTTTACATCACTTTGAGCAATTTGAGTAAGCTGGAATTCTTGGGCAATTTGTTCAGTCATTGGACTTTCAATTACACCTTCCTGCAAAGCACTGGTGAAGTAAAACCCACGGAAAACAGGTTGAAATTGATATGGATTATCTTCAAAAAGTGTACCAATAAAGCTTTTTAAAGCTGGTTTTAGTGTTTTAAACTCTAATGGGAAAGTCATTACACTTGGTGAAATATTTTGCGAATGACGGCGGCTTAAATGGGTCGAACTTACCCCTTTTAGACCATCGTAAAGAATGTTGTAATGTTTTTCGAATAACTCTACAGCATTATGTGAAGAACTCTGTTCATATGGAAGCGTTGCTCCCCAAGCTTGGTTGTATTCTTGAGCTTCGTAAAACTCAAAGAATTCAGTAAAACCTGCAATTAAGTCCATCTTTGAAAAGACTAAATAAACAGGCACAACAACTTCTAAACGTTCAGTTAGATCTTGAATACGTGCACGTAAGTTTTTAGCAAGCTTTAATGAGTTTTCAGGACTTTGACTAATGAGCTCAGCAATACTAACAATTAGGATCAAACCATTGACCGGCGCTTTAGAACGGTTCTTCTTTAAAATATTTAAGAAACCTAACCACTCAGAATGATCTTCACTATAAACAGAATAACGACCTGCTGTATCGAGCAAAATACCTTCTGTAGAGAAGAACCAGTCACAATTTCGAGTACCACTTAAGCCAGCAGATACCATTTTCTGATGCGTTTCTTCAAATGGGAACTTTAAACCTGAATTATAAATAGCCGAACTTTTACCTGCTGCCGGGTTACCAATAACCATGTACCAAGGAAGCTCATATAGTGCAGCATTCCCTTTTTTATCACCCAACTTAGATTTACGAATCAATTGAATTGATTCTTTCATTTGTTGATTAATAAGCTGAAGTTCTTCTTTATCTTTATTTTTACCATATTCAGCTTGGTTATCTTTTTCAATTGCTTCAGCTAGCTCTTCACCTTGAGCAGCATGCTTTCTTCGTTGAATAAGCCAATAGATACCATAAACAATAAGACCCAAAGCATAGGCAGTTGCTAAAGCCCAGAATATATGACCAGGAATTGAAGTATATGAAGACATCAATGCCACGAACAATGACACGGCGATAATTGCTTTAGGATTCGTGATGTACTGCCACAAGTAGCCTAAAATTGTATGCATTCTATTCTCGTTCTAAGTCCAAAGTTTAAATTAGTTATTCAACACCATCGCATCATCTTCTGAATTTTCAGTGACAGATTGCACAAATGTATGCGCTGACACCGTATTTTCTCCAAAGACAAAAGGAATGATATGTTCAGGAAAATGCATACTCAGCATAAAGCCATAAATATCAGCTAAATGCTGGGTATGCCCTAATGAAGATTTCACATAAATATAGTGATGCGGTTCTACAGGCGTTTGAAGAAAGTGCTGCTGCAATTTTTTCGAAACTTTTATATCGGTCTGATCTGACAATATCAGTACATAAGGCTCCTCACCTTCATGCTGAGGCAAATCATTAAATTTAAAATTATTAAAAAGCTTCGCTGCATCTTGTTGGCCCACAACAACTTTCAGTGCCTTAGAAGGTTCTAATTCCTGAATTTTCACTAGAGGATCGGCCAGTAAACAGCTTGCCGCAAATTCAGCAGGAATATAATCTTTAATCATCCAAGATTTTTCATCGACCAGATCCTGATCAATTTCAGAATCAGCTACGACCAACAAGAACATCTCATGTTCTCTTTTATGAATACCTTTTAATAGGTGTATCAACTCTTGGTAAGCGAGTTGCTCTCCAAAAAAATGATATTCAATATGGAGCTTTTGAGCAGGAATACCAATCTCAGCAAAGAATTCTAAAATTAATTCATTACTTTGGTCATCATTCCAGATATGTAATAAATCCTCCGAAAGAAGGATGTGTAGATTTAAGCGATTTAAACGATAAACTTCTACAATCGGCATTTGAACATCATCATATTCAGACTCAGGATCCACCCATGCCGGATGCATGTGATATTCACGGGCCTGTTGCGACTCATAAAATAAAGTTGAACGTTTTAAATGCTCGGCTAGAAGATATAAATTTTCTATATTTTGTTCTAGTTGCTGTCTTATCAATGACATCATACGAACTTGTCGTGGAGACGCATATTCGCTCTCCTCACGTTCCTCTTCATCCAAATCTTTAATTCGGTAAGATAAAAGAGGCAATCCATAAGAATTTAACAGTTGATCATCCAGCTCTGGACTTTTAAAGTTTTGTAGCTGCTCAATAATGCTTTCATTCTCACCTAACGCATGTAAAGCAAAAGCAGAGTAAATATTAAAATCTAGCTGTTCTAATGGTTGATCAACTACTGCGTTTTGTTTTTGACTAGCATCATCTTTATCTTGATTTATAGCTTGTTCTTTCTTGTCTTTATAAGTTTTATAAGCGCTATAAACTAACCATGGCGATAAGATCACCAAGGTAATAACTGCGGGTAGCATCAAGAAATAAAGGAAAAAATCTCCTTTATCTGGATTATATTGAACATCACGCCAGTAGAAAATAATAATTCCACTAACCAATGAAAAAATAGCAATGAATGAGAGTAATATTTTTTTAATCATATTTTCTCTCCAATAAGGCTATAGCACGTTTCATGGTTATGTACTTTTGGTTGTCGTGATATGAGAAAAGAACCCTGCCCTAAACCACTCTCGTTATTGTGAGTTAAGCAAATGGGTTGTATTTCTGACTCATCCAAGATAAGCCGCAGATCTATCGATAAAGTTGGGCTACACCAAGTTTCCACGAGTTTTTTAAGCTTTAAACTTAACTCTTGATTTGGTAAGAAATTTAGATATTGCTGACGTTTTAATGGCCCAATTTGAATTTCAATTTTTCCATCAATCTGCTGAATGGTTTCTCCACAAAAGGTATTAACACCAAGTAAACTCGGCTGATTTCCACCCAACGTTGTTAATTGATCACTTGCTAACTTAAAAGATTCTTGTACGAATTCTTTAATCGTAATGTCATGTTTAAAAATACATGACAGCATCGTTTTTAATGCATGGACTGTATTATTTTGTCCCTGCATTAATCCTGAAAATTCTGCAAAATATTCATCCAAATCAGCTTGTTGATGCTGTGATCGCACATAGCCATTCAAAGCATGCAGAATATCTAAATAATCGTTTTTATGTTCTATCTCATATCTAATAGGCAGATTATAGGTAATACTAGACTCTACATATTGAGTAGTAAGCTTATGATTAAATAAGCTTAAAAACTCTTTAGTTTCAGCTCGTTGCTGACGTGGAGCCTGTTTAATTTTATTCGTATATGTATAAGGCAAAGCACCTTGTATGCCCGTAAGACCAACGATTAAATTCGTAATATAAATTCGCTCGTCCGTTAATTCTAAATTTTCAATCTCTGTAGCAGGAAAATTTAAATTAAAGGATGTCTCAAACTTAAAATGATCACTCCAAGATGAACACATTGCACGACTTGAATCGTGTCTTAATAGTCGTGTGGCTTGAATAAATTCAAAAGACTTGGGCTTAGTAAAGAGCTCAGCTGTTACAGAAGAGTCTTGCCACCAACGTTCTGACTGCATTGGTATAACTCCTGCTGAGATGAATAATCCTTAACAACCAAATCAACAAAACTATTAATTTGAACCTTTAAATTAAAAACACGACTTAGCAATTGACTAAAAATGTATAGGCTATGTCCTCTAAATACCGATGAATCAATCTGTAATTCTGCTTTTACTCCTCTTACAAACATTGGGAATGGCTTTCCATCTACAAGCTTGTGAGTGAGTGAAAATTCGAGATGTTTGATTGACTCAATAATTAGATAATTTTCTTTTGATAAAGGTAAGTTGTACAATGCAAGTAACTCTTTAATATGAGATACCGCATCACCTTTCATTAAAGCTAAACTATTTAATGAAAGATGCGAAATAACACGCCATTGCTCACTCTGGCTTTGACCAAATTGATAAGGTTTTGTAGGTCTTTTTAAAACAATGGCACGGCGAGCCAAACTACTATCATTTAGATTTAATATATTATTGGACTGTCCTAATGCTTCATGTGGTAAGTCACGATTTGAGCATAATAGTTTAGTGCTAATAAAATCCGAACGTGTTGAAGAAGGATTTAAATTTTTAGAAATAATTGAATAACCCATTTCGACGAAATTGGGTTGTAGCTTTTGATAATTCACCGAATAGAAAAAACGTGCCGTGTCAGAATGATAGTGGCTCATCGCAAAAAAAGGCAGTACTGGAACATAACTTTCTTCTTGACTCGTTTTTTCGCGAACCATATTCATTTCAGTAATTGAATACACCTGATAAAACTCAGGATGATGAGCATCTGTAATCAGTGGATATTCTAATTGTTTATGTACAATTTTTTGCGGTTCAGCATATTTTTCAAATAAATTAATGACTGGTGTAGTGAACAACTTAAAATTAGCGACATTTAATTCAGAATAATTTCGAACTACGGCTTGATCATTTAAATTTAATTTAAAATGTATCAACAGTTCAAAATTACTTTCTTCTAAAGACAAGCGCTTTAAAAAACCTAAATCGAGTTTCAGATAATTAAATTTTTCAGAAAAACAAAAATATTCCATCAATAAACGATAAGCATGATGAGTATGTTGATCGAGTGGCAATAGACCTTCTTGCTCTGAAAAACCTGTTAACTCAAATGGATTTTTGTCCAATTCAACAATTTTCTGTCCTATTTTAACAGCAAAAGTTGTGCTCTTTTTAAAAATACTATCTAGTACTTGAAGTGGAAAATTAGAAATTGCATCTAAATAAATAGGTAATTTTTCGTTTATTAAACACGCATGAGCATGATTAAAAATTTCAAATTTAAAAGTTAAAGTCGCATTTTGACTTAAATGCATATGGGCACTAGGTGTACTTTTGAACTCTAGCGCTTGCAAGCTTATCGGGAGTAATTTGACTTCTTGCGTGGTATTAAACTCACACTGAACGCCTTTAAAACTGCGAGACTTCAAAACTGTGTGTGCAGGAACAATATGTGCTTCTGTGAGCTGCTTTATTTTATTTATATCTTCAAAACTTATTACAGAACAAGCCGGAAAATGACGTAAGTATTGAGGGAACATTACCTCAAATAAAGAACGTGTAAATACGTCATAACTATCAGCAAGCTTTTTATCAATACGAGCCGAAATTAATGAAAAAGCCTGTATAAGACGTTCAATATGCGGATCATCGATCTGCTCTTGATTTAAAGATAGACGCTGAGCAATTTTCGGATATTTTTGGGCAAATTCACGAGATTGCTGACCAAATTCCTGTAGTTGTTTTTCGTAAAAAGGTAAAAGCTCTTCTATCACAACACACCCACTATGCTTAGGTTCTCGCTGAAATTACATATTGCTGCGTTGTCGGTTTTAACAATGCATCAAAAACGACAGGTTCATACAGTGGATGAATATTTAGATATGCTTGAATACTTAAACACAATGCCCCCATATTGTGCCCATCCAACAACATCTCTACCCGTATTTGTCTTAATCTGGGTTCATGAGCTGCAATTGATTGTTCAATTGATTGGCAAATCTTGTCTCGATCTAGCGGATTAGCTGTAGAAAGCCCCACAAAATCAATAATACCGAACTGAAGTATAGATTTTTTAACTAGTGGATAATCATCGACTACATGATCCAACTTAGCGACCCGACTATTAAGCAAGTCTTCTAAATCTTTTGCTACCGATTCTCTTAGTTGCTGAATAGAAAGACCTTTTGCATAATCTTCACTTTCAGGAATTAAGCGGTCAAACAAAGTTGAACGAAATCCATAGGGATAAAGCCGATCTAAATTCATTCGAGTTCACAACAAGCATGCTTAAAGACAGCAGAGGCTAACTTTATGTCAGCCTCCACCAAATATTCACTTAAACAATTACGCCGCGTAAGAAGCAGTATTGTTAGAAAGTGACCATTTCTTAGTAACAGCACCTTTAGCAGTACCGTTAATATCTTGTTGATTGTAAGTCCACTCAACAGCTGCGTATTTCAAGCCAAACGCTTCTGTTGGAACACCTTCTTCATTAACTGTTGGAGTTACACTAGAAACTAGAACATGTTTCAATTTAATTTGTAAGTACTTGATGCGCTTATCACCATTTGCACGGTAGAAGTCGATTTGTACTTCATCAAATGTATAACCAGCTGAACATGCTTCCCATAATTTCGGGCTAGTTGCATCTAGGTCTTTAACAAAAACCATATCTGAATGTTCAACACGTTCAGCAGTATGACCACCAACACTACTTGAAGTAGCAGATTTAGGTTGACGAATGTTGTGAGACCAAGAGTTAACTTCTAACCAGCCTTTGTGCTCAGCGTCACGAGACTCTCCGTCAACTTTATACTTACCACGAAACTCAACGTATATATCTTTCATTTAGAACTTTCCTATTTTTAATTTAAAGTTATTCTTTCGCTGACCTTTATTAATTTGAGGACTGAGGTAACTCAGTGACAAGTCGTAAAGAAACTGACAACTCATCCAGCTGGAAGTGTGGTCGCAAGAAAACCACAGATTTGTAGTGACCTGGTTGAGCAGGGTCTTCTACAACTTTTACAGACGCTTCACGTAGAGGGTATTGAGCTTTTGCTTCTTGAGAAGCACCATCATCAAGTAATACATACTGTGACAACCACTCATTCAAGAATGCTTCAACATTTCCAGCAGAAGCAAAGCTACCCACTTTGTCTCTCATCATTGCTTTTAAATAATGAGCAATACGTGAAACGGCCATGATGTACTGAATTTGACTTGATAAAGCAGAGTTAGCATTTGCTGTATCATTGTCATATTTTTTAGGTTTTTGAGTTGACTGCGCACCAAAGAAAGCAGCGTAATCAGTGTTTTTACAATGAACCAAAGGAATAAAGCCTAAATCGCTTAATTCTTTTTCACGGCGATCAGTGATTGCAATCTCTGTTGGGCACTTAAATACCACTTCACCATCTTGTGTTTTAAATGTATGTACTGGCAAGCCTTCAACTAAACCACCACCTTCAACACCACGAATTGCAGCACACCAACCATGCATATCAAATGCATTAGTTAAACGAGTACCGAAAGCGTAGGCAGCATTCATCCACAAATATTCATTGTGGTTTGCACCCGAAACATCTTCAGCAAAGTTAAACCCTTCTGTAGCTGTTCCTTCCTTTGGATGATAAGGAAGACGACCTAGTACATGTGGCAAGGTTAAAGCAACATAACGAGCATCTTCACTATCACGGAATGAACGCCATTGAACGTATTCAGCTGTTTCAAAGATTTTTGACACATCTCGAGGACGGTCAATATCTGTAAATGACTCAAGGCCAAGAATGCTTGGGCTAGCGGCCGAAATAAATGGCGCATGAGCTGCTGCAGCAACATGAGAGATTTGCTCAAGCAAATACATATCAGAAGGCGTACGGTCAAATTCAAAATCGCCGATTAATGCTGAGTATGGCGCACCACCAAAAGAACCATATTCTTCTTCATAGATTTTCTTAAACAAAGTGCTTTGATCGAAGTCTGTAGCACCTTGGAAATCTTTTACTAACTCTTTCTTAGTCGTATTCAACATACGAATTTTAATAAGAGGGTTAGATGGAGTCTCTTGACAGAAGTAATAGAGACCACGCCAAGTTGATTCAATCTTTTGGAATTGCTCATTGTGCATGATCTGACTTAATTGATTTGAAATCAGAGCATCAATTTCCGCAATACGCTTATCAATTGATAAAGTCATATTTTCAGAAACTGTAATTGTCCCTGCCATTACTTCTTTAGCAAGTTCACCAATTAAGCTTTTTGCACGCGAATGTTCTTCTTCATTTCGGGCAATACGGCTTTCTTCAACAATCGAGTCTAAAAGAGTAGCTTGTTCATTTTCAACAAGTGGCATTGCTGCAGATTGAGTATTATTCATGATCTGCCTCCGCACTCAATTTACGAATCTGATCTGTATTTTTAAGAACTTCATCAAGTAAATCTTCCAAACGTTCACTGTTAGAGATTTTGTTTCTTAAATCAGTTAAACGCTCACGTGCTTCAACAAGTTTTTTTAATGGATCAACCTGCTGAACCACATTTTCCGGACGAAAATCGTCCATTGACTTAAATGTTAAATCAACAGCGATTTTACCGCCCTCTTCTGTCAACGTATTATCTACCTGGAAAGCAGCTCTTGGAGATAAAGACTCCATAACTTCATCAATGTTATCCAAATCAACATTAATGAATTTTTTATCTTTTAATTTTGTACGCTCAAGCTCAGATGCAGCCGAAAAATCACCCATCACACCTACAACGAATGGTAGTTCTTTCGCTTCTTTTGCATCACCAATTTCGACATCATATGTAAGTTGAACACGTGGAGGTCGAATTCGCTGAAGCTTCTTTTGTACGCTCTCTCTCTTAGCCATAAGATTCTATTCCGGATTATTTAATTAAAGGGTCAAAAGGCGAACTTTTTGATTTATTCACAGTGGCTGCAGGTGCAGTTTTAGGTTTTACTGTAGTCGTCTTTGCTGGGCTTGATACTCGTTTATTTAATGTTCTAGAAGTACTCGCTTTATTACGCGTTACATACTGTTTTTTATAACTTCTCTTTTCATTATCATCTGAGCTACTATCAGAACTCGCTTTAAAGCTCGATGGATCAGGAGCAGGCATCGCAGTGTGAATATTTTCAATTAACTGCTTTGCAGGAGGATAAGTCACATCATTGCTTAAATATCTCAATTCCTGAGTACGCATTTGCTGCAAAGAATTATTTGCAATGCTCACACCAGATAAAAACAAGACATCTGTTATTAATGAACCGCGTATATTTTGACTTTGCAATTGACTTGCTAAATTCAATGCTTTAACTGGTTGATTGGTCTGATAAAACCGCATAGCAGCTTTAGCTAATAAATCATTTTTTTGAGTTGTATTATCGCTATCACAAACTTGTTTAAAAATATTCAATAACTCAGGATCATTTTGACCTTCAGCTAAAGGGTTCTTCTTAATACAACTTTTTTTAAGTTTTACAGGCTCTAGTTCTGCTGCTTGAGCATATGATAGACCGATAATGTTTCCAGTCAAAAAAAGTATCAAAATACTTCGTTTCAACACAACCTTCATTCCTCTGTTTTCTTATTTATTCAAGGCTTTACCGAAAAGTTAATATTTTTAAAACATTAAAAAATCAGTCTAAAAACCTTATATTCAAAAAATTTAGACGCAGTTTATCATATAAACAAACATATTTTATATAAAAATCATATCAACTTAAACTAAAAGTAAATAGTTAAGATGCTTATAAAATATAGATTAATAAAGTTATTCTTATAAAAATTTAATATTGTTATTTTTTGTAATTAAAAATAAGTTGCTGTTTTTTATAGATTAAATAAAAATTAAAACTAAACTGAAAATTATCATAAATATCACTTAGTTAAGATTTACGAAACATTTTCTTAAAAAGATTTTATCTAATAAAAAAGATAAATAGATTAAATGATTGTAAAAGATACATTTCAAATTTATGAAACTAGAAACTCAGTATAAATAAAAATCGACTTGTCAAGACTAATCTGTCTATTTGGTATATTTTTTATTTCAGTTTGCGAGAGCAAGTAGAACTAATAAAGCTCGTAGATTTGCAAATAACCATCTTTCCTTTAGGGCCAAGCTCTTGCACAACTCAAAATCATATTTGATATCAAGAAAATTAAACTATTTGGCTTTATATTTTTAAAGAATATTGCGATTTTTTAAGTTTAGAAAAGCTCTTCTATTCAAAAGAGCCTTTTATTTAAGTATAAATTTATATTTTAGGCTTCCAATAATTAGCTTTTTCAGGATTATACTTTGAACTACTATCATCCGAATAAATATTAAATAACAACTCTATTCCAGCCTTATTTCCATTGCGTACAGCCATTTCTGCATATCGTATTGACTCATCTAAATTTTGTTTCATACCCGCACCATTATAATATTTAAGAGCAGTATTATATTGCGCTAACGCATGTCCATGATCAGCCGCACGCTTAAACCAAACAAGTGCTTTAAGTGGATCTTGCTCTACCCCCTCACCTCGCTCATAAGCCAAACCTACATTGTTTTGTGACTCAAGATCTCCCTGTTCAGCAGCTTTTAATATCCATTTAAAAGATGCTTTGATATCTTTTTAACGCCATCTCCACCATACAATTGAGCAGCAACTACTGTCTGGGATTGTATGAGTCCTAACTCAGCAGATCGAATAAAATATGTAAAAGCTTTTGCTCTATCCTGTTTTACATTTAAACCTTTGTAATGTGCCAACCCAACATTATGTATTGCAGAAGGATTTCCCTTTTTAGCACCTTCTTCAAACCACTTTAAAGCTTTTTGATCATCTTTTTTTACAACTTCATTGCCATTTCGATAAATCAGTCCTAATTGAAGCATGGCATTTGAAGAGCCTAATTGTGCAGATTTCTCAAATAGTTCCAATGCTTTTTTTTGATCAAATTTTTCACCTTCGCCTGTGGCATACATTGATGCCAATACAAAAATAGCCTCTGCATCATTTGCTTTCGCAGCCTTTTCTAGTTCATGTTTAGACTTATATTCAGACACATCTTTATAATCTTTAGTCAAAGTTCCATGAGTGTATTCTTCTTTGTCTTGAGTGCATGCAGATATGAATAATATTAAGGTAATGACAAACAATCTAAGCTTCATTAAACAACCTTTTACTTCAAAAAATTTTTCTTATCAAAATAATCTTCTGGATAAGGATCTTTACCTTTTAATTTTTTTCTATATTTCATTACACTAATCTGAACACCATCATCAGTTAAAAAATCATTATAAAAATCTTGCTCTGTAGGATTTTCAAAACACAATTTTTCAAATATTTGTTCAGATAAATTGCCAAAATTCTCGTATGATTTTCGAAAACTAAAATAATTTATAAATGCAGAAAATGAAACTGAAATAAAAAATGTTATAAGCACTGTCTCAAAGAAGAACAATATACTCTCACCAGAATAATCAGAAGAGGAAATAAAACTAAATATAAGTATCACCATGAACAAGCCAAATGACAGTGCACTAAAAAAATAGGTCTGCATCATAATAGCTCTATATCCCATTTTTACTGAACGCCCCATTTCATAGATCATATACAGAAGACCTGATTTGGGATCGACTATTGCATAAACTTGGTAGCGTCCATCCACAGGTTTTTCGCTAATTACAGCTATCAGTTCATCATTTTCTTTAAAACGAACTGTCGTAAATTGCCCTATT
This sequence comes from Acinetobacter sp. P1(2023), assembly GCF_028367635.1. Taxonomy (NCBI): domain Bacteria; kingdom Pseudomonadati; phylum Pseudomonadota; class Gammaproteobacteria; order Moraxellales; family Moraxellaceae; genus Acinetobacter; species Acinetobacter sp. P1(2023). The sequence goes on from NZ_JAQNDD010000001.1 coordinate 160,939, forward strand.
ACTGGATATCCATCTATTTCACCTATAAAAGTTATCCCATCTTTTGCTTTTCCAGCCATTAATAAAATAGGTGAGCTTGTGAGTAAGGAGCTGCTTCCAGCAAGTACACCTGCAAAAGCGGTACCTGCTGCGATGCCGCCCACATCCTGATTTACAGGTATTTTAGATTTGGCTTTATCTAGAGAATGGATTGGGCCCTGAACCAGTTGAAGATGTAATTTCAAAATCTTTACCTTTAAATAACATTTTAGCCTTTAGTTATTATCCCCATTCTTTTATTTTTGCTCTATATAGTTTTCTGGGTATGGATCTTTTTTAATAACTTTTCTATATTCATATACAGACTCTAAAAGAATTTTATAATCATCACTATAGTGGCGTCCAGATAATAAAAAAATTTCTGCTGGATTTTCGAAACCATAAATTTTAAATATTTCTTCTGATTTCTCTGAAAAATGTTTGAGGGATTTGACAGTCCCCTTCATAATAAAAATAATTATAAAATAAAATAAAATAATAACTCCACCAAAGATTAGAAAGTTATCTATAGAATAATCATCTATATATATAAATAGTCCTATCATCACAACTACAGTAAGAGCATATAAAAAATTAGCTCCTTTCGTAGCTGAGGCCTTATACTTCTTAACGGAAGCCCCCATACCGACTTGCATGTAAAGTAAGCCTGTTTTAGGACTCAATATAGAATAGAGTTCATATAAATTTTTTTCTAATCGCCTAGCGACACAAATAACATATTCATTTTCAACTATTAGAGCACGATGAAATTTACCTATGCAGATTTTTCCATCTATTTCCATAACAACAGACTGTACATGTAAACGGCTTTGTGATGCTAGAAATACAGTTTGTGCAGACAATGAAACACTTTCTGCTACACCACTTAGAATTACTGAAGCTGCAATTTGAGTATCGCCAGACTTTCCAAATGCACTTAAAGAGTCATCATAAATTTCTAGTCTTTGAATGCGACCTTCGATTTTTAATAAATCATACATTCCGTTCTTTTTGCTCTATATAACTTTCTGGGTATGGATCACTTTCAATAACTTTTCTATATTCATATACAGACTCTAAAAGAATTTTATAATCATCACTATAGTGGCGTCCAGATAATAAAAAAATTCCTTCTGGATTTTCGAAACCATAAATTTTAAATATTTCTTCTGACTTCTCTGAAAAGTGTTTGAGAGATTTAAATGATTTTTTAACAATGTAAAATAAAATAAAATAAAATAAAAGCAGGACCCCTCCCCAGCTTAATAGATTTTCTTTATCAAAATCTCCGCCTAATATAAGTATAATAGCTATAATAGCAACACCTAATAAATACCAGACTCTCCCCCCTTTAACAACAGACTCATAACTCTTTTTTACACTCCCCCCCATACCAACTTGCATATGAAGCAACCCTGTCTCTGGACTTAATATAGAATAAAGTTCGTATAAGTTTTTGCCTATTTTTTTAGCAACACATATTATATATTCATTTTCTTTCAATAAAGCACGATGAAATTGACCTATACAGATTTTTCCTTCTATTTCAATTACAATAGATTGCACATGCAATCGACTTTTTGAAGCTAAAAAAAATGTCTGTGCTCCTAATGACACACTCTCAGCTACCGTCGACAAAATTGCAGAAGAAGATATTTGCGAATCTCCAATATTAGTTAAAGTATTTAATTTACCTTCATAAACTTCTAATTTGTGGATATAACCTTCAAATCTGACTAACTCATACATAATTAAACACTCACAATAGCTTTCATAAATCCTTCATACTCCTCATCTACTGTTTTGTAGAACTTTTCCTTACTATCAGATTTATGAAAAGCAGATTTTTGACACCAATCTTCCATTTCATCATCTAATACACATTTCCTTAAATAAAATTCTAATGCAACTGCAGCAATAGTTATCACAGTTAATCCAGCAATTGCTCTGGAGCCCATCAATGCAGAAGCAATAAGATTAGATGTAATCCGCTCACCCATTTTTTTTGCAATTTCTTTTGATGAATAAGATACAATAGTTGTAAAAAGTGATAGCACTTGACCTATCGCTAAAAAAATACTTGCTGTATATTTAATTCTTAATAAATTTTTTATTATTTTATCATCTGTGTCCTGTAATGCTTTGTAATCAACTATTAATCCAATAATTCCTCCTATTGTTCCTAATGTAGCAGCAAATAGTTTAAAGGCTTGAGCTTTATTAGCTACATTAACTCCCTTGTTCAACCATGATTCTCCTAACATATCAAAAGCTACAGCCATTAATGTAAAAGAAGCACCTGCTAATTGTACTGCTAACTCAGGCTTATCTTTAATATCAGATTTCCAAGCATCATATTGGAAATAAAAATTCAGTAACTCAAAAACTCCCACAATAGCAAGTATTCGGTTTTTGGTAATATCAGGTTGCCCTTTAACTGCTAAGGATACCGAGTTTTTAATTTCTATCGCCCTAGTATTACGATAAGTATAAGTCATACCACTTTGCGGTAAAGACGAAATTGCAGCAGCTCTAAATTCTAGGTTATACATCAATCTCATCAATGGGATTTGCTGAGCCAAATTCCCTGATCTTAAATATAACAATTGAGCTGTATGACGTTGCGCACCTTGAGTTGCCATAACCGTAATTTGACTGATATGTATCGTTTTTAAACGGATATCACCAAACTCTTTTAGAGCCGTATTCAGCATCAAAGATATCCAGTAGAACAGCTTATCTGGCCATTTAAAATCATTTACCGAGATAAATTTTTTCCCTTCAATACTACCCAACCAACTATCAAAGGCAGCATCGGCTGCAGTGAACATACTAAAACCCTGTTTACTATAATCCAGTAAGTCTTTTGCTGAACTTGGACTTTCAAATATTTTGGCATATTCATCCATCAAGACTTTGTTATTAAAACAATAGGCTCTCAAGAACAAGTTTTTATCTGGAACCTTTTTTTCACATATCCATTTATTCAGTAAATCCTTACCTTTCTGTAACAAATTCATGCCATACATTAAATCCATAATGACTGCATGAAAAATAAAGCCATTGCTTTCTTTTGATACTTTCCCCTGTTTCAATTCTTCACTTTGGTCAAAATAGAATAGACCTTTTAAAAGATTAGAAGAAATCAGCCAGTTATAATGATCATCTACATAGCGAACTGCTGCACTATAACTTTCTTCAGATTTCTTATCGACATCCTTACGGAACTTTTCCAAGCCATTCATATCTAACTGTGCTTGATATTTTTTCCATGCATGAGTGCCATCCACAGTCGCTTGTTTAACAGCCTCTGCTCTCTGTTTTTCAAGTTCGGCTGCAGCTTTTGCAGGCGCATTTTTTTCGAAATTTTTAAGATTTTCAAGTCCCTTTTTATCGCCCATGCGTTCAGCTCTTTGAATCGCTGCTTGAAGATAAGGATCAGTAATTCTCTTCCTTTGCTGTTCATTTGAATCAATAATTTTGAACTTTGCCTGAATGGAGTTTGCAACTAAGTTTTGCTTCATATTATCAATCAAAGTCATAGTTTGAAGCTTATGTTCGTTGCTAAAGCCGTCTTTATTTTCTTTTAAGAAGCTATCAACCCCTTTAAAGCTTAATATGTTACGGTCTTCATTTAATTTAGAAGTAATTCCAATCGGATCATAGAGCGCAACACCAATATGCTCTTTCGGTTTCTCACTAAATTTCTTGTTTATTGCTCCCCAACGAGCAGAACCATATGATTCCAAAGGTAATGCAACAGCACTTAACTGGGCACTAGAAAGACAATGTTGCTGGACAGCTCCTTTTGTTACATCAATTTTTTGCCAGTAGCCTGAAGTCGCATACTGATCAGCATTTTTTTCAAATTGTTCTCTCATTTTTTTGGTGAGTGGAGCGTGAGCATGAAGTAAATAGACCGTCTGGGCATCATCATTATTTACCGAAGGAATAGTAATTAAAGAAGCGTTAGCACTATGCCCAGCTTTATTGCATGCAAAATCTTGAGCAACAATTGGAGCTTTACTTCCTATAGGAAACTCCTGATGAAAGCCCTTCTTATTAGTAATATACGCAACCCACTCTTTTTTCCCTGATTTTCTTTTTATGAGTAAGTAAATATATCCTGAATCAATCATTCGAACCGTATATTTATATTCCTTAAGTGGAACATTAGTAACATTGGCCCCTAATTGTGCTGGTAATGGTTTTACTCCTAAACGAGCTACCGAATATTTAAGAGGTAATATATTTATACCTGTAGGGCGACAAAAGTTAGTACATTCCTTTTTAGACATCTGAGTGACTGGTATTTTATTATTCTGAGTCGTCGATGCCGCAGCCTGCTGACTAATTTTACTTGGATTTGGACTAACACCTAACTTTTGAACTACTTTCTGTTCTTGTTGTGCTGGCGTCCCAAATTTTTTCATTTGTTTCGCAAAAGTCGGTTTATCATTAGCCATGGTAGCTCTCTTTACATTCTCTTATAACTTGTGAATATTGATTTTCTTCTAAATAGTCCATTGCTTTGGTAAATGAGTTGGCCTCACTTCTATCAACCCAATAATGATCAAGTATGTCTGAAATCAAACGACTTTTTATAAAGTTTCTATGCAAAATAACGGAATACATTCCATAAGCAATAAGATCCGTTACATGTAAAATTCCATAATGTGTTATTGCTTGATGAAGTGAATCTAATATCTCATCCTGACGAATCAACAACTTCTCATCATATATAAGAGATTGTTTAATCACCGTATTCGATAACTCAATTAAATCTAGTTTTGCTGACTCAGCATTGGTAAAAGTAAGAGGAAAAAGCGACCTTTTTTCCTGAATTTTTACCTCATACAAACCGCTAAAAAAAACAAAATGCCAATTCTCTAAAAATGATTCAATTCGTTCACTTTTCTTATCAATTATTGCTGGCAAGTAAACTAATACTCGTGGATCATACCAACGAAAAATAAATTTATTCTTTGTATCTTTTGCAATAACAAGTTTTTTAAAAGTTTGAACTGCAATTTTTAGATTTTCAATTTTGCTGAATCCATGAATAAAGTAACCATCCTCATTTTGATCCAAATTCATTAATAATGTATGAGTAATAAACTCTAATGAATTTGCTAGATCTTCTTTCACTTTTATTTTTATAAAGAAAAGAGCTGGACGGCTATTTTTTTTAGCACCAGCTGCAATCTCTATTGGTTCCAATTCATAATCTTTTAACTTCTCGATAAACTCATCAAAGAATCCACTCAATAAAGTCTCATCACATAAAAAACTAATATGGCCATTTTGTTCAAATAAGTTTGATATTAAATCACTTAACTTTTTAGAATTTAATTCATCTTTAGAAAATAAAAGCTTCATCTTAGTCTAATATCACTTTTGCTGATCCATTTTTTGCTGCATCTGACTGTTTAGCAGAACAGTCAGGTAAATCAAGCGCAGGTGGATTTATTGATGAGCCCCCCATAAATAAATGCTGCCCAGCCTTCACCTCAAGCTTACCGCCCGTAACAGGGAAAATGCCTGAACCATTCAGCTTAACTTGAGACCCATTGGCTGTCAGATTAATTTCAGTTGGGCTAGTAATAAAAACCGTGTCTTCAGTTGAGGTAATTTGTATACCTTTTCGAGCAATGACATCTAAGCCATCACCTTGAGCCTGAATTTCTACTTTGCCTTGGCCAGCAAAAAGTCGAGCACCCTCCTGAGCGGCAAATAGACTAATCTTTTGGCTCGCATGACTTAATATATTCTTTTGCGTACTAATATTAACGCTATCTCCAGCACTTTGAGTAAGCTGACCATTTGCACTAAGGTGTATATCTTCATTACTACTTACAGCGATACTTTTTGGAGATGCCAACAGCATCACTGCTGATTGAAACTCAGCAGCTTTTTTAGGATCTTCTTGTTTGAGAACTTCTAAGAAAGTCTGAATATTCTCAAGCATATCTAACGGGTCAGTTTGCTGATTTTTAGCAACTTCACTGAGTGCCTTGGCATTGCTAAGACCGCCTTCGATTTGTTGTTTGGCCTCATTTGCATCAAGGTGTACGCCTTGGGCTTGATCCTGTTTGTGGGTACTAATCAGTAAACCACTGCCAGCTCGAACTGCACCCCATTGGTCTGTTCTGAGTTCGAAACCTTCACCACGACCGTCACTTTCGGCTTTATCTTTTGGATGGCTTAAGTTACCCAAGTTGAGCTGACTGGCTGCATGACTACTTTGTAGCTGGGCACTGATTTGCCCTGTGGTGTCGTCAAAACGGAGCTGGTTAAAGCCTTTACCATCGACTTCTTCTGAGCGAATGCCACTGAGCTTTTTAGTGTCAGGTAGCTGGCCTTTCTGGTCAAACTGGGTTGGATGGCGTTCAGCTTCATGAATGCGTCCTACCACAAACGGGCGGTCAATGTTGCCGTCAAAGAAATCGATCACAACGATCTCACCAACGCGAGGCAAGAAGCGTGCGCCATAACCTTCACCTGCCCACGGGGTAAGTACATCAACCCAAGCGGAGTCGGTGTCATTATCGTTACTTCCTGCACCACCATCATGGCTATGGTCGTCAGTTCGGGTAAATAGGAAGCGAACTTTAATGCGCCCCCATTGGTCAACATGGATGCTTTCGCCTTCCAAGCCCACCACTCTAGCGCGCTGCGGATAAGCGGCTGGACGGTGCTCTAACGGGTTATATCCAGGCACCGCTTTAATATTTCTACGCGACAAGATGAGTTCATTACCCTGACGCTCGGTTTGGTCATTTAAATCGGATTGATATTTTTGCCATTGGCTTTGGCTAAAAAGTTGATCGATTTGCTGTTGTAAATCTTTAGGCAAATTATTTTGTAAATAGAAGCTTTTACCAATAATCAGAAATTCTTTGTCCGATCCAATATGCGTATCTATTTCTGGATGTTCATTCAATTCAAACCAATAGCCGACTTGCGTATCACGTACCGTAGTTTGTGCACGGAAATATTTTGATTGAGACGCATAATAATCAGATAGATTTTGATTGAGTTTTTCTAGCTGCTGGTGACCCGATGCTGTGGCTTGGTCTTCACCTTTTAAATCTTGCATCCAAGCAGGACTGACATGCCATGCATGTTCTAGACTTAAACTCGCATTATCCTGATTAATGCTATGAATATGCTTTGACTGAACACTTCCCATGCCTTCTTCTTGACTTAAAGCATCAGCCTGCCAGCGTTGCACATGCACGGCTGTAGATTGCAAGCTTCGAGTTGGAACAAGGCTTGTCATACTGTCTTGTTGTTCAACAGCACTACTGCGGTGATAACGGATATTTCTTCGATTTAATGCTAAATATGATTCATTATTAGCAATTAAACGTAATTTTTGCGGTTGAATCTCATCCGAGCTATCAGCGACCCAAAGCTGAGCTTCATCAATTAACCAGTTAATGCCTTCACTACGCCAAAGTCTGGTTAAAAACTCATAATCTGTTTCATTACTTTGCATAACAAAAGGTCGAACATCGTAATATTCGGTTAGACCTTTTAAATCCAAAGTTAAGCTAGAAGCAAATAACGGACTTTTGTTCTGCCATTCTGTAAATAGAATTTCAGTGATGTCCCGTACACTCTTATTCATAAACACACGGCTATTGCGGCGTTTATGCCATAGCACCGTTGGGTCTTGTAATCTCAGTTTATACAAAGTTAATGAACCATCACTCTGCCCCTGACTGGCTTCGGTAATAATTCCTGTAGTTCTAAATAATTGCCCCTGATCAGTTACTTGATCGACTGCAACCTGACAACCAATAAATTGTTTTAATGAAATATGAGCATTCGTAGAAAGACAAAATAAATCGGCAGTCAGTCCTTCATTTAGCTGATGCTGTCCTTCAATACTTTGTAAAAAGACTTGAGTATTCAACGATGGATTAGAAAACTGAACATGAAGCACGCGCTTTTGCGAGCTGATACCCAAATCTTCTAGAATTCTATATATATGAGATAACATCTTTTTTTATGAAAACTTTGTCAGGATTGGCATTATTTTATAAAATACAGAAACATCTGTCTATTTTGTAAAGAAAAACTTAACCATATGAATACACGAATAAAGCTATCTTTTAGTCGTACATAATTTATTTTAATAAAAAAAGTAATTAGAATACATTACTTATATAAAACCCCATTAAATAATGGGGCTTTTTTTAGTTATATATTTTAATTTTTTATTCTTCTTTTTCAAATTGCCAGTAAACCTCTCCCCAGTCTTGTTTTTTAATTTCTGGAAGAATCTCTCCAGCATTAAAATAATGTCGAGAATTATTACTAGCTACTGTAAACCAATAACCCGATTGAGGAGCCTTCTCACCTGCTTTAATCGCTATTCTATTATAATTATTTAATAAATTTTCCTCTCCTGCTGTTGGATTGAATGAATGATAGAAAGCAATTAAATCTTTAGGATAATAAAGATAATCGTATAATTCTTTGTCATCATTTATTTCCAGTAAAATAACGGCACAAGCAGCTTCAAAAGACCAATACCCATAATATCCACCATCAGCTTTATGGGTATCATGCCAAGGTGCACCTGCTAAATCTTTATACCATTTCTTTAAAAATTTATGTAAATGCTTCAGAGAAACCTTATTATCTTGGCTTACAAAAGCATTTGAAAGCTCAAAGTAAGGCTGGGGAAAAAGAACATCAGAACAGTCAAAACGATTATCATCAGAAAAAGCTAAAAATTCTTCAACGATCCAGTCTTTACCACCATTTTCGTGAGTATCTCCATCTACTAATTTGGCAACACTCATCAATAAGTCATTTCTTTTTAATAAATAACAAAGACTAATTAACCAAATATATAAGCAATAATCATCAAGCAACTCTAAATTAAAGACACTAAAATTTGGATCTTTATAATAAGTTCTTTGCTTTTCAGATAAAATATTAAATAAATTTATAACACTCTCAAAATCTACACGTAAGTGATCAATAGATCTTCCAGCAGTATAGTCTAGTATAAATAGATCAAATTGATATCTTGCAGCTATAGAATAAGAATCAATCCATCCCGCTTCAATATCCTCATCACTATTAGATTCACCTAAAAAGTCTTGAATAGCATTTATTAAGGCAGCTCTGGTAGAGAGATAATACTTTTCATCCCAAAATTGTTGTCTTCGACTAAAATCTTCATCACACATTATATTTCTCTATTAGGAAATTAATTATTATTTATGCACCATACTTGCTTCGAGCATAATCAACCAAGTCTTTTGGATAGTATGGTTTATCTCGATAACTACTGTCATCTATTCGTAAAATAACTGTAATTGCTGCTGCCTCTAATGACCAGTAACCTGGAAACTGACTACTTTTATGACGGTCATGATAGGATTCCCTTTTACTTGCACCATACCACTCATCCATATAAGCTGACATCAGAGCTGGGCGGTCAGCTTCATCCGCCGTAAATACTTTTTCAAGCTTTCTATATGGAAGTTGTCTTAAATATACTTCCGAGATTTCCCGATCTGGTAACCATGGAGAAACTAGTTTATCCAGTAAGGCATCTTGCTCATCATTTTCATAAGCCAGAAGTTCCATAATTGTTTTTAAATGCTCAGGTTGAGCAAATAAAATAGAGAAACAAACTAACTGTAAAGCTTCCCAATATTCACTTGTAATTAATTCTAAGTGTGGTACTAAATGTCCATCACTTTCAGAGCTTTGATGAAAGTCCAAATGATAGAATTCTGCTTTTTTAAGTGCATAAATAACATTAGGAAAGTATTTAGCTAGTTTCTTTACAGAAACACCTGCAGAGTAACTAAAGAATATAAGCTCTAAAGAAGCTTCAAAAAAATGATTAGATGATAAGTAAATTGCACCTTTAGGTTTATCTTTTAAAAATTCCTTGTCATTTAGCCTTTCGCCTATTGTTTGGACTGAGTCTAAAACTTGCGTTACCACATATTCGTAATCTTTATATTTTTGATAAGGTTCTCTTCTTAAATTTTTCCAGTCTTTCTCATTCAATAGGGTAATCATTTAAGTATTATTCCATTAAAAATATTATGGGTAGTAAACAATAATCTGCAGAATACTATTTAAATTTAATAAATTACGAAAAAGCCTATCCGTTAGATAGGCCTTATATTAAAAGATCAAAAAATAAAATATTATGGATTTTCTATATCTAAATACCAAATGGTTTCACCCCAAGTGTTATCTTTAATTTCAGGCATAATTTCGCCTTGATTAAAATGACGCTTTTGCATGTCATTGGCTGGACTATACCATTCACCAGACTGTGGGCAAGGTTGACCAGCTTCACAACGTAAGCGGTTAGCTTCTCCCTCTATAACCCCATGTTCATCTAGAACCATATACTTGCTTCGAGCATAATCAACCAAGTCTTTTGGATAGTATGGTTTATCTCGATAACTACTATCATCTATTCGTAAAATAACTGTAATTGCTGCTGCCTCTAATGACCAGTAACCTGGAAACTGACTACTTTTATGACGATCATGATAGGGTTCTCTTTTACTTGCACCATACCACTCATCCATATAAGCTGACATCAGAGCTGGACGGTCAGCTTCATCCGCCGTAAATACTTTTTCAAGCTTTCTATATGGAAGTTGTCTTAAATATACTTCCGAAATTTCCCGATCTGGTAACCATGGAGAAACTAGTTTATCTAGTAAGGCATCTTGCTCATCATTTTCATAAGCTAGAAGTTCTATAATTATTTGTAAATACTCAGGTTGAGCAAATAAAATAGAGAAACAAACTAACTGTAAAGCTTCCCAATATTCATCAGTTACCAGTTCTAAATGTGGTACTAAATGTCCATCACATTCTGAACTTTGATGAAAATTGATATGATGCTTTGCATAAAGCTGCCAATATTCCACTACCTTTGGAAAAAAGTCAGCAAGTTCTTCTACTGTTAGACCAGCAGAATAACTAAAAAAAACACTTTTAAGGGATAGCTGAGCAATAGCATTTGAAGCATTCATTAACCCAACATAATAATCATCAGGTCCATGATCAAAATCATTCTCTAGGTTATTTAAACCTATTTGAATATTTTTAAGATTAAAATCCAATCGCTTTTGATAATCTGAAAATTTTTGGTATGGTTCACGTTTAACTATATCCCATTCGGATTTATTCAAAACTTTTAACATATGCTGCAACCCTATTACTCAGGTAAAATATTATCAGGTAAAAAAATTAATGGCATCTGAATATTATGAATTTTTCCTTTGGACCGATCATGCTGCTCATATTGTTTACCAGTAACCATATAAATTTCTCGATTATATGTGGTTGGATTCTTCCTACTTACCCGTGCACTTTGAATAGAGTCCGTTAGATAGTCTTTGTGTGAAGCAGGGATAGTATTGTCCGATTCTAATGATGAATATATCCATCGATGACTCATCTGACGACCTTTAGACTTAGTACCACTTAGCCCAGCTTTCCCTTGACTGCCCGTTAGAGCCCCTTCATTTTTTATAGAAGTTTCTGCACTAGTCGATCTTTTACCTAACCCTGACTGTTCATTGTACTCAGTCTTCTCATCAAAAATTTTACCAATCTCACTCCGATTACCTTCAATTGCTTTAGCATCAGAATCTGCCATTCCCGCTAAAAAAGCAAAATGGCCAAAAATACTTCCCTTTGTTTCACCAACCAAATATTTACGACCTTTATGACTTCCAAACCACAAATGATCTATACCAGTTTGGTTAATATCTTGTTTACGTATCCGGTCACCCGCCGCATTACGCTTTAAACGATCATGTTCTTCTATTAAACGTCCATTATCATTAATTTTACGTAAACCCTTTCGTCTTTCTTTTGAATAATAATCCACAATATGCTCAGCAGGCACCCCCGTAGACCAACGCTTTTTTTTCGATTGCCTAATTTCTTGACTACGCTTTGTTTTATTAGCAGCAGAACTCTGAACAGTCGGAGCTTTATCTTTTACTTGCTGCTGTGCTCCACCTCGTTGATGACTTGAAGGTTGTTGAGATGAGTTTTTTCCTTTCCCTGCAACTGCCGTCTGTCTAGGTGGAACTTGACGTGTCGTCTTAGCTGCTGCTGTACTCGGTAATGGGGGATGCATATTCAACATTTGATTAACTGTTTTTTGAATTTCTGCAAACGCAGAATTCATATATTTTGGAGCATCTTTTTTTACTTGTTGAAGCATACGAATTACTTCGTTTACTTTGGGTCTACCCATTACTTGTTTTGCCAACCAAGAATCAAGAACATCTACAAATTCATCAATCATTTTATTGAGTAAAGAAAGGCATTTGTTTTTAAGTTGATTCCAATCCATTTCTTTTAATGCTTTTTTAGGATCTATTTTGGCATATTTACGCATAGCATCAAATACACGCTCTGCATTTGCACCACTTCTTGCAAGCTTAAACCCTGCTTTGAATGCATCTCCAAAACCAGGAATACATCCAATTAAAGTTATAACTAAATCTACCCATCCCATTATATTAGCCGGATTTGTGGCTACTAAGATAATTCCCTTAATTAAATCACGTAAATCAAATAATTGTCCTACAACCGGAACACATCCTAAAATTGCTGTAACAATAATTTGACTAGGCCCCGTACCGCTCCCATCTAGTAAGCCTAAAAACCACTTTCCCACATCATCATCTGCTTTTTTTAACTGCTGAGGTGTTACTCTTTGTGTTACAGGTTGTTTAGTTGCTTTTGCTGGTACAGAAGGTAAAGTCGCCATTAAATATCACCTTCTTGATAACTACGCTCGGATTCAGCTTCTTCATCTGTTAAATCTTTCGAATGCATTTCTTTATATGGTTTTGTCTCAGGTGTAATTTCATTTTCTAAAATATAATCATCATAGTAGTCATGTATTATTTCACTGTTATTTTGCATTTCTTCAATTTCATCATCAAAAAAATTATCTTTTAGATAAGCATTGTATGTATCAGAAAATGTTGCCCTCGCAAATAACACATCTTCTTCAGTACGTATTTTTTGCTCAGCAATAGGATTTTTCAAAAGATCTATAAAATGTTCTGGTTTAACTCTAATATCTTCACCATATAAAACTTTGGCTTTCTTACCTAACTCGATATTGTCAATTTTAGCGTAACCATTTGCATCCAACATACCTTTTTTACTGGTCCCATCTTCAAATAAAAGTTCATATGTTGCTTGTTTTACAGGAGATAAATCTTCATAAACATAATTAAGCTCTATTGAACCCGTATTTTTTCCTACTGCTGGCAAAGCAGGCAAAGTAGCAGAAGCACTCCCTCCCCCCATAAACAAATGCTGCCCAGCCTTCACCTCAAACTTGCCGCCAGTGACAGGGAAAATTCCCGAGCCATTAATCTTGATTTGAGACCCGCCTGCCGTGATAACAATTTCTTTAGAAGCACTAATTTCAATTTTGTCTTCTGTAGAAATAATCTGCACAGCTTTACGGGCAATTAAATCTGCGCCATCGCCTTGTGCTTGTATCTCAACTTTGCCTTTGCCTGCATAGAGTCTTGCCCCTTCTTGAGCCGCAAAAAGGCTGATCTTGTTTTGGGCATGCGCGATTAAATTCTTTTGGGTAGACAGGTTAATGCTATCACCAGCAGTTTGACTTAACTGAGCATCTGCGCTGAGGTGAATGTCTTCATTACTGGCTAGAGCAATACTGTTAGGTGCAGTTAATATCATCAAAGCTTGCTTAAAAGCGGCAGCTTTGTCTTGATCTTTTTCTTCAATTTGTTCTATGAACGTTTTTAAGTTCTCAAGAACTTCCAATGGATCAGTTTGCTGATTTTTGGCAACTTCACTGAGTGCCTTGGCATTGCTAAAGCCTCCTTCAATTTGTTGTTTGGCCTCATTTGCATCAAGATGTACACCTTGAGCTTGGTCCTGTTTGTGAGTACTAACGAGTAAGCCACTACCGGCTCGAACTGCACCCCACTGGTCTGTTCTGAGTTCGAAACCTTCACCACGACCGTCACTTTCCGCTTTGTCTTTTGGATGGCTTAAGTTACCGAGGTTTAATTGGCTTGCCGCATGGCTGCTTTGTAGCTGGGCACTGATTTGTCCTGTAGTGTCGTCAAAGCGTAGCTGGTTAAAGCCTTTACCATCGACTTCTTCTGAACGGATACCACTGAGTTTTTTAGTATCAGGTAATTGACCTTTCTGGTCGAACTGGGTCGGGTAACGTTCGGCTTCGTGAATACGTCCCACCACAAATGGGCGGTCAATGTTACCGTCAAAGAAGTCGATGACGACAATCTCACCGACACGTGGTAAGAAGCGTGCTCCATAACCTGCACCTGCCCACGGAGTGAGCACATCGACCCAAGCCGAGTCAGTGTCATTGTCGTTACTGCCTGCTCCACCGTCATGGCTATGGTCGTCAGCTCGGGTAAACAGGAAGCGGACTTTAATACGTCCCCATTGATCGACATGAATGCTTTCACCTTCCAACCCCACCACTCTAGCGCGCTGTGGGTAAGCTGCTGGACGGTGCTCTAACGGGCTATATTCAGGCACAGCTTTAACATTACGTCGAACAACATTCAGCTCAGCAAAGTGGCGTTGCTCAGGATTTTGGCTGTCGAGTTGGGCTGCTTTGAGCTTATCCTTTGGCAACAGACGCTCAAGTTGCTGTTGTAATTCTTTCGGTAAATTATTCTGGTTATAGTAGTGTTTGCTTAAAATTAAGAACTCTTTATCAGCACTGTCGTGTTGGTCGAGTTCTGGGTGATCATTCAGCTCAAACCAGTAACCTACCTGTGCATCACGGACGTTGCCTGAAACTGTAAATTGTTTCGAACTCAAGTGATGATAAGCATTAATATGCTGGTTAAGCTGTTCAATCTGGCTATTGCCTGAAGCAGTGGCTTGGTCTTCGCCTTTTAAGTCCTGCATCCACGCGGGGCTAACATGCCATGCATCTTCAAGGTTTAAGCTGGCATTGTCATAGTGTTCGCTGTGCTTTTGTGTACCTTGTACGCTGCCACTACCCTCTTCTTGTTGCAGGACATCGGCTTGCCAGCGTTGCACATGTACAGACGTCGGCTGTAAGCGGCGCTCAGCTTTAACTTGAGTAATGGTATCGAACTGTTCTGTCGCACTACTGCGTTGATAGCGTAGGCTATGACGTTCAAGAGCTTGATAGTGCTGATTATCGTCAATTAAGCGTAAGACTTGTGGCTGAATGGACGCATTCGGGTCAGCGACAAAAAGCTGAGATTCATCAACTAGCCAGTTAATGCCCTCGCTACGCCATAGACGGGTTAAAAAGTCATAGTCGCTTTCGTTTGACTGCATCACAAACGGACGCACATCGTAGTCTTTGCTTAAACCAGATGTGTCGAGCGTTAGACTTGAGGCAAACAGCGGGCTTTTGCCCTGCCATTCTTTAAACAGAATTTCGCTAATATCGCGCACGCTTTTATTCATAAACACGCGGCTATTACGGCGTTTATGCCAGAGTGCAGTTGGGTCTTTTAAGGTTAAGTTATAAATGGTGAGTGAGCCGTCGCTTTGCCCCTGACTCGCTTCGGTAATAATACCTGTGGTTCTAAAGAACTGACCTGTGTCAGTGACCTGATCGACAGCCACCTGACAGCCAATAAATTGTTTTAATGCAATATGCGCGTTCGTCGACAGACACAGTAATTCAGCAACGCTACCTTGGTTGAGCGTATGCTCGCCCTCAACGCGTTGTAAGAAGACTTGGTTATTTAATGATGCGTTGGAGAATTGCACATGAAGAACGCGGTTCTGTGCGACTAAACCTAAACTATCTAAAATTTGAAATATTTTATGGGACATCATTATTATAAAAACTGAGTCATAATCATCGATATTTTATAAAAAACAGACAGAATTGTCTATTTATATAAAATTGCTTATCTTCCACAACTTACATACTTTTCAGTTTATCTAAAAGAAAGATGGACTATTAAATAGTCTATAAATGCCCTCGTTTTGGCCGGTAAATTAGAGGTATGAGGATAAAGTAATTGAATACTTTGTAGAGGTAATGAAAAGTCAGGAAATAACCGAATTAAGCGATTTTGTTGAATATCTTCATCAACTAACCATGCTGGACAAATAGCAACTCCTAAAGAAGATAGAACCATTTGATGAATTGCAGTAACCGAGTTTGATTCATACTGACTTCGAATAAATGGTAATGAATATTGCTCCCCTAAACTGTTTTGCAAAATATATTGTGAATCTTGCCAATTTAATAAGGTATGGCCAATCCAAGGAACAGCCGCTAAATCGGATATATTTTCTATAGGATGGTCTTTTATAAACTGCGGAGTAGCCACAAGATAAATTGGATATTCTCCGATTTTTCGAGTTTTTAGAGAGGAGTTTTTTAAATTTCCTAGCCGAATAACTAGATCTAATTTTTCAGTCACTAAATCATCGAGAGATGAATTAAACGAGTACTGTAAACGTAAATGTGGATAAAGCCGACAAAACTCAGGAAGCAATGGCAGAATAAAACGCTGTCCAAACTCATTAGTTGACGAAAACCGTAAAGTGCCTGTAATACTTGTTCCTAAATGCTGACTACGTTCCAAAGCCTCAGCAATATGAAGTTGAATTTGCTTAAAATCTTCATAAAACTGTTGACCTATTTCCGTCAATGCAATGTTGCGGGTGTTACGAATTAAAAGGCTTGTATTTAACTGCTTTTCTAATTGTTTTATATCAATACTTACCATTGATCGGCTTAAGCCTAAAGTTTCAGCAGCCTTAGTAAATGATCCAGAATCAACGACCTGTAAAAAACTGGTAATTTGCTTGAGATTTTTTTGCACAATTTAGCCGATTGTTTGAAATTATTAAACAATGATTTTACTTCGCCTGTATCGACAATAAAAGTGCTGGATCTTACCCTGCCTGCTCGGAGGTAGGTATGTCTTATCGATATAAAATAGCAACGGTGTTTTTACTTGGGTTCTTTATTGATTGCATTAATATTTTTATGTCAGCAATCGCATTACCCAATATTTCAGCGTCATTTTCAATCAGCCAGAGTATGGTCGCTTGGGTAACAAATGCCTATATTCTAGGTCTGATTCTAATCATGCCAATGAGCTTATGGTTAGCCAGCAAGTTAGGAAATCAAAAGTTATTGTCTTATTCAATGCTTCTATTTTCTTTAAGCATCTGGCTTATTGGCTCAAGTGAATCGATTTATAGCTTAATTTTTTGGCGATTTATTCAAGGCATAGCAGGTGGTTTATTAATTCCAGTCGGTCAAGCACTGGTATATGCCTTATTCCCAAACCAAGAACGCCAACGCATTTCTACAATGATTATGGCAATTGCGCTTATTGCCCCTGCATTTTCACCAGCGATTGGTGGAGCGATTATTGATTCATTAAACTGGCGATGGGTATTTTTTTCAAATCTTCCCTTTTCTTTAATTGCTGCGGCTTTAGCATGGTTATGGATTAAAAAAACAGAGAATGTACCTAGCGTAAAACCTGATATTCGGGGCTTACTTATTTTTAATATAAGCCTTTTATGTTTATTACTCTCCTTTTCGTTTTATGGGGATTATCATAATGCCACGTTGGCTATAGGCAGTTTTCTAATTTCGGTCGGAATGCTTACTTTTTATCTTCATCATGCAAAGAAAACCGATCATCCAGTTCTCAACCTACAATTATTAAAAAATAAAAATTTACGCAATGCATTTATTATTTATTACGCTGTTCCCGGTATTTTTACAGGCGTTAATTTACTCAATATTTTTAATTTACAGATCAACTTTGGCTTTAATGCAAAACAAACCGGCTTATTTATGTTGCTCTATGCAGCCGGTGCATTGGTGGCGATGGTCAACGGCGGACTGCTCTACCAAAAACTGGGTAAAAAATATTTACTTATCATTGGAATTATATTGCATAGTCTTGGTATTTTCTTTTTAGTTTATATTTCCAATAGCAATCAATTCAGCCTTTTAATTTTCGCTTATTTATTGATGGGAATGGGAGGCGGACTAAGTGCCAATATTGCCCAAATTAGTTCATTGATTGATTTCACTGGAAAAGATTTATTACAAGGTAGCGTGCTCTGGAATATTAATCGCCAAGTTTCATTTAGTGTCGGCACGGTTGTTCTTATTTCAATATATAACTTGATGTCTTCTTCAAACGGCATAATCCGTTATCAACATACTTTTTTAATTGCAGCTCTACTCTGCATCATTTCATTAATTCCCATTTTAAAGGAGAAAAATCATGTCTAATCAAATGGATCAAGCTATTCAAAGTGTAATTGACTTGCATGTGTTGATCGAAAATGTATTTACAGGCCAAAATGCAGAACAAAATCTTAACCCACTTTTAGATAGTTTTGATCAAAATTTTAAGATGGTAACGGTTCAAGGGCAGAGTATTGGTTTAACTGAAGTGAAGAGTTTATTCAGCCAAAATATGGGCAAGAAACCTTCTTTAAAAATTAGCATTCTTAAAAGTGCAGCTTTATACGAATTTGAAAATTATTGTTGGGTGCAATATCAGGAACATCAGCAAACGAGTGAAACCGAAACATTACGCACTTCGACAGCCTGCATTAAAGTAGAAGACGAAAAATGTTATTGGGTTTACTTACATGAAACTTTAGTTCCACTCGGCAATTAAAAATCGATGCCAAATTTTCAAAAGCCTCTTCACATTAGTAAGAGGCTTTTGGACGATTAGAAATGGAATGATAAGACTAAGCATTTTAAGGAAGCAGAATCACCTTACGGCAGTCCTCTTCTCTTTCATTAAAAATACGATATCCCTCTGCGGCATCTTCTAATTTCATTCGGTGGGTAATAATCGTTTCAGGTGATAATTCACCACGCTCAATCAGTTCTAAGAGTTGCGGTAAATATTGATGCACATGGGTTTGGCCCATTTTAAAAGTTAAGCCTTTATCAAAAGCATCACCAAACAAGAAACCATGAATCGGGCCTGCATATACACCCGGTACGCTGACCACACCACCACGGCGAACCGCGGCAATGCATTGACGCAGTGCTGCACCACTTGAACCTTCTAGTTTTAAATTGGTGAGAACTGTCTCAATGATACTGCCTTTAGCCTCGAAACCAATTGCATCAATCACGGCATCGACACCACGGTAATTGTCGGTATGTTGAATGATAAACTCGGCCGCATCGACTTCATCAAAATTTACTGGAATGGCGCCGTATGTTGCCACTGCATAGTTCAATCGATAGTCATTGTGATCGACCATAAATATCTTTTCAGCACCAAGCATCTTGGCACAAGCAGCACTTAATAGCCCGACTGGTCCAGCACCATAAATTGCAACAGTTGAGCCACGTTTCACTTGGGCATTGGTCACTGCCTGCCAAGCAGTCGGTAAAATATCAGTCAAGAAAAGTACTTTTTCATCTGACAGTGAAGTTGGCACTTTAAAAGGGCCTTTATTGGCTTTTGGCACACGCACATACTCTGCTTGCCCGCCCGGTATACCGCCGTAAAGATGACTATAGCCAAATAAAGCTGCACCTGGTGGAATTTGTTTTTTATTAATAATTGCGCCGCGTCCTGTATTGGTGGTTTCACATGCAGCGGTCAGATCAAGCTGACAAAAGAAACATTCACCACAGGCAATCACAAAAGGAACAATGACTCGATCACCCTTTTTCACTGCGGTGACGGCGGGACCCACCTCTTCAACCACGCCCATAAACTCGTGCCCAAAGATATCGCCCTGTTCGGTTCTAGGGATTTTGCCTCGATATAAATGTAAATCAGAGCCACATATCGCTGTGGCAGTCACTCGTAAAATAATGTCATCTGGTTCTTGAATAATAGGGTCCGCTACAGTTTCTACTCGAACATCTTCTGCACCGTGGTAAGTAAGAGCACGCATATTGTTATTCCTCTATTTTCTATCATGTCATTTGATTATGAGGAGGCTTTCTTTACGGTTTGCAACGTTTCTTACCTTTCACGTAAGGCATATAGTTCAAATGCAACGCGATAGAGATTTCAGTAACATTTAATGAATGTAAATTAGTTTTTGCGAGAGCTGTTTTTGTTATTTAACCCAGCAAAAAGCCAATCATCCATACACTAAAATGATTGGCTTTGTCTTAAAGATTTGACTTAATCAATTTTAAGTTGCTGTCTGAGCTTTAAGATATCGACCAGACCTTTGTCTCTAGTTTGGTATAAATCGACATCTTTATATTGGTTTAAAAGCTGATTGGTTTCTGCTTCCAATAAATCTGTTGTCTCGTCTGAATGTTGAAATGCGTGCATATCATTCCACCATTCTGTCATTGGTGGGCCTAAATGATGAATTGCCTCTTTAAACCCCTTTTGGTTTGCAAGCTGCATATTAATATAGGGACCAAAGAGCGCCCATCTTAAACCCGGCCCGCTGGTAATCGCGACATCGACATCTTCGGCAGAGCACACGCCTTGTTCAACCAATGAAAAAGCTTCTCGCCATAGCGCAGCCTGCAAACGGTTTGCGACATGCCCTTTTACTTCTTTATTTAAAACAATTGGATTTTTGCCCAGTTGTTTATAGAACTCAGAAGCCTGTTTCAAAATTTGGGGATCTGTCAAATTACCACCAACGATCTCGACCAAGGGTAAGAGATGAGGCGGATTAAAAGGATGACCTAATAAAACACGTTCAGGATGCCGCGCCTCTTTTTGAAAATCAGACACTTTTAAGCCCGATGAACTTGAGGCAATAATGGTATGTTCAGGGCAATATGCTGTGATTTCTTGATATAACTGTTGTTTTACATCGAGACGTTCAGGGGCATTTTCTTGAATAAAATCTACATCTGAAACTGCATCTTTTAAGTGATTAAAGATTTCTAGATGAAGCAGCACATCTTGCGGAGAATAACCGTGTTCAGCATTTTCATCTAAAGCCAATAAATCGTTTAAATTTGCAGATATTCTTTTTTTAAAGACCGCTTCATCGATCGGATACGGGTCATAAACCTTAACTTTAAATCCTTTATATAAAAATAAGGCCGTCCAACTTGCACCTATTACACCTGCTCCAACAACACCAACCGTTTTAATGACTTCCATATTTTCCTCGTAAAAATGTTGTTTTATTAAGAAATTTCTTTTGTTCCATTTCATGCATATAATAAACATAGCAGATTCTAAGAATCACTGCTCTAAATGGATATTGACGGTGAAAGATATGAAGAACTCATCTTCTCATGCTTATGATGAAGCATCTCCCTCTGAAGAAAGTCTCTCCTCGGTTCACCCGGATTTACGTGTTGGATTTATTCTGATGAATAAATTCACCTTAGCACCTATTTCCGGTTTCGTTGAATCTCTTAGATTTGCAGCAGACAAGTCTTTTCGTAGTTTGCAAATTTACTGCAAATGGGACTGGATGACTTTTAATGATGAGCCAGTTACTGCAAGTTGCGGATTATCCGTTAATCCAACAACCTCACTTAACCTAAAAGCTTTAAAAGAAAATTATGATTACATTGTCATTGCAGGTGGTTTACTCACAGAAACACGCAATCCCCCAGAAAAATTATTAGAAATACTCAACGAAATACATAACGCAAAAATACCAATTATTGCCTTTTGTTCAGGCTGTTTTGTGTTAGGAAATGCAGGACTCATGGATGGTCGGAAATGTGCAATTCACTTTACGACCAGAGAAGAGTTTTCAGAAAGATTTCCTAAAGCAATCACGGTGGTGGATAAAGCTTATGTTGAAGATCAAGGTATTTTCACTTGCCCTGGTGGAACTGCCATAGATTTAGCTGCGGATTTAATACGGCGTCATTGTGGTGATATTCGGGCACAAAAAAGCTTAGAATATTTACTCATTAATACTGACAAACAAATCATTGATGAAAAAGACGAGATACATTTAGATAGCCCAACTACCTATGAAAATAATATTGTCTCTAAAGCTATAGCTTTTATGAGTGAAAATTTAAGTGCGCACGTTACATTAAAAGAAGTAGCAGAGCATGCGAGAACTAACCCAAGACAACTGCACCGCGCATTTTTATCGAGTACCAATGAACCACCATCAAATTATTGGCGTAAATTAAGACTCGAACATGCCAGAAAATTACTTGCCAACACCAATGCTTACATCACCAATATTGCTATTGAATGTGGTTTTTCTGATGCCTCTCATTTTATTCTCTGGTTTAAAAAACAATATGGCGAAACTCCTTTTACCTATAGAAAACGTCGTCATGAAGTAGAAAAACTCAAATAATAATTCTATTTAACCACGCTACTAAAACGCGATATTTTATATAAATTGTCCTATATAACCTATTTTTTGACCTTAAATTCTTTTAACCTGTGATGCTTCATGCTTTTTCTACTTCCTGTTAGCAGCTCAGTCCATTATTTGAGTTAGTCAGTTTTCCTATGTCAAAAAATTTAGCAACATTGATTGGTTTAAGCGCCATTCTCATGTGGGCATCTATGGTCGGCCTTGTTAAGCATATTACTGCCGCAATTGGTCCCGATATGGGTATTACGCTGATTTATACTTTCAGTGCCGTGCTATTGCTTATTATTTTTAGAGTTCCAAATTTTAAGTTAATTTCTAAAAAGTATTTAATTTTAGGTACTGCTTTATTCATTGCTTATGAACTTTGTTTTTCATTTGCAATTGCTTATTCCAAGACAGCTCAACAGGCTATTGAAGTGAGTATTGTGAATTACCTCTGGCCAAGCTTAACAGTTTTAGCCTTTGTCATTTTTAAAGAACTAAAGTTTAATTTTATTATTATTTTAGGTTTACTCATCTCAATTTCAGGCATCATTTTTATTCAGACCGGAAATGGTGATTTTAGTCTCAATAGTATTGTTGATAATTTTCATAGCAATCCTTTAAGTTATATTTTGGCCTTTGCAGGCGCTGTCATTTGGGCTTTTTACTGCGTGTTAACCAAGAAAATGAGCAATGGACAAAATCCAATTTCTATTTTCTTTATCTGTGTAGCGCTCACCCTATGGATTAAGCTATTTATCATAGGTCACGCAACTCTACCCTCTATCGATCTAGCGACATTTATAACTTTAGCGGTCGCTTCTGTTGCTATTGGTTTAGGTTATGCAGCATGGAATATTGGTATTATTCATGGAAATATTACCATGCTGGTTGTTGCATCTTACTTTACCCCGATCATTTCATCTCTTTTGGCAATGCTCGTTTTGCAAACTCAATTGTCTATGAGCTTTTGGCAAGGAACTGCAATGGTGACAGCAGGTTCCTTTATTTGCTGGATGTCTACAAACTGGTCAGTTATTCGTCCTTTTATTAGAAAGATGGCTAGAGAGATTCAATATTTCTTTACTTCAAACCGTTAGAAATTGAACTCAATTTTGAAAACCCCACTATCGGTTTTTAACGCTTCTGCCGCGTGGCAAGCCAACATAAAACCGAGCCGATGCATACCATAGCTGCCCCCTGCCAAAACGACGTTGAAAGCGGTGTTTGTAAAACGATTGCTGCCAGAGCTGCTGAAAACACAGGTATAAAATAAGACGCACCTGCCAAAATCGTTACATTGCCATGCAAGATCCCGACATTCCATGCGGCATAGCCAAAACCCATTGCCGCAGCAGCAAG
Source organism: Acinetobacter sp. P1(2023) (assembly GCF_028367635.1). Classification (NCBI taxonomy): domain Bacteria; kingdom Pseudomonadati; phylum Pseudomonadota; class Gammaproteobacteria; order Moraxellales; family Moraxellaceae; genus Acinetobacter; species Acinetobacter sp. P1(2023). Next base: position 184,636 of record NZ_JAQNDD010000001.1, read on the forward strand.
CACAAGATAGATCACAGCATGGAAATTAAATACCATTGGCGCCCCGCCAATGAGGAGGTATTTCACCCATAACACCAGAGCTGTAAGCATAAAAAAGAGTGTTACACCATTTTTTCCGTTGGCGATTCTTGCAGTTACTGTACAGTAAGTGGCCCAAATTAATGCACCGATAAAAGCCAGCCCATAACTGAGCGGATTATCTTTTATATTTTCGAGCATGCTTGCCAAATCAAGTCCTTGCTCACCCCCAAGTACCCAGCAGATTCCCAAAATGGCAATCACAAATCCAGGAATTACTAACCAGTTAGATTTTTGATTATTAAATAAAATAGCCGCGACCATGGTTAAAGCTGGCCATAAATAATTGACCATTCCCACTTCAATGGCTTGGCGATTGGTATTTGAATAACCAATAGATAAGGCAAGACATAACTCATAGGAAACAAATAATAGACTTCCCCAAACTAAATAGCGCTTAGGGAATTCACTCAGTTTTGGAAATCCAATGCTAATCAGGAGAAAGATAGAGGCAACACTATACATCATGGCTGCACCACCAGTTGCTCCCAAACTTTCGCTTACACTACGAATTAATCCAACAATAGAACTCCATAGCAAAACTGCGATGAGCCCTATTAACGTTGCATTTCTCTTGCTTATCATATCTTTAAACCACTTCTCAAATTGAGAGTCGCTCTATTGAACGACTAAAACCAAATCCATATTTCTAACTTGCTTACCTGCACTCATTAAAACCTCCTGAACCACGCAGTCCTGATCAGCTTTAATGGCAAGCTCCATCTTCATCGCTTCAATGGTAAATAAAGTATCGCCTTTCTTGACAGACTGTCCCAGTTTCACAGGCACTGTACTAATCATGCCCGGCATCGAAGCACCGATATGTTTCGGATTTGTCGGGTCAGCTTTCGGATGAGCCGTCACTTCTTTTTGGCTTGCCTGTTTAATCTGCACCAGACGTAACTGACCATTCAGCTCTACAAACAGATCAATCATGCCATCTTTGGCTTCCGAACGGCCCAACAGCTTTATTTCCAGTGTCTTGCCGCGTTCAAGCTCAATTTCGACAGGGCTTTGCTCTTTTAAACCATAAAAGAAAGCTGAAGATGGAATGCTTGATACCGTGCCATATTTCAGTTTGTGCTTCATAAAGTCGGTAAAGACTTTTGGATACATCAAATATGACGCCAGTTCCTGTTCAGACAGTTGTTTCCCGAACATATTTTCAAGCATTGCTTTCTCACCCACCAGATCGACTGGCGGCATCACTGCTCCAGGACGATCACTTAACGGGGCTGCACCTTTTAATACCTTGTGCTGTAACTCTTTTGGAAAACCATGTGCTGGGGTGCCTAGCTCACCTTTAAACAGTGAAACCACCGATTCAGGGAAATCAATCTCAAGTTTCGGTTTTTTAATATCTTCTGAATTCAGGTGATTCGACACCATATATAAAGCCATGTCACCCACCACTTTAGAGGTTGGAGTAACTTTCACAATGTCCCCAAACAATAAGTTGACTTGTGCATAGGCATCGGAAACTTCAGACCAGCGTTCTTCAATGCCTAGAGAGCGAGCCTGTTCACGTAAATTGGTATATTGTCCACCCGGCATTTCATGGTGATAGACATCGGCTGTACCCGCACGCATATCTGCCTCGAACGGTGCGTAGATATGGCGGACACCTTCCCAGTAAGTAGAAAGCTGCTGCAGGTTGTTAGGGTTGAGTCCTGTATCACGATCGGTATTTTGTAAGGCTGCAACCACCGAGCCCATGCTCGGTTGTGAAGTGAGTCCACTCATGGCATCCATGGCGGTATCGACTGCATCTACACCCGCATCAATGGCAGACAAAATGCTGGCCGCGGCAATACCACTGGTGTCATGTGTGTGAAAATGAATCGGCAATCCGGTTTCTTCTTTCAATGCCTTGATGAGTTCACGGGCTGCGGCTGGCTTACAAATACCGGCCATATCCTTAATGGCAAGGATATTCGCCCCTGCTTTTTGCAGTTGCTTTGCCATATCGACATAGTAGTTAAGGTTATATCTGCGGTTGTTGTCAAAGATATCGCTGGTATAGCAGATTGCTGTTTCACACAGCATGCCAGACTCTCGAACTGCATCAATGGCAACCCGCATGTTATCGACTGCATTTAGCGAATCAAATACACGGAACAGGTCAACCCCACCTTGTGCAGCCTGTGCAATAAAGTGACGAACGACATTATCTGGATAGTTGGTATAACCCACTGCATTGGATGAGCGAAGCAGCATTTGAAATAGAATGTTCGGCACCGCTTCACGAAGTTGAGCCAGACGCTCCCACGGATCTTCTTTTAAAAAGCGCATCGACACATCAAAGGTTGCCCCGCCCCAACACTCTAGTGAAAATAGCTCACTGGCCATATGGGAATAATAAGGTGCAATCGCTAGCATATCTGCGGTACGCATTCGTGTTGCAAATAAGGACTGGTGGGCATCTCGCATGGTGGTATCAGTGACCAATACACGCTTTTGATCAAGCATCCAGTTTGAGAAACCCTCTGCACCCAGTAATTTAAACTGGTCTCGGGTTCCACTCGGAAGAGGCTGGTTTAAGTTAAATGTCGGTAGCTGTGCCGGAGCTGGAACGGTTTCAGGCAATGAACGCCCTTTGAGTTCAGGTTGTCCATTGACGGTAATGTCCCCTAAAAACTCTAGTAACTTAGTCGCACGGTCCTGCTTAGGTTTAAGGTTAAATAATTCAGGTGTGGTATCAATAAATCGGGTGGTACAGGTGCCTTGTGTAAATAAAGGATGGGTTACCACATTTTCTAGAAATGCCAGATTATTTGAGACGCCGCGGATACGAAACTCCTGTAACGCTCGTAGCATACGGGCATTGGCTTCATCACCACTTGCACCGCGAACCGTGACTTTAGCGAGTAAAGAATCATAATATGGCGTAATGACTGCACCGGTATAAGCTGTACCACTGTCTACCCGCACCCCAAAACCGGTTGCACTACGAAATGCGGTCAGGCGCCCATAGTCCGGCATAAAGCCATTTTTAGGATCTTCGGTGGTGAGTCGACATTGCAATGCATGGCCTAAAAGTTTGATCTGCTCTTGTGGTGGAATAAAACTGCTGCCATCGCCAACCGCAGCTCCTTCGGTCACCCGAATTTGTGCCTTAACAATATCAATGCCAGTAATTTCTTCAGTAACCGTATGTTCAACCTGAATGCGCGGGTTAACTTCAATAAAGTAGAAGTCCTCTGTTTCAGCATCCATTAAGAACTCAACCGTACCCGCATGGGTGTAATCTACCGCACGGGCCAGTCTTAAAGCAGCGTCACAGATTTTACTGCGCTGTATTTCAGACAAATAAGGTGCAGGCGCACGCTCGACCACCTTCTGGTTGCGTCGTTGTACGGTACAATCCCGCTCAAACAGATGCACGATATTGCCATGGGTATCACCCAAGATCTGTACTTCAACATGGCGGGCATGGCGAATCAGTTTCTCTAAATAGACTTCGTCATTGCCAAATGCAGATTTGGCTTCACGACGTGCAACCGTAATTGCATCTTCGAGTTCACTTTCATTTTCAACCACACGCATGCCACGGCCACCACCACCCCAGCTCGCTTTGAGCATAAGTGGATAACCCACTTCAGCGGCCAGTAACTGACAGTCTTCAATACGTTCCGGTAGTGCCGATGTGGCAGGAACAACAGGCACACATGCAACCATTGCGACATTACGTGCCATTACCTTGTTGCCTAACTGACGCATCACTTCCGGTTTTGGACCGATAAAACGGATTCCCGCTTGGCTACAGGCCTCGGCAAACTCAGGGTTTTCGGACAAGAAACCATAGCCCGGATGGATGGCATCCACCCCTGCCTCAAGTGCAATACGGATAATATCTTCAATATCCAGATAAGCCGCGATTGGCTTTTTGCCTGCGCCTACCCGATAAGCTTCATCCGACTTGAAGCGATGCAGGGCAAATTTATCTTCTTCTGCATAAATTGCGACCGTGCGAATGCCCATTTCTGTAGCAGCACGCATCACTCGAATTGCGATTTCACCACGGTTGGCAACTAAGATTTTACGTATTGGTTTCATCTTTTTAACACTTTTAAATTACTCTCAAGCATTCTTGTCAGGTCTTCTTGAGAGCGTAGTTAATAGAAGTAATTGATCAGTTAAGGCGCAACTCTTAGAAGTTATAAACCAGCATCACATTTAAGAGCTTGTTCCACTTGCCATCATCACCCGCTGCAAGTGAGTTGCCCGTTCCACCCACAAATGGGTCATTTTTACTCATTAAATATTCGGTATAGAGCGAAACATTTTTGTAGTCCCATGCCACACCCACAATGTTGCGCTGTGAGTCATCAAAGTCTTGTTCTTTCTTGTTGAAACCACTGAACACTACATAAGGCGTAACATTGAGTGAATCTTTTACATTCTTAAAGGTGTAGCTCGTATCTACGGTGTAGAAATAGCCTTTATTGGCAATGTCGTATTCACTATCAAACGAACCAAAAGTAGAGCTTGCTGGACTTAAGGCATCTTTGTTGCTAATCGACTGTCTGCCACCTGTCAGTACCACATTCAGGTTTTTATAGTTGATACGGTTAAACACAGCCCATGTGTTTCGATTTCCATCGGCAGATGTCTTTTTATTTTCAATATCCGAATACCAGTAGCTTCCCCCAACCGATACTTTTAAATCATCTGTACTTAAAAACTTAAGGTCTTGATCAACACGTGCCATCCACATGTTTTTTTCATTGAGGTTGGTTTTAAGTGGATCGGATGAAGTGACTACATTGGCAGTATAGCGTGCAGAATCTTTACTTGTTCCGTGGTAGTTACCACCGTCAGTTGCGAAATATGCAAGATCAACTTTGGTCGCGGTTGGCATCTCAAAGTGATAGTTCACGCCTAAATCTAGAGCGTCTTGGAGGCCCATAGTATTATTAATACCCGCATAGAAGCTGCTATCCCAATAGCGGCCTGGACCAAAAGGAATTGGCTGTAAACCGACTGTAATATTATCGGTCGCATTTAAACGGTAACCTGCATAGGCCTGTACCAAGGTCGAGAAATCACAAAATTTATCGTATTGATAGCAGCGGTATTGGACCTTACCAAACCAGTCGGGTGATTCATAAGCCACATTTAGAATTGCCGCATCGAACTTAATTTTCTGATCAGAAGCAGATTCGCCGTAGTGTTTATCTTGATAGTTAGCCCGTAAAGTTCCAGAAACTGTAACTGCTCCTAGTTCAGTTTTTGGGTCACCGAAAGTTACACCAGCAAAAACAGGTATAGACATACCGACTACAAACAAGCCCATTCCCACTTTTTTGATATAGACATTATTCATTTACATTTCCTTATTTAAATGAATTTTGGATAAAACGATCCCTTCAAAAACTTTTTTGTTTTCGAATTAAAAGTTAACGTGTTTTTTTTAAACTCCCTTGGCTCCTAAGAACCAAGGGTTACAGAAGTTTTAAGACTCAGACACATCAATCCAGATGGTCTTTAATTCTGTGTATTGGTCATGTGCCCAAATCGATTTATCTCGGCCACCAAAACCAGACTCTTTATAGCCGCCAAATGGTGTCGTAATGTCACCTTCACCAAAACAGTTCACGGTCACTACCCCAGCACGAATAGCACGTGAAAGCTTGATCGCATTGCGTAAGTTACTGGTATAGACCGAACCTGCAAGGCCATAAACTGAATCATTGGCAAGTGCGATGGCTTCATCAATTGTATTAAATGTGGTCACCGACAAAATTGGACCAAACACCTCTTCTTTAAACAAGGTATCTGTCGCCTTAATACCATCTACTACGGTAGGCTGAACAAAAATATCTTGTTCTGTGTTGCCACCAAAAACGATGCTTTGTTTTTCAGCTTTTGCCTGATCGATATAAGACTTCACTTTTTCGTAGTGTGATTTGCTGACCATTGAACCTAGTTTATTGTTCGGATCAAGTGGGTTACCTATTTTCCAGTCATTTAGGTGAACACCGATTAAACCTAATAGTTCATCTTTAACATCAGAATGAACAATTAAACGTGAAGATGCAGAACAGTTTTCGCCCATGTTCCAAAAAGCGCCATTCACGATATGCTGTGCAACTTGATCTAAATCGTCGACATCATTCATCACAACAGCAGGGTTTTTCCCACCACACTCAAGAACAACACGTTTTAGATTCGATTCGGCAGCATATTGTAAAAATAGACGGCCTGTTTCAGTTGAGCCAGTAAAACTCACCATAGTGACATCCATATGTCTACCTAGTGGCTCACCGACTTCACGTCCACCACCCGGTAGAATATTGAATACACCAGCTGGAATGCCAGCCTCGGCAGCCAACTCAGCAACACGCAGCGCAGTTAAAGTCGTTTCCTTAGCGGGTTTAATCACCACCGAACAGCCTGCCGCTAAAGACGGCGCAATTTTCCAAGCCAGCATCAGCAATGGGAAATTCCAAGGTAAAACAAGCCCAACTACACCAATCGCTTCGCGCACCACAAGCGACAAAGTATCTGAACCTACAGGTGCTGTATTGTCATAAATCTTGTCGATCAGTTCCGCATGCCAACGAATGGTATGAATCATTTCTGGCACATCAGTTAACTGGCATTCACTGACTGGCTTACCACTGTCTAGACTTTCCATAACAGCCAGTTCAACTGTATTTTTCTCTAGAAGATCGGCAAATTTAAGTAAAACGTGTTTACGTTCATTCGGAGACAAACGATGCCAGCGACCATCCTCAAATGCAGCTTTAGCTTTAGCAACCGCAAGGTCCACATCTTGGCTGTTACATGCAGTAATTTCTGCAAGTAATTCACCTGTTGCAGGGTTGGTCGTTTTAAACGTTTTGCCTGAAACAGATGCCTGAAACTGACCATCAATAAAGGCTAAAGTCTGAAACGATAAGTTTTGGGCAATCGTTGCATATTCCGATGCAGTCAGAAGCTCAGACATTAAACACCTCCTGTAATGTCTGCAACTTCACGTTTAAGCTCTTCTACAATCACTTTGAAAGCTTGTTTCTTTTCTGCATCCATATCTTGTAACGGCGCACGAACACTGCCTGCTTTTAGGCCATTCAGTTCACAGCCATATTTAATGCACTGAATGAAATGACCAGTTTCGAGGAAATCCATTAATGGCATCATTGCAGCCATAATGCGGCGGCCTTTGTCGAAGTCTTTCTCAATCACACAAGCTTCATATAAGGCAATGTGTTCACGAGGTACAAAGTTTGAACCTGCACAAACCCAACTACGTGCGCCCCATGCAAAGAACTCAAGTGCCTGATCATCCCAACCGCAAGAAATTTCAAAAAATGGATAGTTACGCGCCAGCATATGTAACTGGTTCATATCGCCAGAACTTTCTTTAATACCGACAAAGTTCTTTGATTCGGCAAATACAGTGTCAAAAAACTCTTTACCCATGCTTACGCCCATACGAGCAGGATAGTTATAGAACATGATTGGTAAGCCTGCTGCTTTATCAATTGTTAAAGCATGAGCTGCAACTTCTTTTTCAGTTGGCAATGCATAAGGCGGAATAGTCACTAAAATACTATCGGCTTTAATTTCTTTAGCCACTTTTGCATATTCAACTGAATCTTCGGTACGAATTGCGCCTGTACCCACCATCAATGAAGTACGTGAACCAATAACATCTTTCGCATATTTAGCAAGGTCATAACGTTCTTCGGCAGTATGTGCGTAATATTCACCAGTTGTTGCAGCCACAATAATCCCGTGTACTTTTGCATCAATTAAATATTCTAAAACTTCTGCAAAAGCAGCTTTATCAATTGAACCGTCAGCAGCTAAAGGTGTGATTGCTGGTGTATAAATGCCTTCAAAAAATGTCATGATATTTTCTCCGTTTTAAAGTGTGTTGAGAGTTGCCATCATCAATTTGAGAACTTGGGATCATGGCAACTCGATCCATTGTTAATTTTTCAAAGAAGTTGCTTGTTCCAAACTCAACCCTTTGGTTTCTGGTGCCGTCATAATCGAAACAATCAATCCAAGTAGGGTGACGCCTGCTGCTACAAACATCGTGTTGCCAATACCAATCGTGTCTAATGACATCGGAACCAGCCATGTACCCACCGCTGCGCCGATTCGAGAAAATGAAGTTGCCATACCCACGCCAATCGCACGCATTTCTGTTGGAAAGAGTTCATTTGGATAAACCAATTCCAAGACTTGTGCCCCACCAATTAATACGGCGTATGCACAGAACAAAACCAAGACCAGCATTTGTGAACCATCAGCAAATGCACCCAGACCTAGCAATGCCAAACCTGACCATAAGAAACTGTGAATGATTAATTTACGACGACCCATCACATTGATCAGTTTGGTTGCAATGGCACAGCCCACCACGAACATTAAAGTAATTGCCACTGAACCATATTCAGCCCATGAGCCTTTGAGATTCATTGCATCTAAAACACGAGGTGCAAAGGAATACACTGCAAATACCGGAATCACGGCACACATCCAAAACATCGAGCAGAAAAATACGCGTTTGCCATAGCCCGAAGCCAAGATTTGACTAAGAGATAAATTTTTAACTTCTTTCTGAACAGGCACATTAGCAAGTGAAAAAGATGGTCCGTATACTTGTTTAATAATGGCTTCCGCTTCAGCATTACGACCTTTACTAATGAGCCAGCGTGGTGATTCTGGTGTACCTATTCGGATTAAAATTAAAATCAGACCAATCACGGCAGGACTCGCAAATACCCAACGCCAAGCTTCTGTAAGATCCATCTTTAAAATCATATTGCCGAAGAGATAAGCTAGCATCGCACCAAAAAACCACATGATTGTAAGCATTGCTAAACGAGGGCCACGTGCTTTGGTCGGTAGAAATTCAGTCAGTAATGACCCGCCTGCGGCATATTCAAAACCGACTGCGATCCCGATCATGAAACGACATAAAAATAATACCCATCCGGAATCAGCCCAAAGCTGAGCTACAGAACATAAAACAAATAAAGTTGGGGCAATGAAATACAGTTTCTTGCGCCCTATCAAGTCACTTAGCCAACCACCTAGAAAGCCGCCAAGAAACATGCCGAACAGAGCGGATGCCGCAATCATGCCTTGCCAAAAATTGGATAACTGTAATTGCGCAGCGGCCTGCATTAATGCAACGCCGATAATACTTAGAACATAGCCATCCAGTAGCCAACCACCACCTGTACGAATACTCAATAACTGATGAAATCCATTTACGGGCACATCATCAATTGACATATGATTCGTTGCCATTTTTATCTCCAATACTCGTCCACCGAAGTGGATGTGTTTCCTACACATTTAAGAAATTTAAGGTTGAATAGCCCCTGCGAAACTGAAAATTCAATTTCGCTACCTTCGCTGTTTAAAGCTGTTTACCTAATTAATCTGATAAAAAACCTATAAGCCTAATGCCACTTACATCACTCTTCCAATCCTGCTTTTTTTTGCCCCCACCACAAGGTTGCATTGACACCAATGGATAAGAATGGCTCAGGTGGAACTTTATTTGGACCTGAGGTTTCTAAAAGAAAATCAATCAAGTCACTACGCTGGCCTGCAATCCAGTCAGCTAACAACGTACCTGTGACTGTTCCGCGGGTAATTCCCAGACCGTTACAACACAATGCACCATAAACATTTGGAGCAAGCTGACCAAAAAAGCCTTTATGGTTTTGCGATAATGCGAGTGAACCACTCCATGTATATTCAAAGTTAACGTCTGGCAACATTGGAAAACGGTTATCAAACGAACGCTGATGTTTATAAATAAAACGCTCTAGACAATGCGGTTTCGGTTTTCCATTTGGGTTAAAACTAAAACTGTTGCGCATTAAAATACGGTTGTCGTGGGTACGGCGAACGGTACTACCAAACGGGTCTGATGGAATCACACCCCAGAAATCCTTACCGCCTAATTCAGCTTGCTCACTTGGTGTTAAGGGACGAGTCATACTTGCATATAAAAAGACTGGCAACATGGTGCGTTTTAACTGTGAAAAACCAAAACGTTGCCCAAAAGCATTGTTTGCCAAAATCAACTTATCCGCAGTGATTTGACCAAGGTCGTGCTTCAATACAACTTTATCGCCGTATTCAACTTCAGTGATTGCTGTATTTTCATATAGGGTCACATTCGACGGTAAACTGTCTGCTAAACCTTTGACTAACGCTGATGGTTGAAGCAGCATTGTTCCTGGTGTGAACAGTGCTTTTTTATAAAATGATGTTCCAATATGACTCGGTAATTCTGAACCATGAATGACTTGGTACTCTTGCCCAAGTTTATCTAAGCCACGTTGATAAGCTTCCAAAACCTTAATACCACGGTCTTCTACCGCACCTTGATATTTACCGCTTGGACGCATGTGACAATCGATTGCGTGTTTTTTTACCAAGTCATGCAAAATAGACTGACCCAACAAATTTAACTTCAATGTTGTTTTGGCAATGTCGATATCACCGATATAGTCTTCGGCACCAATATCATGTGGAAGATCAATTGCAAAACCCGCATTTCGACCAGCCGTACCAAAACCAACTTCTTGAGCTTCAATCAAGATGACTTCATCATTCGGAAAATTAAGTGCCAATTGACGTGCTGCCGCCAAGCCCGTATACCCTGCACCAATGACTGCCCAGCGCGCTGTACTTTTACCTCTATGGCTTGGTTTAACCATTCGTTTTGGGCTCAAGTGATACCATGCACATCGCTGGTCATCGGCAGGTAAGGCTGTAACTTTAGTCATTTCAAAAACTCCATTTATATTGTCCACTCACCTACTTTTCCTGTAAGTGAAAGTATTATTTGTAAAAGGTTTTTGCCTTTAATTAATAAGTCAGTGGAACATTAATACCTTCCGGAACAACATATTCAGTCATTCGACGGCGAGATAAATCCATGTGCACGCGGATTAGCTCACCGGCTTCACCTGCGTTGTGACGCTCTATGGCATCAATAATCTGGTCATGTTGAATAACCGCTGTATCAAGATCTTCTTGCATATCTGTTGAAGTCGGTTGGCGATAGAAAATCTTGCCCAAACGAGCATGATCAATCAGCAAACGCTCTAAACTCGGCATGAGATATGCGTTTTGGGAAATCTTTCCTATTTCCAAATGAAACTGGTTATTATAGTAAACACGGCCTTCCAAATCATTTTCATCAATGGCTTTACGAAATTGCATCTGGATTTCTTTTAACTGCTTAATATCAATTGAACTAGCATTAATTGCTGCCAATTGTGTCGTAGCGATATAAACCAATGGTGCAGCTAAAAAGAAATTACGTAATGATTGATGGCTCATCGAAGAAACACGAGCAGCACGATTTGCTTCAAGCTCAAGGTAACCTTCGGCGGCCATTTGGCGGATGAGTTCACGAACGGGTGATCTGGAAATTCCAAATTCTTCACTCAAGGATATTTCATCTACAATAGCGCCCGGCGCCAATTCCATACTAATAATGCGGCGTTTTAATGTTTCGGCTAAACGTATTTTCTTATCCATCTTCACCACTCCATCCTTAAGCCTGAGCTCGGTTCCTACCTGCTATGCAAGATGTCTACAATTTGTATAATTCTCCATTTCCCAAATAATACAATGTGTCTACAATCCAAAAAGATAAAGAAAAGGACAGAAAATATAATGGATTTACCTAAATGAATTTTTTTAGAGTTACCATAACTCCGACGAATTAGAATTCCGCCATTACACAAAGCGTGCTAGCATCCAAATTCTGACAATCACCAATGTCAAAATAATTTCTAGAGGAAATAAGATGTTTAAAACTCAAAAAATCAACATCGTACAAGAATTTGATGCACCCGTAGATAAGGTCTTTGCAACCTTAAGTGAACACGAAAACCTAAGTAAGCTTTTTGCCCCTGCTAAAGTGACTCGTATTAGCAACGGAAAAGACGCTCGTAATGGTGTTGGCTCTGCACGCAAGATGTCTATTCCGTTTACACCTTCATTTGTTGAAACAAATTTAGTCTATAAAGAAAATGAACTGATCGAATATGCAATCACGAGCGGCATTAGCCCAATTAAAGCTCACCGTGGTGTCATGAAATTTACTGACTTGGGAAATAATCGAAGTCGTTTAGATTACACCATTAGCTTTAAAGGCCGTGTGCCCTTCCTTGGTCTTATTATCAAAAAAGCTTTAGAAAATGGCGTGAGCCGTGGACTTAAAAAACTTAAGTTTTAGTCGTCACATCTAAAAGAAAAAGCCCTGTTACGGGCTTTTTTTTTAAGGTTTAAGTTGAATGCTCAGATAGCATAAATAAAAAGTAATCTAGTAATTTATCCCGTTCATCTACGCTATTGGCACTTAACAGCTGAACCATTGCCCCATCAATTGCAAATAGAAACATGTGCGCATCTTTTATTGAGGCGGTAGTTTTGACAGTAAGAAGTAGCTTATAAATCTCATTGATAAACCAGTTTCTATAATCAACAACCACCCGATAAGCCGTTGCATAACACTTTTCAATTTCAAAAATTGCTTTAAATGGTAAACGGTAAAACCCTTCTAAATTGGCATGTAAAAAGTAAATTTGCTTGAGTTTATCGAACACCATAAGTTCGCTGTATGAATTGATAATTGAAAGGACTTTTACTTTGAGCGCATCCGTTTGAAAGGTTAAACACATCTCGATGAGTCGTGCTTTTGAATGAAAGATGTTATAGAAAGTCGCTTTGGGAATTTTGGCCTCAGCAATAATTCGGTCAACCCCCACCGTGTTAAACCCATCTTGAGTAAATAAATCTTTTGCCGTGTGCAGCACTCGTAGTGCTCTAAACGAAGGTTCTAAATTGTTCGTATATACCGCTTAAAATAATTTTTTGTTGTATCTAAAAAAGATAGAAATGCCGTCACTCTTAAAATGAGTGCTAAAAACAGGCATGCAAAAGCCGCACAATAAAGATGTGCTTGCCTATCTCAGGTTTATTGTTGCTATGATTTTTGAGTCGTAATGATCTAAGGTTATAGAAAACTTAGAGTCGATTAAACCAATTTATAGACTGTTCAAACGGTATAAATAGAGAGATTTTGGCGTAGGCCAATAAATGAGAAGAATTAGTACGCATAGCGGACTCCTAGATGAAATAGAAGTTCTACCCAATCACTGTCAAATGATTATGGTGGCAGAACGAAGGCGGGTTGACAGACCAGTCATCTAGGAACCAGCACGCACAAGGCGTCCCACCTCCGTCCTACCGCTACAAAGGGGGACGAGCGAGTTCAACACCAAAAAATTACTTTTTTGATGTTCTAGATGATAGCAGCCTGTCAAAGCCGACTGGCGATGTAGGCCAGCACACAAAGGATAGTATTCGCACTTGTTGGCGTCAAGCACAGCAAATATAGTTTGTATTAAGTTCGAGCAGTTGGGAAATAAAAAGCTATTACGGTTTTGATTATGAAATATTGCAAATAATAAACATGATTATTTATTCTTTTCTTTATATGATATATAAAAATATTAATTTTATAGAAGTTCTTCATAAAATAGTTTTATCTAACTAGAACATTTTAGACATACAAATTTTAGATATTGAGGGAATTTAATGTTAATTTTTGAAGATGAATCTGACATATATTTATACCATTATACCAAAGCATCCACTGCGATAGATTACATCTTAAAAAACAAAAACTTACAACTAGGGAGTATGCTTAACACAAATGATCCAAAGGAATCAAAAAATTGGCTTTTTGAATTAGGTACCAATGAAAATGCTGATTTGGATAAATATGATCTATTTGACACCTCATCAAAGGTTGATTTTATTATTAAGTCTTCGACTTATATGCTTTGTTTCACCAAAGACAAGGAATTAACAGGTGATCATATTCAAGACATAACTAAAAGAGGATATGGTCATTCAAGGATGTGGGCACAATATGCAGCAAACCATACGGGAATATGTTTAATCTTTGATAAAAAACTTTTAGAAAAATCATTCATTGCAACTTTTAATAGTTATACATATTTTGCACAAGATGTAAAATATATAGATCGTTTTATTGGGGAAAGGGATTCTACTTATATTGTCAATGTTGACTATTTAGAAAAATTGGGTTTAGAAGACTATGCTTTGGCCCATGCAGAAACTTATAAAAATAGGCTTTTTTTTGAAAAATTAGAAGATTGGAAAAATGAAAATGAGTATAGGTTAATTCTTCAAGGATATAAAAATAAGCAAATCTTATTTCCATATGAACATTCTCTACAAGGTATCGTTTTCGGAGCGAGCTGTTCAGAAACAGATATACAGAATATAGTGGATCTTACTCACAATATGGGAATAGAATACATTCAATTAAAATGGCGTAATTGCAGTCCATGGTATGATTTTAGAAAAGTTTTTGTAAAATCAAATCATTTATAAAAAATAAAAGATAACCTGATTGAAGAAAAATCCAATCAGGTCTTTTGTTATAAATTCCGCACTAATCCATCAACTTTTTACGGCGATACAACCCGCAATTTCCAGAAAATAACGCTGCCAACAAACAAGTAATAATGGCATAAGTGGCAACATTCATTCCAAATAGCTCAATGGCTAAAATAATAGACGTCAACGGCGCCTTACTCGCGCCTGAAAAAAGGCTTACCAACCCTAGGCCTGCAAGCAATGAAATTGGTAGGTTTAAAACCGCCCCTAAAGCATTACCTAATGTCGCACCCACATAAAAGAGTGGCGTAATTTCACCACCTTTAAAACCTGAACCTAAAGTGATGGCGGTAAAAACGGTCTTGTTAAAAAAGTCGTAGAACTCAATCGGCACATAAAAAGATGAAATGATTTTATCTGTACCCAAACCGTTATATTGCTGATGTGCGGTGAATAAAGTAAGTAGCATAATGACAATACCACCGACCATGGTTCTTAAAGGCAAATAACGCACATATTTATAAAAGATGTCACTTGCAAAATGAATGGCGGCAATAAAGAAACGTGCAGCTAAACCAAAAATTAGTCCCGCCACAATTAAACTCATGAGTGTGCCAAAATGAATCGCTGGAAACTCACTAATCACATAAAAGATATGTGGATGAACAATATCGAATAGTTCAGGAATGGTCGAAGCAATCAACGCCGACACAAAACATGGAAAAATAGCTGAATATCTTAAATTACCTAAAGCTGTAATTTCTAAACCATAGATCGCGCCCGCCAAAGGCAAGCCAAACACACCTGCAAAACCAGCACCAATACTGGCGATTAAACAAATTTTTCGGTTATCTTCCGAGATTTTTAATATATGGCTCAAATGGTCAATTAAAGCACCCGAAAGCTGAACTGCTGGCGCCTCACGTCCTGCTGAACCACCAAACAACTGCGTTAAAATTGAGGTGATAAAAATGATAGGACTCATTCGTTTTGGAATAAACGACTTCGGCTGGTGAATTTCATCAATCAGTAAATGAGTTCCCCGTTCAATCGGCGATCCATATTTTTTAATGAGGTAACCAATACCAAAACCCACAAAAGGCAAAAAGTAGATGAGCCAGTGATGCAGACTTCGGACTTTGTTTGAAATATCGAAGGCAACGAAAATTAAGGTCGAGGCTAGCCCTGCTACGACTCCAATCACAATTGAGATGACGAGCCAATAGACGCTGTATTTTAGAATTTGATCATATTCAGATGAAGGTAGAATTTTCATTCGCTTTCTTCAATTCGCCTTTGAGTGGATGCCAAATTCTCAAATTATTTTTATGCTGCCAGCTCATTAAGTGAGAAATGCTTAAACTGGGCTAAAAATTAAAGCCCGCATATGCGAGCTTTCAATACAGTGATTAATTTTTGGTAACACCAAACTGTGACAAATATCTCATAATTGGCGCTATTTTTCAAGTTGAAAATGGTTAACGCGTATGATGAAAAGCGTTAACTCAGTTAATCAATAAGTATTAGATTTGACCACATTAAAGTCGCGCTCAATTAGGCCAAATCTCTTATTTAAATCTCAATTAATGCTAGCAATCACAGTTTCTGCATGACAGGTCGCGCCTTTCTCTGCACTAATCTGAATAACACCACTGCGATGCGCCAGTACCTGCACTTCCATTTTCATAGCTTCCATAATGGCAACCACTTGCCCTTCTGTCACTTGCTCACCATTTTCAACTTTCCAAGCGCTAATCACACCATTAATTGGAGCAAGTAAATGCTCGGCACTCACTTCTGGCTCGGCAGTTTGTGCCTGAACTGCGGTGGCTGGGCCTTGTGCAAACATGCCCGCAGGTAAACCTAAACGGTGTAACTTGCCATCAATTTCAATGTAGCTCAGCAACATCGGTTGTTGATGATTTGGAATGCCTCGTTTAGTTGGCTTTAACTCTTGTTTAAAATCGTTTTCGATCCAGCGTGTATGGACATTAAATTCATCAGTAAAGTCTGGTTCGTTGAGTACCGCGCGGTGAAAATCTAGAACAGATGCCACACCTTCAATTTTAAATTGCTTTAATGCACGTTTGGCGCGGGCAATTGCAACTTCACGGGTTGGACCAGTCACAATCAGTTTTGCCATCAGTGAATCAAAATGACTAGACACTAAAGAGCCAGTCCGAACACCTGTATCAACCCGTACTCCATGACCAAACGGCGCTTCAAATAAACTCAACACACCAAAGGCTGGAATAAAACCACGTGCTGGATCTTCAGCATTAATACGAAACTCAATTGCATGTCCTTGTGCTTTTGGTGTTTCCTTAATAGAAAGCACTTCACCTTGTGCTACGCGAATTTGCTCAACCACCAAATCAACTTTTGAGGTTTCTTCGGTCACTGGGTGTTCAACTTGCAAACGGGTATTTACTTCTAAGAATGAAAGCTTGTCATCACGACTCAGTAAATATTCAACTGTACCCGCACCCACATAGTTTGCGGTCTGACAAATGTTTTTTGCCGAGGTTAAAATTTGCTGGTAAATCTCATCGCTAATAAAAGGCGCTGGAGCTTCTTCGACTAACTTTTGGTTACGGCGTTGTAACGAGCAATCACGTGTACCCAGTACTACAATGTTTCCGTGCTGATCGGCAATCACTTGCGCTTCTACATGGCGCGGTTTATCTAAATATTGCTCGACAAAACATTCACCACGACCAAAAGCAGCTTTTGCCTCTCGTACTGCCGACTCATAAAGCTCTTTGACTTCTTCGAGTTTCCACGCGACTTTTAAGCCGCGGCCACCGCCACCAAACGCCGCTTTAATGGCAATCGGCAAACCAAACTGTTTAGCAAACTCTAAAGCTTCATCTGCATTATTGAGTGGATCTTGCGTACCTTGAACTAACGGTGCACCAACCGAAGCAGCAATTTTACGTGCTTCGATTTTATCACCTAGTTTTTCAATGGCACTTGGTGATGGCCCGACCCATTTTAAGCCCGCATCAATCACAGCTTGAGCAAATTCGGCACGCTCAGATAAAAAGCCATAACCTGGATGCACCATAGTGGCTTTCGACTTTTTTGCAACTTCGATAATCGCTGGAATATTTAAATAGGTTTCGCTGGCAGTTGCTCCCGCCAAGCCCCATGCTTCATCAGCAAGTTCGACGTGCATGCTGCCAATGTCGTCATCTGCATATAACGCGACCGAAGCAATGCCCATATCACGGCAAGCATGAATAATACGAACGGCAATTTCACCACGGTTAGCAATCAATAATTTTTCTGTATTCATCATTCATTCTCAAAATCTGTAAATTCGGCAATTTTTTTAAATTTGATACGGCAACCTGCCGGAATCTGTGCCACCAAGTCCCAATGGTGTTTAGCAATAGAAGCAATGACCGGATATCCGCCCGTTAAAGGGTGATCATTCATAAACAAAACTGGCTGCCCACTCGGTGGAATCTGTAAAGCACCAATGCATGTGCCTTCACTTTCCAGTTCATGGGTTATTTTGCGGGTCAAAGGCTGCTCACCTGAAAGTCTTAGCCCAACTCGGTTGCTTTCATTGGTCACGAGCCATTCTTGCTGACACAGTAGTTCAATACTGTCTTGTTCAAACCAGTCTGTGCGTGGCCCCATCACAATATCTAGCTCAACGACTTCGCCAGCTTGCGGCAAGTCACTTTTGCCCACTTCATTTACGCTAATGTTGGCTGCTTTGACCTGCCCTTGATAAATAGTATCTCCAAGCTTTAATGGTTCTGGGCCTAACACAGCCAAGCTGTCAAACGAAGCACTATTGAGTACTGGCTCAACGTCTATACCGCCACGAACTGCCAAATAGTTTCTTAAGCCTGCCGTCGGTGGCTGAATTTGAAATTCATCGCGTTCATCCAAATCAATCGGTTGATAGCTTGCAAAGTCTGCGGTTTGCCCGTCGGCAAATTTCACACGAATGTTTGAAATAGCACCTGCAACTGCAATAACACCTGCATGCTGCATTTTGGCTTTTAGGCCGCCATTTAAAACTTCAATGACAGGTGTGTCGGTTGGGTTACCCACGATACGGTTAGCACTATGCATGGCAGATAAGTCCATTGCACCCGCCACTCCAACCCCAATATTGGTCTGGTTTAAGCGCCCTTCATCTTGAATAAGCATTTGTAAACTTGGTGCAGTGATCGTAAATAACGGCACAGATTGTTTCGGCTCAACTGTACGCGTGATTTGCTGTGGTACATTTACAGTTGTTGGACTATGCGTGACATCTTCAAAATGTACGGTCATGCCCGGTAACAGCAAAGCTGGATTTTTCCGCTCTAAATCCCACATTTTTTCCGAGGTAGTACCAATGAGCTGCCAGCCACCTGGGCTGTCTTTTGGGTAAATACCAGAGTATTTTCCAGCCAAGCCCAAAGAGCCTGACGGTATTTTTTTACGTGGAACTGTTAAACGTGGAATATCGGTAAAAGGCTTATCGGGACTGCTCATATAAGCAAAGCCCGGCGCAAAACCAATAAAAGCCACATTCCACACGCTTTGGTGATGTTTTCTAATTACATCAGCCACAGACAAACCTTGTAGTTCTGCAACCTGTGCAAGGTCTTCGCCATCGTAACGAATCGGCACAATCACTTCTTGGCTGCTACGCTCAAATCCAGAATCAATTTTGAGCCTTTGAATTGAAGCAACCAGCGTTTTAAAGTTAGTTTCGATCTCGTTAAAAAAAACCAAAATTGTTTTTGCAGCGGGGACTAAGTCTTTAATTCCATTCAATTGCGTATTTTGCAATTTATTGTACAACGCCAAAGTTTCTTCAAGGCTCGTAAGCTCAATCAGAAAACAATCGGCGTTTACCGATAAAAAACGCATTTGCTTATCCTTTTAATTCTTCTTTAGCCCAATTAGCCAATCCAAGCACGGTCAGGAATGTCGGTAATAAACATGTGACCCGGTGCATGACTAATCGCAAAAGGAATTTTCGAGTTCATAACAGCTGCTTGCGGTGTTACCCCACATGCCCAAAACACTGGAATTTCACCTGCTTCAATACGAGAAGCATCACCAAAGTCAGGCTTGTTTACATCCAAAATTCCTAAGCTTTCAGGGTGACCAATATGTACAGGTGCGCCATGCACACTTGGCATACGTGAGGTAATTTTTACTGCTTCACTAATTTGATGCGATGGAATGGGCCGCATAGAAACGACCATGTTTCCTGAAATACGCCCTGCTGGTTCACACTTGATATTACTTAAATACATCGGCACATTGGTGTCGTCATGAATATGACGAACTTCAATCCCCGCTTCTTGCAAAGCAGTTTCAAACGAAAAACTACAGCCAATTAAGAAAGTCACCAAATCAGGATGGGCGTTGTAAATCTCGCTCGCATCGGTCACTTCATCGACCATTTCGCCATCTTTCCAAATACGATAACGTGGAAAGTCGGTTCGGATGTCTGAATCTGCCGCAAGCTTAGTTGCATAGATGCCTTCTTCGAGCACATCAAGTACCGGACAGCTTTGCGGGTTGCGATGTGCATAGAGTAAAAAGTCATATGCCCACTCTTTTGGCACCGAAATCATGTTGACCTGTGTCATGCCAGCCGCCATCCCTGCCGTTGGTTTATCAAAACCTGCACGGATTTTTAAACGTGCATCTAATGCGGCTTCGAGCTGAGCTGGGTCGACTTTAATATCCTTATACATTGTGCTCATCCTTATGCTTTATTTACAAACGGGCGTATTTCAATATTATTTTTTACAAGCTCGGCTTTAATGGCTGCCGACATCTCTAGCGCACCGTCGGTGTCGCCATGTAAGCAAATGGTGTCGGCTTGAATTGGGGTAAATACACCGTCAATTGACTCAACCCCACCATTTTTAAGCATAGACACCACACGGCTCGCAACAAATGCCGAGTCGTGTAAAACCGCACCTTCTAGACGGCGAGATACCAGTGAACCATCGCTGTTATAAGCACGGTCTGCAAATGCTTCTGACACAACTTTTAAACCAGCGGCACGTGCCTGCTCTACCAAATTCGACCCAGCTAAAGCCACTAAAACCAGCTCAGGGTTATACATTTTAATTGCGTCAATTACTGCTGCTGCCTGAACTTGATCATGTGCAATGGTGTTATAAAGTGCGCCATGCGGTTTAACGTATTGCACTTTTGAGCCTGCTACTTTAGCCAAGCCATCGAGTGCAGAAATTTGATAAAGCACATCGGCAATGAGTTCGTCACGCGACAAATCCATATTACGGCGGCCAAAGCCTACAAGGTCTGGATAAGACACGTGAGCGCCAATAGTCACACCCAGCTCAACAGCTTTACGAACCGTTTTTAAAATGCCGAGCGGGTCGCCAGCATGGAAGCCACAAGCAATATTGGCACTGGTCACGACAGGTAAGATCTGATCATCATTACCCATTTTCCATGAGCCAAAGCTTTCACCCAAATCACTATTTAAATCTACAAACATGGCATTATTCCTTTATCACTTCACGCAGTCTGGCTTAGAGCTTGGTCAAATAGTTAAACACTGTCGTAAACGACATATAGCCCATCCACCACGTCAACAGACATGTTAATCCACCCAAAATAAGCAACCATTTTGGATAGTTATAATTACCCATTAAATCTTTACGGCATGCAGCAACATACACAAAAATTGTAAGACCAATTGGCAACACCAAACCGTTAAAACCACCTACAAAAATGAGTAGACCTGCCGGAGTTGCACCCAATACCACATACAGCAATAAAGCCAATGCAATAAAGGTAATGGTCGTATAGTTGGTTTGCTTTGGGGTTAAGTTCTTTTTAAACGCAGTAAAGAATGACACTGAAGTATATGCTGCGCCAATGGTGCTACTAATCCCTGCTGCCCAGAAAATTAAACCAAATAATTTAAAGCCAAATGTACCCGCTGCATATTGGAATGCTTGAGCTGCCGGATTGGCGTCATGGCTGGCTAAATCAATCGTTGCACCGCTCACCACCACACCAAGAAAAGCCAAGAACAGCACATAGCGCATGATACCGACCACAACAATACCCTTGGTCGCAGCTCTAGCAACTTCATCAATATTTTCAGGGCCAACCGCGCCTTTATCGAGTAAACGGTGTGCACCCGCGTAGCAGATATAGCCACCCACTGTACCGCCGACAATGGTAGTAATAATGGCAAAGTCGATTTGATCTGGAGCGAAGGTTTGATGTACAGCTTGCCCCACAGGAGGCATTACAATAACGGCCACAATAATAATTAGTAGGATTTTAAGTAATCCCAACACAATCATGCTTTTATCCATGGCAAGCGTTGCTTTTCTTGATGCAAAAATCAAAATGGCTAACGCACCACTTAAAATACCGCCCCACTTTGTGTCTAAGCCAAAAAGTGCATTTAAGCCTAAAGCTGCACCTGCAATGTTACCGACACTAAAGAAAAAACCACCTAAAATCACCAAAAACGCCAGTAAATATCCACTACCCGGTAATGCTTTATTGGCAATATCCGATGCACGCATTTGGGTCAGTGTTACCACTCGCCAAATATTTTGTTGAACCACATAATCAATCAGAATGGAAACTAAAATGGCAAAGCCAAATGCCGCACCTAACTTGACTGTAAACACAGCAGTTTGGGTTAAAAATCCTGGCCCCATTGCAGAGGTCGCCATCATAAAGATCGAGGCCACAATGGCCCATTGGCGATCTGATAAAAAAGAAGATTTCAGTAAAGACATATTAATGCGTTCCTCATCCATTTGAGCTTAACAACGCTATTTTCAAGTTGAACCAAGAACACCATTTTTGTCCTAAACGATATTCTTTAATCCTTTAAAATGACAAAGATTCCCTGTTCCCCAATCAACACAATCGGTGATCAAATCTTGTAGCTAAAATAAAAACATAGCTAATCCCTACGGACAATAAGACTTTTTACCTTAATTCAAAAATACAAGTAATTGATTTTAAATATTTTATTCTTTAGTAAAAAATCAAGATAAGCTCTACTTATTGAAGTTAATAAGCTGCCTTTATTGTTTTACATACAAAACAGCTTATTTTTTTATTTGCTCATTGAGGCTTTTCATAGCACTTTCCGAGACCTTAACCGCCACATCAGTCAATTTTTCTTTCAAAGCCACATCGTTTCCTTGAATATAGATCGAGGTGAAATGAAAGGTTTTTAACTGAATAGGCGTATTTAATATTTCTAGTCGCCCATCGGTAATTTCTTTTAACGCCGTCAAGGTGGGCACCACAGCAATACCTAAGCCCTGCTCAGCTAAACGCAAAAGAGTTGCCAATGAATAACTGGTAATTGAAAGTGGTTCATCAATTCCCTGTTCTTTCATTCGGGCTTTTAATTCTTTATAGGGATAAGTAATTTTTGGATAAGTTAAAATGGTATGTGACATGAGCGTTTTAAAAGACATTTGAGCAACTCCGCCTTTAAATGACGGTGATGCCAAGAAGCTTAGTTCAAAGTCACACAAAGTCTGTTCAATACATTCAAAAGCTAAAGTTGGCCCAAGCAAGAATGCCATGTCTAAGTCGCCTGTCCGAACGCCTTCTTGTAAGTTAGGCGTAAGGTCTACCACAATTTCTACTGAAATTTTTGGGAACTCTTGTTGAACCTTTTCGATATATTCGACCAACCATGTATAAACAATAGTTTCGGAAACTCCCAAACGAATGGTGCCCGTCAGGTGCTGGTTTTCTGTTAGTTCTGCGACCAGATCTGTTTCTAGGCGCATAAATTTTTCGGCGTACTTAAATAAAGTTAAGCCTTTATGAGTCGGCTTAAACTGTCGATAGTTTCGATCTAAAACTTTAAAACCCAATTCATTTTCAAGAGATGTGATTTTTTGAGAGACCGCAGGCTGGGTGGTTTGTAATTTAGTCGCAGCCTTATTGAAGCTATTTAAAGTCACAACCCAATAAAATGCTTCCAGATTCTTTAAATTCACGTGTCATCCTGTCTTAAAAAACTTCCCTACTTTTATAGTATGGGAGTTGTTAGCGTGATTAGGCTACCCATTTATGCATTTTTATTTGAGTTTGGCCTATTTCACTCTCACAAAAATAATATCCAAATCTTTTTTAGGCACAAACTTGGTTTTGATCATTTGAAATTGAGTTCGGCTAATCTTTTTAACTGATCCATCCCAACAAAATGAAACCAGTTCATCTTTATCTCGCTCAATAGTGAGCTTAAAGTTTTCAATCGGCTTTGCCCAATTTGCACCCGTCGTCAAAATATAGCCCAAAGCACTAAACGGCGAATTTTCTGCACTGGCTTTTTTTAAGCCTTGCTTAAATTGTTTATCCATACAAAATTGCTGGTTATATTCATCTGGATAGAGAGCAACAGAACCACCCACCAAAGGTTTATATTCATGGTGAATTTTAGTCAAACTATTGGCTTTAAAGGTTTGTTTCCAGCTATAGATCACTTGAGATGACCAAGGAATTACATCATCTTTTTTAAAATTGGCTAAAATTTTCTGTATCTGTGGCTTATTACATCGTTTTAGCTTATCTACATAATATTCATAATCATAGTTATTACGTAACCACGGGTTTAACATATCTTTTTCACTAAACCCACACTGCTTAAATTCTTCTGTGGTATCAATCAGAGGTGATTTTTCATCTTTTTGAATAAACGTTCGCACATGCATCTCTGGTTTTATATTTTTACCATCTACCACAATCTTAAAACTTTTTAAAAGATGTTCGGTATGGGCAAAATCAGACTCAAAGAAATTATCAATACGCGGTAGCGGAAATAAGATCGTTTCTGTTACGTCCTTATTGCTTAAATTTTTATAGGCGTAGTCAACCTTAACCAGTTTTTTACTAATAAATAGATCTTCACTGTGCATGGCAATCTGCGAATTTTTGAGATATTGAATCCCACCTGTACCGACGTAACCGGTAGAATCATTGGCTAAACCATAGGTTGATAACTGACCCAAAACAGCAAAGGTTATTGCAAACTTTTTCATTTTAAAGTGCTCTATATCATTTTCTAATTATGAAATGTCGAACTGCAATAAAGCATAACTGTTTAAGCGTAAAAACTGTTAGTCTTTTAGTGATGACTCATATATCTCTATAAACTCTAATTTTTTAGTGAAAACTTAATTTCTGCCTCGTCATCTTTTTAGGCACACTAATTTTCCCAATAAAATTGGTTAGCCATAAAATGCATTCGTCACGGTATTCAAAATGAGGAATTAAACTGAGGTCAATTTTTATATCTCTATCGGCTACAGGCAAACTCAGACAATATTCAAAGTCGATAGAATTATATTTTAACTTCAGATCTTTTTCTTCAGCCTGTTTTTTGATTTCCGCCATAATACGGTTGAGATTAACAATCAAATTATTTGAAACTTGATTATTCTCATAAACACGTTCATAGACGTTCTCAGCAACGTCTATATATTTTATAAGCTCTGCGTTTTCATTCATATCGTTCATGCTCTCTTTTTTTAAAGATTATGAACAGCTAAATGTTTCATTGCGTTACGTGGCACATAGCTTATGTGAAAAATGTATATTTTTCTTTACCAAAAAATATAACTAAGATTTTGAAATTTAAAAACAATTAATCAGTATGTGCACATTTGTATACATTTAACATTTACTTAAAGATAGCTTTAGGGAAAGTAATAAATTGTGTTATAGCTATTTACAGGCAAAAAAAACCGCCCCAGAAGGCGGTCGCTGAGTTAAAACCAGCAGTATATAGAAGTAAGGTGGACATTCACTTCTATATTCTTTATGAAGGAGTTTTATTGGTTTTAATAAAATCCTCAGATTTAAAATAATTGATAATCATGTCTGCATGCTCTTCTTTTGGAGGAGTAACAGTCATAGGAAACGCATCTTTCGACATCTTAAAACCTGGTGGTAAAAAGTGTGAAATTGGCGGTAATTTAGGTTTTCCACCTTCTGTGATTCGCTCAATAAAACCAGCTAACCAAAGAAGATATTCCCCTTCATTTGCGAACTTTGGCATAACACTCAGATCAATTTGAACCTTGCACTCACTTAACGGCTTGGTTAAGTTTTCTTCAAAGTCTATATAGTTGAATTTGAGCTTAAACTCTGTTCCTTTAATAGCTTTTCGAATCTGACTAATTAAACAGTTAAGGTTCTGAGTAATGTCATCAGTGAATAAGCTATCTTTTTTTATATTTTTATAAACCTTTTCGGCTACAGCTAGATACTTTGGCATTAACCTCTCTCCGTACTATTGTTATAAAGTGCTGATCTATGAATGTTTTATGACTTTGATTATGCTTAAAGATATGTAAGTAAAGGTAACCTTATTAGCTTGGTTTGTAAGTAGTTAAAGCTTTATGTAAAGTGCACCAAAAAAACACCGAAAAAAATTATGGTTTTGATAACTCCTCCACAAAATAAACGCTTGAATAGAGATACTTTGAAATATTTTCTTTCATATTGATTTTTACCATTTGGTAAAATTAATATGTTTTCATCTGCTTATCACGTCGGACTAAACCAAGAACAGCTCTACGTACTCTTATTTCATCTTCGGAAAAAGGGAGATGGACTGTAAGTTCGTAAATTGAGAGAGAATTATTTTCTATCAAAAAGCAGTCTTGCTCTGTCGTCCAATGAGAAGTGGTTGTTGGAACTTGTTTAAGATAACGTTTCATATTTCCTAGCAGATCTGTTTGCACATATAAAAAGCCTGCCTTTGGGGCAAGCTTAGTTTAAATTTTGTGGTGATCATTATTATAGCAGTCTGTAGATAATATGTTCAGTTAATATTGTAGCTACCCTAACTAAATATTATAAAAAAGCCCACGCTCTGTGGGCTTCTTAATTGTTATTGCGCGGCATTTACCCCAACAATAAACTGGCTACAATGAGATCCTTCAGAGGCGTTACCTAATTGCTTTTCAGAGAATTTAAATTTAGAGGCAACTGACTCGTAATTTTTTTTAAGGCTTTGGCCTGTTAGCTCACCAAGTTCTTTCACTTGCTCTGGTTGCAAGATGCCATGTTCAACTGCTTGGTTTACCATGACACATGCTGTGGTCATTGCGTCATAACGTGCAGCAGTTTTAGAGTAGCCTAGAGCACCGATTACTCCACCCACAACCAAACCAATAATCACCGCTAAAGTTACGTGCATTTTATTCATTTTTTAAATACCTAAAAATCTAACTAAAAGAGGAACACTTCAAAAGGAGGTGTTCAAGTCCAATTAGGATAGCCGCATTTACAGGTTGTAAAAAGTTAGATTCTGTCACATTTATTGATAGAAAAAAATCAGTCCTTTCTACTTCGCTTTTGTTTTTTGCTTGGTACTTTTATAGGAATAGTCACCTTACCCGTACCTAATCCGCGGAAAAAATAATTAATGATATATAAGAATAAAAGCCCAAAATAAAAAATCGGGAAAATACTAAATAAGCTGACTGCTATTTCCCAGAACATCACCCCCACTCTGTAATTATAACTAAATGCTATAAGTCCACCTTTACGTCTAGGTCTGTGCTGAGTAATATCATCCTCAATAAAGTGAAAAATTCCCATGACAAAACAACCAGCAAATGTACTTGAGACTAAAGTCTTTTTAATTAGAGGCTTTTCTAACCACGGGTATTTTTTTGAAGATTCAAATTCGGCTTTAAAAAAGAATTTATAAATTTCTTCTTGATAAGCTTTGTTGATCCCGTGTTCTTTAATGAAAAAATAGCATACTGCACAGCCTAAAAAGAACATGACTATGGTTATGTAAATGCTATAGAGAATCGTAAAAAACGGTAATGGCCCTTTCGTACCAACAGTCACATGCATAATTTGTGTGATGTATTGATATAGCTCGTACTGCCATTCATTTTTTGGATAAGCAGGAAATACAAATAAAGGAATAATAAAAAGAATAGAGCATAAGACTATATTTCCTTTGTTTTCCTTACCTTTCAGTGCAAGCGTAGAAAGAAAATTTTTAGAAGCCATATCTATATCTTACAATTTGGAATCATGTGCTTAGCTTTATAAAACTCATCAAAAGCCTTCATATCATTTAACCATGGGGTTATAGTTTCTAGATAAAGTTGATTGATATTTTTTGATGCCGATAACCTTGGTGAAGAATAATTTTCTTGCTGAATTTTTTGATTATATTGTTGTACAAACATAAGCTTTAAACATAGTCCACGAATGCCCTTATTACCAAAATATGAATACTCAGAATATTTATTTAAGACATCTTTCATTTCTTTAGAGTCACCATTTCAAGTGTAAAATGAACTTAATCCATTCAGATCTTTAATATATATCTCATCATTAATTGGATTTAACTCTAGGCCTTCTTTTAAAATAATACTGTTTATTTCCACTTCATCAGATAAGTCCATCCAAAAAAAAGAAGCCATGACCTCTTCTGAAAATCTTATTCTGGCTTGCTCTGTATCCTTAGGATATACAATAAAAAAATAATACAATCCTAGAAAAATAATAAAACCTAATATGATAGAAAGTAATCTCCAAAAATTAGTACCTTTTATAATATTCATAACAATTCATTTGAATTAATAAATGTGAGTGAACTTTACTGCGTGTTTTAGATTAAATCAAAAAAGAGAGAGAGAAAAATTTCTTTGGATGAAATATATAATTATTTTATTTGTGCCCTTTCCTGTTGAAAAGAGCACTTTTAAAGGGAACTTTTAGATATTTCCAAGCTATCAAGTTAAAATTTAGTGACTGCCTAAGCCATAGAAAGATCGCTTATTTTTTCTGGGTAAGATGCTGAGTTACTGCATTAAAAAATAAGCTTTTTTCATTATCAAGTTGGGCAGAAGGCATTGCAGTTTCCCATGTACTCCACTGCATCATTACAATCTTATCTTTAGGGTTAATAGCTAGCATCTGCCCAAAGATACCCAATCCCCAAAAAGTGGCATCAGAATTTTGAGTCGTTAATGGTGAACCTTTTTTGGCGTGTGAGTTCCACCATTGAAAACCATATATTCCGTTTGGATAGTTTTCAGAGATAGAACCTTTCGCTTGATTCCATGCAGTTGCTTGTGCGGTCCAACCAGCAGGTAACATTTTTTCGCCATTAGAAACACGCCCTTCATTCAATATAAATTGTCCGAAACGTGCGTAATCACGCAAAGTTGCATTAAACCCATGGCCACCCATATCAACTTGATTGCGGGTATAGGACTGCCAAACACCTTCTCGCTCCATACCTACCCGTTTCCAGATAGTGTTTTCAAGATATTTAGCAATATTTTCATGGGTTGCAGCTTCTAAGACTTTACCCACCAGATATGCACCACCTGTGCTATATGACCATACCGTTCCTGGTTTATATTTAGATTTTAAATTTTTCACATTTTTATAGACACAAGCATCTGGATCCTTAGCTGCTTCACAATAAGTCATTTTTGCAAAATCTGAATTTGGATCTTTATAGTTTTCATTCCATTCAACACCTGAGGTGTGTTGTAACAGTTGTTTTAATGACACTTTTTCCCAAGCAGTTCCTTTCAAATCAGGTAAATATTGAATGATGGGATCATCTACCGATTTGATTTTACCTTGTTGAATAGCGACTCCTATCAGTGTTGCCACAATAGACTTAGCAACTGAACGAGAAGTCCATAGAGTTGTCTCATTATTGCCTTGGCCGTAGTATTCATAAGCAACTTTGCCATCTTTTAATACAATTAGACCTGCCACACTTTGGCTTTTTAAGTAATCATTTAAATTATAGTTTTTCCCGTCTACCGAATAATGAATATCCTTATTTTTTATACTGTTCTTTAATTTTGGTAGTTCAAGCACGTTTTTCTTATCAGGATGAAAAACACTGCCATCATAACTACGGAAGGTATTTCGAAAGCCAACCACCCTTTGTTGTTGTGTCCATGTCAACATATCATGTGGATCAGGTAATTTTTTATCAACTGTGGTTGGACAGTCTGTTAGTTCAAGCTGCTGACAACTATATTCAGCGCAAGCGACACTACTGACGAATAGACCTGTGAATAGCAGGCTCATTTTTGTAATCTTCATCTCTTTTTTCCCTTAGTAGAGCTTAATTTGAGTGACTAAACCCACAATCACATTATTGTTGAAGGTTTTTCCTGTAGAACGGTAGTAGTTATCTGGGTTCCAGATGTATTGTACGAATGGGCTTAAAGTTAAACGTTTGTAATTAATATCGGTATCTAAAGAAAGAAAAGAGGTTGTTTTATTATCATTACCATTAATTTTTTGGGTCATTAAAACATAATCATCATTGAGCTGAGACTGACCAAACTTCACACCTAAATGATTCTTACCTTGATTAATTTTATAGCTTAGCCCAAGTTCCCAATAATTTTTATAAGGTTGGTTTTTCTCATCAATATATGAATAAGCACCAAATACAGTTGGAATATTCTGATTACTAAAATCATGATTAAATCTAAAATTTAAACCATCTGTACCGTTATATTTTTCTTGAGTATATGCATTCCGATATTCAGAGTTATTATAAAAATATAATAACTCTGCTTTACTATTTTTGTCTTTATATCCCACACCATATACTTGGGTATAACCTAGTTGGTGATGAAAGGAGAAATCTAATCCTTTCTTCTTATAAACATAATCATCTGTGTTTACTTCAAAAATTCCTGCATGCATGTAGATATTATCTGAAAAATTATATTTGGCGTAACCGCCCCAATACGCATAGTTAGTAGGCAATGAACCCATTGCCCCTTTAATCGGGTCAGTACATAACAGAATATTTTGACAGTTGTTATAGAGGAAATATCTTCTTAGGTTAGTACGCCCAACAGAAGTATATAATGTCTTATCATTCCAATACTTATCCCAAGTGAGCAAACTAAGTTGGGATGAAGCCAAATCATTGGCAGCAATTGCGCCTCCGACATAACTTCCAACTCCTCCAAACCAATTGTTTGAGGTATTTAGCTGTGCATCATCATTTAAACCATTAAATACATACTGTGCTTTTAAAACGCCTAAATCATAATTTTCATTTGCTAATTTAATTTCAGTATTTAGAAATAAACCTGCTGAATTAGTAAAATTATCATCTACAGAACTTTCTTGGCTATACATGGCTAAATCAATAAAATTAGCTGTAAACTTAAAATTATCTTTTAGGTTAACTTCTGCATTTGCATTTATACTATATAAAAGCACGAGCGCACCTATACATCCTTGTTTAGGTATATACATAGAATCCTTTCCTTATGATTAATCCATTTTCAAGTCTTAGAACCTTCTAATTAATAACTTATTAAAATAATTACTTTTATCTCTCCTCGATATTTTAAAATCTTAGTATTTTTTTAAATATTTACCCCAATATATTAATAAATTATATTTAATAACTTTTATAATATTAGGGTTTATAATTCATTCCAATGACATCTGATAAATCTGATTTCAACATATTTATATATGGTCTAACTTGTGCATCAATGACATCAACTTTGTCTAAAAATGACATATCCTATTTAATAGTTAGGCATTAAGTAAGCAAAAAATTCTTAAATCCCTATCAAGAAATACTCAAGTAACCGCTCTCTTTCATCTGGTTTGTTTGGGTCTAAAAGTTGAACCATCGCCCCATCAATCACAAACAAGAACATGTGGGCATCTTGCTTTGTGGCAGTACTTTTTACTGTTAGAAGCAAGTTGTAGATTTCATTGATAAACCAGTTTCTATAATCAACTACAAGCTGATATGCCTTTGGATGTGATTTTGCAATTTCAAAAATGGCTTTAAACGGCAAATGATAAAGCCCATCTAAATCGGCATGTAAAAAGTAAATTTTTCGAAGTTTTTCAACCAATGTTAAATCTTTATCCACGTAAATAATCGAAATGACCGCATGTTTAAGCCCTTCCTTTTGAAAACTTAAGCTCATTTCAATAAGGCGCTCTTTTGAATGAAAGTAATTATAAAAAGTCGCTTTGGGTGTTTTTGACGACTCGATAATTCGGTCTATTCCAACATTGTGAAAACCGTATTTATTAAAAAGAAATCTTGAGGTGTGAAGCACGCTTAAAGCACGAAATGAAAGATCTGAATGTGGCATAGTTTTTACCGTTATAAATTCTTGTTGTTTCTAAATGAGATACTTTTTTGGGAGAAAAAAGGCATAGCAAAGCCCGTAAAGACTGTGCTTGGCACATCTCAAGTTTTATTGTTAGTTAAGTTTTTAAACGAAGCGATTTAAAGCCTGAAAACCTTACGGCGATCAAACTGCTTTAAAAGTTTAAGTTGTGTCGTTATAGCTTTTGGCAAAGGCTGCCAAGAAATAATGGATGTGCAAAACCAACTCCTTTTTAATTGGAGTCCTGCCAAAACATTATAAATTATGGTGGCAGAACGAAAGAGGGTTAGCAGACTGGTACGACAACCAGCACACCCGAGGGTGTCCCTCTCCCGTCCTACCGCTACGGGAGGAGACGAGGAGTCTACGCATAAGACTACCCCTCAGAAGGGATAAATTCTGATGCGGTCGTATACGGTCTGCTAAAACCGTCTGGCAATGTAGGCCAGCAAGCGCAGAATAATATTCACACCTCTTTCAGTCAAGCACACAAAATGACATTTGTTTTAAAATAGATCATTAAAAAGTAAGGATAAATAATTAAAATTTATTGTTAAATTGGGGTTTATAAAATTCCTATCAATCAAAGCTCTATCGATGTCTTAAGAGAGAAAACTTGCAAAAAATCATCTATGGCAATATTTTAGAGTAATTACTCTAAAATGAGATCTAATAATGAAAACTAAAAGAATTGGTTCGTATCACTGGATGCAAGCTACCAATGGTCAGCTCAGCTTCAAAGACAAAATTAAGTTAATTCAAAAAATTATGCTGCCAAGTGTTATGGCCTCTATAAAAATAAATTACTTTCGGTTCAAAACTTCTAGCGATTTTGATGTTAATCAGATCGTAATACCAGATACTCAAATGGTTAAAGTCGCGCTTGATGAACTAGGGGCTAAAGCAAATATATCTATCTACAATCATTCATGGCGGACTTATTTCTGGGGGGCTGCTTTAGGCAATATACAAAAACGGCAATTTGATGATGAGTCACTTTTAATAGCCTCACTTTTTCATGATATTGGATTAACTGAGCAACATATTCATAGTAAAGGTTGTAACTGTTTTACCTATGAGAGTGCTAATCAATTTGAGCAAAAGGCTAAAGAACATAGCTTCGATGAGAAAAAAAGTGAAGTTATTAAAGATGCTATCTGCTTACATATGAATGGCTATATAGATCATTCTGACCCAGCAGAAATTACGCTATTGCAGCAAGGTGCATCCTGTGATGTGATTAGCGACAGTCTATATAAACTCCCCCTATCTTTTCGAAAGGAAATTTTAGAAAAATATCCTAGAAAACAATTTAATAAAGAATTTATCGAGCTTATTAATTCAGAAACTAAGAATGTATCAAATTCTCGAACGAGTTTATTAAGTAGTCTTGGTTTACCCCTTATGATTAATTCAAACTTATTTAAAGAGTAGAAATATTAATATTTATAAAGTGTTTACACCAAGTATTGAAACGCCCTAAGTTGTATTCATTGTGACAAAGACAGATCTCTTATATTTAGAGTTTTGCCATAATATTAGGGTTGCCGAATTACCCTTTTATTTACTTTTTGAAATATGGCAATTGTTCCATAAAATCATTTAAAGACTTCGGGCAGCCCCATAAATAACCTTGAAACTCAGTGCAGCCATTATCTTTAAAAGTATTAAATTGTTCAGTCGTTTCAATGCCTTCTACCAACACTCGAAGGTTCAGATCTAGTCCAATTTTGATAATGCCTGTGACTAATTTATTACTGCGCTTATCCTCCAAAGCTGCCTGCACAAAGCTACGATCAATTTTGATTTGTTTAATCGGCATTTTCTGTAAATAGCTTAAAGATGAATAACCTGTACCAAAATCATCAAGAGAAAGTTGGATTCCATTTTTTGAGAGGAAATGCATTTTTTCAATCATGCTTACACAATTATTTAAAGCAATATTTTCAGTAATTTCTAAAATGAGCCGAGATGGATTTATGCCGTATTGCAGAACCAAATCAATCAACGTTTGCTCAAAGGTGGGCTGCATAAAATGATCAGCACTAATATTAATTGAAAGCGTAAGATCTTTGGTCTCGGCTTTTTTACTCCAATCTTGTAAAACTTTGCAGCCCTGAGTTAATACCCACTCCCCAATCTCTGGCATTAATCCATAATTTTCAGCTGCTGGAATAAAGTCTGGTGTTGGAACATAACCTAAAACAGGATGACGCCATCTGAGCAGAGCTTCCGCACCAATCAGCCTTTCGGAAGAATCTATTTGTGGTTGATAGAAAAGCTCAAATTGTTCTTTCGCAAGTGCTAAACGTAGGTCTTGCACCATCGAGTTTTCGGTTTGTATTTCTAATTGCATGGTATAGATTGAAATACAAATCATGAGTGTCGCTACACACGTTGCAATCCATCCCCCATGGTCACGAATATCTTCAGATAGCGGTATAGCACTCTCAAGATTAAAAGAGGTTCCACTAAAAAATATAAAACACCCAATCGACAATAAAATTAAAATAAATTGTAAATAGCTTGGATTTCTACGGTAATTTAAATACCCCAATATCGCTCCAGCAGGTAAAAACAATTGGGCCACTTGCGGACGGTCATTGGTTGCCACATCAAAAAATAAGCAAAAAATGACTGGAAAAACTAGCAAAACAACTTGAGATAAAAGAATGCCCGCTGAAATACGATTTATATAAATAAGACAAAGGCTAAATATGGAGATCAGTGTAAAAATGATATCCATACCCACAATTAACCACATTTGTGCGAATGCAAAATATATGGTCCAAAACAAACAAAAAATAATACAAATGAAGATATTTGCTTTTGCGGCGATTGTAAGCTGCTGATCCTTTACGGTACGGTAATTTTTTTTGCGTTTTTTAAAGTAAGACGAAGCTATCATAAATAAATCAACCATAAAATATTTTTTCATAGACCCCCATCTGGATCATTGATACCCCACTTCAAGATTCACCAATAAAACAAAATGTTTTATTCCTTGTTATTTATACGACTCATCTTGAGACTGTTGTTGTTTTATCGTGGTGGTATAGTTTGGTTGTTTAATTGAACGATGTTGCTTATCAAACACCTTATAATTTTAAAGGATCATCCCCTAACGATACATGTGTCTGCGACTAAGGTACAGGCCCTAAATAGCGAAAAATTAGAGCATAAGAATTTTTAGAATATAGATCTCTATTTATTGATATTAATAATAATTATCATTACTATTTAAGAATAATTTAACTGTGTGTTTAATTGTGCTACTCATTGCCAATTTGTGGACTCCGCTGCTATGAACCTCAATGTAGAGAAACAGGTATGGTTTAGCCAAATTTACCGTTCTCAGCAAACTACGCTTTTATCATGGTTTAAACACAAACTTCAGCACCATCATCAATCTGAAGACCTGAGTCAGGAAGTGTTTTATCGTGCTTTAAAAAGCGAATATTGTTTTCAAAAAATTAAGGAACCACAGGCATGGCTTATGGGGATCGCCAAGCACGTCATGATTGACTATTGGCGCCGTCAGCATATTGAAAACCTCTATCTAGACGCCCTACAGAACCTTCCAGAAGAATATTATCCCTCTGCTGAACATGAAGTTTATATTCAAGAAACCCTATATCAGGTTCATTTAATATTAGAAAAACTACCTCCCCGCACGGCTCAGGTCTTTTTGATGTCCCAACTAGACGGCATGACTTATCGAGAAATTAGTGAAAAAATGAATATTTCTGAAGCCACTGTGAAAAGAGATATGAAACACGCTTTTTTGGCTTGTATAGACCTCTATAATTAACCCCTTTAACGCGCTCAAATTTCTACTGTATGTCAGCTATTAAAAAAATCCCTCATCATGTTTTAGATGCAGCCGCAGATTGGTTGGTACTGTTACATTCGGGTGAAATGACAGCATTACAGCAGCAACAATTTGAGCAATGGAAAGCCGAAAAAAAAGAACACCAACTAGCACTCCAGCAAATGGAAAAATTTAGCCACGGTTTATCAAACCTTGCGGGTAACTTCCCTTCCGAAGCTTTAGTTCAGTCTAATCAAAAATTTAATCTTGCTGCAAAACGCAATATGCTGTTAAGCCTTTCAGGTTTGATGATCGTTGGCTTGTCTGCCTATTTCATACCTTGGGAAAAATGGCAGTCGGACTATCACACCAAAGTGGGTGAAATTAAAAAAGTATCGTTAAAGGATGGTTCTCAACTGATTATGGCAAGTGATTGCTATGTCGATGTAAATTTCACGCAAGAGAAACGTCAGATAAAGCTGATTGATGGAGAAATTTATATTGAAACGGCAAAGGATGCTCAACATCGGCCATTTATTGTCGAAACCAAAAATGGTTCAGTAGAAGCCTTAGGTACTCAATTTACTGTTCGCCAAGAAAATAGCAAACAAACCAAAGTTAAAGTTTATAAACATGCGGTAGCCATTGAGCCAGAGAACGCTTCTAAACGCCAAATATTAAAACAAGGTCAGCGTGCTTTTTTTGATGAAAAATATATCTCAAAAGCACTTCCTCTCGATAACGATCAGCCCTATTGGACCCAACAGCTTTTAGTCGTAGACCAATGGCCACTTCAAAAAGTGCTGGATGAGCTATTCCGTTATAAAAAAGGAACTTACCATCTCGACTCAGAATTAAAAAATCTAAAAATTTCTGGGGTATTTTCTCTAAAGAACCCCGAGCAAAGCTTAGAAACTTTGGCCTATAGTCACCAACTTGAACTGAATTATTACAGCCAATATTTGTTAAATATTAAAAAAAGATAAAAAATGTGACCCTTTTTTTGATCTGGTTCGACTTATAGAGAAATACACTCCCTGTCGAGAAGACCACATGAAGGATTATCAAGCAAAAAGTAAATTGGCTTTGGCTATACGTGCAGTGCTATGGAGTACGCCATTGGTGGTCACGGCGCTTACCTCAACGTCTATTTACGCTGCACAAACTTACAGTATTTCAATTCGCCAGAGCACGCTTGATCAGGCCATTAAACAACTGGCGATTCAAACAGGCACAACCATTAGCTACGATAATGCCAGTCTTTCAAAAACAAAAAGCAAAGGGCTACAAGGCAATTACGCTGTTGAAGATGCATTAAGTCTGTTATTACAAAGTCATCCATTTGAAGCTGTTAAGGTAAACAATGGCGGTTACAGCATCCGAGTGAAGGCTCCACCCGCTCCAATTGAACCCAAAGTTTTTCAGTTAGAAGCCATTAAAACTAAAGCAAATAACAATAATGAATTTGATACGGCAGGCAGTGAAACAGGTACGGCACATTTAGCAACGATTCATGTTAATGCTGATCATGGCGAAAATTTAATAACCGAAGGTTCTG
Source organism: Acinetobacter sp. P1(2023) (assembly GCF_028367635.1). Classification (NCBI taxonomy): domain Bacteria; kingdom Pseudomonadati; phylum Pseudomonadota; class Gammaproteobacteria; order Moraxellales; family Moraxellaceae; genus Acinetobacter; species Acinetobacter sp. P1(2023). The sequence continues at coordinate 221,672 of NZ_JAQNDD010000001.1, forward strand.
GTTTATATACGGCGAAAGCGACCACTGCCTCTACTGGCTTAGCGTTAAGTTTGAAAGAAACCCCTCAGCTGGTCAGTGTCATCACCAATCAACAAATGAAAGATCAGAACTTAACGCAATTAACCGATGTTGTCAGTCAGGCAGCAGGTCTTTCTATTAAACAAGGTGGGAATATTGGTAGTGATAACTCACCTATTTATGCTCGTGGCAAAGAAGTAGATAGCTATTTACTCGATGGCGTGAAGCTCATGAGTTCATATGCAAGTATTTTCCAAAGTCAGGACATGGCTTTATTTGATCGTGTCGAAGTCGTGCGAGGTGCAAATGGCTTAATGACAGGTGCTGGCAGTGCAAGCGCAAGTATTAATCTGGTTCGGAAAAAACCATTACAGGACTTTAAGGCTTCGGTAAGTGCTGACATTGGTTCATGGGATTCTTATCGTACCGATATTGATGTTTCTACACCTCTTAATGAATCTGGAAGTATTCGTGGCCGTACTCTTTTTGCCTACCAAAAGTCAGACTCTTATATTGACCGCTACAACGAAGAACGTAAAGTTGCTTATGCAGTAGTAGAAGCTGATTTAACTGAACAAACCAAAACAAGTTTAGGTGCAAGTTACCAGCAAATTGATTTGACTGGGGTCGCTAGAGGTGGTTTACCAAGCTTTTATACAAATGGCACACTCATTAATTGGTCCCGTTCAGATTCAGCGGCAGCAAGTTGGACAGGTTCAGACCGCTCAACGACATCTTACTTTGCTGATATTGAACACCAGTTTAATGACCGCTGGAAATTAAAAGGTATGGTGTCTAGAACCATTACAGATTCGGATGAAATTGTAGGTTATACCTTCTCAAGTAAAGGGATTGATAAAGCTACTGGTAGCGGGGCAATGTTGTATGCAACCCGTTGGGATTATCGCCCTACTCAAGACTTATTCAATTTAACCTTAAACGGTTCATTTGATTTGTTTAATCAAATTCATGAGGTGGTGTTAGGCACAACTTACACAAAAAGCAAAAATAAACGTCCAACCTATTCGGGCTGGAATAACGGAATGACATGGGATGGAACTCTAAAAAATATTTTTGCTTGGGATGGCAGTACACCTAACCGCCCCGAAACAAAAATAGATGGTTGGTACAGTGGCGATGATCGTAGCCAATCTATTTTTGGTGCTGTTCGTCTTAAAGCAACCGACAATCTTGCAGTCATTTTAGGCACTCGAATTGAAGATTGGGAGCGCGTAACTGGCAACCATTCAGATGCTGATAATAAGACCACCTACACAACACAAGAAGAAAGTGGCAAGGTGATTCCTTATGTGGGCATTACCTATGATTTCACTGACAACTGGACTGCGTATGCAAGCTACACCAATATTTTTTCACCACAAGATAAGAAAGCTGTTACTGGCGAATACATAGACCCATTAATAGGTAATAGTACCGAGCTGGGTATTAAGGGTGAGTTTTTTGATAATCAATTAAATGTTGGCGCTGCTATTTATCAAACTAAAGAGGACAATACAGCGATTGCATTAGCAGATGTATTTGCTCCAGATGGTTCACAAGCCTATCGAACAGAATCTGGCACCAAAAGTCGCGGCTTTGAAATTGAAGCGACAGGTAAGTTGACTGATTTATGGCAAGTTTCCACAAGCTTTAGCCGTAACTTATCAAAAGATAGCCAAGACAACCGATTAAATACCGGTGTGCCAAATAACACAGTCAAACTGTTTACCACCTATACCCTGCCTTATCTTGATGAAGCCCTCACTATTGGTGGCGGTGTTCGTTGGCAAAGCGAAATTTATGAAAAAAATGCGGTCTCTGCAACAGGTCGGTTTACTCAAGAAAGTTACGCTTTAGTCGACTTAATGGCACGTTATAAGGTCAACAATAATTTAATGCTCAACTTTAATGTTAATAACTTATTTAATGAGAAATACCATTTAGCCACCACAAATAGCTATTACGGCGCTCCGACCAATTTCCGAGTGGGTGTTAAATATGAGTGGTAAATAAATTACCCGTCATTTAAAGACCTTACTTCAGAGGCAAATAATGTTCTTCTGAAGTAAGTCTAAGCTGGCTTAATAAATTGCAAGGGAATATTTTTGGGCTAAGCTCAGGCTATAATATTAGACATGCTCTATTATTTTATTTAATTCTCCTATGAAGAATGCGTTTTCTGACAGCAAACAAATTAGACAAGTGTCTAGTTTCCCTGAACTTGTAAATACAAAGTTTCAAGGAGAAACAAATGCGATTTGCTGGCACAGAAATTTGGTTGGCGACTTTAAAGAGATTGTGAATAAGCTTCAGTTAAAAGAAAATATTACAGAAGTTTCTGTTGAAGACCTTTTAGCGCTACAACTTTCAGAAAAAGGCAATCTGGCAAGAAAAACTATTTTAGAAGATATCGAGCAGTTAACTGATTTCGGCGCATCGCCAGTACTTAACTTACTTAAACATTATGAACGCGATGAAGAGTTAGATTTCATTTCAACAGATGTATATTCATTTCATGTTGATCGCTCGCCCATTGAAACCGATACATTCTTATGTACCTATCACGGCGCTACCAGTGATATTGTGCCCAATAATCAGGTTGAACAAAAAGTTTTAATTCCAGAAATTAGAGAAAAGCTCAAAGAATTACATGATGGCCCAGAAGCTGAATTTGAAGCCTTTTTGGCTGAGTATTTCTTTGATTTGCATTATCAGCCTAAACCGAATGCTCAACCTGTAAATTTAGGCACAGGACATATTTGGCGTTTGGCCGTAGATCATCCAACTCAAAAGGTTTTGCCTTGTGTTCATCGAGCGCCTGTTGAAAAAGATGGTGAATATCGATTGCTGTTGATTTGTTAAATGTTTAGGTGGCTCACTGGTCTTTAATGACTGAAATATATTGCCACCCCATGACTGGAATGGCTTGAAGTCACTTTATATCAACAATATTGGTTTTAAAGCCTCTTATCTGTCACCGAAAAGAGCAATCCCTAGACCTATCAGCATGACCAGTGTTCCACATAGTTTAAACATGGAAACTGGTCGTTCGGCCGCCCCTAATAATCCAAAATGATCAATCAACAATGACGAGATAATTTGTCCAGCAATTGCCAGCCCCAGCAGGGCAGATAAGCCAATTCTAGGCGCAAGGACGACATAGCTCAGTAATGCGCAAGAACCTAGAACCCCACCTAAAAGGGTCCACCACGGCTGGGTTGGAATAGCGATCAGCGAAGTAGCTATTCCTCCTCGCATTAGAGAATAAATCCCAAGGCATACGGCACCAGCAGTAAACGAGAATAATGCCGCTGCAACAGAATCTCCGCCTATACCTTTTGCCAGTTGGCCATTCAACGTGGTCTGTAGAGTAATTCCCAGCCCTGCAGCAAAGGCCATGAGGTAATAGATAACATTTATAGACATAGTGTTTGCTCCCTCTTATACAACTTACTCAAGAGGTAGAAACGTCTCGGCAAAAATATCTGGAGTATAACCAGCCGCAGCAAAAAGATGCTGGCGAGATTCATCAATCGCTGCACGTAGTCGCTCGCTGTCCACACCCAAAACTTTACCGTCTCGTTTAACGATTCGTCCGCCAATCATCACTGTATCAATATTGCTGCGCTCAGTTGCGTGAACTACCGTGCCAAATGCATTACCAGATGGATAAAGATTAATGTCGTCTGTTCGAATCAATATCAAGTCAGCCTGTTTACCAAGTTTCAGGCTACCGATTTTTTCTTGGAGACCTGCACAAGCGGCACCATCAGCCGTTGCAGCTTTTAGAAGGTTTTGCGCTTGAAAGGTCACTGGCGAATGTGCTGAGCCACAACATTTGTTTTGGTGCATGCCCATTACACGCTGTAAGTAAAATGCTACATGCATTTCCATAAACATATCGCCACTATAAGACGTTTCATTATCTACACTCAAACCAGGTCTAATGCCATGACGTAGAGCCGATTGCATGGCAAACATACCGTCTTCGATACCATAGTGAGCATCTGATCGTGGGCATACGTTTACTCGCACTCCAGCTTCGCGCAAAATTTCCCATCCAGCGTCTGGCAGCGAGGTACAGTGGTTAAAGATATTATCTGGTCCTAGCAGACCTTGTTGATGCAGACCCTCTAGTGCAGCAGCCATTTCCCCACCAAAAAATTCAGTAATGATTGGTAGCCCTAATCTGCGTGCCTCAGCCCATAATTCGGGTTCTAACTGAGCCATGGCAGCTAATGACACCAAACCGCTTTTACTATTTTTAAAATATTTTTCTTGAAGACGTTCGAGATTACTAGGCCAGTTCGCTCTATCCCAATCTCCTGTTACTGGTGCACCAGAAGCGTGTACAGCCCGAATACCAGCATCTAGTAAAGCTTCAACAGCCGCATCAGAGTGGGCCGCACTGCGACTATTGTGTGAGTTATCAATCAATGTTGTGATACCCGCATCTATACAACCTAGAGCTGTAAGCAAATTACCGATGTACATATCTGCTGGGCGATAATACTTGGCAAAAGAATAATGCGTCGCGTTGCAATAGTCTTCTAAGCTTTCGGCATTCGGATTAATCCGTCGTAATTGTCCTTCCCATGAATGTCGATGAGTATCAACCATACCCGGCATCGCGATCATATTGGATGCATCAATAATAGCTGCACCTTCGGCTTCTAAATTTTCACCAACGGCGATAATCGTACCGTTCTCGATAAGAATATCTCCGCGAACCATGTTCCCAATTACGCTATCCATGCTTAGGATCGTCGCCCCGCGAATCAGTGTTCTATTTGGCGAAGACTCAGTCAGCTGCACTATGTTTCTGTTGTAATCAGTCATCATTATTCCAACTTCTCAAATGTATGCTGAAAATCTATCTGAAGTGATAATGCTGAAAAAGCTGGTTAAACTGTTTTTATTATTCAGTAAAAACGAATAATCTAAGAGTGTGAGTATAGTATTGGGACAAAGGTATGAGATTAGATCGTATTCAGGCAATGCAGATTTTTGTTCGGGTGGCAGAAGCTGGGAGCTTTATCCACGCGGCAGAAGCACTTTCACTACCCGCTTCAACAGTCACCAGCACAGTTAAAAATCTTGAAAAGTATTTACAGGTACGCCTGTTAAATAGGACAACGAGACGGGTTAGCCTGACTCCAGAGGGAGCAGAATATCTCATCCAGTGCCGAGAAATTATCGACCTCATTGAACACACCGAATCCAACCTGACTAACGCCATCAAACAGCCACAGGGCCGATTACGAGTTGATATGCCTGCGGGCATTGCTCATTCGGTCATCATGCCCAATCTGCAAGAGTTTCAACAGCGTTACCCTGATATTTATCTCATGATAGGTGTCAGCGATAGACAAGTAGACCTGATTAAGGAAGGCGTGGACTGTGTAATCCGCATGGGAAATTTAGAGAACTCCACGCTGGTAGCCCGCCCTCTTGGTGAGTTTCACTGGGTCACATGCGCTTCAGCTGCATATTTAAAAGAAAATGGATTTCCACAAACTCCCAATGATTTGGAACATCACCGAGCTATTCATTATTTTTCAGGGAGCAACAGACACGCTGGTGAAATGCGCTTTGTACGAAATGAAGAAAAAAAAACCGTACAAATGAATGGTACTGTTGCCGTTAATGAAACTGAGCTTTATATCAAAATGTGCCTTGAAGGATATGGCCTCGCTCAACTTGCAGAAAGACTTGTGATAGATCACTTAAAAGAAAAACGACTAATCGCAGTATTACAAGACTGGTGTCCACCACCTGTTGCCGTGACTTTACTTTATCCACATCAGCGTTTTCTTTCACCAGCAGTACGGGTGTTTTCTGACTGGATAGACGAGCTCATTAGGAATTATTAAACCAACTCACTTTAAAAGACCTTTTTTTAAGATCTCGCAATGAAACTCAGGTAATTATTTAAATAAAGAGATAAATTCGAATATTTACTAAAGCGAAAATAATGAAAAAATATGATTTAAAGTAGTTGACCCTCACGTAACGTAAGCCCCTAGCATAAAACACGCCTAAGGAAGAAGGAGCTAAAAAGATGCTGTTAAAAGTTGGTGAATTGGCTAAGCAAACAGGACTTACTGTCCGTGCTCTTCATCACTATGACGATATCGGTTTACTTCAGCCTTCGGTCCGTTCCGATGCTGGTTATCGACTATACACCCGTAAAGACATTACTCGTTTGCATCAGATTCAAGCATTACGAGGACTGGGAATGTCGTTAGCCGAAATCCATACGGTTCTTGAAGACCCCAATCTTGCACTTTTACCGATTATTGATCAGCAGATTCAAGCAATTGATCAAAGGCTGACAGAGCAAAAGAAATTGCGAAATCAGCTCAGCAAACTTAAATCTCAGATCATAAGTGGTGAAGAGCTTGGTTTGGAGGATTGGCTAAAAACACTGGAGCTTATCGCGATGTTTAAAAAATACTTTACAAAAGAAGAGCTTGAAAAACTGACTTTCTTACAAGCAGGCACTAAAAGCCACCAAGAATGGCAAGGGTTAACTCAAGCAGCAAATGCACTATTTAATGCTGGCGAACCATCTAATAGCGAAGCCGCTCAAGACTTGGCTCGTAAGTGGATGAAAACTCTTGAGCACAATACGCGAGCTAACCCTGAATGGTTAGTTAAACTAAATGCCATAAACTCAGCCGAGCCTGAATTTCAGGAAAAATTAGGCGTAACGCCAGAAGTCGTTGAGTTTTTACTTAAAGCTTTTTCTGAGAGTAAGCTGAGTATATTTGCCCGTTATTTATCTGACGAGGAGTTTGCTTTTCTAAAAGAAAATTACATCCGTGAGATGAAAAAATGGCCTCAATTATTGGTCGATATTGAAAAATTGATTGATGCCGAGGTCCCTCCAGATAGTGAAGGAGCAAAGCGTTTGGCGCAACAATGGCTCTCTATGCTACAAGGCTATGCAGGCAAAAACCCAAGTACTCAAGAAAAAATCCGTAAAGCAATGCAAAATGAACCGAGCCTTGCTGACGGAACTTGGCTCAAACCAGTGACCCTACAATTTCTGGAAAAAGCAGTGGCAGCATTAATGCGTGGTGCTTAGTTTTATCGAAGCAGCTGGCTACACCATAATTTGGTGTAGCTTTAAAAAATTCTCCCTATCTCTGAAATAATGATTTTTTATCCATTACTTCGAATCATTGTTAATCTGCTTTTGAACCTTGCTTAATCATTCTGTCTATTCTCGCAATTGCATAAAAAAACTGATCAAAATAATATTCCAACAAATAGATTATAACTTCACATATTGTTTAGCTTATCGATTCAATATTAAGAAAACTATGAAGTTAAATTTAAAATGAATAATTCAGACCTTTAAAACCATCAATTTTTAATTTGAGAAAATATTGATATGAAAAAATATTTATACTTCCTTTTACTCAGCTTTTATTCAATTCATTCATTTGCTTCGGACAAACTACATGGCAGTGTTTGGAAAACGATTGATGACGCAACCAATCAACCAAGAGCACTGGTAAAATTTAGCGAAAATAAAAACGGCAACCTCTTTGCCAACATCGAAAAAATACTTGTTCCAAATGAAGCCAATAAATGTACGATGTGTGAAGGCACTTATAAAAACAAATCTTTAATCGGTTTAACTATCGTCAAGAATCTAAAATATGTGAGCCAAAATAAATATGACAAGGGATCTATTCTCGACCCACAATCAGATAAGACCTATCGCTTTAGCGTGACAGTATCACCAAGTGGTGAAAAACTTACCGCTCGTGGATACATTGGTATCTCTGCAATTGGCCGAAATCAAACTTGGTATCGCGTTAAATAAGCTTCGAGGGCTTTAAAACTCTTTATTTATAAATCGCATGGTTTTGATGTAATTCATTTATCTCATAGCCATGCAATTTTCTAAATTAATTTCAACTTTATCATTTAAAAATATTTAATCATTTAAGTGAACAATAGGCCTGTCCAATATCAATCTAGAAAAAAAACTACTAATCAAAAATTAATGAGGCGCAATTTATTTCGTTCTCTTATCAGTAATCAAGACTATCAATCTCAGATAAGAAATTAATGGTCCGTTGCCCTTCTCGTGCAATTGTTATCACTTGCGATTTCACCAGTTTTAGGTCTATACACGTGGATTTGCTCCACAATAAAGAAGCACTGTAAGAGTTATATAGTTTTCCTAAAAAATAAAAAATTCGATCTGTGCTTATCGTTAATGAAACTTTTTTAAACTATAGATATTAAAAAACCCGCTTCTCAATAAGAGAAACGGGCCACAAAAATAAAAACTTTCAGCGCAGTAATATATGAAATATATATTAAAAGTTTAAATATATAAATTCAATACATGTTTCATACTTTTTTAGAAAATTTAATTCCTTCTCATAGAAAGCTACACAAAACTCAGAGAAGCTTTTAAACCTCATCTTTATAGAAATATTGCCGAAGAATACTTTCTATAAATTCCAGTACAACTTTAAGATCAGATCCATTTGGTACTTCACTCCAAGTAATAAAGTTCTCGACAGTACTATTCAATGACACTGATTTAAAAGAAATACCTTTTAGATCGCTAACCACGGTTATAGTTGGTCCGTTATCACCAAATTCACTCCAACCTTCAATAAGTGGTAGTAAAATTTTTTCTATATCAAATGATTTTTCTTTGTTCAAAATAAAGTGATGAGCGACCAAAATTTTTGCAATATCTATAATTGCTTTATCTGCCATTTATTAACCTTTCATTATCTATATTTAATTTTAATACTCATTATTGAAAAAAAACCGCCCCAAGTGGCGGTAGCTGAAACAAATCAGCAGAATATAGAAGCATCATGGACTGACACTTCTATAATTTATGAAGGTACTTTATTTGTTTTAATAAAGTCCTCGGATTTGAAATAACTAATAATCATGTCTGCATGTTCTTCTTTTTGAACAACCTTCGCTAGAGGGATTGAATCATGAGAGAACTTGAAACCTGGCGGCACAAACTGTGAAATAGGGGGTAATTTAGTTTTGCCTCCTTCTGTAATTCGTTCTATAAAACCAGCCAACCAAAGAAGATACTCACCTTCATTTTCAAATCTTGGCATAACGCTTAGATCAAGTTGAACTTTACACTCACTTAACGGCCGGGTTAAAAGCTCATCAAAATCAATATAGTTATATTTGAGCTTAAACTCTGTTCCTTTAATGGCTTTTCTAATTTGGCTGATAAGACAATTAAGGTTCTCGGCAATGTCATTAGTGTATAAGCCATCATTTTTAATCTTCTTATATACTTTCTCTGCTACAGCTAAATACTTTGGCATTACTTATCTCCGTACTATTGTTATAAGGTGCTAAATTATGAATAGTCGTTGTTCTATAAGTATGATTATGGCCCAAGAAATGTATCAAAAAGTAAGTATATAAGAGCAGAATGTAAGTAATTAAAGTTTTAAGTAAGTCTTCAAAAAAAACACATAAAAAAATTATGGTTTTGATAACTAATCCGCAAAATTTATGGATGAATAGAGATAAAATGAAATATTTTTTAACAAGTTAATTTTACTTTTTGGTAAAAATAAAAATTATTTACTTAAATGTTTACTCAAAATTTCCTATAACCCAATAGACCATAAAAAGCCCACCTTCCGATGAGCTTCTTTTTAACTACAAATGTGGTATGTAATATGCATAAAGTAATTTTGGTACTATAGATAATCGAATTATAAATCAAAATACTTGGTCATTACTTTTAAGGAATTATCTATTACATGGGCTGAAAGGTTGCCTTCTTTTTGTTGTTTATTTCCTCATTCAATTTAGGAATCCTTTTTGTCAATCAGTCTCAATTTGTTAAGATGGCAACCGTGAGAGTTTAAGTTAAGCTCTCACACACTGTTGACTCAATTTTGACATAAAAAGATACACGAAAAGGTGTACTTTTTTCTTACATTAGGTCAGTTTTGCACAGAAGTTGTTAGAATTGGTTGGACAGCCAAACTTTCAAAATTAACTTATTTATTATTTAAATTTAAGGATTTAACATACATGAATAGCGCTGAAATCATGGCTGACTTATCTTCTCATACACCTATGATGCAGCAATATCTCAAAGTTAAAACGGACTATCAACATGCGTTGCTGTTCTACCGTATGGGTGACTTTTATGAACTCTTCTTTGAAGACGCTCATTTAGCAGCCAAACTTTTGGGTATCACTTTAACCCATCGTGGTAAAGCCAGTGGTCGACCTATTCCAATGGCAGGTGTTCCCTATCACTCGGCAGAAGGTTATCTTGCTCGTCTTGTCAAAGCTGGGCGCACTGTCGCCATTTGCGAACAAGTTGGAGAAGTGACAGGTAAAGGCCCTGTTGAACGTAAAGTTGTCCGTATTCTGACCCCTGGTACATTAACTGATGACGCATTACTCAGCAGTTATCAATCATCTAATCTCGTTTCCTTATGCATTCATCAAAACCAGATTGGTTTTGCTTTACTCGACTTGAGCGCGGGTATTTTTAAAGTTCAACAACAAGATTACAAGCCAGAACAATTACCTATTGAACTTGCGCGTTTAATGCCAAGTGAAATCTTGATTGATGAAGACTTGGTCGACACCAATATTATCGAACAAATTAAAAAGCACTTAGATTGCCCTGTTACTAAACGCCCAAATGTAGATTTCAATCTAAATAATGCGCAAAAGACTTTATGTGATCAGTTTACGGTATCAACACTTTCAGGTTTTGGTTTAGACCCATTACCTTTAGCTAAAGCTGCTGCCGCTGCACTCATTCACTATGCAAAAGAAACGCAAAAAACTGCATTACCGCATATTCGTTCAATTCAACTTGAACAAAGTACCGATTTTATTGCGCTCGACCCAATCACGCGCCGTAACCTAGAAATTATCGAGCCATTATTTGAACACGGCACCTCATTATTCCAACTGGTAAATGACTGCCAAACTGCAATGGGTGGCCGTCTACTCAGCCGTACACTGATGCAACCTGTACGTGATACTGCATTACTAGATGCGCGTTTAGATGCGATTGAGCAACTCATTCAGGGATATCACGAAAACCCGGTTCGTTTAGTGCTTAAAGAAATTGGTGATATTGAACGTGTACTTAGCCGTGTTGCATTAGGTAGTGCGCGACCACGTGATTTAGTGCAACTTCGTCACGCATGTGCACAAATTCCAGCTTTAAGAACGGCGTTAACTCCAGTCATTCAAGCAAAAAAATCTAAGTTATTAGTTCAACTTGATCAAGATCTTGGAGATTTTAAAGCGCTTCATCAACACTTAATGGCAGCGATTGTTGAAAATCCTCCTGTATTACTTCGTGATGGTAATGTAATTGCAGAAGGATATGATGCTGAGCTCGACGAATTACGTCAAATTCGCGATCATGCAGGCCAATTCTTAATTGACTTAGAAATTAAAGAGCGTGAACGTACTGGCATTAATACCCTTAAAATCGGCTATAACCGTGTAAGTGGTTACTACATCGAATTGACTCGTGCTCAAGCAGAACAAGCCCCTGCTGACTATATTCGTCGCCAGACTTTAAAGAATGCTGAACGCTACATTACCCCTGAGCTAAAGAGTTTTGAAGATAAGGTTCTATCGAGCGAGTCACGTGCACTCTCTCGTGAAAAAGCATTATTCGAAGCTTTACTTGAAAATCTTCGTGAAAATATTGCACATCTACAAATGATGAGTTCAGCAATTGCTCAAATTGATGTAATTGCAAACTTTGCCCATCAAGCACGTTTGAACAATTGGGCACGCCCTGAATTTACACCGGAAACAGGCATTAAAATTCAGGCAGGTCGTCATCCTGTTGTTGAAGCATTAAATAAAGCACCATTTACCCCAAATGATACTTTCCTTGATGCCCAGCACCGTATGGCGATTATTACCGGTCCAAACATGGGCGGTAAATCAACCTTCATGCGTCAAACAGCATTAATCAGTTTACTTGCTTATTGCGGTAGCTATGTTCCGGCTAAGGCAGTCAAACTTGGTCCAATTGACCGAATCTTTACCCGTATTGGTTCAGCCGACGACTTATCTACAGGCAAATCTACTTTTATGGTTGAGATGACCGAAACTTCGCAAATTCTGCACCATGCGACCAATCAATCGCTGGTTTTAATGGATGAGGTGGGCCGCGGAACTAGTACCTATGACGGTTTATCTTTAGCATGGGCATGCGTAGTTGATTTAACTAAACGTGTAAAATGTTTATGTTTATTTGCCACTCATTATTTCGAGTTAACCGAGCTAGGTAGTGAAGCAGGAATCGATAATTATCATGTGACAGCGCAAGAGCTTAACGGCAACCTGATTTTATTGCATAAGGTTCAGCAAGGCCCTGCGAGTCAAAGTCATGGTTTACAAGTCGCAAAATTAGCCGGTATTCCTGCCAATGTTATTAAAGAAGCGCAGAAGCGTTTGCGTATCTTAGAGAAACAGCAGCAGCAACATCTACAAACCAGTTTCCAAAATGATTTGTTTGCTCCACCAGATGCAAACTCTGGTTCACAAATCATAGAGAAAGTTGTCGAGATCGAAGTTTCATCCCCTGCTCTAGATTTACTTAAGCAAATTGAAGTCGATAATTTATCGCCTCGTCAGGCACTTGAACAACTCTATGAGCTGAAAGCTGCCCTCAAATCTTGATAAAGCACTTCCGAATAAGCAGGCTTAGGTCTGCTTATTCATATCGGAGAATAATATTTATATGATCTTAAGATCTCTACAACATTCAGAAATTGATCTTATTTGGCAGCAGATTAGCCGCCGTGAGTTAATTACTCAAATGTATATTCAAAATCAACAGCAGCTAGATTTAGTTGATTGTTTTTTTGATGTTCAATATTGGGATTCATATCATTTAGAAAATGACCCACCTAAGCTCAAACAACTCTTTGCACAAGGTTCAATATTTGTAGGTGCATTTGATGCCCATGAAAAACTCATTGGTGTGAGTGTGGTGTCAAACCAAGTTATAGCAGACTATCCTCATGCTAAATTACTCCACTATTTCTACGTCGATGCAGACCAGCAAGGTCAAGGTATTGGTGCAAAACTAATGCAAGCTGCAAAAGCATCCGCCAAACAACTCGGTGCAAACCAACTGTATATTTCAGCAACTCCAAGTCGGCGCACTGTAGACTTCTATATGAAGCATGGCGCGCAACCGTTAAGTGCTCCAGATCAACAACTTTGGCAGCTCGAACCCGAAGATATCCATTTACTATGTAACGTTTAGCGCTAAAAATTTAAGGGCTATTCAACAAAAAAAGCAGAAAATCAAAATTTATGAAAGAAAAATGAAAAGTTAAGGTATTTATTAAAATAGATGCCTTGACTTAAATGACATCTAAATAATTAAATAAAATATTTTTTAAGTTATTGTTTTATAAAATATATTATTATTTTAATTTTATAGTTTCGCAACTCCTAAGCCTCGAAGATCTGTTTGATTATCAACGTATTAACTTATCTTCATATGCATGAATAAAGAATATCAATAAAAGCAATTGTTTGTTTACCCCTTTTTTGCCTAAAATAAGCTATTCGAAATGAAACCATATTTTTTAGGTAGCTGTCGCCATGACCTTTGTTGTCACTGAAAATTGTATTAAATGTAAATACCAAGATTGCGTAGAAGTTTGTCCTGTTGACTGTTTCTACGAAGGTCCGAATTTCCTAGTGATTAATCCGGATGAATGTATTGACTGTGCATTATGTGAACCAGAGTGCCCAGCAAATGCAATTTTCTCTGAAGATGAGTTACCAGAAGGTCAAGAAGTGTTTATTGAATTAAATGCTGATCTTTCTCAAAAATGGCCTAACATTACTCAAATTGGTGACCAACCAGCTGACCGTGAAGAATGGAACGGCAAACCTGATAAATTACAATATCTTGAAAAGTAATTTCAAAAAAGATCAGCAACCGCTGATCTTTTTTATACCCTATTCAAACATTTCATTGCAAATTCCTCGTAATTTGTGCACTGTTTTGCATTAAAATAGCCGCAATATTTATAAGTGCTTAATTTTTCTTATGCGGAAGTTTTTGCAGAGTTTGGTACCCTTATGCATAATCCCAGCGGTTATGGTAGGTTGTGTCAGCTCTCCCCAACACACAACAACAGGCAAAACCTCTCCAAGTGGTAAACGAATTTTTATTCCACAAGAGCGCGTTATTATCGAGCGCCCAATTCGCCCTAAAGTTGAGCCTGCATCTTATCGAAACTGGTTAAGTTCTGGTGAAAATTACCAGCGTGTTCGTGAGTACGAAAATTTCTTAACCCGAAACAATGTCGCAGGTATTGTGCCAAGCTTTGAGCTATTACGCTCAGCACGTGATTGGCAAAAATGTGGACGTTCAGAATATGCTGTGCCTAACCGCGAACTATGGGGAAATTCTTTATCAACCCTACGCGTATTTAAATATTTAGTGGCAGCAAAAGTTCTCACTGACTTTGAAGTAACTTCGGTTTATCGAGATTTACCTTTAAATGAATGTGCGGGTGGCGCAAGCTCATCTAAACATTTATTTAACTCGGCAATCGATTTCCGTATTGGTCCTGAGTTTCCACAAGCTCAAGATTATGCATTTATCGAAAATACCAAGTTTAAACTTTGTCAATTCTGGGCTCAGCATGGTCAAAGCTTAAATATGGGTATTGGCTTATATAGCTCAGGACAGATTCATATCGATACACAAGGCTATCGTACTTGGGGCCCTGACCTCACCCGAAACAGTTCAATGTGTAATTTCTAATAAAAAAACTCCTTTCAACCGAAAGGAGTTTTTTTATTGTTCATTTCCCAATCAACCAAAATTTCTTGAAACGAAGATTTTTGCACTCTATGCATAAACGTTTAAAATAGCCCGATCAACATATAGGTAAATTTGATTATGCAGCAGATGTGGACAGACATTGACCAATATATCGATTCACATTTAATTCCCGAAGACCCGCGACTCGAATATGCATTAAAGAATACCGACGAACACGGCTTTTCAAATCATCTTGCAGTGGCTCCCAACCAAGGAATGTTCTTGCAGATGCTTATTCAAATGAATAAATGCAAACGAGTCTTAGAAATCGGAACCTTTGCTGCATACAGTACCATCTGGTTAGGCCGTGCATTACCTGAAGATGGTTATTTACTCACAATAGAAGGCCGTGCGACTCATGCAGAAATGGCTCAAAAAAATATCGATCACGCCAATCTTCCGGTAAAAGTCGACCTTCGAGCTGGCCGTGCCGCCGATATCCTCTCTGCAATTGAGCCTGAATCTATCGAACCTTTTGATTTTATTTTCATTGATGCAGATAAACAGGGTTATCCTGAATATTTAGAATTGAGTTTGAAATTCTCGAGATCTGGCACCATTATCGTGCTCGACAATGTAATTCGTGCAGGTGATATTTTAAATCCTGAGAATAAAAAACCGAGTATTGAAGGCATCCGTGAAATGTTTAAAGCCTTAGAAAATCATCCAAAAATTCTGTCTTGTACAGCTCTGCAAACGGTTGGCTCAAAAGGTCATGATGGCTTCGCAATTGCAATTGTGAAATAATGGTTAAAAAATCATCTTTTTTATTTTATTATTTATAATCAATTAATTACTTTTATTACTGTTGCTTTTCCATATAGTTATCCACAAGATTTGCGGATAACTATATGCAAATCTCATCATTTAGCTACAAGTAATGGTACAGTCGCGTTTCGGAATATGGTTGTCGCAATACTTCCCAAGAAGAACTGGTGAATTTTGCTATGGCTAAATGCCCCTAGCACAATGATCTGAATACCGTGCTCTTGTTGATACTCTAGAATATTCTGCGCGACATCACCATAACGATAAACGGTAACTACATCGAGGCCCGCTTGTTTAAGATAATGCTCAGGTTCATTTAATATTTCTGGATGATCACCTACATACACTAAATGACATTGCAGTGTTCGCAATAAATCACTTTGAGCAATACGGCGCATCATTTTTTGGCATGTTGGCGAGTATTCATAAGCAAAGATAAATCGGGTTGGGACTTTAAAGTTTTCACCAATCGTCAAAACTGTACAGTTCGCACCGCGGATGAAGTTCTCGACATTACTACCAATTGGTTTATGTTTTTCGGCGGCTCTTTCCCCGACTCGACCTAAAATGACGATATCATTTTCATGTAAGAGATTAAAACTTTGTTCTAAAAAATCACCTTTTTCTTGGATTTTTGAACTGGTAATTCCGTGTTTTTCTTGAATAAGATCAGAAATGTGACGAAGTAAATTATTGCTATAGTCTAATGCGAGTTCACTCTGTTTTTGCTCTAGCTCAGCTAACTCTTTTAGCAGCATTGCATTGCTTTCAAAGCCGATTACCCCACTAATTTCACCAAGATGATAACTGGCTGGGTAATAGTCCAGAATTTGTAATAATACAAGTTCCCGTCCAGTTGCTTTAGCAACCCATGCTGCTGCATCTGCAATAGCATTAATACACGGTGATGAGTCAATACACGCAATAACACGGTTCATGTTAGCCTCTCTTCTTCAGGTCTATTGCCTTGGAGATTATTATTAAAACTTAGCTTTAACTTAACATAGATAAAAATTGGTATGTTAAGGTTTATGTATAAAAACCAACTTTTTTGTTTAAAGATCAAACATTTTATTACATTCTTAAAACTGCATTATTCTCTTAAGCGAATAAATCTTGCTGGATTCCCACCGATAATATGGTAGGGCTCAACATCTTTGGTCACCATACTATTCATCCCGACCACAGCATGTTTACCGATTTTTATACCGTCTTTGATCCCCACATGTGCACCCAACCAAACGTCCTGCTCAATTTCAATTCCTTTAGAAGTGACAGGCTGTTGGTAAAGCGGGCGGTCTAATTGCATCCCATGATCAAACGCATATAAATGACAATATGCTGCAATTCGAACTTGATCATGCAATTTTATGCCAGCTCGTCCACCATCTAAAATACAATGATGATTAATCGCGACTTCGTTACCGATTTCAAGCGGTCCATGTAATGTGCAATCAGCCGCAATAAAACTATTATCACCAATGATAATTTTGCGCCCCGGCTCAGCAAAAATGTGTGCTAGGGGTGAAATAAAACAATTTTCACCAATCTCAACGGTTTCCATATCCATTAAATAGGCTTGATATTCTTTTTGCCACTCTTCAGCCCAAGCACGATTTTTAGGTTTTAAACTCCAATATAACCAGGGCATATAGTTTAAGCGATGCTTATGTTGCTCACGATATTTCAATAAGGAATCAGTCATCTGTTAATTCCTCTTCTATTTTTAATTCTTCACGACCACGGGTTACATCTCTAAGTTTTAACGCCAGCGGTTCAATTTGATGTATTTGTAACCGTGCCTCAATATCTACACCCGTTGCTGTGTAAGTTTCCTGATATTCAATTTGTTGTTGAGTCAGCTCATATTGGAAGATCGCCCATTCATTAAAATGGCAAGAAAAGTAAATTGTCTTTTTCGCAATGAGTTCAATGCGTTCAGCCAACAGTAAACATTGTCCAGCACAACCCCCATATGCTCTAACAAGGCCGCCTGTTCCTAGTTTTATTCCACCATACCAACGGTTAACCATCACTATAATATTGGTTAAATCATTCCCTTCAATGGTTGCCAAGATTGGACGCCCTGCTGTTCCTGACGGTTCACCGTCATCGTTAAAGCGTACGTTATGCCCAATTTTCCATGCCCAACATTGGTGAGTGGTCGAGATATCTTTGTTGTATTCTAAAAATTCTTTAACTTGCTGTTCATTTTCGACTGGCGCAGCGATGGCCTGAAATCTGCTTTTTTTAATTTCTTCTTCAAATGTAATCTGTGATGCAATCGTAAAAGCCATAAATTAAATAAAGCATAATAAAAATCAAATTATAACGTGAATTTAAAAGAATCAAACCCATAAAAAAGCCCCGAATCTCGGGGCTTTTTTTATTATCTTTCTCGTAATGCTTCTTTGGCTTTATTAAATGGTTTAAGTAAGTAATCCAGTACTGTTTTTTCACCAGTACGAATATCTACTGTTGCCACCATACCCGGTGTAATTCCAAATGCTTTACCTTCTTTATTATAAAGCTTGTCAGAATCAGTGCGGATATAAACACGGTAATAGAATTGGTCTTGTTTAACCTCATCACGAATCGTGTCTGGTGAAATAACCGTAACTTTACCTTTTAAACCACCATAAATTGAGTAATCGTAGGCAGTAATCTTAACCAGAGCTTCTTGTCCCGGACGAATAAAGGCAATGTCACGCGGCAAAATACGCGCTTCAATCAGCAGTTGCTCATCGATTGGTACAATCGTCATCAGTTTACCGTTTTGTGGAATAACACCACCATGCGTAGTCACCGCAATTTCTTTTACAACCCCACGTACCGGCGCTCTAAACACTGCACGATCTAAACTGTCACTACGGCCCAGTACGATTTGTTGCTGTGTTTTACTATCAGTCGTAGCCTTAGATAGCTCTTCACGTGCTTTCACATAATACTGGTTCTGCGCATCATTCATTTTGTTTTGCAGATCATTTGCTTCACGACGTAGACGTAAAACCTCGACCTCACTTGCTGCACCTTTTGCAACTAACGGCTCTGTCATTGCCAGTTCTTGTTGCACCAGTTGTAAAGCCTGTCTTAAACCTGCAAGCGTTTGCTCAAGATCAGCGCGACGAGAGCGGTATAGCGCTGTTTCTTCTTGTACAAGCTTTGGTTCTTTCATCACAATTTCAGGGAAAACCAAGGGTGTACCATTTACTTCCGCACGCAAACGCGCTGCTGTCGCTTGAGCAGAGATCAGTAAAGATCTTGATTCACCGACATTTGACGCAAAACGGGTTGGATCAAGCTGTGCAAGAATTTGTCCTTTTTGAACAATGTCGCCTTCTTGTACATTCAGCTTGGTTAAAATACCACCTTCTAAAGACTGGATGACCTGTTCTTTAGATGATGGAATCACTTTACCCGTACCGGTAGAAACTTCTTCAAGTTTAAATACCCATGCCCAGATAAAGAAAATAACTAAACCGATTCCCACAATCCAGATCACTAAACTGGCACGTGGTAATGGTGGCTCACTATAAGAGACATTCATTGAACGGGTGAGTTCTTGTTGTTGTTCGCTCATGAATTACCCCCTTGGCTCACTTGTTTTTGTTGGGCTGTTGATTGATTAAGGACCTGATCTCTTGGACCATCCATCACGATTTTGCCTTCGTTAACGACAATAATACGGTCCACCAGATCTAAAACAGCTCGGCGGTGGGTCGCAACGACCAAAGTACGATGTGCTAGCCAAACTTTTAAATGATCAATCAGTTGTTTCTCTGCCACATCATCAATCGCTGCTGTCGGTTCATCCAACAGTAAAATATTAGGTTGACGAATCAATAGACGTGCCAGTAACAATGCTTGTTTCTGACCACCAGAGAAACCAACACCACCTTCTAAAATCAGGTGATCTAGCCCTTCTTTTTTCTCTTGAACAAAAGGTAATGCACCCGTCACCACCAAAGCACGAAGAATATCTTCATCTGTTGCAAGTGGCGCACCTAAAGTGAGGTTTTCACGAATCGTACCGTAGAAAAGATGTGCATTTTGGTTGAGTAGGCCCATATCACGGCGTACATCAGATGGGTCAATTAAAGAAAGATCAAGACCATCTAAGTGCACTGCACCTTGAGTTGGAACTTGCATACCAGATAGAAGCTGAAGCAGTGTCGATTTACCTGCACCATTACGGCCTAAGATTGCAATTTTTTCACCCGCACGAATTTTTAAATGGCGAATGGCCAAACTTGGTTTCGGGTCTTCTTCTCCATATTGGAACAAGACATTTTTTAATTCATAATCGCCATTTAAAACAGCTTTATGTACCAGATGCGAACGGTCCGCCTGATCGATCGGGCGTTGCATGAGTTCATCAAGACTTTGTTTTGCAACTTTTGCTTGCTGTAAACGGCCTAACACACCTGTAATTTGTGCAACCGGGCCTAACATACGTGAAGATAAAATTGAACACGCAACTAAAGCACCCGTAGTCATTTCACCGTCCATCACGGCAAAACATCCCACTAACACCACAATTGCATAGGTCAAGCCTTGTAGCATTTGAGTCCATGCCATTAAGGTCCCAACAATTTTACGCTGTCTCATCCCGATATCGGCTGAAACTTCGTTCATGTGGTTCCACTGGTTTTGGAAACGAGACTCAGCACGTAATAGTTTGATATCTTCAATACCTTGCACCGCTTCAACAAGAATCGCGTTACGGATTGAGGATTCTCTCATACCTTCTTGTGCGAGTTGCGCTAGTTTTTTCTGTGCCAGAATACCCGGCAAAAGCATAAGAGGTACAACTAGCAACATCACCCAAAACAGTTTTCCACCAATAATGGCAAAGATGATCAGGAACAGGAAAAAGAATGGGAAATCGGCAATGGCACTAATGGTGGTTGATGTCACCAATTCACGAACCCCTTCGAGTTCACGAATCTGGGAAATAAAACTACCGGTAGATTTTGAGCGGTCTTTATTTTTGATGCGTAAGGCATGACCAAATACACGATCAGAAACACGTAAGTCAGCACGTTTACCAATAATATCGGACAAATACACTCGCGATATACGTAAGGTAAACTCGAAAAGTGCCGCAATGAGTACACCACCTGCCAGTACCCATAAAGTCGGAATAGACTGAGAAGGTACAACGCGGTCATACACTTGCATTGAGAAAATAATGGTTGCCAGTGCCAATACATTGGCGATGAGTGAAGCAAACATAATATCAACGTAGCGTTTCCAGTCTCTTAGAACGATTGACCAGAACCAGCTCGCTTCATATGGCTTGATATATTCATCAATACGCGCATCGGGAATAGAGGTTTCAGGGCGCAGAATATAGACATTCTTAATTGTAGTTTTTAAGACATCTAAGCTTAAATTTTGAGAAAGGCCATGATCTCCACTAAACTGAATACTGACGTTTCCTTGAGTATCAGCTTTATCAATTACACCGACTTGACCGTCATTGAACTCGACCATGACAGGTAAACGCCATGGGTTGAGCAACTCTAAAGAAAATGGCACTTTACGTAAATTGAGTCCAACTTGACGTGTAATGAGCTGTAAAACATCATCAAGATTTTGATTTTGGTTCCAGTCAAGTTGTAAACGAATTCTTTCTTCTGAAGGCTCAATTCTATAATGTTTAGCAATCGTCAAGACTGCCTGTAACCAGGGCTGGTAGTTTATTTTTGTCATCATGGTTGTACTTCGAACCCCTGAATTGAAATATTATTTAAGTCATAAGCTTGGCGAGAACGTCCTGTTGCTGCAATGTACTGAACAATACTGCTGTAAATATCATAACGTGCAGTTTCGAGTTCTGAATTAGCACTATGAATCGCTTGTTCGGCATTTAATAAATCGACCAATGAACGTGTACCGAGTTTGTACTGTTCTTGATAAAGCTCACGTGTACGAACTGTCGTTGCTTGGCGATTTGCTAAAACCTGCATTTGTCGTTGTTTATTTTCAATTTGCTCACGGCTAGTTCTGATCTGGTCGAGAACATCCAGATAAACAGAATTCACTTTAGATTTAGCGGCTTCTTCTGCATAACTCGCCATTTTTACCTGAGAAGAAACTGCTCCACCTTGATAAAACTGGCTGGTTGCTTCAAGCATGACTGAACTATACAGACCATCGTCTTCATCATTATTTGGATTTTTGCCATTAATGGCCTGACTCAAAGAACCTTTGACTGCCAAAGTTGGATAACGTGTTAAACGGGTCTGCTCTTTTTGCGCTTTAGCGACTTCAATACCCGCTTGAGCTGCGATCATTTTTGGAATGGTATTAAACTGAGGCTCACCATATAAATCAGATACTTTCACCAAATCATCTGAAATAATCCATCCCGTTCGAGAAACATCGCCACCCAATAATGTTCTTAAATGCTGCTGATATTGACGTAACAATGATTGCTGAGCAATCAGACCAGACTGAGCAGCTTGCAAATAAGATTGGGCTTGAATTGGATCGGCTTGGCTACTAATACCAGCATTTGCACGTAAATTAGCGATTTCCTGAATTCGCTGAATACCTGCAATTTGCTGTTCGGCAATTTTATTTAACTGAAGATAGCGCTGAATATTGATAATCGACTGTGCGACATCAAGTGCAATATCATCAATGCTGACCAGAACATTGGCCTGCTCGACTTGCAGCTTAGCCTTCTCAACCGATACACCTGATTTCACTTTGCCAAAATCATAGAGCATTTGAGTTGCATTTAAAGTCAATAACTGCCGACCACGCTCACCACTGCTCAAGTCACCTGTGGTAATACCACCTGAAATTTGAGGGTAATAACCCGCCTTTGCAACATCAATACCGGCGTTTTGGCCAGCTAAAGTTGAAATGGCTTGGGA
This sequence comes from Acinetobacter sp. P1(2023), assembly GCF_028367635.1. Classification (NCBI taxonomy): domain Bacteria; kingdom Pseudomonadati; phylum Pseudomonadota; class Gammaproteobacteria; order Moraxellales; family Moraxellaceae; genus Acinetobacter; species Acinetobacter sp. P1(2023). Next base: position 244,217 of record NZ_JAQNDD010000001.1, read on the forward strand.
AATATCAGGGTTACGCTGGATTGCGATTCTCACCGCTTCCTGCAGAGTCATTTTCCTTGATGGCAGAGTTGAATAAGATGAAGCTGCTCGATCATTGAGTTGAACAGTCGGAAACTCCTGAACTCTAGAACGATCTAGCTTAAAATTACTCAACTCTTGCATTTTAGCAACTTTAAATTCATCGCTACTTTTAGGGGTAAAAAGCTGCGATAAGTTGTTTTTCAATGTGTGATATTGCTCACTTGGTTTAGCAGCATATATCACCATAGGTACATGCAATGTAGTTAAAAGCATCAACCCTTTCAGGAAAGCCGGCTTTTTACATGTCCTTTTTACTCTTCTCTGGTTATATCCAATCATGCTTGTCTTGTTGATCTTGTTTGTTATCGTTTAAAAGCTTCTACATTCTACATATTTTTTTGCATAAAGAAGCATAAATGAAGGAATAATTCACACATTATTTTTTCATCAATTGTTTAGACTAATTTATTGTTTTTAAAATATAAATATAAAAAAACTAAAAAGAGGCACTGACCTCTTTTTAGCCAAACAGATTAACTTTTTTATTTAAACTGTAAAATCGTCACCTAAGTAGACTTTACGTACCTGTTCGTTATCCAGAATTTCTTGTGGCGTGCCTTCGGCAATTACAGCCCCTTCACTCACAATATATGCACGTTCACAAATTGCTAGAGTTTCACGTACGTTATGGTCAGTAATGAGTACACCAATACCACGATCTTTTAAGGTCTGGATAATATCTTTAATATCTCCAACCGAAATTGGATCGACGCCGGCAAACGGTTCATCAAGTAACATAAATTTAGGATCAGCAGCCAATGCACGTGCAATTTCAGCACGGCGGCGCTCACCACCAGACACACTCATGCCCAATGAATCTTTAATATGACTGATTTTAAAGTCATTCAATAATTCAGTAAGACGTTGCTGGCGCTGTTGCTTATTTAAGTCTTTGCGTGTTTCTAAAATAGACATAATATTTTCAGCAATTGTTAGCTTTCTAAAAATAGAAGCTTCTTGCGGAAGATATCCAATCCCTTTACGTGCCCGTTCATGCATTGCCAAATCAGACATATCAAGATCATCAAGGTGAATTTCACCTTTATCCATACGCACGAGTCCAACAACCATATAGAAACTTGTTGTTTTTCCTGCACCGTTAGGGCCAAGCAAACCAACAATCTGTCCACTTTGCATACTAAAAGATACGTCTTTGACGACCCAACGTTTACTATAGTTTTTTGCTAAGTGCTTAATACACAAAGTTTGGGGTTGTTGAAGAGCTTGTTGCATTAGTCACGCGCTCCTGGGAAACTTTTTGAAGTTGATGGCGGAATAATAATCTGAACACGGTTAGATGATGAGCCTTGTGCTTCAACATCGCCTTTATTCATACTATATTTCAGTGAGTTACCACGAATACTTGAACCATCTTGATATAGATATGCACCACCAGTCAAAGTAATAATGCCTGTATCTGCATTATAAACAATGGTTTGACCCTCGCCTCGTGCAACGCCTTTGTCTGCACTAATTTGCTGTTGGAATTTAGACGGTCTACCTTTGGCAGTAATCGTTTGAATTTCACGCTTAGCGTTTAGAGTAGCCACAATTGAGTCGGCTTGAAGCCTCATCGTACCTTGCTCAATCACGACATTACCCGTATAAGTCGTTAAACCCGTTTTCTCATTATAAGTTGCACGGTCTGCCACTAACGAAATTTGTTGATTACGGTCAGACGGTAAAGCAAAAGTCGAAGCAGATGATAAAGCAACGAATGTAATTACCGCAGCTTGTTTTAGGAAAGCTGAAGAACGTTTTAAATTAAGACTTTGGTGCATACTTTCCTCGAATATTAAAAAATTCGTACTGACCATTATTCAAATTGGCTTTTAGTCCTTTGCTGACAAAATCGCCTTGCGGAGATTGAACAACGACCTGATGATTCGTTTCAATTTCTCTGGTTTTTGGATAGCCAGTTAACTCATCAGTATGGAATTCAATCTTTCCTTGTGGCGCAAGTTTAGTAGCGACCACATCGCCCGATAATATAACTTTACGGTTATCATCGTAGCCATTTGCCTGTTTTGCAAAGAACGTTGCATCAACTTTGCCATCTTTATACATCGAGGCATTGAGTTGATCCAACTTTGATGTTTTTTGTTGCATATCCTGTTCAAGCTGACGAACTTCAGCACGAATATACAAATTGCCTTGATCATCAGTTTGAGTCAAATGGACGCCCTGCGCTGAATATGTCATATTCTTCGCAGAACCAATGTCTAGTTTTTTTGCCTTGCCACTATAGTAGTAATAACCACCACTTATAGCAGCAACTACTACAGCAACAATTGATAAAACTCTGGTATCCATGAGCAGGAATAGCCTACCTTTTTAAGTAATCTTATTATTAATGCGGTACTGCAAGATATTTTTCAAGAAGTTCTTGGTAAATGCCTTTTGCGATCAGCAACATATCACAGACTTCACGTACAGCACCACGCCCGCCCATCGATTGCGTAACCAAATGCGCACGGCGACGTACTTCTTCGTGACCATTTGGCACAGTAACACTCATACCTGCAATTGCAAAAGCCGACAAATCAGGCCAATCATCGCCCATATATAAGCAGTCAGACGGCAAAATATTAAACTGTGCACATGCTTCACGAAGTGCTGAGCCTTTGTCTTCACGGCCTTGAAAGACTAGATCTACACCTAAGTCAGACATGCGTTTTTCAACAATATTACTTTTTCGGCCTGTGATAATAATGACTTTCATGTTCGCTTGCTGCACAAGCTTCATGCCTAAACCATCACGAATATCGAATGATTTAATTTCATCGCCACTATTGGTTAACGTTACAAAGCCATCACTCAAAATACCATCAACATCCAGAACCAATGCCTGTAAATGACGTGCTTGTTCTAACAATGCATAAGATGCCATTGATTAATTTACCCCTGCCTGAATAAGGTCATGCATACTAATTACACCAATCACTTTGTTTTGGTCATCGACCACCACAAACTGACTAATTTTTTTCAGGTTAAGCTGTTGTAGAGCTTCTACCGCACGTGCTTCTTGAGAAATAGTTGACGGTTTCTTTGTCATCACTTCAGAAACAGGCAAAGTCACATCGAAACCTTGCTGTTTATCAATTAAACGGCGCAAGTCACCATCGGTGAAAATACCAAGCAAATGGTCTTGGTCATCTACAATTGTGGTCAAGCCTAAACGTTTATTAGAGATTTCATAAAGCACTTGATTCATTGGCGTGTCTGGTGAAACTTTTGGCAGCTCATCGCCTGTATGCATGAGGTGTTTTACATGTAAAAGTAAGCGTTTACCCAACGCACCTGCTGGGTGCGAACGAGCAAAATCATCTGCAGTAAAACCACGTGCTTCTAGTAAAGCGACAGCCAGTGCATCACCCAAAACTAAAGTTGCTGTCGTACTCGACGTAGGTGCCAAACCTAATGGGCAAGCCTCGTCAGACTCACCTAAAGTTAAAGCGATGTCGGCATTTTGCGGCATTGGACCTTTATCATCACGGCTAATGGTAATAAGAGGAACGCCAAGATGTTTGATTAACGGCATCAACATCATGATTTCATCACTTTTTCCAGAATTGGAAATCGCAATTAAAACATCTCCACGAACCAGCATTCCCAAATCGCCATGCCCAGCTTCGCCCGGATGCATAAAGAAAGATGGTGTACCAGTTGAGGCGAAAGTTGCAGCCATTTTACGGCCAATATGCCCTGACTTACCCATGCCAGTGATCACAACACGACCTTTACACTGTAACAATATTTCACAAGCTCGGTTAAAACTGTCACCAATTTGTGTTGCTAACACGTCTAAGGCTTGTTGCTCAATACGCAATGTTGCTAATGCGCTGCTTTGGAAATCTGTAGGATTGGGCATACGAGTTTGACTCAAAATAATTGATCTGATCTCTTGTGAAGATCGGTGATTTTAATCAAAAGATTTGGGGGCATTCTAACATAACTCAATCATCTACACGTTTTTAAATGTATAAGATTTCACAAGCTTATAAAATTCTTGCATAAACCTTTGTGAAAAATGATGCATCAGTTATGATGTAACACTGTTTTTGTTGAGTGTTTGAAAACCCTTATGCAACCGTTTGTTTTATATAACTCTGAGCAACGAAAAAAAGTTGAATTTGTACCTCGCAAAGAAGGTCACATCGATATGTACGTCTGCGGTATGACCGTTTACGACTACTGTCATATCGGGCATGCTCGAGTTATGGTTGCATTTGACTACATTATTCGTTTCTTACGTAGTCAAGGCTGGAAGGTTCGCTATATTCGCAACATTACCGACATTGACGACAAAATCATTAAACGTGCGAATGAGAATGGTGAAACAATCCAACAACTCACCACTCGTTTCATCGACGCAATGAATGAAGATGCTGCGAACTTAGGCTGTTTAGCGCCAGATGAAGCGCCTAAAGCCACTGAATATATTGATCAGATGCAAAACATGATTGGCAATCTGGTCAACAAAGGCGCTGCGTACCCTGCTCCAAACGGCGATGTTTATTTTGAAGTGACCAAATTTGAAAAATATGGTCGCCTCTCTGGCCGTAAGCTGGATGATATGCAAGCTGGCGCAAGTGAGCGTGTTGATGTAGAAGTTGAAAAGAAACATCCTTTTGACTTTGTACTATGGAAACATGCAAAAGAAAATGAACCATCTTGGGCATCTCCTTGGGGTAATGGCCGTCCGGGTTGGCACATTGAATGTTCTGCAATGTCGACTTGCTGCCTAGGCAATCACTTTGACATTCATGGTGGTGGTTCAGATTTAATGTTCCCGCACCATGAAAATGAAATTGCGCAAAGTGAAGCTTCGACTGGTGAGCAATATGTAAACTACTGGATGCATGTTGGTTTCATTAACGTTGATGGTGAAAAGATGTCTAAGTCTTTAGGCAACTTCTTTACGATTCGTGACGTGATGGAGAAATTCCACCCTGAAGTGATCCGCTACTTTATTGTGTCTTCACACTATCGTAGTCCAGTGAACTTCTCTGATGTGGCACTTAAAGAAGCAAAAACTTCTTTAACTCGCTTCTACCATTCATTTAAAGCTTATCAACAAGTTTACGGTCAAACGACAACTGAAGCGCTTGATCAAAGCTTTATTGAACGCTTTAACAATGCAATGTGTGACGATTTCAATACTGCTGAAGCAATGGCGGTATTGTTTGAACTGAACAAAGAGTTAAACCGTGCTGTAAAAGAAGAACAAGCTGACCAAGCGACTATTCTTTATTCGACATTACGTTACCTCACCAACATTTTAGGTTTGGTACAACACAATGTAGATGATTTCTTAAAATCAGATATTGGACAAGAAGCGCTTGCTTTGTCTGATGCTGAAATTGAAGACTTTATTCAACAACGTGTGGATGCTAAAAAAGCAAAAGACTTTGCTAAAGCAGATGGTATTCGCCAGTCTTTACTTGACCAAGGTGTTGTACTTGAAGATACTCGTCAAGGTACAGTTTGGCGTCGTGCTGATTAAATGTTCAATTAAATCACAAGAGTGTTGACACTTTAGTGAAACACTCTATAATGTGCTCACATTGCGGGAATAGCTCAGTTGGTAGAGCATAACCTTGCCAAGGTTGGGGTCGCGAGTTCGAGTCTCGTTTCCCGCTCCAAAATTCAAAAACCACTTAATTCGAAAGAATTAGGTGGTTTTTTTATTGGCTGTTGGTTAGCTTTGATTAATTAAAAAATATTTGCGACATTTCACTTAACTTGTGGATACATCAAATTCATAAAATTATAAGCATTTGTAAAACCATCAAGATAAATAGTCTCCTCATATGTATCACCAAATTCATGGAATCTAGTCCTCATTATCTCTCCTCTCTTCATCTGTTCTATGATATTGGCAGCTTGTGAACCGATAAAAATAGATGTAGTTTTTAAAGGAGTATTTTTATCAATTCTTACATAGTGATCGATTAAAGGATTAAGCTTATCTGGCTCATTACTTACTGAAAAAACTAAGCCATGTTTGGCAGATTTTAAGATCATAATTGCATATTTTGTTATCGAACAATTTCTGATAGCCGTTATTTGATCTATATAGCAAACAACTTTCCAGCCGTCGCCAAAAGGATCATCTTCACCAGCAACTGGAAATACAGCCACTATTTCTTTCTGACTTAAAGTTCTATACATGTAATTTCCATCAGGAAATTCTTTTATCTCAAAATACTCATTTTTCTCAGTATCTTTCTTAATAATTGAATCCCCATATGCTGGCAACATCCCCAGTTTTTTCAGTTCACCTCTTGACACATCTTCAAATTCAATTTTTCTCTGCTTATCTTCTAGCTTCTCTCTTAAAGTTGTCGACTCTGAATTGGCTGGATGAGTATATGAACCTTCCGAAAGTGTTTTACTTAAATTACTCAGCCTATCCCAATCCTCAGCATAAGAGTTTGAAAAATTAAAAATGCATAATAGACCCAATATTAAATTTATTCTTTTCATGAAATTACCTATATTTCTTAATAATAGTAATTTAACAAGTGGTTAATAAAGGCACAATAAAAACTACCCAAGGGTAGTTTTTATTTTTTACTTTTGAACATATTCTGGAAATTCTTTTAGAATAGATTTACAGGTAAGTTCTTTTCCTTCTTCTCGAACATGGCGATCATATTCCATCAAACCAAATTTAAGTACTTCCATTCCATATTCTTCTCCAAGCTCATGCTTAAAACATTTTTTAGTCTCTGAAATCATTTCTTTATTATACTTACTATATCCACATTCAACTTGTGCTCTCGTAAGCAATCCATGAACAGCAACTATCTGCTCGCAATAGGTAGGTTGTTCACCATTTTTAGGTGCTAAAGCATATACAGATGACGTATTTAAAATTACCAAACCCAATAAAATAATCTTATTCATAATAATTACCCCCTTTAATAATGAGTAGAATTTAACAGTTCAGATAATAAAAAAATATCCATAGACGATTTCCCATTTTATTTTCTTTGCTCAAGTAACGCCTGATGAGTAATTTTCCATGGCTCAAAATTTTCCTGCTCCAAGGTATACTTAAATTTATTAGCGGGAAAATTATTGCCCCCATCAACCCCACCGTATTTACTATCTGCGTAGTCCCAGCTGATTACTTCAAATTTATTTGCAGTAATTTTTTTAATAGACTCAATATATTTATAGTTGATATCTATATTATCGCCAAAAGCATAATCGCTTTGAATAGTATAAGGTTTCCAATCTCCCCCATATCTAGCCACCTCAGTGACAAAACTAGACATGGTTCCCGAACCTCCTAAGCATCCCATATCTCCGCCCCATAATATATAAAATACATATTCATTATTTTCTTTATCATATTTAACTGTTGTAACATCCTTAATAGTTGTTGGCCTGCCATTTTCAGGATCTTTTTCAAAAGAACTCATACATGAAACAAGTTCAGAATATTGTTTTACCATATTTAAAATTTTTTGTTTATCTTCGACTTCAGTTGAAGCATTAATGAAAGGTGATAAGACTAATACACCACCTAATAAAATTATTTTTTTCATGAAATTACCCTTTATTACTAATGGTCAAAATCTAACATTTAAGATATTAAAAAACCACCTCGAAAGGTGGTTTCTTCTTTAACCACTTAGATTAAAAGTGGCTGCATCTTTTGTTTTAACTCTTCAACTTTATGTTTTGCTTTCGGTTTAAGTTGCTTACCAACCAAACATAAAGTCCTTCCAGCTTTAGAAGCAATGTCTGTTAAAGTCTCAAGATCCAATGTAGCTCGATTAAATTGATCTATTAAATGGAAAGCTGATTGCCTTAATACTTTCTCACAGTTAATAAAGTAACGGCGTGCAATTCGCCCCTGCTCATTGTTTTCTACCATTGATAGCTCTTTGGCAACGTCCAGTGTTAATAAATACTCCTGATAAGCCTTTCTACTATAGAGTCTTTCGCCTTTTACCGAAAAAACAATATAGTCTTCATTTTCAACAAATCGATAAGTTTTGATTCGCCTTTTTATCCAGTCAGCAAAACGATCTTCACTTTTCAACCATTGATGTAAAGTGCGGGCATCAACACAAGGTTGAATCTCTCCACCAATTATAGCATCCACAACTGGAATTAAAGAATTGTGTAATGTGTGGGGTTTATGCATATGCAAGTCCTCTTATAAAGAGTTCCGCTACGCTACAAAATCAAGGAAATAAAACGAAAAAATAAATTTTATTAGTTAGTTATAAATTAGGAAAAGAGAAACCTACCAAACGAAATGTTTAGTGGATTAAACCAAAGGTTTACTAAAGTAAACAAAATGTTTACTTACATAAACCTCTAGACTAATATTTACTAACTAAAGTTAGTAAAGCATGCTTTACTAAAGTTAATTTTTAACCGTTTTACATGTTAAGTATCCTTAATTTGTGCTGGTCAGCAGCGGTTAGAAATTAGGTCTCTCGTGATTGCAGTTATGAGAAACCACCTGAACCACAAAAAAGATCAAGTATTGCAGTACTTGGTCTTTTTTTTATCCACAAAGTCAACAAGCTGGTAAAACAGTTTTCTATATGGAAGAGTTCTGGCTTTTACTTTATAAGAGTTGTGCTTAAATAACTAGATGTTTACCAAACAACTGCTGTATTTTGTTACATCATAATTATTCATATATGAATAACTTTGTTATTAAATAAATTATAAAATTCATTCTCCAACTTATAACTTACCTAGCATTACCTTTTATTACCTAATATGAAGCTAGATTCATAATCTACGTTATAAATTAATAATGCAGTTATTATTCATTTATGCATAATTTCATTCTTTAAAGAAATATTTAATTACAATTTTACCTCTCTTTCAGGCGATAAAACTTAAACTTAATAATGAGCTATTCCTTAGCTACAACGCTCATTTAAATTTTTAAATCTTGTTATTTCACCTTTATTCTAGTCATAAGTTTTAATAAGCATGTAGGATTATCAGCCTCATAACTATTTTTTATCTCAACAGCACTAAATTAAAGTCTAGCCAAAATTAAGATCATTCGTTAAAGCTCGTTTTTCCTTCTCTAAAATTAAAAAACCACCTAACTAAAAAAATTAGATGGTTTCTAGTATCGGTTAGTTAGCTACTTTCACTAACCCTCAAATATTTTTAGCCAAGTCTTTTGCCAAACATTGTTCATGCCAAGTGGTTTGAAAATTCTCGACAGCTTTTGATTTGATAAGAGGGTCTTCAAATAGCTTTGAAGAATATGCAGATTTGATAAGCTCTTGATAAAGTTGTTTGGCTTGTTGCTCTTCAAGATGATTGGCGATGTCATGTAACTCTTTAGCTGGCACTTCATGTTGTCTCGCATCCATCACGCCACTTGCTGCTTTCTTCACAGTTTCACAGTAATGGAGTTCCATTGCTTCGGATGCTGCATAACATTGAATTGAAATTGCGCTTATAAAGAGGAATATAAATCTCATAATCTCACCTTAATTTGACGCGCAAGGTTATCAACTAATCTGCCCAAATTTAAGTTAAAAAAGGTTATTTTTTCTATTCACTTATTTTATTTCACCTTTTGCACTTGAGTATCAGAGGCTTTTAGCACTTCTCCATCTGCTGAGACGGGTGCCATAAATGGAATTTGCTGACCTGTATTTTTATCAACTAATAGAGAATGGCGCTCTCCACTTTCAAATAAGTTTTGCTCTCCCCATTGGCGTAAAGCTACAACTACTGGGAACAAACCCTCCCCTTTATCGGTCAATACATATTCTTGATAAGCCGTGCCATCCGAAGCATCTTGCATTTCAAGAACACCAGCATCTACTAATTTTTTTAGTCGGTCAGAAAGAATATTTCGCGCAACGCCCAAGCTTCGCTGAAAATCTCCAAAACGGCGCATTCCATCAAAAGCATCACGCACAATGAGCAGTGACCAGCGGTCGCCTATCAGGTTGACGCAACGCGCAACAGGACAAGGCTCGTCTTTTAACAATGTTGAGTTTGCCATCAGATTTCCCTACAAATTATCCAAAACAAGTTACCTAGTTGCATTTTAAAACTAGTAGGTCTAACATTCAACTAGTTGCATTTTAAAACTAGATTAAATGGATTTAGGCCATGAAAGCTTCTCTTGCATCTTCTACTTCATACGCCAAAAGTGATAAACCGCTTTCAAGCATGCCTCGTGGCGTAATAATGCTGTTTGCTATAGCAAGTGGTGCAAGCGTAGCAAATGTTTACTATGCACAGCCTTTGCTCGACATATTGGCTAGAGACTTTAATGTTAGTCATGCCGCCATTGGCGGTGTGGTTACAGCCACTCAAATAGGGTGTGCCCTAGCCCTCGTGTTTTTAGTGCCATTGGGTGATCTTGTAAATCGGCGGCGATTAATGGCTATGCAGTTGTTGGCTTTAATATTTGCATTGTTAATAGTTGCCTTTGCTCACTCTACAATTATTCTTTTAATGGGAATGCTTGCGGTGGGTTTACTCGGCACAGCCATGACACAAGGGCTTATTGCCTATGCCGCGAGTGCTGCTCTCCCACATGAACAAGGACATGTAGTCGGTACTGCACAAAGTGGTGTGTTCATTGGCTTACTGCTTGCTCGTGTATTTTCAGGTGGAATTAGTGATGTGGCGGGTTGGCGCGGCGTGTACTTTTGCTCAGCCATTATCATGCTCATGATTGCATTACCCCTTTGGAAACGTTTGCCTCATTTAAATGTTCAGCCTGTTAGCATGCGCTACCTGCAACTTTTAGCATCCATGTTCAAACTGCTGCGCCAAGAAAAAGTATTACAAGTACGCGGTGTATTAGCCTTACTCATGTTCGCGGCATTCAATATTTTTTGGAGTGCATTGGTACTACCATTGAGTGAACCGCCTTACAGTTTTTCGCATACTATTATTGGGTCTTTTGGTCTCGTTGGTATTATTGGTGCTCTGGCTGCCGCACGTGCGGGTTATTGGGCCGACCGCGGATATGCCCAGCGCACAAGCGTGGCAGCACTCGCAATATTACTGCTTGCTTGGGGTCCAATCTCACTCATGGGTTACTCGCTTTGGGCACTAGTAATAGGTATCGTATTGCTAGACTTAGGCGGACAGGCTCTACACGTGACTAACCAGAGTATGATTTTTCGTACTCGTCCAGAAGCGCATAGTCGGCTTGTTGGTCTATACATGCTGTTTTATGCAATTGGTAGTGGTTTGGGTGCAATCAGTACCACAGTGACTTATGCCTATGCTGGATGGTTTGGCGTATGTGCCTTAGGTGCAAGTGTTAGTTTGTTAGCGCTAGTCTTTTGGTGGATGACACGACGTATTGTGCCTCAAATCACCAATGAAAAAGATAACAATATATAAATAAATAAAATATAATATTAAAAAAGTTTTATAAACCAATGAATAAGAAAGCTTAGTCTTTAAATCTTAAGTTCGAACGGTAATAGAATGAAATCTTCTTTAACAATCTAAAGATTGATATGCAACTTTAGTCAATTACTATCAAATATATGCAACCCCCTATAGGAACAAAATTGGGTATTAATAATAAATTGATTTATACGGTTGTATTTGCCCTTGTTGCAGGATGCCATCAACAAGAAGCAAACGACAGTACTAATGCTGTGAAACTTCCTGTTTATCAGTACAATGGTATTTCTGCATCAGCACGCTTAACAGGAATTTTGCAGTTAAAACAAGAATGTCTCTATGTGAACGATATCCTCATTGTCTTTCCAGAACATAGCGCTCAGTGGGATGCTGAAAAAAATACTTTAAGTTATAAAGGTCAGCACATCGGCTTAGGGGGTACATTAGATATTGCTGGAGGGAGTGGTAATTTTGAGCAAGACAACCTGCGTATTAAACATTTAAGCCCAATGTGTGATCATCAGAATATTTGGTTTGCGGGCTAATCTAATTTTCGCTCCGCTCAACGTCTAGATTTTAAATGGAACGATTTAATTCACTATCAGATTTACAGATTTTTCTCACAGGTCACTAGAGATGAAACATTAAAAAAAGCCCCATCTGGGAGCTTTTTTTAATAGTTGAGGAGCTACTATTAACAACTCAAAACTTAACTTGGATTAATCTCGGTAGTTAATCTTTGCAAATCATGACCCGAAGGCGCTTGGTAAACGCGTAAACCAAATTCAGGAAGAATCGCAATTAAATGATCGAAAATATCTGACTGAATTGCCTCATAAGAAACCCATGCAATGGTATTGGTAAATGCATAGACTTCTAAAGGTAAACCTTGGCTGGTCGGTTGTAACTGGCGAACCATAATCGTTTGGTTTTGAGCAATGCCCTTGTGCTGGCGCAAGTAAAATTCAACATAGGCTCTAAATGTACCAATGTTAGTTAAACGGCGCTTGTTATAACGAGATTGATTGCTTAATTGCTTATTAAACTCTTCAATTTCAGATTGTTTCGCATCAAGATATTGATCTAATAATAAAAACTCTTTTAATTTTTGCTGCTCGTCATCAGTCATGAAATGCACACTGCTTTGATCAAGAAAGAGTGAACGCTTCATACGGCGACAACCCGAATTGCTCATGCCTCGCCAGTTTTTAAAAGTATCGGTAACCAGTTTATTGGTTGGAATAGTGGTATAGGTTTTATCAAAATTTTGAACAGTCACTGTATGCAATGAAATATCAATCACATCACCATCAGCATTTAGAGATGGCATTTCAATCCAGTCGCCAATGCGCACCATGTCATAAGAAGCGATTTGGACACTCGCGACTAGTGACAAAATAGTGTTTTGGAAAACCAGCATTAATACTGCTGCCATCGCACCGAAGCCTGCAAGTAAAGTGAACACATCCTTTTTAAGGAATGTTCCCAAAATCATGAGACCACAAACCACAAATAAAATGAGTTTAACCAGCTGTAAATAACCTTTAATCGGTTTATTTCTAGATTTTGGGTTACGCTGATAAATAAGGTTAAATATATTTAATATTTCACTGACCGTAAGCGCCAAAGTTAAGAAAATAAAGGCTTGTGCGCCCATTTCTACAAAAGTAATAAATTTTGGAGATAGATGAGGCACTGTTGCAATACCGTTCATAATCACAACGGCAGGAATAATATTTGCAAATCTCTTTATGACGCTATGCTGAGCAAAAATAGACTGATTTGGTGATTTGAGCTTTGTAACTAAATGACGAACGCCCCGAACAATAATGCGTTTGGCAATAAAATTTGCGATTGCAGCAAATAAAATCAAAATAGTGAGTGAAACAAACATCTCTAGCCAAGGATATTGGCTTAACTCACCCCGAATATCACGAAAAAAATTTAAAAAATCCAAACCTATACACCTTAACACTTTATTTTCACTAATTTTAAGGGCTAAGGCATTTGATCATAAGGTTTGTTTACATATGTAGTCATAAATACAACAACTAAGTTATATACCCTGCTCAAATTTAATTATGATCTGTTCATTTTAAAACTTCTTATATTTATGGTTTAGTCGGATTATATAAAGTAGATTGAACCTAAAATATACAGTCGGTAGCATCATCAATATTAAATATGACCCTAAAAATTTAAAGAACATTTCAATATTGGGCGAGGTCATGCTTTAAGTCATTAGAGATTATTTAGAAAGTAAGATAATCCCTGCGGCGCACGCCCATTTAAGCGACTACTCGTTGTGACTCGCACCAAATTACTCCAAGTAATATTGCAACAATGCTTGAGCAATTTTTTGATTAAAGACACATCTTCATGACATGAAATAGGCTCAAAGCCACCGACCAAAAGGTAGACCTCTGCACTAAAACTTAAATTTGCTCCATGAATATGCGCATGCTCCATCTCATCTTTATAGTGTGCTAAATATTTTTGCCGTTTAGTGATAGAGAGATGACTAAAATCATCGAGCGTTACAGTGCCGCAAATTGCATCTGTAGGTTGATGCTGGATTTGATAGCGCAGCCAATCAGGACTGACGACGGTGTCTGCATCGGTACAAGCAATCCATGTGACTCCTCTTTCAATTAAATGGCGAATACCTAAGTCTCTCGCTTGCCCAACACATGCATAGTCGCATTCAATCCAATTGATTTGATGCCCTTGTACGATCAAACGCGACCGATCTGTACAGCTATCGAGTACCACAAGCACTTCTACGTCATAACCACTGATGTTATCGATCGCCACCTGAATAGATTGCAGACAGGCAGATAAATAGTACTCTTCGTTATGCGCGGGAATGACGATACCTATTTTCATCTTAGTTTTTCCTGCTGTGCTAAAGAGGAAGTGTTCGCCGTCCATAGATCAATCATAAAATCTGGATCGTTTAAGCTGAGATAGTGATGAAATGGAAAATGTTGCTGAAAAGCTTGATGGACTTGCTCAGCGTTTAACTCAAAATCTTGAATTTCATGACGCCAGTGGCAACACAAAATTTCACCTTCATCATTTAAACTATGTTTTAACTTTTCAATAAACTCATGTAACTCATCCTTGGATAAGTAATAGGCCATCTCACTAATTAGAATCAGATCAAATTTTTGAATTGAGTAGTCTTCGGGTATTTTTCTATTTTCAACAACAACATGCTCAAATTCTTTTAAACGCTCTGAAGCCAAACGAACAGCATTCTCAGAAACATCTATACATACCAATTGCTCAGCTCTTTGCGCTAAATGAAAACTTAAATGTCCGTTTGAACAGCCGACTTCTAGCACTTTTGGATAGCGGGGTTTTGTCAGCAGCGCGAGACAAATTTGTCTTTTACGCGCTTCATACCAGTAAGCGTCATAGCCCCATGGATCACTGTTATGACGATATAAATCTTCAAAGTACATGCGAGAATGAATCACTTAAATAAACCTCATAAGGCATTAAAAGACGCTTAATCGCACTTGGAGATAGCACTGCGGCATTCCCCGTGCTTTCATCTGCTTCTAGTTGGGTTTTAAACTGCAAAATTGCTTGATGTTTTTTAGTTAGCTGTTCTTGTGTTAAGGAATACGCTTTTGCTCGTTGCCAATCAATTCGGGGGTCTAAAGGCTTTGCCCAATGCCAAGCCCAGATTAATACGTGTAAACATAGGAGTTGCTTAGCAGTTGCATAGGCTTGTACGGTTTTACCGACTGCTTCATGGTCTGGATGTCCATCAAGTTCATAACTACAAATTAGAATATCGTTGGCTTGAACCATCTGATCTAGACACTGCCAGAGTTGCTCGGTTTGCAAATGAATCTGACCATCTAACAAATTAAGTTCTACATGCTCGGTTGACTCTGCTACGTCTAGACAATTTAAGGCCGCCAAGCTTTCTTGCGGACGAAGAATATTGAGCTGGTCTGGAGGATATTTTGTAGAGTTAGGATGGCTTTGTGTGCCGTTACTCACAGCTAAAACCACTATTTTACAATTCAGCGTGATCAGTTGCTGCATTAACCCGCCACAGCCAAGCACTTCATCATCAGGATGTGGAGCGACAATCACCACCCTTTTAGAACGAAATAACTCAAGATCTAAAGGCGCTAACGGATGATCTTTAAATGCATTTAACCATTGCTCTTTGGCCGTGCCCTCACCAAAAATAATGCGGTCTTCAACCAAAGGATGTTTTAAAGTTCCCATAGGCTTTGCTCCGACACACAGAGTTCTGCAATTTGCTCATAGTCAAAAGCAGCATGACTTTGTCGTATAAACACAGGCAAATCTGCCATGAGCTGAGCAAAGGTTGCATCTTCACAAAAAGGACGCGCGCCTAAAGCTTTCCCTACTCGTTCAATAACGCTCAGACAACATTGTTCTGTTTGAGCACGTAATATGCGTATTTCACGCTCATGACTTAGCGTTGGTTTATTGTCAATTAACTCGGCAACATATTGAAAATAGTGTTTGGTAATTTCTAATTGTTGAGCGGCCTCGCCTAAATACAATTTTTTATATGGATTAGGATTGGCCTGACAACTTTCTTGCAAATAACCCGCTAAGCGCACGGCAGCACCATACCAACAGGCCGCAACACCTGCTGCACCATGCCAAAAACCTGGACGTTTTAAATAACTATTTGGCTGACCTATTGCCGTAACAGGCGTATTTTTAAAAGTTACTTGCGCGGTCTGTGTTGCATGCATGCCTACAGCCTGCCAATGGCTTAAATCGGTAGTGATGGATGGATGACTTAAGTCGGCAATACAAAGCTGCGCCTGCCCCTGCTGATCTTTATAACTCATTAAAGCTTTTTGGATAAACTCCGCGCCAGAGCACCACGGTTTAATGCCATTACAAAGGTCATTAGTGACTTGCAAAGGCGCTGGTCCGCCATCGGCTGCCCAAACCGCCCAAGTCTTGTTATCTATTTCTTGTTGATAACCCAATTCATTTAAAATGCTTAAGGCATCGCAATGAGATTCAAAAAGCTTAGCTAGACTTAAATCAACCCCAGCAATCTGCCCAAAAAGTTGCCAACGTTGATAAGTCTGCCCCGAAGCTGGATGAGGTAAATTTTTCGCTACATTGATTAATTGATAGAGCAAACTAATACGCAGCTTACTTTTAACCTCAGCTGAGGCAGTTTCAAATTCATTTAAGATACTCAAAATCGTCATGTTTATAGGTATTTTGATATTCATTGCAAATAATTATTTATAAGACTTAACTCAACCATAACTAAACATTTCTGTTTAAATAAACACGTAAATTGTAATAAAAAGAAAAATAATATTAGTTTTATATCCAATTATTTCATTGTTATCCAAATATTCTTATTAAGTGAACTTATAATCCGATCATGTAAGGTTTATTAAAAACCCAACATTTAAGCGATTATTTAAAGTAATTTAGTTCTTACCGTTTTTCTATTTCCAAAGAAGAGGTCCAAAATGAATACTTTAAATATTAATGATATTAAAAAACATGCTGATGTCATTGCTTCATGTGGCACAAAAGTAGGAACTGTCGACCATCTTGATGGTGAGAACCAACTCAAACTCACCCGAGATGAAAGTGGCCAACATCACCTTATCCCTACTGGATGGATTGGGGAAGTGAAAGAAAACCAAGTCATTCTGAATAAAAATTCAGAAGAAGTTAAAGAGCAATGGCAAGCAATCTAGGCTTGAAGCACGGCGAAGTTATTCACCGTGGTCATTTATAATTAAAATATTTCACTATAAAAATAAATGAGCAGGCTTAAATTATTTTAGGCCTAAAGGATAAAAATGAAGGCTCCTTTTTACTAAGGAGCCTTTTTTATTGCATAAGCTTCAAAAACACGAAGTGACAATGCTTTTTATCTGAACAAACCATTGAAGGGATATTTTTGTCCCTTAAGCACATGGTGATTAAGTTGACTGAATGCTAAAAATGACCCATTCGCATTAAATAAACAATTATGAATAGGGTGACGGATATGCTCACAGGGAATCATCAGCTTAAAGCAAGAAAAGTACATTTTGATTTTGCGGAGTCGTCCGTTTGCTGGATGCCAAATGATCCTCTATGCTCTCATGTCGCCAATGGCATTAACATGCTCTTACCGGCTGGTGAGTTTTGGTTTTGCCGCGTGTTTAATAAAACCCTGCCCTTGATTACCGATGAAACATTAAAACAAGAAGTGATTGGATTTGTCCGCCAAGAAGCGGCCCATGCACGTGCTCATGAAAAAGCTCAAGATTTCTTACGTGAAAATGGCTACGACATACAAGAGACACTCAACCGTGCCCATTTTGTTTTTAACATTTTATTGGGTGACAAACCTTTAGGCATGCCTTTTTTAAAAGGTGAAAAGCTAGATGAATATTGGCTACTTTTCCGAGTAGGTGTGATTGCCGCAATCGAGCACTTTACTGGCACCATTGGCCAGTGGACACTCGACAGTAAGACGTGGGACAAAGCCGACCCTGCTATGGCAGATTTGTTCCGTTGGCATTTGGCTGAAGAAGTTGAACATCGCTGTGTTGCTTACGATTTATTTGAGCATCTCTTAACAAATAAATTTGGTTTTTATGTGTCGCGCCAAGTGATTATGGCGGCGGTTTTCCCACTGTTTATTTACTTCCTTACTGACTTTGCCCGTAGTCTAGGTAAGCAGGATTTAGAGCATGAGGATATTCAAAAACTAATGCGCCGTGGCTACTTCAAAATTATTCGTGAATTTGAAAAAACTGCGACTCGCTCAGACAACTTACCGACCATAAAATATTTATGGAAAGCGACATTAAGATGGGCTTCTCCAAAATTTAATCCGCTTCATGAGGGAGACACCGCGCAAGCTTTAGCTTATATGGCTCGCTCGCCTGCGGTCCAATATTTTGAAGGAATGCATTCTGCAAAATCTGTGTCATTAAGTTAAACATTCTGAAATAAAAGCCCCTGAATTGGGGCTTTTTTTAAGTTTTTATCTGATTAAGCCAAGTTTAAAAAGAAATAATCTAATAACCGTGCTCTGTCATCTACACCATTTTTGCCTAAAAGCTGCACCATCGCCCCATCAATCATAAATAAAAACATATAGGCATCTTGGACCGAAGCGGTCGATTTGAGCGTTAAAAGTAGCTTATATATTTCATCAATAAACCAGTTTCTGTAGTCGACCACAATTTTATAGGCAACTGGATAAAGCTTTTCAATTTCAAAAATTGCCTTAAATGGCAAACGGTAAAAACCATCTAAATTGGCATGTAGAAAGTAAATCTCCTTCAGTTTATCGAGCACCATTTGTTCATTGTAGGAGTTGAAAATTGAAAGTACTTTTACTTTGAGTGCATCTGTCTGAAAAGTAAGACTCATCTCGATGAGCCGTTCTTTTGAATGGAAGATTTTATAAAACGTAGTTTTAGACACTTGTGCTTCGGCAATAATTCGATCAACACCGATTTTTTGAAACCCATCTTGATTAAATAAGTCTTTTGCTGTGTGAAGCACTCTTAATGCTGTAAAGGAAGATTGTAAATTTGGCATAGATATACCGCTTAAAATAATTTTTTGTTGTATCTAAAAGAGATAGAAATACCGTCACTCTTAAAATGAGTGCTAAAAACAGACATGAATAAGCAGTACCAAAACGGCGTGCTCACCTATCTCGGGTTTTATTGTTGCTATGATTTTTAGTCGTAACGATTCTTAAGGCGTAAAAAACCTAGAGTCGATTAAACCCATTGATAGAGTATTTAAACGGTATGAATAGAGAGACTTTGGCAAAGGCCAATAAAGAAGAAATAGTACGCATGAGCGGACTCCTTTGGCTATAAAGAATTCACTACATTACTGTCAAATAATGGTGGTGAAACGAGAGAAGGTTGACAGACTGATAGCCAAAAGATCAGCACACCCGAAGGTGTCCCCCTCCCGTTCCACCGCAGAGGGGGCACGCAGGGATGCCCACAAAAAAGAGAGACTTTTTCGTGTGCGTTGGCTATCCGACCTGTCAAAGTCGACTGGCAATGTGGCCAGCAGGCAAAGCATAATCGGAGGGATTTAGAGTGTCAATGTGATATTGGATAGAAAATAATTGAATAAATATTATTTTTCATTGGATTAGAATATCTTATTACTACATAGAAATTCATTATTTAGTAAAAATAATAATAGAATAAAAGAGGGTTAGCAGACTGGGCATATAGAACCAGCACGCACGAAGCGTCCCTCTCTCATCCTGAAATGAAGAATAATAAGAGAAATTTTAAGTATCAATATGATATTAGGTCGATTCTTAAAGTTTATTATCTAGTTTAATTGGCAGATTATATTTAGTGATACACCGATAAAATGGATAATTAAATCCATCTTATCGGCTTGCTAGAAGAGGTTTTTAAAACCTTATTTTTTATTGTTTAATATATTTTGGAAACTCTTTTAAAACCTTATGACAAAAGTGGCCCTGAGTGTCCTCTTTCTTGCGCTCTTCAAACTCCTTCATACCAAATTTCATGACTTCTCTACCGTATTTCTCGCCGAGATCATGTTTAGTACATTTTGCAGCAGCATCCTTTAACTCTTCTGAATAATAGTGATAGTTGCAATCAAGTTGAGCACGGCTTAGAAAACCATGTAGCTCTACTGCTTTCTCACACTGTGTTTGTTCTAAAAGATTTCTAGACTCTTGAGCAGCATAAATTGATGTTGCTACGAATAAAGTGAAAATCGTTACTAAAAAATTACGCATTATTTCCCCGAAAAAGTTATTAAAAGTATTAGTGATAATATTGCGGGCGTATTAAATAATAATTATTTATAAGTGTCTATTAATAATAAAGAAAATAGGATAAAACCCCTTCTCTTTTGAATACTTAATCACCTTAATAAAATTGGGTGATTAATTTTTAGCAAAAAATAATATTAAATTTGTTTTATAACGATCTTTAATATAATCCAAGTTATTCAAGAAAAGAGTTTTAGCAATATTTAATTGATTTCCACACTACTAAAACTCTTACTCATTTCAGCACTTTAAAACCCTAATTTCTTAAAGACAAAATAACCCACATGGCTTTCGAAGCTACCGTCATTTTGAATTTTGAAATATTTCTTCACAAGGTCAGATGAACCTTCCTGCAAATAACGTAAAGTTTTGATTTGATCTTCAGGCGTTTTCATACGCTTTACCCAACTATCAAAGTCTAATGCAAGCGTTTGTTTATCTAAACCCACCAAGTCAAAGCCTGCATCTTCGATGAAATAGACCCACTCTTTGACACTATAGTTTCGTACATGACTTGGGTCTCGAATCGTTTCGATGGTCTGTAAAAACGTATCTAATATTGGCGAGCTAGAACTGATAATGTCTACAAAAATAACAATGCCATCTGGCTTAAGCACACGGTTCACTTCTTTCATAGCCGCCGGAACATGCTGCCAGTGATGAGCTGAATATCGGCTAATGACCACATCAAACTGATGATCGCTAAAAGGCATATCTTCAGCAATGCCCTGCTGCACAAAGATGTTTTTTAACTTGCGTTGACTGGCAGCCTTAGACACAGTGTCTAACATTTCATGAGATAAATCGTATGCAAAAACGAGGTCAGCATGTGGAGCAACATTATACGAGACATGACCACCACCACAGCCTAAATCAAGAATTACAGCCTTTTCAATTTTCTGAACTTCATTAATAAATTTATTAAATTCAATTCCTTGAGAATGAGCTTGGCTGTTTAAATAATCGATAGATTTATTTTGGTATTGTTTTTGGTTTATATCGTGCTGGGTGATCATAACCTTGCTCCTATATGCAATGAAATTAACATAAAGGAAAAGTTAGATAAAAAATAATGATTAGTTTTTCTTCAATTAATAAATAAAAGTTATTATTTAATTTGTTTTAATACGTTATGCCCATTCATCAAAATCGATTTAACAATTTATAAGAAATCCGCAAAGAGCACTGTTTAGTCACCCTTACTGAAACAGTGCTCTTTGCTCCATCTCAACCTCTATCCAGGAAGGTTTGATGCATAGAAATAGTGTATGTACCTTTTGCTCAAAATGTTTCCTGTATTTTTTAATATTTTTAAATGTTCGCAGCATAAAAATGAAGTATATTTATATTTATCAGAAGATCCTTCTTTGGTTTATATTTTGAACAGAACAGAATACGTACTAGATCGTATAGATCGGAAAATTTTATCTGCGTTACGTGGAAATGGCCGTTTAACCGTTGCTCAATTGGCCGAAGAAGTCGGTCTTTCATCTTCTCCATGCTGGACACGACTAAAACGTCTGGAAACTTTAAAAATTATTGAAGGATATACGGTAAACGTAAACCCCAAAGCGATTGGGATTCATGAAGTTTTTTTTATTGAAATTACTTTAGAGCGCCACGACGATGAAATGCTAGAGAATTTCAGCGAAGCATTAGCTGACATACCGGAAGTCGTTGAAGCTCATCTCGTTACAGGTGACTATGATTATCTGGTTAAAGTGGCAGTCAAAGATGCTGACCATTACGAACGGTTTTTAAGGAAGAAACTTTACTCGATTAAAGGAATTCGACACACCCGTTCGACCTTTGCTCTACGACCTCTCAAATCTGCCAATACAGCAGATTTAATGTTAATTGAATAAATGCATTAAACAGTTAAAGACAATTATTTAATTCATTGATTTTAAAATTTTTATCAGTAGAGAAGCTAAAAAATATAACAGATTTAGACTCTGTTATATTTTTTTTAAAAAATTCTGTATCTATGATTACAGCCTGTATTTCTTCAAAATGTAATTAATCTGAATTGGAGGCATCGCCATGAACATTTTGAAGAAAAAAAATAAGGCCAGTTTTGTATTCTTTATTATTACTCTCTACTCTTTTATTGGGTTTGGCTTAGGTTTCATTATTTGGGAATACTTTTTAAAGGCCTAAGTTGCGCAAAAAGAGTTAATTAACCTCTGTAATAATTTCAGAAGTGATTTCTTTACTACGATGATATGCGGCCTTCATAGCTAAACGTATATCATCGGATAGATTTCCTAGCTCAAACATTCTTAGAGCCGATTCTGTAATTCCGTTAGCCAAAGTCACTTTCCCACACAGATCCGCAGGTGAAACATTACTTTTACGTACCATTTCAACTGCACCACTGGCCGCTTGGAGTGCTAAATCTAGAGCAAATTGCTTATCAAGCCCTAAAGAAACTCCTGTCTTTATCATGCTATCTAAAATATAGAAAAAGTAAGCTGGCCCTGAACCAGATAGTGCAATAATTGCATCGGTTTGCGTTTCCGAGGGCGCCCAAAAAGTCTGTCCCGTTGCAGAATACAGTGTTTCAATTACGTCTTTATCGAGTTGGTCCATTTGCTCTGAAGCAATAAGTACATGCGTACCCGTATGGGTAAGCACAGGCGGATTTGAAATCACACGTACAATTTTTTTTGAACCCGTGAAACGGGCCAAGTTCGCAATATCAATTCCTGCCATCATAGAAACAATAATTTTATTTGCTAACACCTTTTTAAGGGGTACAAGTATTTCTTTTAACTGTTTAGGCTCTAATAGCAACACAACAATTTCAGCTTTCTTTAATCCATTTTCATTTTGCTTTAAAGCATTTGTAGGATTAATATTTTTCTCTTCAATCAGATGTATTTTTTCTTTTTTAAATCCTTTTAAAACTAACCCTCCTATTAAAGCCAAAGCTAAATTACTACTACCGACAAAGCAAATATTAGGGTGTACTGCATTTAACATTTAAAATGTTTTCCTTTCTTAAGAGAGGCTTATAACAATGAATATTTCTATTAATTATGAATATTGAATTTAAGATGACCGTCTGAATAAAGAACCCATTTTAATAAAATATATTATTAAAATGGGTTTTGTTTTATTTGCGCAATAAATAAAACAACTTTAGCTTAAGCCTAATGTAGTAGCTTTATAAGCAAAGACCACTCAATAATTGTTTAAAATATGTAACAAATACTATAGTATTGTAAATAAGTTATATCACTTTAAGAAAATAGAATTTTTCAATTGAGCTTATAGTTAGAACATCTTTTATTTACACTAATATAGTTGGGCTATTTTGTTTTAACTTTAATTACAGTATTTCTTTTTTTCTAAAATTTGCTCTGCTCTTCTTATTGCTTGTGCTAAATCTATATCCTCACATACCCAGAAAGAAAGAATTTTTCCAAATAAATGAAAGTGTTGTTTAACATAGTGAGAACTATGATCTGAATAATGATCTTCCACTTTGAAAGTATCTTTATTATTTTCTATTTTTTGACCGTCAAAAATACCGCCAATACAAATATCCATTTTAATACCAAAAATTTAATAAATCATATTATAACATAAAATTAATGAAGCTCTTCTAAACAAGTATTTTGATACTTCTCTTTTATTTTAAATACAATTTGAGATTAAAATTATAAAAACCCACAAATTTAAGTGGGTTTTCGTAAATACTATATGTTTAAATATAATTTATTTAAAAATGTATTTAAATTCAATAAAGTATTTTTATTTAATTATGAGTTTTGAAGAATAACAATATTTGAAGCCTGTGGCCCTTTTTTACCTTGTACTACAGTGAACTCAACACGTTGGCCTTCGAGAAGAACTTTAAAACCTTGTGTTTGAATATCGGTAAAATGAGCAAAAATATCTTTACCTTCGTCAGCCGCAATAAAACCAAAACCTTTAGTTTCATTGAACCACTTTACTGTACCAGTAGAATTAGACATGTTTTAATCCTGAATCTTTAAAATATTATAACTTATTATTGGGGAAACTAATTTAACTAAAAAATAGACGTGAAAACTTAAATGACTGAAAACCGAAGGATTATAAATAAAACTACGAAAAGAGAAATTTATGATGACAAGAATATTTTGTTAGTTATGCTCGATAATACACGCTTCAAAATCATTTGCAATCGATATTCAACATAATTAAAGCAACAAAAATTCTATGCCTCTTTATCCTTAATAAAACTTCTTTTCACCAGCAGGACGTGTCTTAAACCGTCGGTGAAACCACATGTATTGTGTAGGGGCAATACGAATTTGATTCTCAATAATCTTGTTTACCCTTTCAGCGTCACTGACTTCACAACCACTCGGGAAGTTTTCTAATTTTGGTTCTACCAACACATGGTATTGAGGGTTACGAATATCACCACTTCGATAAAAATACAAAGGTACTGCTGCTGCTTTTGAGATATCCATCAGTCTGCGATGTGCTGTAACTGTAGCAGCTTGAATACCGAAAAATGATGCCATGACACCTTGTTTTAAGCCAAAGTCCTGATCTGGGCTATACCATATTGCATGACCATGTTTAAGATTTTGAATGAGTCCACGCATGTTGTCTCGAGCAATCTGGTTTTTATACACTCTCGCACGACTACGATGAATCAGAAAATCTAAAAATGGATTATTCTGAGGTCGGTAAACTACGTCCATATTAAAAAATAAAGTACACGCGGCTCCCCCTGCATCTAAAAGTGTACTATGAGTACCCAATAGCAGTACGCCATTTTCCTGATTATTAGTTAAATTCTCTAAACCATCTATATGAACACGGCTTTTAAACCAGTTCGGGCAATACCAAGCATTTAATGCTTCAAATACTCCCGTTAAGGTATCAACAAAAACCTGTTTAGCTTTTGCCTCAATTTGAAGAGATGTTTTTTCAGGAAAGCAAGCTTCCAGATTTCGTAGCGTAGTTTTGCGTCTTGAACCTAGAGATTTCCAAGCGATTTTTGAAAGAAGATCTGCGAGACGCCATTGAATACACCAAGGTAACATCGCAAATAACATCAGAATAAAAGCTAAAAACCATATACCCCAATATTTAAACGATAAAAAGGAAAATTGAAATTCGCCAGATTTAAACTGCCGTTCATTTTTCGTCATACTATATATTTCTTGAGGTATAGGTCTAGCATACTAACATGCTTAATTTTAAGGGTTGTATGTTTATGTTGCTTTTAACTTTTATATAAATGCATATTTTAAATATTTAATCTATTTAACCTTTAAATATACATAACCTTCTGTATACACCGTTTATTTTCTCATTTAAAGTAACCCCACAATTTTGCCTCAATTGATAAATAGGATATTTCAGCGTGAGCGGTCTTTTAGTATTTATAACAATTGCATTTCTTACCCTATTAAGCCCAGGACCGGGAGTTTTATTTACTGTCACAAATTCAATTAACTATGGTGTTAAAACTGCTTTGTTTGGAATTAGCGGCTTAATTATTGGTATGTTTGTGATTGCGGTAATTTCTGCCAGTGGTGTAGGACTTATTATTACCAGTAACCCTACTATTTTTACGGTTTTAAAATTTATTGGTGCATTTTATTTAATGTATTTAGGATATAAAAACTTTACGAAAAAGCTTCCTTCACAAGAGTTAATCACTGATCAACAAAACAATAAAGTTATAAGTAAATCTAAACTATTTTATGAGGGCCTGCTCGCTTCTTTACTTAATCCGAAAACAATCGTATTTTTTATTGCACTCTTCCCTCAATTTATTGATATCAAGAAAGAAATTTTAAATCAGTTTTTAATTCTCTCTTTAACCTTTTGTTTCATTGGTTTTTTAATTCATTTGGTCTACGCGAATTTCTCTTCTATTTTCAAAGAGAAAATGTTGGCGGGAAATAATTTCTCGATTCTCAATAAAATTAGTGGTGCTATTTTCTTTCTTCTTGCAGTTTTACTTATCGCCCAATAAATCATTACTCGATATATTATGTTTTGAAAAGCCTAAACTCATGGTTAGGCTTTTCAAATCTTTTGATCTATGAACATATTTTTATCTAATTACAATTTTTAGACCGCTACTCTGTTTAATATCCAACCATAAAAAAAATCTTCATATTTTGGGTTATTCTCTGTAATTTCGATATAACGTTGCCCTTGCATAATATTTAAAACACGGACTAATACCTTTTCACCTTCTTTATGGCGTTTGTTTAAATACGTTTTAAGAGCTTGAAAAGTAAGAGGACCATATTGACCATCTATAACAAGATTTGGCCAACCTTCTTTTCCCTCTTTATTCAGCAGATTTAAAGCACGTTGTAATAAAGGTTTTGCAAAATTGATACCACAGTTGATAGCTGTATCGAGTAACTCTTCGGCAACTGCGGGGCTAATCGTATCAATTTGGTCAAACTGAGGTTCAAGCCAATATTGTTGTTTATAAATAGATTTAGCCACGGCTAATGGTAAGTCTTGCATATTACCTTGATATCCATTTGATCGAGCAACGGCTTCGGTAATACCAAATTTAGTGGCATGACCGTGATCAGATGGATGGTTAACATAGCCGCCTTCTCGTCTGATGAGCGATTCTAAGTATTGATCGAAATTCATTTTATTTTACCTATGTGTATAAGTCATCTTTAGCTATTTTGAAGATCATCTTTCGCCTTTTTTAGGTCTTTCATGACCTCCACAATCGTTTTACCTTCTTGTTTATTGATAAAGTTAAATATCCATCTCACAATCGCCCAGCCCGGTAATCCGCAAATGAAGAAGAATCCACATAGCGTGATCATTCCCCAAATATCGGATACCCATTCATGTAGATTCCATTTCATAATAATAAAGGAACCACCTGTCAGACTTGAAACGACGGTGCAGATGAGACCAACAATCCATTCTTGTGGTGAACGTGGAAAACGCATCATTAATACCACTGCGACAACTAAGCTGACTGCAAAAGCCACCATAATGGCAATACTATAAATATTTAAAAATGTGGCTAACCCACTGGTTGAAACTGTTTCCATGACATTGTCCTGCTTTAAAGAGTAAAACTTAAAAAATCAACATAATCATTAGCTTGTTGTTTTTTATGTTTTGTAGTTACCCTTAGTTTTCTTTATTACAGTCAATAAAAAACACTAACGCTTTTAAACCGCGCCAAATCGCAAGACGAACTGATCCTTGACCCCATATTTCAGGGGTCCAAGAAAGAATGTTTGTATGCTAAAGCCTGTTAGTGTGCACTGCTTAAGGCCTGTTCAATCAACTCAATTACCGTGATTGCACCTAGCGCTTTTTGCATAGAGACTTGATCATCAAATATGAATGCTTCATCTTCAAGTTCATTGACAATCTGCTTTGCCTCCTCGAGTGCTCTTTTTATTTTTTGTACCTTATATTTGTTTACGTCTTTTGCAATTGTTGGGACATACCCTCCACGTTTTGCATTTTTAAGTTGTTTAGCTCTGTTCTGCATTGCTGTAGTCATTCACTATCTCCAACTCAACTCACTCGTTTAGTAAGGCGTCTTTATCGTTTGTTATTCTTGAAGTTTTCATACATTCTCTCAGCAATATAGCCAAGCTATTACTACAAATATGTGTCCGAAACGTTTCTTCTGGTACAACAATCATAAAGACCTAAACGTTATATATTTAAAGCCTTAATTTACAAATAAATATTTCCTTTTCGAAAAATGTAAAAAAGTATTAATTTTTCCAAAATTAAATAATTTCCATACTTTAATTTTTTGACCAAAAAGTTCATATAAGGCTTTGCCGTATATCGGAAACTTTTGTTAGCGCTCACAATCTTTGTTAAATTCTTCATGTTCTTGATACCCTTTATCGACGAACATTAAGCCTGATCCACGGAATCGGGCTTTTTTTATTCCAATTTTTGTTTTGATAGCCTCTTAGCAATAATCATTGAGCTATCTCCCTTTTATTCTGCTACCTATAGAAACAAAATAAATTTAGCTTTGATCTCAATACTTTGATAAAGCTATAAATAGTGACTTAAACACAATTTAAACTTTATCTATGCATCTGAAGATATAACTGATATTATAACTATAGTTATTACTAGTCAATAACTATAGTTGTTTTACTCGATATAACTTTAGTTATATATTTGTTATAAGTTTGCTGGTGTGACCATTATGGCTCTTAAAGACCGTTTGAAAGATTCTAGAATTAAAGCCAAAAAAACTCAGGCTGAAGTGGCAGAAGCAGTAAAGATGTCTCAGCCAGCCTATCAGGCTTTAGAATCCGGGAAAAATTTGAAATCTGCGTTTCTTCCTTTAATTGCTCAGTTTTTAGGTGTGGATGGTTATTGGTTAACAACTGGGAATACAGAAGATTCATTTAGAGAAAGCGACGTATTTAGCCCTACTGTGGTGAGTGCTGAGTCTACCGATCAATATGTTTGGATTGAGGTGGTAGAAGCTAACTTTTCTTGTGGTACGGGTGAATCTATCGAGTTTCACTTTGACGCCATTAATGGAAAGATTCCTTTCCCTGCTTCATTCTTTAAAGAAAAACGCGTTGCTCAAGAATGCATGCGTATTATTAAAGCAAAGGGCGATAGCATGACAGACTACATTAAAGATGGAGATCTGGTGGGGATTGATATCTCTCAGACTGAAGTCATTGATGGTGAGATTTATGCAGTTTACTTTGCTGGCGAAGGAATGATTAAACAAATTTTTAAAGAAGCAGATGGTTCTTTAATTTTGCATAGTTTAAATGAAAAATTTAGAGATCGGCGTGTCACTGAAGAGAACGGAAAGAACTTTAAAGTGATGGGCCGTCAGTTTTGGCGAGCAGGCTAATTAAGTTATTAAATATAGCTAAAATAATAATTTGATTGCTTTAATAGGGTTTAGCTTTATATAACTTTAATTATTTATATAACGTGTAGATATAAAAAAACCTATCTCCATTAAAAGAGATAGGTTTTTTGCTTTAACGCCTAACATGATCAACAATACGTATTACTTAAACGATAAAGTTGATTAAATCCAGCGTAGAAGCTTTTACCATCTTGGTTTAACTCAATTTCTTCACCAGACTGAAGTTGAATTTTTTTACCAACTTCGACCCAACGATATCCATCGAGAGAGTTTTGCTTACGCACGTGAGGAACAATCCTCACATTAATTTCATTGCCATTTACGGCTGTGGCAATTAGCCACTCATTTACTATATTCACAATCATTCACTCATCACTGAGCTCATGTGATTTAACGGTATTTAATTAGAACGCTAGATTTAAGGTATGGACAGTCAGTCTAGAATTTAATATTTAGCTTTATATAGGGTTATTTATAAGCTAATTGCTTTTCATAATTTTTGTATTATGAAAAGTGGTACATCACAGAGCATAATATTTTGGTTGCGGGGGCCGGATTTGAACCAACGACCTTCGGGTTATGAGCCCGACGAGCTACCAGACTGCTCCACCCCGCAATTGGAAGTAAGCTTTATACGCCCATATATTTTATAAAGCAAACCTTATTTTTTAATCGGTTGTAATTATTAAGAATTATCTTTTTATTAATTTTTCTTTTTAACCATTCGGTCTAAATAGCCATATCGATTTCCAGCATTTAGTTGTTTAAATTGTTGTATTTATTTTAAACAGAACCTGATATTCATAAACAGCAATTGCCTTGGATGGGTGGCTTTTATACTATCTAGTTTGGCCCTTTAATCTTTAGTTCCTATGTCTGAACCTCAGTTTTCCCTTAGTGAATATCTCGGCACAGTTCAGGAAGTTATTCGTCTGGCCTTTGATGAACCAGTTTGGGTAAAAGCAGAAATTCGAAATTTAAATATTAAAGGTGGCCATTATTATCTAGAACTCGCAGAAAAAGATGCCGAGACAGATAAAGTCATTGCCAGTTGTAAAGCCACAATCTGGAAATTTTCAGCAAGTAAAATTGTTTTAAAGTTTGAACGTGAAACTGGTATCGAAATCTCAAGTGACTTAAATGTGCTTATCAAAATTAGAGCACGTTTTGATCCTCAATACGGATTTTCGGTCAATATTGAAGAGATTGACTCAAGCTTTACTCTGGGTGAAATTGCTAAACGTTATCAGCAAATTATTGAACGACTCACTCAAGAAGGCTTAATTCATAAAAATAAACTCCTCCCTACTCCTTTTGATATTCAAAATGTTTTAGTGATTGCTCCTCAAAATGCAGCAGGCCTAGGCGACTTTAAAAAAGATGCAGATGTTCTAGAGAGAAATGGGGTTTGCCATTTTGTATATCACAGTGCGACATTTCAAGGAAATACGGCTGCAACCAGCTTGATTGAGTCCTTAGGTTCAGGTTTAAGACAATGGGCTAGCACATTTACATTTCCACCAGATCTGATTGTGATTATTCGTGGTGGTGGTGCTGTAAATGACTTGGCTTATTTAAATGATTATGAGCTTGCTGCCCTGCTCTGCAAGCGCAGTGTACCAATTTGGGTCGGAATTGGTCATGAAAAAGACCGCACCATCTTAGATGAAATTGCCCATCGTTCATTCGACACCCCGAGTAAAGTGATTGCTGGTATTCGCAACCATATTGTTGAGCGTGTACAAGAAGCAGTAGATAGTCTGCAAACCATTAAGCTGCTTTCTCAGCATCAAATCACAACCTATCAAAGCAAGAATGATCAACTGCTTCATCAGATTAAATCTTCAGCCCAAGGTCAACTTAACTCGGCACATCACCTGCTTGACCAGATGAAAGAACGGATTCAGTTCAGCTCACAGCAACAAGTTAAATTTTCATTAGCTCAAATCGAATCTTTAATGAAAGAAATTCTTTTGCAAAACCCAAAACAGGTCCAAGCCAAAGGCTATGCAATTGTCAGATCCGAAGGAAAAGCGATTCGCTCTATCCATCAAATTTCAGGCCCTGCCATTGCTATTGAAATGCAAGATGGTGTGGTTGAAGCCAACATTACACAGGTAATCCCAAATGAAGAATGAAGAGTTAACGTTTAAGGACGGCCATGACATTTTGAAGAAAAATGCCGAATTATTAGAATCTCAAGAAAGCCCAGATATTGATAATTTAATGAAAATTGTTGAAGAATCGATTACTGCTTATAAAGCGTGTAAGTCACGTATAGAAGCTGTTCAGCAAGCTTTAGATGAAACATTTAAAGAATAAATTGAATAGAAAAAGCCCATTCCTACTTCTCATTGAAGGAATGGGCTTAGTGAAATCCACTTAATCCTGAAATACAAAAAATGTGGATTAGGTCACACTTTTGCACAGGCATAATCCCATAATCATTTTAGATGTTCAATATTTTAATTGTGTCTGTACGTTAATTTGACTTAATTTTCACCAAAACTTCACTAAAATTTCTATTGTTAAGATCAAACCAGACACAAGCTCTACTCATGATTATCGTAAACTTAATTTAAGACCTATTCCTCGCTGAAAGGTCCAATTAATTGATAAATTTTGCCATCTTTTGGATTTTCATAGAGCAAATCCATATTAGGCAAAATAATATCATCATTAATTTCAATATGTTCAACGCTCTTATGAAGTTCAAGTGCGTGATCATTCATTGGTCTAACTTTTGCCAAAGCAATTGATTCTTTATCAAACTGATCCTTGATAATTACTTTTAATCTTGTCATGAAAATCTCCTGAAAATTAAATTTTTAATATAAATAATGGGTTAAGTTTAAAATGAGCTAATCGCAGAATAGCCGATTGGCATAGCAAAAAAAGTTAAGATAAATGCAGCCGTACGTTGTAAATTACGTTGGTTTAACCAAGTTACTTTGTTTGAAATTAATACGGTTCCAAAAGCAATCCATAAAAATGCAATGGGTGTAATTAAAGATAAAAAAACAGCAATATGAACAAAATATACGTGAAGCACTTCCCATGCTGCATGTGGAAAAATAGCAGAAGCAAAGAGTAAAGCTTTAGGATTTAAAAGTGTTGCGACAAATAAGGCCTTAGGCGTAATCAGTGGGGTGTCTAATTTGATGTCATTTGTTGATGTTATCCAAAGTTTAAATGCAAGGTACAGAATAAAAGTTGCACTTATTAACTTTAATAAGGCAGGAAGCCAAGGGATAAAATGTGAAACTGACTCCAGCAAAATACCCCACGAAGTAATTGCAATGAGATAACCCATCACTTCAGCAGGAATAAGTTTAAGAGACTGCTTCACCCCTGCTTGTATTCCAGCTGAGGCTAACAATGTATTTGTTGGGCCTGGAGTCAACAAAATGGTGACCACAAGTCCAATAAACATAAATGACACCATAGGCAACGAACTCTTTAGTTATGCTAGGCGAAATATGTCAAAAAGGAATATCTATTGTCGACAAAATGGTTGTAACAAGAAATATTAATATTTAATTATTTATTTTTAAAACAATTGCTTAAGTTAAACTGACCTTAAATTCACTTACAGTTTCAATAATTTTAAATATGCAAAATTGATCACAAAAATAGAGAATAACGAGCTATTTTTACAAGCTTATAAAAAACCTAACTCGAGATTTTCACTCAAAAAAATAACCTGTAATTTTTAATTTATTGCACTCATTTAGTTTACTTAATAATCTTTTTTCTTACTTGAAATTTTCAAATTGATCAATATATAAACAACTAGAAATCGTGATTTTACTGAATATGATGTCTTGCTCCCCATCAATTCATTGATCGCCGCTTTCATCACATAAATCAGATGATGGAGGATGCATGATGAATGCTTATGTTCGCCCTCATCCAGATGGTTTTAAATCTTATTTAGGAAAGAATCAGAAAACCGGACTCTACATTGTACGAGTGGGTTGGACGGTTTATGAAATGAATGGCAATGGCTCTGTTTTGTACATTGTCAAAAATGAAGATACGATTCCATTGGATGTAGAAAAGTTTAAAACTGACCGTCCCAAAATTTATGCTGCTCTTCTAAGCGAAGTTCAGTTTCAACGCAAGAAACAACTTGCGATTGATCTCCAACAATCAAACATCCCTTCTTATGATCGTAAAGCCTACAAAAAACGCCGTGGCTTTATCAACTCTTAAACATATTTTCCTCTGTAAATTCATATAGAAAAAGCACCCTCAGGTGCTTTTTCCTTTAACGACCTGTTGCAATTAATACAAACATACTCAGTATTAGTGTGCTTAATGATCGTTTGCAATGTATGTGGACTTCATGCTCAGCTCCGTGAGCGTATTGATTAACGTTTTCCATTTCGTGTGCCCTTAAAGTTCACACTGATAATTTGCACAAATTTCAAACAATAAGAAATTAGCCAAAAGTATTATATCGAATCAAATTTTAAACCTAATTTTTTAATCGGTATTATGCGTTATATAAATCAACTCGAACCGATCTACACACAGGAGATGTAACATTCTTATACGAGGTTAACTCTCTATTGAGTGTTTGTAGACCTTTCATTTCAAACTCACCTGCCAAAGAAATGATTTTATAAAATGAAAAAAGATAACAATATTCTATTTTTTAATAATAGTCTTCGACAGGAGAACTCTTATGGAAATGCAACAAGAAACCGATCCTTCTTTATTTTGTGATACCTCTACCTCAATCCAAGCCTGCATTGAATGTATGATTGCCTGCAAAACCTGTGCAGCAGCCTGTTTGCAAGAAGAACATGTAAGTATGATGCGTGAATGTATTAAGCATTGCATGACATGTGTAGACATCTGCCAACTTTGTACGTCTTTAGAGTTAAGAAACTCTGAATTAGCAGAGCCAGCAATGCAACTTTGCGCAAACGCATGTCAACTCTGTGCAGCAGAATGCAGCAAACATGAGCATGAACACTGCCAGATCTGTGCAAAAGCATGTTTAGCGTGTGCTAAAGCTTGTCTTGCCTATCGTGCCTAAATAATTTTTCAGATATAAAGCCTACGCGTCTTTAGATCGTAGGCTAATTAAAATATTTTAAAGAACAATAAATTATTTATTTTTTATTTAAGGATTACTTTTTTATAGGCATAAAAAAAACCCGCATCTTGGGGAAAATGCAGGCTCTTAGATCTCCCACAACGACCATGAGTTCATTATTAAACTTGAACTTTAAACCGTTAACTAAATGTACAGCGAATAAAATTAAAAAGCAATACAGAATAGTCTGTATATTTGAAATATTTTATTATTTTTACATTACTTTTTCATAAATAAATTAAAAATATAAGCTAACTCTACATAAGAACTAGTTTTTACAGGCATTAAAAAAGCCCGTTTCACGGGCTTTTCTGCAACGGTGAGCAATCTAAGATTTGTGTCTATCCATCTCTTGGTTTGCTCTTTGCTAGCTATATGTAAGGTCTTATCGTATCTTTTGCCCTGTCCCAAGTTTCCCTGTAGATCGAGGAGATATTACGATTACCTTAAGTACAGTTATAGCATATTATTTATTCATGGCTAGTGCTGTTCACGTTTTTTTACAAATGAATAAAATATCATCTAACCTTAATATTTAAGGGTTTTCTACCCCATTTTGATATTGGCGAGCATTATCGCAAATTGGATACCACTTCACTTTTGAAGACACAAAAGCATGAGAAATTACCGATGTCGATATTTCTTCATTAATCAGCCCTACCCTTAAACGCACCACATCAGGTTTATCTAGACGTTCACTCCAGATCGGTGAACCACAGGTTTTACAGAACACTCTCTTTTTATTTGGCGATGCAAAATAAGCCTGTAAAAGATTTTCACCTTGCACAATATTTAAGTCACTTTTTTGTACTTGGGTAATGGCAGCAAAAGCAGCCCCTTGTGCTTTTTGGCATTGTGTACAATGACAAACCATGATGGGTTCTAATTCGCTATTAATTTGCAGTTGAATCCCATTACAAAGACAAGAAGCTGTATAAGTCATCATTTTTCCTTTTTATTTTAATAAGTTTTAGCTTACACCCACACCTTTTTCAATATGATCTAAGATGGCACAAGAAGCTTGTTGGTTACCACAGCAATCATCGGCTGAAGCCTGCAAAATATTAACCATCTCTTGTAGATGAGCGATTTTTTGTTTTAACTCGGCAATGTGTTTTACGGTTAAGGCTTTCACTTCTGCACTATGCCGATCTGTGTTTTTCCAAAGCGAAATAAGTTCTTTCATCTGTTCTGATGAAAAACCTAACTCTCTCGCATGTTTTAAAAAGTTTAAAGTTTTAAGGTCTGTTTCTGAATAAATGCGATAGCCAGAAGCAGAACGCTGAGCTGCTTCAAGTAAACCGATTTCTTCATAGTAGCGAATCATTTTCGCTGAAATGCCTGAATGTTTGGATGCCTGACCGATATTCATCTCACACCTCAAATATTAAATTTGGTTTAAGACCTGCTGTCATGATCTTAAACCAAAAGTTGATTTTCAGCACCCTTACTATACCGGCGCATGAAAATGTTTTAAGCGTAACGCATTGCCTAAAACAAAAACCGAAGAGAGTGCCATCGCGCCTGCTGCAAACATAGGTGAAAGTAATACACCAAATGCTGGATATAGCGCTCCTGCTGCTATTGGAATCAGAGCAACGTTATATACAAATGCCCAGAACAGGTTTTGACGTATGTTTCGCATAGTGGCTTTACTTAGCGCAATTGCGTTTGGTACACCTTTTAAACTGCCTGACATCAATACAACATCGGCTGCTTCAATGGCAACATCTGTTCCTGTACCAATCGCCAAGCCAACATCTGCTTGAGCCAAGGCTGGAGCATCGTTAATACCGTCACCTACAAAGGCCAAACGACCATATTGTTTTTGCAGTTGGCGGACTGTATCGACTTTGCCTTCAGGTAAAACCTCTGCCACAACTTCATCAATTTTTAGCTTTTTGGCAATCGCTTGTGCCGTATGACGGTTGTCTCCAGTAATCATGGCAACCTTTAACCCAAGCTGATGCAAGGCATCAATCGCAGCATAGGTTGTTTCTTTAATTGGGTCTGCCACGGCAATAATTGCTGCAAGTTGCTGGTCAATGGCAACATAAAGCGGTGTTTTGCCCTCTTCACCTAACTGAGCCGCAATCGCTTGGAATGAACTGGTGTTTAAACCAAGTTGATGCATATAACGGTCTGCGCCAATTTGTACTTTTTGACCTGAAACTTCCGCCTCAATACCTGAACCTGTAATCGAGTTAAATGCTGTTACGGGTAATAAGTTTAGGCCTTCGCTTTCTGCTGCTTGAACAATTGCGAGGGCGATTGGATGTTCAGACTTGGCTTCGACAGAGGCAACTAAAGTCAGCACTTGTTTACGTTCAAAACCTGATTGCACATTAAAGTCTGTCAGTGTCGGTTTACCCTCGGTAAGTGTCCCCGTTTTATCAACCGCAACCACCTGCGCTTCTTGTAAAAGCTGCAAAGCTTCACCTTTACGGAACAAGACACCTAACTCAGCACCACGTCCCGTACCGACCATAATAGAAGTTGGTGTTGCAAGTCCCATCGCACAAGGACACGCAATAATCAGTACCGCAACGGCATTCACTAAACCAAAAGTGAGCGCAGGCTCTGGCCCCCAAATAAACCAAACCAAGAAAGTGATTGCAGCAATGAGCATGACAGCCGGTACAAACCACATGGTGACTTTATCGACCAAGCCCTGAATCGGAAGTTTAGAACCTTGGGCTTGTTCAACCATGCGAATAATTTGTGAAAGTACAGATGAAGAACCAACGGCGGTTGCCCGAATGTTTAGAGTACCGTTTTGATTGACTGTACCGCCCACCACCTGCTGTCCTATTATTTTTTCAACAGGAACGGGCTCACCCGTAATAATAGATTCATCAATGTAGCTGTGTCCTTCTACTACTTGACCATCGACTGGTACACGCTCACCCGGACGGATTTCTACAATAGTTCCACTGACCACTTCAGCAACAGCAACTTCCACTACTTGACCATCACGCTGGATGCGGGCAGTTTTAGGCTGCATTCCAACTAAATGTTGAATAGCTTGCGAGGTTCGTCCTTTAGCTTTCGCTTCAAAATATCGTCCAAGCAAAATTAAACTGACAATAACGGCAGCCGCTTCAAAGTAAACATTGACCGTACCTTGTGGTAACACATGCGGCATAAAGGTTGCTACGACTGAAAAACTGTAGGCGGCCAAGGTTCCAACAGCAACCAGCGAGTTCATATCGGGTGCTAAACGCCATAAGGCTGGAATCCCTTTTTGATAAAAACGGCGACCAGGAAAAACGAGAACTAAGGTGGTTAAAACAAACTGTAAAAGCCAGCTATTGTATTGACCAATGGTGTGCATGACCCACATGTGAAAAGCTGGAATGAGATGTGAACCCATTTCCAGAATAAACACAGGTAAAGCCAATACAACCGAAATGATCAAATCTTTTTTAAGCTGATCTAACTCTGACACTTTTTTATCGAGTTGCTCATCTTGTTTTTTTTCAGATGCTTTCGCGTCGTAACCTGCTTTTTTAACGGCGCGAATAAGATCTTCAACATTGACTGATGCATCTGCTTGTACCCAAGCCTGTTCTGTTGCTAAGTTGACGGTTGCCTCTTGAACGCCGTCTACTTTTTTAAGCGCTTTTTCAACACGTGCAACACAAGATGCACAGGTCATGCCCTCAATAGACAACTCCACTGGCGCAGCTTTTGGAACATCATAACCTGCTCGTTCAACTGCTTTAACCAGTGCTACGCGTTGAATTGGTTGATTTGAATAAACAACGGCTTTTTCTGTTGCCAAATTAACATTGGCAATCTCTACATTTTCAACTTTCTTAAGTGCTTTTTCGACACGACCTACACACGAGGCACACGTCATGCCTTCAATTGGAAATGTTTCACTATATGCTGGCAATTTTGTGTTTTTTGAGTCCATCAAACACCTCTGCAAATCTGCAAAATTTAATATTCTGTATCGAGCATACAGATTCCCATCATGGGAAGGTCAAGCATATTTTTTTAAAAAATTGGTCTTGACCTTACAATCATGACAAGGTTTAGACTCAGTGTTATCCAAACAAATATCTCGTTCTTGATGGAGTATGAATATGAAATTACTTATTGAAAATATGACTTGTGGCGGCTGCGCTCGTGGTGTGACTGCGACGATTCAAGATGTCGATCCAAATGCAAAAGTAGATGTAGACTTAGCAACAAAAATCGTGACTGTTGAAAGCAGTGAAAGCGTCGATAAAATTACTGAAGCACTTGAAGAAGATGGTTTCCCAGCTCAAGTGCAATAATGAATAAGGCCTAACGTTTAAAGTTAGGCCTTTATTTTTGATCTTGTTGATATTGACTCAAATCTGAAATTTTTTAATTCGATAATCCAGTGCTGCTCGAGTTAGCCCCAATAAACGTGCTGCTTCAGACACATTATGATTGGCTTTTTTTAGGGCTGTTAAAATTAACCGCCTCTCGTGTTCTTCTAAATTAAACTCTGCCTGTAACAATTGCTCAAAATCAGTTTCAACCGCTACAGCCTGCTCTGGATCATGCTTGATCTGTGGAAAAATGGCATTTAACTTAATCAGTTGCTGATCATCCGTTAATAAAACCGCCCTTTCTAATAAGTTTTCCAACTCACGAATATTTCCCGGCCATTCATATTGCTGCATAAAAACTTTGGTCTTTTCACTTACACCCTGAATGGTTTTACCGTACATTTTTTCAAAACGATGAAGAAAGTGTTCAACCAGTAAAGGAATGTCTTCACGCCGCTCCCGCAAAGGCGGAATCTGCACTGGAAAAATATTTAAACGATAATACAAATCTGCCCGAAAGCGGCCTGTTTTCACAGCCTGCTCAAGATCTTCATTGGTTGCTGTAATTACACGAACATCTAAAATACGAGTTTGTGAGTCTCCTACTCGCTCAAATTCACCTTCTTGCAAAATGCGTAATAGTGCTGCTTGTGCACGAGGTGAAAGCTCAATCACTTCATCTAAAAAAATAGTACCGCCATTGGCTCGTTCAAACTTACCCAAGCGGGATTGATGAGCTCCTGTATAGGCACCTTTTTCTACACCAAATAACTCAGACTCAATTAACTCTGGTGGAATAGCCGCACAGTTTACCGCAATAAAAGGTTGCTCTTTTCTTTGACTATTTTCATGAACCCCTCGTGCAAAAGCTTCTTTACCAACACCTGTTTCGCCTTGTAGCAAAATGGAAACTTTCGAACCTGCTGCTTTTGTAAGTAATGCACAGACCTGTTTATAAGACGCTGACTTACCCACAGAACTAAATAATTGGTAATCGGCTTCACTGTCGCTATAAATTGATTTTTTAAGCTCAAAAAGTTCAGCTTGCAACGCAATCAGTTCTTTTTCCATGGGTTCGGGAGACATGAACTGAATCAGCTCATCTGCATTTTCCCATTCTTCCAAAGGTTTACCGATAATACGGCAATGTTCATCGCCACAAGCCTTACACTCTATTTCTTGATAAATAATGGTCATGCCCGTCGCAAAACTACTATATCCACATGCATACCCCAAAAGCATCCAACACGCAGGTTCATCACTTGGGCCAAAATGCTCTAAATGCACATCGGCTTCAAAAGAGTTAAGCCAATTTAAATCGGCATAAAACTGTTTTTTATCGTGGCTTAAATTGAGTTGGTTGGCCTGTACTTGAACCATTCCGCGAATCGCATGCATTTGTGGACCCGCCATAAAAGCATCGTGTTCATTTAAATCGGGACGCATTTTTGTTGTAACTTCTGCATCCTTTAACCCAGCTTGATACCCTAAACGAATAAAGAAACGCTTAGTCCGCTCAAGCCCGATCATATTGGCTAAATCTTTACGCAAATATCCCATAATGCTGGTGTGTAAAAGCAGCATCCGATATTCATCAAACCAGATTTGGCCGTGGGCAGTATCAAAGTGCAGTTTAGACAGCAAATCGTGAATTTCTTGCGGATGATCTGCGTATCGTCCCGTTTTATCGTATTTTACTCGAGCCATGAGTGATCTGTTTTAATCCATTAAACACATTTGGGTTTTATCTCATCTTATCGAAGAACCAGATAAATGTCCTAGTACCTTAAAGACATAACTTCATACTAAAAAAGTATCTCTACATCTCTCCATTTAAAGCCTTAAACATTCTAAAAAGAAATTTTTACGACCCTCTTCATCAAATCATGAATATCTCTATTTCACCATTCAAAAAAATTCATGAAATGGTGAATTTTAAAAATGCCTCACTTTTTACAAAAATCATAACAAACTGTTTTTTATAATAAAAATAAAGTTGGCATAGCTTTTGTAAAGCTTATAGCGAGAGCAAGGAGCATTCATCAATTTCAAGACCATGTCTTGATGGAGTAAAGCATGACGCAACCTCAAGTCGAAGCATTAACCAAATATATTCGGGTCACTGGCGACTTAAACGCAGAGTTTATCGAATTCGATTTTGCCATTCATGACCCAAGTCTATTTGTGGAACTGGTTTTGCCTAAACATGCATTTAATGATTTTTGTAAGACCAATCAAGTGGTTGAAATGACCCAAGAGCAACAAGCTTTTAATGATGCTCAGGAAGAAAAATGGCGCTATGGCACTGAAGCAACCTTAGTCGGCACGCAACGTAATAGCAATGATCACGATGATCAGATGTAAAAATATAAGGAGATAAAGCCATGACTTTAGAAATCAAAACGTCAAATGTCGAACCTATTCGCCAGAACTACGCCTATATCGAAAGACGATTTGGTAGTAAGCCAGCAACTCGATATCAAGAAGTAAGTTTCGATGTACAGGCAGAAACTAACTTCCACTATCGTCCTTTGTGGAAACCTGAAAAGACTTTAAATGACAAAACCCATACCGCCCTGCAAATGCAAGATTGGTATGCATTTAAAGATCCGCGTCAATTCTATTATGGAACTTATGTTCAACACCGTGCACGTTTGCAGGACACAGCCGAAAGTAATTTTGCTTTTTTTGAAAAACGTCAGCTTGCAGAACATTTGTCTGATGAAGTTAAAGCTAAGGTTATTGAGTGTCTATTGCCATTTCGCCATGTTGAACAAACTGCAAACTTACACATGATGTCTGGCAGTGCCTATGGTTATGGCACGGTGCTTACCCAAGCTTGTATTTATGCCGCGATGGATCATTTAGGCATAGCGCAATACATCTCACGTATTGGCTTAGCTTTAGATGGTAATAGCGGCGACTCACTACAGCAGGCAAAACAGGCTTGGATGCAAAATCCTGCATGGCAAGGCTTGCGCCGTTTATGTGAAGAAAGCCTCACCGAGCAAGACTACTTCAAGCTTTTCTTATTACAAAATCTTGTGATTGACGGCTTTGTGACAGAGCTTGTTTATCAACAGTTTGATCAGTGGTTAGTCACTCAAAATGCTCGCGACTTAGCCATGCTGACTGAGTTTATGAAAGACACTTTAGGTGATTTACGTAAGTGGTCAGACACCGTCATTAAAACTGCCGCAGCAGAGTCCGATCACAACAAACAGCTATTAAATGAATGGTTCATCCAATCTTTAGCTCAAGTAAAAGCGGCCTTTGCATCTTGGGCAGCAACTGCCTTAACAACAGATGCTGTCGATCAAGCAGAACAAGTTGTGATTGATCGCGCAAAAAAACTCGGCCTACAACCAGAACTTGCAAATGCTTAAGGAGAAGCAACATGTCTAAAGTCTATCTCGCGTTACAAGACAACGATACTTCACGCTACATCATTGAGGCGATTGAAGAAGATAACCCTGAAGCTTCAATTCAATATTTACCCGCTATGATTCGCATTGAAAGTGAAACTGATTTGGTCATTAAAGCCGAAACCGTATCTGAAAAACTAGGCCAAGATTGGGACATCCAATCATTACAACTCAACATGATTACGCTAGGCGGCAATGTCGAAGAAGATGACGACACCTTCCGCCTTCATTGGAATTAATCACAACATAGACGTTGTTTAACAAAGATTTAAGGATGATCAATCATGACAACTCAAACCAAAGAAACAAGCAAAAAATTAAATGCGAAAGATCGTTACCGTGCATTAACTCGTGATCTGGACTGGGACTTTTCTTATGCGGACCGTAAAGAGGCCTTCCCTTATGAAGAGTTTGAAGGCATCAAAATTACGGACTGGTCTAAATGGGAAGATCCATTCCGTTTAACTATGGATGCTTACTGGAAATATCAGGCAGAAAAAGAGAAAAAACTTTATGCGATTTTTGATGCCTTTGCTCAAAACAATGGCCAGATGAATGTCAGCAATGAACGCTACTTAAATGCCATCAAACTCTTTTTAACGGCGGTGACCCCCCTTGAATATCAGGCTTATCAAGGTTATGCCCATGTAGGCCGCCAGTTTAGTGGAATTGGAGCACGTATTGCTTCTCAGATGCAGTCGATTGATGAGCTGCGTCATGTACAGACCCAAATTCATGCCATGAGCCATTACAACAAATTCTTTGATGGTTTTCAGG
The DNA here is from genome assembly GCF_028367635.1 of Acinetobacter sp. P1(2023). Taxonomy (NCBI): domain Bacteria; kingdom Pseudomonadati; phylum Pseudomonadota; class Gammaproteobacteria; order Moraxellales; family Moraxellaceae; genus Acinetobacter; species Acinetobacter sp. P1(2023). The sequence goes on from NZ_JAQNDD010000001.1 coordinate 286,998, forward strand.
ACTGGGCGCATATGCATGACCGTGTTTGGTATTTGTCTGTGCCTAAATCATTTTTTGAAGATGCCCGTTCGGCTGGCCCTTTCGAGTTTTTATTAGCGATTAGTTTTGCTTTTGAATATGTACTTACCAACTTGCTGTTTGTTCCGTTTATGTCGGGTGCAGCTTATAACGGCGATATGGCAACCGTAACCTTTGGTTTTAGTGCACAGTCAGATGAAGCACGCCACATGACGCTTGGTCTGGAAATCGTAAAATTCTTGCTCGAACAACATGAAGACAATGTACCTATTGTGCAGGAATGGATTGATAAATGGTTCTGGCGTGGGACGCGTTTGCTTTCAATTGTAGGCATGATGATGGACTACATGCTGCCAAACAAAGTGATGTCTTGGAAAGAAGCTTGGGAAGTTTATTTTGAACAAGCAGGCGGTGCGCTATTTAAAGATTTAAGCCGTTATGGCATTCGTATGCCGAAATATAGTGATGTCATTGTGAAAGAAAAAGAGCATGTCTCACATCAGGCATGGTGGATTTTCTACAACTTTGGTCATGCGGCCGGTTTCCATACATGGATTCCAACCGATGAAGAAATGGATTGGTTATCTGCTAAATATCCAGACACTTTTGATAAATACTACCGTCCAAAATGGGAGCTGGCTCGCAAAATGGAAGCCGAAGGTAAACGCTTCTACAGCGCAGGTTTACCACAGCTTTGTCAGGTTTGTCAGATACCAATGACCTTTACCGAAATGGGCGATGATCCGACTCAGTTTAGTTATCGCCATAGCATCTACCAAAGCGAACGCTACCACACCTGTTCAGATGGTTGTCATGACATTTTCGAACGCGAGCCTGAGAAATATATACAAGCATGGCTACCTGTAAATCAAATTTTACAAGGCAATTGTGGTGGCGGTGACCTTGAAACCATGCTCCGCGATTATTACCGCATGAATGTGGGTGCCGACAATCTGGATATTGAAGGTTCACCAGATCAACAGCGCTGGAAAAAATGGAAAGGCAACGCAGCTTAAGCACAAGGAATTGTTCAGGCAGTCATCAAGCTGCCTGATAGGAAATAAGGAGATTGAACATGACTGTTCGCGCGATACACAACAACTATCAATTTGAACCGCTTGATCTGCAAAAAAACTATGGCGATCAATTCCTACTTTACGTGGGTTGGGATCATCACACCCTTTTTTGCTCGGCACATGCCATGCTTGTCTCGCCTCAACAAACTTTTGGGCAGTTGATTGAGCAACAAATTACAGGTGGTTTTGCCCAACATCCAGATTTTGCCAAAATTGATTGGTCAAAAGTGCAGTACATCTTAGATGATCAAACAATCACTCCAGAGAGTACAAAAACTTTGGCAGAGCTGGGTTTTGGTCATAAGTCATTACTTCGTTTCGTTACGCCAGAATTAAATGGCTATAACGACAGTTACGTTTAATTCGGAGGTGTGTCATGAGTTATCAAGTCACCATTGAACCGATCGGAACAACGATTGAAGTAGAAGAAGACCAAACCATTTTAGATGCCGCTTTACGCCAAGGCGTTTGGTTACCCTTTGCCTGTGGTCATGGCACTTGCGGGACATGCAAGGTTCAAGTCACCGACGGTTTTTACGATTTTGGTGAAGCCTCGCCATTTGCACTCATGGATATTGAACGCGATGAAAACAAGGTGCTTGCTTGTTGCTGCAAACCACAGTCCGACATGGTTATTGAAGCCGATGTCGATGAAGACCCAGATTTCTTAGGTCATTTGGTTCAAGACTATCAAGCGACCGTAATTGAAATAAAAGACCTGTCGCCGACCATTAAGGGTATTCGTCTACAGCTAAATCGTCCAATCGAGTTCCAAGCGGGTCAATATATCAATGTCCAGTTCCCAGATATTGAAGGAACACGTGCATTTTCAATTGCCAATTCTCCAAGTGAAGTGGGCATTGTTGAGCTGCATATTCGTAAAGTTGAAGGCGGTGCAGCGACGACTTATGTACATGAACAGCTTGCCACGGGTGATCAGCTTGATATTTCAGGCCCTTACGGTCAATTTTTTGTACGCAAGTCAGATGATCAAAATGCTATTTTCATTGCAGGTGGCTCAGGTCTTTCAAGTCCACAATCGATGATTTTAGATTTGCTTGAGTCTGGAGATAGTCGCACGATTTACCTATTCCAAGGAGCGCGAGACTTGGCAGAGCTATATAACCGAGAATTGTTTGAACAACTCATGAAGGACTATCCGAACTTCCGTTATATCCCTGCTCTTAATGCGCCAAAAGCAGAAGACCAATGGACTGGATTTACCGGATTCGTGCACGAGGCTGTCGCTAATTACTTTGAAAATCGATGTGGCGGACACAAAGCGTATTTGTGCGGCCCACCGATCATGATCGACTCGGCAATTTCAACGCTCATGCAGAGCCGTCTATTCGAACGCGATATTCATACTGAACGTTTCATAAGTGCAGCCGATGGTGCTGCTGGACAGGCGCGTTCGGCTTTGTTTAAACACATATAGAGAAAACCCTTAAATAACCCGATTTATAAACATGGGCTTTGTATTTGTAATTTAGAAAGCAAATACAAAGCTCACAGGAGTTCTGCATTCCAAATTTACAGGTTAAACAGACTCAGACTTTTAAAGACCGTTAAGGAATAACGTTTTTTTAGTGACAAGCCAAACAACACAGAATAGGACATTCTATGAATAACAAAATTGCTGCAATCATATGTGGTGTAATCAGCACCCTTTACCTTCCTTCTGCATTTGCGACAGAAAATGGTTCCGACTCTTTTGCCTTAGGTGCTGAAGGTATGATGGCCGGTGCCCTACCACCTGCTGGTGTCTACTTACTTAGTTATTATCAAAATTATCATGCATCAGAGTTTCAAAATGGTCCCGATCAGTTCCATGTTGATGTCAACGCCGTGGTTCCTCGTTTGGTCTGGATGACCGATCAAAAAATAATGGATGGACAACTCGGGTTTTATGCAGCCCAGCCATTGGTTGATCTACGCCTTAAAGTAAATGGAATGGCCGACTCAAACCAAGGTCTCGGAGACTTGATTTTGGGTGGTATGCTCGGCTGGCATCAAGGAAATCATCACTGGATTGCAGCTCTAGAAACCGTACTGGGGACAGGTGAATACGACACTCCAAGTGAGACACATCCAGTTGAAGCTAATCTCGGGAAAAACTATCACACCATTCGACCTATTCTTGCCTATAGTTATGCCAATGCGGCAGGTTTAGATCTTTCAACTAAATTTTCTTATAGCTGGAATACGCGTAACGACGCGACCGACTATAAGTCGGGACAATACATTGCGGGCGACTATAGCTTAGGTTACCGCATTAATCCCAAACTCAAAGTTGCAGTTGAAGGCTACGCTTTTAAACAAACTACAGATGACAAAGTAAACGGAAGTGACATTGGGTTTAAAGGACAGGCTTTTGCAATTGGTCCAGGCATTCAATATGCCGATAAAAACTGGTCTATTGAAGCCAAATTTTTAAAAGAAACCGAAGTCGAATATCGTCCCGAAGGCCACACTAGCTGGCTAAAACTGATTTGGGCTTTCTAAAACACATCAATGCATAGCTTCAATCTTTGAGGCTATGCATTCACTTTATTTAAAAATCAATACCGTTTGAATCATCTATCGGGTTCTGATCGAGCGTAAAAACGGTGCGTTTATATGGAATACCTTCTAAATCATAAACCTGATAAATACAGTCAAATAAAAGCTGTAAGTCTTCACTTCGGTCCATTGCGCGTGCAGTAATGAAAATCGGGCTGACTGCACCGTTATCTAAAATCGGAATGTAGTTTAAATGAGGAAAACGGATGGTGTCGGCACTTGCTGGAATAATACATATCCCTTCTCCCGCTGCGACTAGGCCCAGAGCCAATTGAATTTCGCGTATTTCATGCAAATTTTTCGGAACCAAACTATGCTCGGCAAAGATGTTTAAAAGCTGAGTGGAAAAATTAGGTTTAGGCGATGTGGGATACATAAACATCTTTTCATCAATCAAGTCAGCTAGATATACCCCTTCCGTACGCTGAGCTATGGGATGACTCGTATGCGCGGCAACTACCAAACGCTCTTTACGTAAAAGAATACGTCTCACAGCAGGGTCACTAATTCTTAAACGACCAAACCCGACATCAATACGCCCTTCTTTTAATGCCTGTAACTGTTCAGTTGTGCTTAACTCCATGAGTTGAATGTTCAGATGAGGTTGCTGCTGGCGAAATAAATAAATAATTCGTGGCAGTAAACCGTAGAGCAAAGACCCAACAAAACCAATGGTCATACTTCTTTCAATGAGACCAATACGCTTGGTCATACTTTTTATTTCTTCAGCATTCGACAAAAGTTTAACAGCATGCTGATAAAAGAAATGTCCGGCTGGGGTTGTCTGTAAAGGACGGCTTCCTCGCTCAAACAGTTGAATTCCAAGCTCACTTTCCAGATTTTGAATCTGTCGACTCAAAGGTGGTTGAGCAATAAATAGTTTTTCGGCCGCCTTTGTAAAGCTCTGTTCTTCAACAACAGCCACAAAATACCGTAAATGTCTTAGTTCCATCAGGTTTCCATACCTTTAAGATATAAAAAAATGCAAATTCAGTCTTAGACACAGTTTAACCATTCTTTTAAGGTATATACAAGCAACAAACCGATGAAGTGATGAATCGCTTGGTGAAAAAAGCCTTCTTGCCAACCTTCCCGTGATTCATCTTCATCAATTCACGGTTAAACACCCAGCGCACTCAGGCGCTTCATTGACAATATTAGGATATCAAGACCTTTAAGAGTAGCTAAGGCCTTGGTGACTTCCACACTTTTGGAAAGTCGGAGAACGGACATGCCACGTATTCCTGTAATCAATACTAGCCATCTTGACCGTATTGATGAATTACTTGTCGATAACATCGATACAGGTGAATTTAAACTTCATCGCTCAGTGTTTACTGACGAAGCTCTATTCGACCTCGAAATGAAATACATCTTCGAAGGTAATTGGGTTTATTTAGCACACGAAAGCCAAATTCCAAACAATAATGACTACTACACCACGCACATTGGTCGTCAGCCGGTCATTATTGCACGTAACCGTAACGGCGAACTCAATGCCATGATCAATGCGTGTTCACACCGCGGAGCACAACTTTGCCGATACAAACGTGGTAACAAAGCAACATATACCTGCCCTTTTCACGGTTGGACGTTTAATAACTCGGGTAAATTGCTCAAGGTTAAAGATCCAAGTGAAGCAGGCTATTCTGACTGTTTTAACCAAGACGGCTCACATGACCTGAAAAAAGTGGCTCGTTTTGAGAGCTACAAAGGCTTCTTATTCGGTAGCTTAAATCCCGACGTTCCGTCACTTGAAGAGTTCTTGGGTGAAACCACCAAAATCATCGACATGATTGTTGATCAGTCTGAACATGGCCTTGAAGTTTTACGTGGTTCATCTACCTATACCTACGAAGGTAACTGGAAACTCACCGCTGAAAATGGTGCCGATGGTTACCACGTTTCTGCTGTTCACTGGAACTATGCAGCAACAACTCAACACCGTAAAGAAACTCAAGCTGCCGATAACATCCGCGCGATGAGTGCAGGTTCTTGGGGTAAACAAGGCGGTGGCTCGTATGGCTTTGAAAATGGCCACATGTTGCTGTGGACACAATGGGCAAACCCAGAAGATCGTCCAAACTTCCCGAAAGCAGATGAATACACCGAAAAATACGGTGAAGCGATGTCGAAATGGATGATTGAGCGTTCACGTAACTTGTGTCTCTATCCAAACGTTTATTTGATGGATCAGTTCGGTTCACAAATTCGTGTACTTCGCCCACTTTCAGTCAATAGAACCGAAGTCACCATTTACTGTATCGCGCCTAAAGGCGAAGCACCAGAAGCACGCGCACGTCGTATCCGTCAATATGAAGATTTCTTTAATGCCTCAGGCATGGCAACACCAGACGATTTAGAAGAATTCCGTGCTTGTCAGGCAGGCTACGCAGGTATTGCACTTGAGTGGAATGACATGTGCCGCGGTTCAAAACACTGGATTTATGGACCAGACGATGCAGCAAACGAAATTGGTTTAAAACCCATGTTAAGTGGTATCAAAACTGAAGATGAAGGTCTTTATCTTGCCCAACATCAATATTGGTTACAGACCATGAAACATGCGATTGCATCAGAGAAAGAAATTGCTGATCAGGGAGAAACAGCATGAGTGCTCAAGACAAAGCAACTTTAGAAAATATTGCTCAGTTTCTCTATCGTGAAGCTCGTTTTTTAGATGATGAACAATGGGATGACTGGCTTGAATGCTATGCACCGGAAGCATCTTTCTGGATGCCAGCTTGGGATGATGACGACAGATTAACTGAAGATCCGCAATCTGAAATTTCACTTATTTATTATCCGGACCGTCAAGGTTTAGAAGATCGAGTGTTCCGTATTAAAACCGAGCGCTCATCTGCAACCATGCCGGACACACGCACAAGCCACAATATTGCCAACGTTGAAGTCGTAGAGCGTGATGGCGACAAAGTCACTGTTCGCTTTAACTGGAATACTTTGAGTTTCCGTTACAAGACAAATTACAGCTATTTCGGTATGTCACGTTATGTGATCGATTTTTCAGGTGATCAACCAAAAATCTTGAGCAAGTATGTCGTTTTAAAAAATGACTACATCAACCAAGTAATTGATATCTATCACCTTTAAAACATACCCCCTCAGCTAAACGGATTGTTGGCTGAGGGTGAAAGTTTCAAATATTTTGTAGGATACATGCCATGTCAAACCACAATGTTGCACTTCAATTTGAAGATGGTGTTACACGTTTCATTAACGTCGCTCAGGGCGAAACCTTATCTGACGCAGCCTATCGCCAAAAAATTAATATTCCTTTGGATTGCCGAGATGGTGCATGTGGAACTTGCCGCGCATTTTGCGAGACCGGTAGTTATGACATGCCAGAAGAAACCTATATTGAAGATGCATTAACCCCTGAAGAAGCTGAGCAAGGCTATATTCTTGCTTGCCAATGTCGACCAACTTCAGATGCGGTATTCCAAATTCAAGCGTCGTCAGATGTTTGCAAAACAGAAATTCATAGCTTCCAAGGCACATTAGCCCGCGTTGAAAATTTATCAGATTCAACCATTACATTTGATATTCAACTTGATGAAGGTCAACCGGATATTCATTTCCTTGCAGGCCAGTATGTAAATGTTGCAATTCCTGAAACTGGCGAAACACGTTCATATTCATTTAGCTCAAAACCGGGCAATCGCTTAACGGGCTTTGTGGTACGTAATGTACCAAATGGCAAGATGAGTGAATTCTTAAGTAAAAATGCCAAAGCTGGCGACAAAATGACGTTTACCGGTCCATTCGGTAGCTTCTATTTACGTAATGTAGCTCGCCCAGTACTGATGTTGGCAGGCGGTACAGGCATTGCCCCATTTATGTCGATGTTACAAGTGCTTGAAGAAAAAGGTTCAGAACAGCCTGTTCGTTTAGTCTTTGGTGTCACTAATGACTTTGATTTGGTTGCTCTAGAAAAACTCAATGAATTGCAGGCGAAATTCCCGTGGTTCGAATACCGAACTGTGGTTGCAAGTCCTGAAAGTCAGCATGAGCGCAAAGGCTATGTAACGGGTCATATTGAAAGTGAATGGTTAAACGGAGGTGATGTCGATGTTTATCTATGTGGTCCAGTACCAATGGTAGAAGCGGTACGTGGCTGGTTAGAAACTGAAAATATCAAACCTGCTAATTTCTTGTTTGAAAAATTCTCTGCAAACTAACTCAAGGTGGAGAAGTGATCTATGTCAAACCGTCAAAGATTTACTAATAAAGTCGTGATTGTTACAGGTAGTGCCCAAGGTATTGGCCGTGGCGTGGCACTACAAGTCGCGGCTGAAGGCGGCCAAGTCATCATGGCTGACCGCTCTGAATATGTTGAAGACGTTCTCAAAGAAATTCAGAGTGCAGGCGGTGATGCTGTCACGATTAACGCTGACCTTGAAACCTATGCAGGCGCGCAAGCAGTTGTTGCAAAAGCCATTGAACATTATGGTCGGGTAGATATCCTGATTAATAACGTAGGCGGCGCGATCTGGATGAAACCTTTTGAAGAGTTTTCTGAAGAAGAGATCATTAAGGAAGTGAATCGCTCGTTATTTCCAACGTTATGGTGTTGCCGCGCTGTGTTGCCCGCTATGATTAAGCAACAATCGGGTGTTATTGTAAATGTATCTTCAATTGCAACCCGTGGTATTAACCGTATTCCCTACTCTGCATCTAAAGGCGGTGTAAATGCTCTAACAGCATCACTCGCTTTTGAACATGCTAAAGATCGGATCCGAGTCAATGCCGTTGCGACTGGTGGAACTGAAGCACCACCTCGTAAAGTGCCACGTAACACCAACCCATTAAGTCAAAATGAAAAAGACTGGATGCAGCAAGTGGTTGATCAAACCATAGATCGAACATTTATGGGCCGTTATGGCACAATTCAAGAACAAGTGAATGCAATTTTATTTCTTGCATCAGATGACGCATCCTATATGACTGGCTCAGTTATTTCGGTCGGAGGTGGAGATCAGGGTTAACCCTGATCTTTTTACATGATTGGGTAAATAATATGATTTGCATGGAGGCAATCAAACAATGGCAACCCTGTTCAAGACATTAAAAAATGACTGGTCCATATCAGCCACTGTTGCTGGCTTTCTTGCGGTTTTAATTTCTTACTCAGGCCCACTGATTATTTTTTTCCAAGCTGCTCAACGTGCCCATGTCTCTACCGATATGATGGTGTCATGGATTTGGGGAATTTCAATTGGTGCCGCCGTTTCAGGGATTTATCTTTCAATTAAATATAAAACGCCTGTCATAACTGCGTGGTCTGCACCAGGTACTGCCCTATTGGTTACCCTGTTTCCAAACGTCTCACTGAATGAAGCAGTAGCTGCCTATATTACTTCTGCCATCGTTATTTTTTTAATTGGCGTTACTGGTTACTTCGATAAGTTACTTAAATGGATTCCGCAAGATGTCGCTGCCGGCATGATGGCAGGTATTCTTTTTCAATTCGGTATTGGCCTATTTACTGCATCTGATAGCATGCCTTTTATTGTCTTTAGCATGCTCATTGTTTTTTTAATTGCCAAACGTTTAATGCCGCGCTACACCATGATTTGGGTATTAGCTGCCGGAGTTTTATTAAGCCTCATTTTAGGCAAGATGAATCCGGTTGATGTGAGTTTTAGTTTAGCGATCCCGCAGTGGATTAGCCCAGAATGGACATGGAACTCAACGCTCAACCTCGCTGTTCCTCTCATTCTAGTCAGCCTAACCGGCCAATTTTTACCGGGTATGGCGATTATGAAACTCAGCGGTTACGACACGCCAGCCAAACCGATTATTACTGTCACTAGTATTGCCTCTTTAGCCGTTGCCTGTGTCGGCGGTATTACAATTGTGCTTGCCTCAATTACCGCAGCTTTATGTATGGGCAAAGATGCACATGAACTCAAAGAAAAACGCTATATCGCAGGAATCGCCAACGGAATTTTTTATATTTTAGGAGGCTTATTTGCTGGCAGTATTGTCATGCTCTTTAGCCTCCTTCCTAAAGAGTTGGTTGCAGCACTAGCAGGTTTAGCCTTGCTTGGAGCAATTGCCACCAATATTTCTGTTGCCATGAAAAATGACAATCAACGTGATGCCGCACTTATTACCTTTTTAGCCACGGCATCAGGCATGCATTTTCTTGGATTAAGCTCAGTTTTTTGGGGTATTTGTATTGGTGTAATCGCCCATTTCATTCTTACACCACGATCAGCTCCCATCACAAATTAAGTTTTTTATCTAAATCCCCCAGCTAAAATAAAGCTTAAATCGCCAAATCAGACAGCAAATAATTTGCTCATTCTGATTTGGCGATTTTTTATTGAATATAAATTAAATTTCATTTTTAAGATCAATCTCTAAAATAATTAAATAATAGACTTTAGTATTTTATTTTTATATTTTCACTTCAATTCATAATATAAATCTATCTATATTTTTAACTGTGATTCTCACCAATAAAATCTATAAAAAAACATCTATAAAACCCTCAGAATTCTCATAATACAATATTCGACCCCATTTTAAACATTGTAATAAGACCAACTCAACCAATTAAAATAAACAATATTTTTCAATTATTTAAATCAACAAAAGTAAGATACCTAAAAGACATAAAGATATATCAATTAGGTTTTTGACTCTAATCCAATAACAAAATAGTTTATTAAAAAATAACGCGATGCTTCACAAATTGGAGGTGAAGAAAATGGATACGAGCAAGGTTAATATTAATGAGTTAATTGATAAAGCCAGTTTTACATCTTTTCATTGGAAAGTTTTAATCTGGTGCTTACTTATTATTATTTTTGATGGATATGATTTAGTTATTTATGGGGTTGCTCTTCCTCTGTTAATGCAGCAATGGTCATTAACTGCGGTAGAAGCTGGGTTACTCGCCAGTGCTGCGCTATTCGGGATGATGTTCGGTGCCATGATTTTCGGCACACTTTCAGACAAACTGGGACGTAAAAAGACTATTCTAATTTGTGTCACCTTATTTAGTGGTTTTACCTTTATAGGTGCCTTTGCTAAAGGGCCAACTGAATTTGCTATTTTACGCTTTATCGCAGGCCTTGGTATTGGTGGCGTTATGCCAAATGTCGTTGCGCTTATGACCGAATACGCACCAAAAAAAATCCGCAGTACATTAGTGGCAATCATGTTTAGTGGCTATGCAATTGGCGGCATGACATCAGCACTACTCGGCGCATGGCTGGTTAAAGATATGGGCTGGCAAATCATGTTTTTAATTGCGGGTATTCCCCTGTTATTGCTCCCGCTCATTTGGAAATTTTTGCCAGAGTCTCTCACCTTTTTAGTGAAATCAAACCATAGCGAGCAGGCAAAAAATATTGTTAGTAAAATTGCACCTCAAACTCAGGTAAACGCCAATACACAACTGGTGTTAAACGAAAGCACAACCACAGATGCACCTGTCCGTGCGCTTTTCCAACAAGGCCGTACCTTCAGCACATTTATGTTCTGGATTGCTTTCTTTATGTGCCTACTCATGGTGTATGCCTTAGGAAGCTGGTTACCTAAACTCATGCTGCAAGCGGGCTACTCATTAGGTGCGAGCATGTTATTCCTCTTTGCACTTAATATTGGCGGCATGGTCGGTGCAATTGGTGGCGGTGCTTTAGCAGACAGATTCCATTTAAAACCTGTTATTACGATCATGTTTATTGTGGGATCGGCAGCTTTAATTCTGCTTGGCATCAATAGTCCACAATTTATTTTATATAGCCTGATTGCAATTGCTGGTGCTGCCACAATTGGTTCTCAAATCTTACTCTACACTTTCGTTGCACAGTTCTATCCGACAGCACTTCGTTCAACTGGCATGGGCTGGGCATCTGGAATTGGACGTATTGGCGCAATTATCGGACCAGTTTTAACCGGAGCTCTACTCACCTTTGAGCTTCCTCACCAAATGAATTTCTTAGCGATTGCAATTCCTGGTGTGATTGCTGCACTTGCAATATTTATGGTCAATCTAAAAGCGTCTGTTGCTGCACAAACTCCATCAACTTTTAACCCTCAAAACACACTTACCCAGCAGTAAATATATGCGCCGAGGACTGGCGCATCTTTTTGGAAATGGATTATGGAATTATTACACTGCTTTAAGCCACATGCTTTAGCGATAGCAACATTATTAGGTTTCTTGACTAGCTCAAGTTTATGGGCAGCAGATACGGCTCAACAAAGCGAAGATGAATGGAAGTTCACGCTAAAGAATGCCTATATCAACCGTAATTTTGATAATGATGCACTCAAAGATACTGGTAGCTGGTCTCAGGCAGCATCGCTATTTTATAAATCGAAAATGCATGACACCCCTCTGCAAATTGCAGATAAGCCCATTACCATTGGTGCCGATGCTTCTGTTCAATACGCCGTGCGCTTGAGTTCAGATAAACATGTTGCGGACACGGTTTTGCCTTTTAATAAAGAAACTCAGTCACAAGCATCTGACTTTTTAAAATATGGTGCAACATTAAAGCTGGGCTATGACAAAACCCTTTTAAGTGTCGGTGAACTCTGGCTAGACTTACCTGTAACGGCTGTCGATGCTAGCCGACAACTGCTTGCCTCTTATTGGGGAACCAATCTTAAATCACAACTTTCAGATCAGCTTTATGCAGAAATTGGTCGGGTTGAAAAAGTATCTCCAAGAAATGAAGAAGACTTTAAAAAGTTTTCATTTACTGCAAATGGAGTTACTAAAGAATCTGATGGCTTAAATTACATAGATCTGCGCTATCAATTTACACCGTCACTCAAGGGCGAATACTACTTTGGTAATTTGGAAGACCTCTACAACAAACACTATGTCGGGCTTGAGCATAATTGGAAACAACCTAATTTTGCCCTCACCTCTAAGTTTAAATACTTCAATGCAAAAGATGACGGCAATACTTTTGATATTGATGCACAAAACATTGGGGTGTTAGAAACACTTAAAGTAAAGAACCATACCTTTGGTTTGGGTTATCAACAGATTATGGGTGAGTCGGCTTATCCATTACCAGATGGTTTCTTACCAGAGACCTATTTCATTAATTGGAATGCTACAGGTTTCTTTAAAGAAGATGAAAAGTCTTACCATGTTATGTATGGCTATGACTTTAAAGATTATGTACCGGGCTTAAATGCGATGGTGAAATATGTGTATGGCCATGACTTTAAAGCAGCCAATGGTGAGAAAAACCATGAGACTGAGTCAAATGTGATTTTAAATTATGCATTTCAGCAGCCGTTCTTAAAAGGCGTTGCCCTGCAATATATTCGGATTGATTACAACGTTAAACACGGCAATGACTTTGGTGAAGACCGCCTGTTTGTAAACTACACCAAAAAGTTTTAATAACTTTTGATTCAATCTAAGCGGGCCAATTTTGGCCTGCTTTTTATATTATTTCGCTAATAAAAAAACGCTCTTACGAGCGTTTTTTTATTAGCCTTGCAAATTAAGCAACATGCTTTTGTACAATAATCGAACCGACCGAATAACCAGCGCCGAAAGATGAAATCACGCCATATTCGCCATTATCCACTTCGTGGCCTGTACGGTGTAAAGCAATAATCACACCTGCTGAAGAGGTATTGGCAAACTCATCTAGAATAATTGGTGCTCGGCTTAGATCTGCCTCTTTACCAGCCACATATTTCAAGATTAATTCATTCATGTTGGCATTGGCTTGGTGTAACCAGAAGCGCTTAATATCGTTTGCAGTTAACTGCATTTTTTCCAACTGTGCATTAATGATTTTTGCTACGAGCGGACAAACATCTTTAAAGACTTTGCGGCCATCTTGACGGAATAACTTGTCGTCAACCACTGCATCTTCGCTACGGTTTAAGAAACCGAAGTTATTGCGAATGTTGTTTGAAAATTGAGTAAATAAATGAATATCTAAAATTTCAAAACCAGTTTTAGTCGTGGTTTCTTCAATAATAGAAGCCGTTGCAACATCACCAAAAATGAAGTGACAATCACGGTTACGGTAGTCTAGGTGACCCGATGTAATCTCAACGTTCACCAATAAAACACGGCGAGCACCCGAACGAATTGCATCAGCCGCTTGTTTCAAACCAAAAGTGGCAGCTGAACATGCTACGTTCATGTCGTAGGCATAACCTTGAATGCCAAGTGCCGATTGAATTTCAATCGCTACTGCCGGATAAGCACGCTGCATGTTTGAACATGCCAAAATTACAACATCGATATCTTCAGCAGTTACGCCTGCATTTTCCATTGCCTGCTTCGCAGCAATCACGCCCCACTCTGCTTGAAGTGAAAGTTCATCATTTGAACGTTCAGACAAACGAGGACGCAAGCGATTTGGATCGAGAATACCCGATTTCTCAATGACGTAACGGCGCTTAATACCAGACGCTTTTTCAATAAATTCAGCACTAGAACCACGTAACTCTTCTAGCTCACCTGCTGCAATTTTCTCTGCATTCTCTTGGTTATATTGTTCCACATAAGCATTTAAACTGTCGGCCAGTTCTTCATTAGAAATGATTTCTGTTGGGTGAAATAACCCAGTACCTGTGATACGAATGCCCATGTAAAACTCCTAAAAAAATGAATAGGGTCTGTTAATCTTTCATTTATAAATTGCGTTGTAGGCTAAACAACAACATAAACAGACCCCGATCTATCTTAACTGATTCCCAAACGATCCCATAACTTTTGCAGTCGAGTTGGCGAAATAGGCATCTTGGTTTTCATCGGCTGAGAAAATAAAGAAATGCGAAATTCTTCCAACATCAAATACAATTCTTTGATTTTTGGATCGTTTTTGAATTTAAATACCTTGTCCATCCATGGATCGACATCGTCAATAGCAGCATGATCTCGCTGTAGATTATTTGGCAATCGATCTAAACGCAATAGCAATGCTTTTAAATAACGCGGGTATTCCTGCCAAAGATCAACCGGTTGGCGGTAAACAAAATTGCCAAGTGACATGAGATCTAGTTGATCTTCAATATCATCAATACTGCGTCCAAACACATCTGGATCAAGCACTAAAAGCTGACGACGGATTTGTTGCCATTGAATATAAATATCACTTAATTGCTCAAGTGCTTGCTGACCATAACTCAAAAATTGCTTTTTGACCTGCTCGAGCAGTTTGTTAAATTCATCTGCATTAATTGGCAAAGTTGTAATTGCCATCTGCAACGTTGCATAGACCAACATCTGCTCAAGCTTAGCTTTATCACCCAAAGGTGAATAAGCCAACGCGAGCGGTTTTGAAATCTGCTTTTTCAACTGACGAACCAAGTCGCCAAGCTGCATATGGACCAGACGAATAATCCCTTCACGATGCTGTTTAATGGCTTCGGCCTGATCATTAAAGGTTTGAATAACAACGCCTGAGTCATCTTTAGCTTCAATTTCAGCAAAAGCTTTTGTCGGGACCAAAGCCTGATATTGTTTCACAACAACACCCGTCACTTTATGTGAAGCCTCAAAAGTAAAATTCTCAGGGAAGTTTTTAAACTCACCTTTTTGCTGTTTCACTGGACGATGTGTTTCTACACGGCAACGCGCTTTTAATTCAGGTAAATCACGGCCTTTAGCAATCAACTTACCTTTTTCATCAATAACCTTAATGAAAGGCACCAAATATGGATCAATGCGTTCAAACGAGAAATCTTTGTCAGTAATTTGCTCACCACGCAAGGCAAAAGCTAAATAACTAAAGATATGTTCACGTAAATGTACAGCATCAATGCCTTGCATGAGCTTACGGGCTGTATCAGGAATTGGCACCACATTACGACGCTTGTCTTTTGGTAAAGCTTTAAGTAAAGCCTCAATTAAATCTTGGCGCCAACCCGGAATTCCCCATGACCAAATATTTTCATCAACCTGAGGCAGCGCCTGCACAGGAATTTGAACAGTTGCACCATCTTCGTCATGGCTCGGGTCAAAATGATATGTGGTTGCTAAACGTAGCTGACCATTGTGCAAATGATCTGGAAATTGCTGCGTTGTTGGTCGGTCATTGAGCCAAAGCGCGTCATCGTCAATAAATAAATAACGTGGATTATTTGCTTCTACTGTGGCACGCCAGTCTTCAAAACTACGACGGCTCGCAATTTCTTCCGGAATTTTAGACGCATAAAACTGATAAATCGTTTCTTCATCGACCACTAAATCACGACGACGCAATTTATCTTCAACTCGCTCCACTTCTTCAAGTTTAAGCAAGTTGTGTTTTAAAAATGGTGGGATCGTACCCAAATTACCTGTGGTTAATGCATCGCGTAAGAAAATCTCATGAGCAGCAGGTTGGTCAACTTTCTCAAAATTAATTAACCGTTTTGGTTCAATAATTAAACCAAACAGTGAAATTTGAGCATACGCATTTACGATCCCAGCTTTCTTAGACCAATGTGGCTCAAAATAGTGATATTTCAATAAGTCACGTGCAGCAAGCAAAATCCATTCAGGGTCAATTTTGGCTAAAGTACGTAAGTACACTTGAGATGTTTCGACCATCTCAAAAGCCATCACCCAAGAGGTATTGGTTTTGTGCAACGTACTTGCTGGAAAAACTTTAGCCTTTTGCTGACGCACCGCCATAAAGGTATTGCGCTCATCAGTTTTATTGGCAATGAACGATAATAAACCTGTCAGCAATGCACGATGCAAGTTTTCATAATTTGCAGGTTTTTCATTAAAGCTGAGTTTTAAACCTTCTGCTAACTCAACTAATTGCTGGTGTGTCTGTTTCCATTCACGTAAACGTAACCAACTTAAAAAATTCTGCTTAGCAAACTGACGTCGTTTATTTTCAGACATCCCTGCTTCACCTTTAGGATTTAAAGTCTCCCAAAGTTTCAAATAAAACAGAAAATCTGAATCTGCTTCTTTAAACAAAGCATGCTTTTGGTCAGCCTGCATTTGTTTATCTGCTGGACGCTCACGCGGATCCTGAACAGCTAAAGCACTCACCACAACCAAAATTTCTTTAAGTACACCAAAATGAGCGCCGCCAACAATCATACGAGCGAGTCGTGGGTCAATTGGCATACGCGCCATCATTTGCCCGACTTTAGTCAGCTCATTTTTCTTCTCGTTAAGTGCACCTAACTCAATCAACAATTTACGGCCATCATTTACAAGGCGGAAATCTGGTGGCTCAATAAAGTCGAAGTTTTCTAGCTCACCTAACCCTAAGCTCTGCATTTGCAAAATAACAGATGCTAAGTTGGTTCGTTTAATTTCTGGTTCGGTAAACTCAGGGCGACTTAAAAAATCTTCTTCGCTATATAAACGAATACACACACCTGGAGCAATACGACCACAACGCCCTTTACGCTGATTGGCTGCGGCTTGAGAAATTGCTTCAATTGGTAAGCGTTGTACACGTGAACGGTAGTTATAACGCGATATACGAGCAAAACCACTATCAATCACATAACGAATATTTGGAACCGTAAGTGCAGTTTCGGCTACGTTCGTCGCAATAATAATACGACGACCTTTTCCACCCGGACTAAAAATCTTTTGTTGTTCAGAAACAGCTAAGCGTGCATACAACGGTAAAATTTCAGTATGTCTTGGTCCGTACTTTTGCAACGTTTCCTGCAACTCGCGAATTTCTTGCTCTGTGCTTGAGAAAATTAGAATATCAGCATGTTCTGGATGATCTTTTGCTTCTGCATCCGCAAAGCATTCTTCTACCGCTTGTACAACTGCACGAGGAAGGTTTTCTTCGAAATCATCAAACTCGTCGTCATCACTGCCGCCAATATTCATTTCTGAAATTGGGCGGTAAAGCACTTCGACAGGATAACTACGCCCTTCTACTTCAAAAATAGGTGCGTCATTAAAATAATTACTAAAGCGATTTACATCTAAAGTGGCCGAAGTCACAATCACTTTTAGATCTGGGCGTTTTGGCAGTAATTGCTTTAAATAACCCATAATAAAATCGATATTGAGTGAGCGTTCATGCGCTTCATCAATAATGATCGTGTCATATTTAGACAAGAAGCGGTCATTGCCTAACTCGGCAAGCAAAATACCATCGGTCATTAACCGCACAATTGAATCTTGCGAACCTTGTTCATTAAAACGAATTTTAAAACCAATCGATTCACCAAGCTTTTCGCCAACTTCTTCTGCAATACGCTGAGAAACACTACGTGCAGCTAAACGACGTGGCTGGGTATGACCAATCATACCGGTTAAGCCGCGGCCTGCTAACATTGCAATCTGAGGAAGCTGTGTGGTTTTACCCGAACCCGTCTCACCCGCCACAATAATGACCTGATGCTTTTGAATTGCATCAATTAAACGATCAGCATATTGAGAGACAGGTAAATCCTGATTCAGTTTAATTTTAGGGAGACGTTCAAAACGCTGTCTTACTTTGGCATTCGATTGTTCAAATAATTTTTCAATCTCTGCTGCATTGGCTTTTTTATCTTTACGCAAACGATTTAAACGGTAACGATCTCTTGCCATTACCCACTGATCAATATTTAAATCATTCTGCACAGACAAATTTTCCTGAAAATACAACAATCCTCTATTTTACGCTCTAATGACCATAAGGTAAAACAATTGGGTTTTTATATATTTTTAATTTTTTAAAATTTTGCCCTTGAATTTTGTCTCACTAGACTTCATGTTGTTAGGCAAGTTTCTTTTACGATAACTGTCATTTGATTTACATGTTTTTGCAGTCAAATCGAATACAGTGTTTGGGGACTTAAAAATCGTAAATTTATTACTTATTCGATTTTCCGATTTTAGTCATGTAAAAATACTATTTCCCCAATAAAGAATTTTTATTTATTCTAGATCTCGTAAACAAGTTTAAATATAAACCTCAATCATGGAGACAATGATGAGCTTGATTAATACTGAAGTTAAACCATTCCAAGCAACTGCTTACCACAACGGCCAATTTGTTGAAGTTAACGAAACTAACCTTAAAGGTAAATGGTCTGTTGTATTCTTCTATCCAGCTGACTTCACTTTCGTTTGTCCAACTGAACTTGGTGACTTAGCTGACAACTACGCTGAATTCCAAAAACTTGGTGTTGAAATTTATGCTGTATCTACTGATACACACTTCACTCACAAAGCTTGGCACGACACTTCTGAAGAAATCAAAAAAATCCAATATCCATTAGTTGGTGACCCAACTTGGACTCTTTCTAAAAACTTCGACGTTCTTATCGAATCTGAAGGTTTAGCTGACCGTGGTACTTTCGTTATCGATCCAGAAGGTAAAATCCAAATCGTAGAACTCAACGCTGGTGGTATCGGCCGTGACGCATCTGAACTTCTTCGTAAAGTAAAAGCTGCTCAATACGTACACGCTCACCCAGGTGAAGTTTGCCCAGCTAAATGGAAAGAAGGCGAAGCAACTCTTGCTCCATCTATCGACCTAGTTGGTAAAATCTAATCTCTTATTAGATTTTAAAAACTCAAAGAACCACCCCTCATCGGGTGGTTCTTTTGTTTTGAATAAGCACATCACATTTTCTACTGATACTTTTACAATTATGCCCTTCCCCATTACAAGAAGTTTGAGTAATGTCGAATAAATAACCGATGTTTTTTGAGCTTAAATCATATGAAATAAAAGGGGAAAAATTTATGGCGAATACTGTGGCAGTCACTTCATGGAAATACAATGCGACTTCACGTCATCTAAAAATATTTTATAGCGATGGTTCGGGCGAACTTTATCATCCTGTACCAGAATTTATTTATGACAACTTATTACGCTCAACAGACAAAGCTGCTTTTGTACATAAATATTTAGAATTCGACTTACACTTTACTCGCCTGTCTTTAGTCAATGCGTTATAACCTAATAAAGTAAGGCCTGCGTTGAACAGGCCTTTATGAACGACTAAATCATATTTTTAAATGACTTATCTCGCCACTACAATACATAAACCAGCGCCTACGGGTAAAATACTGCTCATAAAATTTTCATCTTTTTTAATTAAAGACAAGAATGAACTGACCTCAGCCGCATGTGAAATGACATTATCAATAATGAGTACGCCACCTTTTGGCTTCATTAAACGTTTTAAATCTGGCCAATAATTCTCATAAGCAGGACGCTCAGCATCTAACAAAATAAAATCGAAAGTTTCCTGAGCTTCTTTTAAATAGTCGGCTGCATCTCCTACCCAAAAATCAACCAATTCATCTAATGCCAGTTCAGTCGCATGGCGTTTCGCCTCATTACTCCGATTGGCATCGATTTCAAGCGTGGTTACTTTACCGTGTGTTGCTTGTGCCGCCTCAGCAAGCCATAAAGTAGAATAACCTGTTGAAGTCCCGATTTCTAAAATTGATTTGGCTTGCTGCATTCGAATAAATTGCGATAGCAGTTTCGCAGACTCAGCCTCAATATTGCGATACCTTAGCAAACGATCTGCCTGCTGGGCATCATGTCGTTTAAAGGTGTCATATAAATCGGCAACTCTTTGTAAGAAAAAAGTATTTGGCATATATCCACCCTTTAAAATCGTTATTTTATATGACAGCCGTTTGAATTAAGTGCTTTGAATTAACTTAAAGCGCGGCACGATACTTCCATCAGCCATTTGAACCGTTTCAGTAAACATATCTAGTGGACGTACCCAAGTTGAATAGTCACCATAAAGACACTGATAAACGACTAATTCTTCTTCAGTCTCGCTGTGTTTTGCTACAGAAAAAACTTGATAGAGATTACCTTTATAATGCTGATAAATGCCGCGTTGCAATGACATGAAAGTACCTTTTAATGTTATGACATAAAATCTTTACAGCCATATAACATATATAAATTTTTAAATACTTTCACTTTAAAACGCTACAAAAGATAAAAAAGCTTATTTTAGAGATAAATTATTGATCTTATTTATGAATGGTTTCAATAATTCAAAAAACCGATTAAATATATAAAAACATACTGTTTTACCTATTTTATGTTTTAACGTACTATGCATCTATTGAAAGAATTTGGATGCATTGGAGTAAAAAACAGATGTTAGATCAAAACATTAAAACTCAATTAAAAGCTTACTTAGAACGTTTAGAAAGTCCAATCGAATTAGTTGCTGCTTTAGATGAGTCAGATAAAGCTGCTCAAATTAAAGAACTCGTCACTGAAATCGCCGAGCTTTCTGACCAAGTCACTGCCCGTTTTGATGGCAACAATACACGTCGTCCAAGCTTTGGTGTGGCTAAAGCAGGTGAACAGCCTCGTGTGTTCTTTGCAGGATTACCAATGGGCCATGAGTTTACGTCTTTGATCTTGGCACTGTTACAGGTATCTGGCTATGCACCTAAAGTGTCAGATGAAGTGCTCAACCAGATTAAAGGCTTAAACCTCAAAGCAAACTTTGATGTGTTTGTATCGCTAAGCTGTCATAACTGTCCTGATGTAGTACAGGCGCTTAACCTGATTGCGATTTATAACCCGAACACAACAGCAACCATGATTGACGGTTCCTTCTTCCAAGACGAAGTCGAACAACGCAAAATCATGGCTGTACCGATGGTATTCCAAGACAACGAACACATTGGCCAAGGTCGTATGACCCTTGAAGAGATTGTGGCGAAACTTGACACTAACTCAGCTGAAAAAGACGCAACAGCACTAAATGCCAAAGATGCATTTGATGTATTGGTGATTGGTGGTGGGCCTGCTGGTGCTACAGCTGCGATCTATGCTGCTCGTAAAGGCATTAACACAGGTATCGTAGCTGAACGCTTTGGTGGTCAGGTCATGGATACCATGGACATTGAAAACTTCACCTCTGTGCAAAAGACACAAGGTCCTAAGTTTGCTGCCGAGATGGAAGCCCATGTCCGTGAATATGATGTTGATATCATGAACTTGCAACGTGTGAGCAAAATCACGGGTGCCAATCAAACTGCAAATGGCTTGGTTGAAGTTGAACTTGAAAACGGCGCAAAACTTGAATCAAAAACAGTGATCCTTTCAACAGGTGCACGTTGGAGAGAAATGAATGTACCGGGTGAGCAAGAATACCGTACCCGTGGTGTCGCGTACTGCCCACACTGTGATGGTCCGTTGTTCAAAGGCAAACGTGTTGCAGTGATTGGTGGCGGTAACTCAGGTGTTGAAGCTGCGATTGACCTTGCAGGAATTGTTGAGCATGTGACACTGGTTGAATTCGATACCAAACTTCGTGCTGACCAAGTGTTGCAAAACAAATTGCATAGCTTGCCAAACACAACTGTGATTATGAATGCGTTAAGTACAGAAGTGCTGGGTGATGGCTCACAAGTGACTGGTCTTAAATATAAAGACCGTGCCACTGATGAAGAGCATGTGGTAGAGCTCGCAGGGATCTTTGTACAGATTGGTTTACTGCCAAACACTGACTTCTTGAAAGACAGTGAAGTTGAGTTAACCAACCGTGGCGAGATCATTGTCAATGACCGCAACGAAACCAATGTTCAAGGTGTGTTTGCTGCGGGTGACTGTACGACTGTACCTTACAAGCAAATCATTATTGCCACAGGTGAAGGCGCTAAAGCATCACTCTCTGCGTTTGATTACATCATCCGTTCTGGGCAGTAAAATCGGTCAAATCATTATGGTTTAGTTCAAGCCTAGCATTACAAAATGCTAGGCTTTTTTAATAATAGAGTTACAACTTCTTAACAATTTTCGATCTTTATTAATCATTTACTTTATGTTTATATTTTAGACATCCATATTTGGATGCCATGAATTAGAAGGAAAAACACAATGAATAAATTACTTGTTGCTTTAGGTCTTGCTGCGACTGTTGCCCTTGTTGGTTGTAATAAAGATAAAGCTCCAGAAACTGGCGCGACTACAGGTGAACATTTAGAAAATGCTGCTCAACAAGCAAGTGCTGATATCAAGTCTGCTGGTGATAAAGCTGCTGATGATATTGCAACTGCAACAGACAACGCTTCAGACAAAATTGATGCTGCTGCTGACCATGCTGCTGATGCAACCGCTGATGCTGCTGCGCAAACTGAAGCGACTGCACGTAAGGCAACTGCTGATACAGCTCAAGCTGTTGAAAATACTGCTGCTGAAGTGAAAAAAGACGCTCAACACTAATCGTCTTTAGTATAAAAAAGCCCCTATTGATTAGGGGCTTTTTCATGTCTTTAAAATCTATTATGAAATTAAGCCTTCATCACGCATCGCAATTTGTACAGATTGACGTTCTGCAACTTTATTACGTAATGCAATAATGTGCTTATATGGTGTTAAATCATGCTCAATTGAGTTTGACCAATTTGTTAAAACAAATAGATAAGCATCTGCTGGACCGAAATTATCATTTACTAAATAATCGTAATCAGATTCAGACAAATAATTATCGATATATTTTAAAAGACGATCAATTTCTGCATAAGCTTTGGTTTTTTCATCAGTGGTTAACGGCGCCCCAAAGAAGACTGCATAAGCATCATGTAATTCAGAGTTCAAATATCCCAACCACTCCAATACTTTCGCACGGCCCATCCCTGATGGCGGAATTAAATCCTGCTTAGGATCATGCTGAGCAAGGAAAGGTAAAATCGCAACATTTTCAGTTAACATTAAACCCGGATTAATTTCTAATGCCGGTACATATCCCTTTGGATTAATTTCGTAATAGTCGGCGCCTTTTTCTGTTTTATGTGTTTTTAAATCTACTCGTTCTAAGTCAAAATCAACATTAATTTCATTTAAAATAATATGTGCAGCTAAAGAACATGCGCCTGGCGAATAATATAATTTCATATCTGATCCTTGTTATCTCATATTAACGTTTTAAATTGCTTCTAGAAAACCTGCAAGGTTTGCACAATTCCTTAATTGTAAAAAAGCGTAAACTTATAAAATACTTACACCATCTAATATTCTTGAAAAATTTATTCCTTGCAAGTTGTCTTGCGTGACGATTGTTTAAAATATGATAAAACACATTTGCGTCACGCAACTTTTCCGTTAATTACGCTTAAAAAGCTGACTAAGCCAATTCATTAATTCAGTTAAGAAATCAAAAATACCGTTTTTCTTATCATCATCAGGATGGCTTGAGTCTTTTCCATTTAAATCTAGATCGACAATTACAGGGTCATGATCTGAAGAACGATAAGCATCTTCACCATAGAACAAGGCCTTTTGCTCATCAGTTTTATATTCTTCATTGTAGTCTAAAGCTGTTGGCTCATCTGCATTGATATGCCATGCAAAAGTTCTTACCACTTTTGGATATAAAGAGGCATCTGCAATTGCATGGTCTAAGTTACCTGCTCCACCATTACCATTGGCATCACTTGCAACACCAAAAACATAGCTATATGCCTGAGCCCCTTGCCCTACCTTGGCGTCATTCAGCAAAACTTTGTAGTTCGCTTTTTCAAATGACAAAATTGGTTCTTCTTTTGCATAGCTGTTCATATCCCCGACAAGTAAAGCATTTTGCTTAGGCACTTGAGTTGGATTTTTCGCGAGCCACTGCACAATTTGATCAACTGCTTTTACACGAGTCGGGTTCCAGCAACCTTGACCATCTTTCTGGTCTGCATCACTTGAGTTAGCATCAACTCCGCTACAGCTTTTCGATTTTAAGTGGTTTGGAATAACAGTAAAGGTTTTATTGCCACGAACGGCTTGGAAACTTTGCGCCAATGTTGTTCGGTTCTTGTCGCCTAAATCAAGCACAACAGCTTTGTTTAAAGGCTTAACACGCTTGCTGTTATAAATAATAGCAACCGCAATTGCATCACCACCTAAACGGTCTAAGTTTTCAGGAACGACGTATTTCCAGTCGCTACCTAAAGCACTCGTTAAATGAGCAATTGCACTGTTAGGCCCATAACCATTGTTCGCAATTTCCATTAAACCGTAGACATCGGCATCAATCGCTTTGAGTGCACTCACAATTTTACGGTGCTGTTTATCAAACTCAGCTTGTGTCGTTGCGCCGCGCTCTGTTGGGAAACCCGTTGCACCATTGTCATAATTCAAAACGTTAAATGAAGCTACGCGAATGTGATTAGCATTTTTGGTAATGACACTTTGACGCGGGTTTGTTTGAGTAATCACTTCAGGTTGATTGCGCCCAAGTACAGGTTGCACACGCCAACCATTAAAACGGTATTCCAAAATACCTTCAGCATTTTTAAGTTGATAACCCGAACGTAGCGTATTGGCAGCGCTAAAATTTGTCGGTAACCAAGGAGTACGGTTTTGATTGTTATAGCCGTCATCAAAAATAATTTTCGACAGTAAGTTTTTCTGGGCTAGAGCTTTAGCTTCAGGAGATAACGCTGGGTATAAATTGGTTGGAATATATAAGCGACCTAGGCTTAAGGATAGTTCACCATAACGACCGTAATTGTAGTTCTCGCTCACCGTTAAAGTCTGAGGTAATTTGACCAACATGCCTTGATAACGCTGCGGTGAATTAATTGAGCCACCCGTTAAACTAGCAAACGGAAGTTCAAGGTTAATCGGCTGAACTTGATTTGCCATATCGCTATTACAAGCTTGAATATCTTGTTGTAATTGATCTAATTGCAACTGGTTTTGGTAGGTCGTTAAACGTCCACGTAAAATAACCTCATCGCCAACTTGCCCACCTTTCACGGCACTACTATTCGGAATATAAACAAAAATGGCATTGCTGACATTTGCACGTGCTTTCGTATCAGGTGTTTGAACATAAAAACCTGAGAAACCATTGGCATAACGATAGTCGGCAGTAATCACCCCACGTACGGTATAAGTCTGGTTTTGCGCTGCGGTTGCTAAATCAGCAATTGGTGTATCTGGGCTTGAACAACTTACTGTTTCAACCGGAGGCTGAGTTGTAGAACCCGATAAATTTGAAAAGTCATTTCGGTTTGTCCATACCGACCATGAACGATCCAAATCAAATGCTGCGGTTGCATCAATACTTAAAGCTGGGTTCTCAGTTTCAAGACGCTTAAAACTATTTCCCAAGCTTGAAACTGCTGTCCCCCATCCCGCAGCTGGACGTTCACCAATACGGCCAAAACGGTCTACAGGCATTCCTTTATAAACCAGTACAACCGCATCATCTCCATTAAAAGATAAAGCAGCGACCTGATTTACTTTACTACCAAGTTCAGCCTGTAACTCTGAGCGACCTACCAAAAACTTCTGCTTAGTGGTTAATGACCCTTGTAAACGGAAAGTCGCTGTTTTTGCGGTTCCACCATTATTAAATTGTTGAATTTCATAGTCGGCTAAATTAACTGTAGTGCCGTCTGGATTATAAATTTCCAAACCTTTGCGGTTACTACTGCCGTCAACATATTGACTAAACATGAGCTGTGCTTGTGCCCAAGGACTATAGGTAAAAGCACCCAGTGCCCCTAATAGCACAGAAAGTGTGCGTAATTGAAAAGTTTTCATGAGTAAATATGTTCATTTGAAATTTATATAGATTCTTAGATTAAATATTGAACATGACATCTACATGAAGAAAAACACCGAAACATTTGACTTGACCACATGAAGACTTAAAATACCGCATTTGAATTTCAATATTGCCAAGGTTATGTCGATCGATCAGTTAGAAACGCAAATTGCAGACTTAGATAATTTGCCTGAACACCGTGAAATTGTGACGTTTATGCGTCGTTCAGCACCCCTTAATACGTCTCAACGCACGGCATTAGAACAACATCGCGATTTAATTTTGGAATATCCTGTTGGTGACTTACGCCAACACTTCGAACATCCAGAACGTCCTTTAACTGTTGAAATCGGTTTTGGTATGGGTCGTTCATTAGTGCTTATGGCAAAAGCAAACCCTGAACGTAACTATGTGGGTATTGAAGTCCACGTACCTGGTATTGCTCAGTGTCTTTATGAAGCTGGTATGGCAGAACTTAAAAACTTACGTGTACTTGATGCAGACGCAATTCAGGTTTTACGTGAAATGCCAGACAACAGTATTAACTGCGTACAACTTTACTTCCCAGACCCTTGGCAAAAGAAACGTCATTTCAAACGCCGTTTTGTTATTCATGAACGTATGCAATTGGTTGAACAGAAACTTGAGCTTGGTGGCACATTCCACGCAGCAACAGATTGGGAACCGTATGCGGAATGGATGCTTGATATTTTAGATAATCGTCCAGATCTTGAGAACTTGGCGGGTAAAGGCAACAGTTACCCTCGTCCAGACTGGCGTCCAATCACTAAGTTCGAACGTCGTGGTATTGAGTCAGGTCATAAAATTAATGACTTTATCTTTAAAAAGATTAAGTAAATAATAAAAAAAAGGCTTAGTAATAAACTAAGCCTTTTTATTTTAAAACCAATCTAGTGAAAAAGTAGAATTAAAAATTAGCTGAGCATAAAGAGTTAAATGAAAATAACTTTTGAATTATTAGTTATATAAATATAATAATAACCATCATTTTAACCAAACAGAAATAACAATGAAGCTTTTCACATTTCTAATTTGCATAATTGTCTCAAGTGGCTGCTTTGCCTCAACTCAAGAAGACTTTGAACTTAAATATTACAAGTTAATGGAACGATACATTCAAACACAATCGGACAGAAATCAAATCATTTCCACAGAAGCAAAAACTGAGCAAGAAGATCTTGTTAGGTCTAATAAACTCAAAGCTCTTGATTGCAAAGGATGGAAAGAAAATATTGAACTTTTTGACTTTATCTTAAGTAGATTTAAAGAATATGAATCAGCCTCAGAAGAGGTTAGAACAATGGGATATACTAAAGAAAATCTACAGGAAGATTCTGAATGGCTGCGTGAGCAATTACACAAGCCAGAGAACCAATGTAGATAAACCAAAATTCAAAAAACCGCCGAAGTGCGGTTTTTTATTACCTGATAAAAGCGGATACAGACAACTTAAGGAGCGGATGCTCATTTTGTTTCCAAGTAACTCTTGAGGTATGTTAAATCCTTCTTTAATCCACCCTCAAAACAAAAAACTCACAAGCAATATAATTTTCTTTAAATACCACTTTATTTATTCTCTAGACTTATTAATATTCATAAATCATGTTAAAGATATAAGAATGAACGCTTCACTAACTAATTACTTAAACTCACGAAAAGTCAGAAAACAATATGTTAAAAATTTTAGGGCGCGATAACTCCATTAATGTTCGCAAAGTCTTATGGCTGTGTGAAGAACTAAATCTTGAATATGAAAGAGAAGATTGGGGACGAGGCTTTCGCTCTGCTCAATCACCTGAATATTTACAATTAAACCCAAATGGACAAATTCCGGTTGTTTTAGATGGCGATTTAGTCCTTTGGCAGTCCAACAGTATTATCCGTTATTTGGCAAATGCTTACGATAAAGAACATCAGCTTTACCCTTCTCAAGCTAAAGAAAGATTCTTTGTTGACCAGTGGATTGACTGGCAAGCGATCGAGCTGAATAACAGCTGGACTTATACGATTATGTCTCTACTTAGACATTCTCCAGATCATCAAGATCCAAACTTATTACAACAAGGTATTGATGACTGGAATCATCATATGCAGATTCTTGATCAACAACTCGAAAAAACTCAGGCCTATGTTGCAGGTACTGAGTTCACTCTAGCGGATATTCCAATTGGTCTATCTGTACAGCGCTGGAAAGCCACTCCTTTTAACCATCCAACGCTTAAGCATGTCGACCAATATTTTGAACTGTTAAATCAGCGTGCTGGCTTCTTAAAATGGGGCAATAACGGCGAACCTTAATTTTAAAAATAAGCTTTAAGCTGAGTGATGGCGCTTCAAAATGCCATCACTTAAAAGTTGATACACCTGTTTTAAATCATCTCGATTTGCTTTAGCCAATAAGTCTTGATGCATTGCCAAGATATTATGATCTCCCCTTACCGCAGGCCCAGTTTGCATTTGCTTTGGATCATTCTCAGTCGCTTTTTTAGCTGTTTCCAAAATTAAAGGATAGAGCAAGCTAAAGTCCACCTGCTCTTTATCTACAACCTGTTTTGCCATATCAAAACAGTAATTACTAAAATTACAAGCGAACACAGCCGCTAAGTGTAAAGTTAAACGTTGTTTTGAAGTATATTGATATACTCGGTTACTTAGGCTATTTGCTAAATCTGAAAGTAGCTCCTGATCGACATCTCTTATTGCTTCAACAAATAACGGCGTTGCAGACCAAACAACATCTCTTTCTAAGCTAAATGTTTGTAATGGATAAAACACCCCTGCTTTTTTATGTACATGACTGATGACTTCAATATCAGTACTGCCCGAGGTATGAACAATAAGTGTGTCAGGAAAGAATTCATGAACTTGTTTTACAAGCTCTGCAATTGCACTATCTGAAACTGCCAGAATAATTAACTCAGTCGGTTGAAATTCGCGAAGAGACTGACAGGCTTTTGCTTGGATTTTCTCTGCAAATTTCTGGGTCTTCTCAAAATCACGCGCATAGACTTGTACGATGTGATGACCTTGAGCCAAAAGTACTTTTGCCAAATGAAAGGCAACTCGCCCACTTCCCACCAAACTGATTTTCATATCAATCCAACACTATTTGTTTCAACAAAAAAGCTTCTCAAAATGAGAAGCTTTTTTCAAATTAAAATAACTAATTTTTTAATTCATCAGAGCATTATTGAGCTACTGAAAACTCAATACGACGGTTTTTAAAACGCCCTTCTTCTGTCGTGTTCTCTGCAACTGGTTGATCAGAGCCATGACCTTGTGCAACTAATTTAGACCCATCTACACCTTTAGATGTTAAATAGTCGACCACAGCTTGAGCACGGCGTTGTGATAAAGCTTTATTTGCCGCAGCATTACCAGTCGAGTCAGTATGACCGCCTACATTTAATTTCACACCGCTTACTTTATTTAAAAGTGTTGCAGCTTGATCAAGAATAGCTTTGTTATCTGCCGGAATGTCACTAGAGCCACTCGCAAAATTAATGATTTGCAAGTTAAGCGCTTTCACTAACGCATTTACATCGACATTGTTCGGGTCAATTGAGCCCAAAGCAGTTTGCGAAGCAGTTAAGCTATTACTTACAGACTGTTCAGTTGTTTCTGGTGCTGTAGAAACGACTTCAGTGTGAGGAACAAGTGCTTTTACTTTTGCGGTTAATGCTGCTAAAGCTGCTGCATCACCTGCTTTCAAAGTAATTTTGTCACCTATCCATTCTAAAGATGCATTTGGCACACCTTTTAATGCACCAAGTACGCCCGCCAGCGCATCTTTGTCTGTAAATCCAGCCGCATAAGTTTGACTAGTATCCACATTACAATCTTGAGTTGATGAGAAAACTTGCTTAACTTGGGTTTGTAATGTTGCTAAGAATCCTTGATCACCAATACCTGCCTGACACTGGCTCACAGCACCTTTATCATCTGTACTTAAAGTTAAACTCGCAGGCGCGGCTGCAGTAGTTGCTTCAACACCACTAGCAGCCGTAGGTTCAGGTGCTGGTACAGCTTCTTTATGCTGGCAAGAACGCCATAACCAAGCAATGATAAGACCCAAAATAATTAAGGCAATAATAGGGAGGAACCCACGAGATTTGCCTGTTTTTTCGCTGGCTGCAGCTAATGGCGGGGCTGCTGAAGTTGCATGTGGAACTGAAGATAAACCTGCACCAAGTCCTAAAGGAGCTAATAGACCTACTGCCCATCCCGGTAAATGCGAACGAATGGTTTCTGCGTGCTGACGTAAATAATTCACAATACTCTGTTGATCATTTCCGGCAACATCCGAAATTGCATTAAGGCTAGGTTTAATTGCACTGTTAAGTGTGCTTTCGATTTCATTATTTGGTGCTGTACCACTTAAATGAGTCAGTACAGTATTCTTGATTTGGTCATTATGAGAAAAAAGGTCTGATAACGAGGGAGCCAAACTGTTTTTTAATTGTCCAATAAGATCAGGTTTAGCAGCTAATAATGAAAGTAAAATGGGATAAAACTTAGATAAAGCATTCGATTTTTCGCCTAGGTATCCGTCCTGGTTATTTAATAATGTTGATGATACTTTTTCTTTAAGCAGTTCTATAGGGTTTATCGACATTGATTATTCTCCCGAATCTTATAAGTCGTAACCAGCAACTTTTGATTATTCAAATACTTCTCTTTGCTGATAGTTTTTTATTCTAATCCGTGCTCAATCTTTTGTTGTTTTTTAAATAATTTATATACAAATTTCCATCTATTATTTACAAAACAGGTAGACCTCATTGATCTACCTGTTTATATTTTAAATTTAATTTAACTAAGCGTTTGATCAATTAGCAAAAGTTTGAAGTACTTTACCCGTAAGGTTTTGACCCAATAATGGGGTGTTTTTCCCTTGTGATAAAATAGTTTCTTTGCTTACCGTCCAGCTTAATTCAGGATCTACTAATACCCATCCTGCTTCATCTTTCCAACGCGTAGTCATATTAGCAACCTGCGCAGGCACGCTGGTCACTTTTTCAACCCACTCTAAAGGTTCGAATAAACCTTCATTAATAAGCTGAATACCTAAAGATACATAGGTATCAAAAGCGGTAATTCCCGGTTGAGTTTCAGCAAACGGCGCCATTTTTGCAGAACTGCTTAAAGGCTCATGATGCGTACAAATCGCATCAATCACGCCTTCTTTTAAGCCTTGACGTAAAAGTTCTTTATCTTGCTCAGAACGCAATGGTGGACGAACATGCGCAAGCGAATTGAAACCATCCGTTAAATGTTCAGTTAAATGCAACTGATGCATTGCGACATCGGCAGTTACAGGTAAACCCTTTGCTTTTGCTGCACGAATTAATTCAACTGATGCACCACACGACAACAAACCAAAGTGCGCTTTTACACCAGTTGCTTCAATCATAAGCAGATACTTTGCAATTGCTACAGTTTCAGCAATTGCAGGAATCATTGGCAAACCTTGGCGAGAAGCAATAAAGCCTTCGTGTGCACATCCGTCTTTAGCAATTTGAGGCTCTTCGGCATAAAACACGACTGTTAATCCGAGACCCGCTGCATATTCCAAGGTACGAATAACCACATCATCATTTTCAAAAGCAGCATTCGCGTTAGAAACAGCAGTACAACCACCTTTTTTCAGGCCCGCCATATTTGCAGGTTGTTTACCATTTAAGCCTTGGGTTTGGGCACCAATGATATGCATGTGAATGCCACCATCATGCCATGCCTTTTCAATCAAGCCATGAATAAGCGCACCATTGTCTTGTACAATCGGCTTTGAGTCAGGTGGAGTAATGACATGCAAAATACCATTGCCACGTGCTGCCTTGCCTTCCGACTTTAATGTCCCATGCTGTTGTTGACCCGGTTCACGTAAACGCGCACACAAATCAACCATGGTTGGCATTAACCATTTACCTTGTCCATCAATGGTTTGTTCAACTTGCTCTACCGGAGCAACCAACTTGCCATTTTCAAGATATACAGTTTGTACGCTGTCAGTTTTCTGGATTGGGTCTAACACACGTACATTTTCAATTTTTACAATACTCATGTGATCCATTCCTTACAACGTAATCGCTTCAATTAAACCTTGCTCTTGGAGTTGGCCTTGCATTGATAACGCCAATACAGCCATACGAACTGCAATACCATTAGTTACTTGTTTCAAAATAACCGACTGGTCTCCATCAGCAACACTTGAATCAATTTCTACACCACGATTCATCGGTCCCGGGTGCATCACGATACAGTCCGGTTTAGCTAAACCAAGACGTTCTTTGTTTAAACCATACATTCTGTAAAATTCAGACTGTGAAGATAATGCTGGAGAGTCAATACGCTCATTTTGAATACGTAAAGCAATAATTACATCACAATCTGCAATTCCAGCATCCATGTTGTTGAATAAGCGAACATGCTCGCCATATTCAGAAAAGCCCACCGGCAATAATGTATTCGGTGCAATCACACGAATATCTTTACAGCCCAATGTTTGCAGTGCAGCCACATCTGAACGAGCAACACGAGAGTGTTTAATGTCACCAATAATGGCAACACTTAAATCTTCAAACGGTTTTTTAGTTTCACGGCGAATCGTCAGCATATCGAGCATCGCTTGCGTTGGATGTGCATGACGGCCATCCCCTGCATTAATAATTGCGACTTTTGGACATACATCTTTAGCAATGAAATGTGCAGCACCCGAAGATGAATGGCGAACAACAAAAATATCCGCTGCCATTGCTTCAAGGTTCCAGAGCGTATCGCGGAGAGTTTCACCTTTTGAAGTACTTGAACGTGCAATATCAATGTTCAATACATTGGCAGACAAACGTTTAGCTGCTGCTTCAAAAGTAGTACGGGTACGGGTGGAATTTTCAAAGAAGAGATTCATAACCGTTAATCCCTCTAAGAGCGGACGGTTAATTAAATTATTATTATCATCTAAAAAGCTTTGTGCGGTATCTAAAATCTTGGTGAGGTTTTCTTTTGAAAGTCCCTCAATCGTTAAAAAATGTTTTAAATTTCCGTCTTGATTGAGCTGAACCTGGCTCGGTTGATGCAACGCTGCAATATGCATAATGGATTCCTATGGGTCGAATCGCGAAAACGTGCATAGTGTAGCTGAATTCCGCTCTTTTCGCAGAAGAACTTTACAGAATAAGGCCCTAAATTGACCAGAAAATTTAGAACCTTATTGGCAATTACCTTAATGCACCAATGTAATGGTGTGGAACTTGTGCCCGATAAATATCTTCGGCGGTAATTTCTGACTCTTCTTCGACTTTTATAGCAGCAATTTTTTCTTTTTGAGAAGGCTCAGATATTGTATCAAGCAACGATTTCAATCGCTCAACACATCGTTTTAATTCGTCATCTTCAGTTTCTAGTGCAAGCGCAATGACATATTTTGCATAATCTTTATTTTGAACCATGTACATTGCATCTATTACCCGCCCCGTTACTCTACGCATGCGTACATAGATCTGTGTGGCTACCGAGAAAGCATCTGCATTGGCAATAAAACCATTCCCCATCATGTCTTTCATTTATTATTACCCCATCACTTTAAAATAATAAAATGGTTAAAAAATAGCTTTGCTTGTTAAATAAATAACCATTGATAGGATAGAGTTAGCAAAATACATACCACTTTTACTGTATTAATCTATAAAAATCAGTTTATTGGTTGGTTTGTGATAGGTTGCAATAATTTAAAAACCTTTATACATCAAAATAAGTTAAACTTTGCATCGTTAATATTTATATGTTTTGGTCAATCGAGTTTATGAATACCTCTTTACGTTTAAACCACTATTGGATTACTTGTGCTGATGGTTTAGAAGCCCTTTTACAAGAAGAAATAGAACAGCTTGGCACCAAAGTGACAGAACGTAAAGCAGGACGTTTAATCATTGAAGGAACGCTTGAACATGCTTACCGCATCTGTATGTGGTCGCGTCTTGCTTCTCGTGTTTTACTTCCAATTCATACTTATGAACTTGAACATACACACGATGCACGTGATGTAGCTGAAGAGCTTTATGAAGGTGCAATTAGCTTTGACTGGTCACTTATTTTTGCACCACAAAGTACTTTTGCAATTCGTTTACATGCAGAGCGTGAAATTAAGGTTAACACTCAATTTGCAACACTTCGAGCAAAAGATGGTGTTGTCGATTCCTTTATGGAAGCTGTAGGTCGTCGTCCAAGCATTGACACCAAACAACCAGAAATTACGCTCTATGTTTTAGCAGGTAAAACTGAACATACCTACTGCCTAGATTTATCTGGTGATTCATTACATAAACGTGGTTACCGTCGTTATATGACGGATGCGCCAATTAAAGAAAATCTTGCTGCGGCAATCTTGCAAAAAGCTCAGCTTCAGCAACGTAAGCCAGAGATCGTGCTCGACCCAATGTGTGGTTCAGGTACATTTATTATTGAAGCATTAATGATTTTGACTGACCGTGCACCAGGACTTGTTCGCCGTTTTGGTTTTAATGGTTGGCATGGTCATGATCGCGAACTTTGGCTTTCACTTAAAGCTGAAGCAGCAGAACGTCATGAAAAGGCGCTAGAATTACCTTTACCTAAATTTTATGCCTACGATGCAGATTGGGAAGCGGTAAAAGCGACTCGTGAAAATATTATTGCGGCGGGCTTTGAAAAAGTATTAGGTCAAATTCAAATTGAAGAACGTACTTTAGCTGACTGGCCTGATTTTTCTACTGAAGGCAAAACTGCATTTATTGTGACAAACCCTCCATACGGTGAACGTTTAGGTGATAAAGCCTCTAACCGCTCTCTTTACTTAGGTTTATCTGCACTTCTACAAAAACATTTCCCAAATCAATATGCAGCTATTATTGCAGCTCAAATTGAACAAGCCGATGTTTTAGCATTTGAAGCACCTGAAACCTTACGTTTAATGAATGGTAAGTTACCAATTTACATTCGTTTTGGTTCAATTAAGCCAGAAAAAGTAACTCAGCCATTTTTAGCAACTTGGCAAGCTCAACCTATTGAAATGGAAGAAGCTCAAGATTTTGCTAACCGTCTGCAAAAAAATATGACTGCCTTGAAAAAATGGGCAACCAAAGAAAATGTTTATTGCTTACGTTTGTATGATGCAGACTTACCTGACTTTAATGTCGCTGTAGATTTATATGGCGATCGCTTACATGTTCAGGAATATGCACCACCAAAAACGATTGATCCTGAAAAAGCAAAAAAACGTTTTAATTTGGCACTCGCTGCGATTCGTGCTGTTACCGGTTTAAACCGCGATGCCATCTTTATTAAGACACGTGCGCGCCAAACAGGTACTAATCAATATACGAAACAAAGTACAGCTTCAAAACGTTTTATCGTTCAAGAAGGTAAAGCTAAAATTTTAGTGAATCTAACAGATTACCTAGATACAGGTTTATTCCTTGACCACCGTCAAATGCGTTTACGTATTGCTCAAGAAGCTCGTGGTAAGCACTTCTTGAACTTATATAGTTATACGTCTACAGCAAGCTTACATGCTGCTTTAGGCGGTGCTGCAAGCACGACAAGTGTAGACTTATCTAATACCTACTTAAGCTGGTCAAAAGAAAACTTCGTTTTAAACGGTCTTACTGTAGATCATGCAGATGAACAGCACATGTTCTTTGCGAGCGACTGTTTTGAATGGTTAAAAGAAGGTCATGAACAATACGATCTTATTTTTATCGATCCACCGACATTCTCAAACTCGAAAAAATTCTATGGTACTTTCGACGTTCAACGTGACCATGTTTCACTCATTAAACGTGCAATGAACCGATTAAACAGTGAAGGAACGCTCTATTTCTCAAACAACTATCGTGGTTTCGAGATGGATGAAGAGATTGAAGCTATTTTTCAGGTTGAAGAAATCACTTCTGAAACGATTGGACTTGATTTTAAACGTAATCAGAAAATCCACCGTGCTTGGAAAATCCAGCATCCTAGTCTAGATCAATATTAATAAGATTAAAGGTTATTATTACTTCACGGTAATAATAACCTCACCATGAACATTTTTTGATTCAAAATCATATTTGGTAAAGCGGTCTGCTCTTTCGGGTAACGCAATCATTTCCAGTTTCTTCTTTTCTTTACTATCTAAAACATGATTTTGTTTTTGTTCTTGATAAGGAGAAAGTACGCTAGTTCTAAGCGCATCCCATCGAACTTGCTGTAAATAATTATCGCCCAATGCCTGACGTGCTTGTTGTTGTTCTACCACAGGTTTCTTAGCATCGTCTTGAGCTTTCGCAATAATTACAGGTAAAGCTGCATTTACCGCTCCAGTTTGTGTCGCTAATGCCCCTTCACTCAGAGGCTGCGCTGCCAAAACATTCATTGGTATCAGCGTAATAAGGCCCAAAACACACAGTGCAGATCCTTGTTTATTGTTCATTGCATCTATCCTAAATTGTTATTGTTCGTTATATCGAACAAAATTAACAATTTTTTAAACATGTCGCAATCTTATAAATAGACTTCCCGACCATTAACATTGATCATTTTAAAATCTGAAGTATTTCACACGTATTTTGTGAAGATTCACGTTGTTTTATAGATTTTTATCTTAGGTCTGTACGTCAGTGCCAACTCTATAGAAAATAAAAAAGAGAATATGTTTCCATATTCTCTTTTCGGTTTTAGCAGAACAAGCTTAGCTGAGTTTCATTTTATCGAAGACTAAATGCCCATTTTCGCCTTTAACTAAAATGGTATCACCTGCAACAAAATCACCCGACAAGATTTTTTGAGCTAATGTGTTTTCAATCTGTTGTTGAATCGCACGTTTTAATGGACGCGCGCCATAGACAGGGTCGAAGCCAGCATCAATCAATAAATCAAAGGCAGTGTCATCTACAGTTAAACTCATGTCACGATCAACAAGACGTGAACGTAAACGATCCAACTGAATATCGGCAATGCCACGAATTTGTGCTTTTTTGAGTGAATGGAAAATCACAAGCTCATCAATCCGGTTAATAAATTCCGGACGGAAATGCTGACTTACTGCATTCATTACAATAGTACGCACTTCATCGTCTGTTGCACCCTCACCTAGTTCACGTACATCTTGTGAACCTAAGTTCGAGGTCATCACAATGACCGTATTTTTAAAGTCGACTACTCGACCTTGTGAGTCTGTTAAGCGTCCATCATCCAACACTTGTAGCAAGATATTGAATACATCGGGATGCGCTTTTTCAACCTCATCAAACAACACCACACTATAAGGTTTACGGCGGACAGCTTCAGTTAAAACACCACCTTCTTCATAACCCACATAACCCGGAGGTGCACCAACCAAACGACTCACCGAATGTTTCTCCATGAATTCACTCATGTCGATACGAATCATGGCATCATCACTGTCAAACAAGAAGTTAGCCAGTGCTTTGGTCAATTCTGTTTTACCAACACCAGTTGGACCCAAGAATAAGAATGAACCACTAGGACGATTCGGGTCAGACAAGCCTGCACGTGAACGACGAACCGCATTCGATACAGCTACGACCGCTTCATCTTGCCCAACAACACGATCATGTAAAAACTCTTCCATATTAAGAAGCTTTTCACGCTCGCCTTGCATCATTTTAGCAACCGGAATTCCTGTTGCAGCACTAACAACTTCAGCAATTTCATTTTCAGTTACTTTAGTACGAATGAGTTTTGGCTCTTCGTTCTCTTCTGCAACTTCATCTTGCTCCAGTTGTTTTTGAAGCTCTGGAATTACGCCATACTGTAAACGTGCTGCCTCTGCCAAATCACCTTCACGCTGAGCTTTTTCAAAAGCAATACGGGCTTTATCAAGTTCAACCTGAGCCTGTTTAGTACCTTCTACCAAAGTTTTTTCAGACTTCCAGATTTCTTCAAGATCGTTGTATTCTTTCTCGACTTCAGCAATCTGTTTTTCAAGATGAGTGACTTCAGCTTTGCTGCCGACATCTTCATCTTTTTTCACCGCTTCCAATTGCATTTTTAACTGAATTAAACGGCGATCAAGTTTATCAAGCGCTTCAGGTTTAGAGTCAATCTCCATTTTAATACGAGAAGCTGCCTCATCAATCAAATCAATTGCCTTGTCCGGTAATTGACGGTCGGTGATATAGCGATGAGACATTTTCGCCGCAGCAATAATCGCAGAGTCTAAAATTTGCACACCATGGTGAGTGGCATATTTCTCTTTTAGACCACGCAAAATTGCAATCGTATCTTCAACACTTGGTTCATCAACTAGTACTTTTTGGAAACGACGCTCTAAGGCCGCATCTTTTTCAATATATTGGCGATATTCATCTAAGGTTGTTGCACCCACACAGCGCAATTCACCACGAGCCAACGCAGGTTTTAACATATTCCCTGCATCCATCGCGCCATCACCTTTACCTGCACCTACGAGTGTATGTAACTCATCAATAAACAGGATGATTTCACCTTCGTGTTTTGCCAAGTCTTTTAAAACAGCTTTTAAACGTTCTTCAAACTCACCACGATATTTAGCACCAGCCAGTAATGAACCTAAGTCGAGGGATAAAACACGTTTATTTTTTAATCCCTCTGGCACTTCGCCATTCACAATACGCTGTGCCAAACCTTCAACAATAGCAGTTTTACCTACACCCGGCTCACCAATAAGAACAGGGTTGTTTTTGGTACGACGCGATAACACCTGAATGGTACGGCGAATTTCATCATCACGCCCAATCACAGGATCAAGTTTTCCAGATAAAGCCCGCTCAGTTAAATCAATCGTATATTTATTAAGTGAGTCACGTTGGTCTTCGTGATTATTACTCATGACTTTGTCATTACCTCGAATATGTTCAATTACTTTGCGTAAGCTGTCGGGAGTTACACCTACCGCACTTAAAATATTTTTAGTTTCGCCAGTCTCTGCCAAGCCTAATAAAACCCAGTCAGTTGATAAAAATTCATCACCTGCTTTTTGCGCATATCTGTCTGCCAAATTAAGCGCTTTAACCGCTTCTGGGTTTAAGTTGACATCACCTGTTGGATTGGCAATAGTCGGCGCATCTTTTATAGCTTGCTCAAGCTTTTGTTTAAGTTCAGGTAAGCGCGCACCTGCTTGTTGCAACAAACTAATATTTGATGGCTCTTCTAATAAGGTAGACAAAATATGAATACCTGCAATAGCAGTATGGTCTTTACCCATCGCTAAAGATTGAGCATCTGAGAGGGCTTGCTGCAAGCGGTTTGTAAATTTTTCAAAACGCATTCTTGTTATTCCTCACAACAAATTTGTACTTGTCTAATAGATGGGAACACTTCTTCGGATTTCAAATAAATTTTTATATATTTTTCATAATGTTATTTAAATAACAATGAGTAAAACTCCATTATAATATGGGATTGTTTTGTATATATTTCAAGTACAGTTCAGCTACATTTTATTAAAATGCTTGATTATTTAAATTCATGCTTATTCATACTACACTTTTCACAAAGTCTTCATTGAGAATTTAATAATTAAGCTTTAGTTTATCTGGCTAGTTTCCTACTCGTTTTGAAATGAAAAATGCACTTTAAACATATTATATTAACAACAACTTGTCTTTTTACTTCGGCACTGGCAATCGCTCAGCTTCCACAAGATTCCAGAAGACCTGGTGGAATTGCAGTTGTTCCTCTAAGTGCTGATATTACTCAGGTCACTTTTCAACAAAAGCCCGTTTTAATCAGTCAAGAAGGTCAGCAGCGTTATGCTGTATTTGGCATTCCGTTGTCTACTCCAATCGGCAGTATTCAGCTCGACACGAATAAAGCTCCGATTCAAGTAGAAGTTAAGTCTTATCCTTACGCTGAACAACGAATTAAAGTCACTAATCAAAATTATGTGAACCCTAATCAAAGTCAGTTAGACCGTTACGCTCAAGAAGCTAAAGAACAAAATGATGTGTATACCTCATTTACACAAAGTTCATGGCAAACCCTACCAATATTTATACGCCCGACTTCAGGGAAATTTACCAACTCTTTTGGCAGAAAACGCTTTTTTAATGGTGAAGAACGCGCGCCTCACTCAGGGTTAGATATTCCAGCGCCAGTAGGACAAAAAGTAGTTGCTCCTGCAGATGGTGTGGTTATCCAAACTGGATCTTATTTTTTTAATGGACAAACCGTTTTGATTGACCATGGTCAAGGTCTAATCAGCATGTTCTGCCATTTAAGCGCAATTAAAGTAGAGAAAGGCCAACACATCCGCCAAGGAGAAACGTTAGGCTTAGTGGGCAAAACTGGACGTGTGACAGGCCCTCATCTGCATTGGGGCATGAGTCTTAATAATGCTCGGGTAGATCCTCAGCTTTTTCTAAATACAGCTCGTTAATTTAAAGCTTTACGAAAATACTTTGGCGCCTCGATATAGCCTTCTCTTAGGTAAAATTGATGTGCCAAAGGTCTTTGCATGCCAGAATGAAGTTCCATTCTGTCACAACCACGTTGTCTTGCTAACCTTTCTGCTTCTTGCACCAGTAAATGTCCCACTCCTTTGCTACGCATCTTCTCGTCAACGCATAGATAACATATTTTGGCAAAGTCACCTTGCAAAGCTATTTGCGGAATAAAGTAGAGAGATAAAAAACCACAAATTTTATCCTCCTCTTCAGCAACTAAAATTTTTGAGTTAGAGTCATTATTTAATAATTCAAATTTTTCTTGGATAAGAGCGAGAGGTTGTAGATATCCCATCTGTTTGAGTAAGTCACATATTGTTTGAGTATCTTCCGATTTCGCAAAACGAATATTCACTTTTATTCTCCTTATTATTTTTTAGTTATTTTTGACAATAAAAAAGCCAACTCTCATGTCAGCTTCTTTTAATTACTAGCTATCAAAAAACTGCTTTATTCTGCTTCAATAATTTCGAAGTCATGTGTAATTTCCACACCACCATCAGAAAGCATTTTACTCGCTGAACAATATTTCTCGGCAGACAATTCAACTGCTTTTGCGACCTGCTTTTCTTTCACAGCTTTACCAGTTACCACAAAGTGTAAGTGGATTTTAGTAAAGACAGCCGGAATTGCGTCAGCGCGCTCAGCTTTTAAGTTACATACAACATTCGTCACATCTTGACGAGATTTTTTTAAAATTGTCACAATATCAAACGAAGCACACCCACCAAGTCCCATTAATAATAACTCCATAGGACGTGGACCACGGTTTTCACCACCATACTCAGGTGAGCCGTCCATGATGACACTATGCCCACTATCCGATTTCGCTTCAAAAGCAACATTCTCTAGCCAATGTACACTTGTTTGCATTGCAACTACCCAAAAAAAATTATAAATTTAAGCAGGGTCTGTTGACATTTCATCTATGGATTGCGTTATAGCTAAAAATTAATCCAAATAAGACGCAAAACCCAGACAATGGCAATCCTTTGTCCAGTTTTGTAATAA
Organism: Acinetobacter sp. P1(2023); assembly: GCF_028367635.1. Taxonomy (NCBI): domain Bacteria; kingdom Pseudomonadati; phylum Pseudomonadota; class Gammaproteobacteria; order Moraxellales; family Moraxellaceae; genus Acinetobacter; species Acinetobacter sp. P1(2023). Next base: position 328,615 of record NZ_JAQNDD010000001.1, read on the forward strand.
AGTTTGTGAAATTTCAGCCATAATCTGAGTTGCAATTAAAGCAGCGCAGGCATAGCGCAAGACCAAGTTATTTTGTACGTTCCGTTGTTAAGATCTATTTATTTAGAATGGCTAAATTTCATAGTTCTTATTTGGTACGTCTAAAAGAATTGTCTTATGTCGCAACCATCTGTGAAATGTCAACAGGCCCTTGTTTTGTACACTAACATAAAATGAGTTGATAAGGAATTTCATCTCTTCTGTGTAATAGCTCATCTCGAGCTTGTGTGAATTGTTTACCCTATTCGGAACATATTAAGCATGACTTCAAATTTTTCACAACTCAGCACAGATGCTTTATCTCCGGGGCAACTACCTGAATCCGTTAAAGCATTGTTAAAACGTGCTCACATCAACAGATATCCAAAACGAACCACAATTGTTGATGCCGGAACAGAGTCAAAATCTTTATATTTAATTTTAAAAGGCTCAGTTTCAATTATTTTACGTGAAGATGATGAACGTGAAATTGTTGTCGCATATTTGAATCCGGGCGATTTCTTTGGGGAAATGGGGCTTTTCGAACCGAACCCTCAACGTACAGCCGAAGTTCGTACTCGTGATGTCTGTGAAATTGCAGAAATTTCATATGACAACTTCCACGAACTTAGCAAACAATATCCAGATTTAAGTTATGCTGTTTTTGCACAATTAGTTCGCCGTCTAAAAAATACGACACGTAAAATGACAGATCTTGCTTTCATTGATGTGTCTGGCCGTATTGCACGTTGTTTAATCGATCTATCTTCTCAGCCAGAAGCAATGATTTTGCCGAATGGTCGTCAAATTCGTATTACTCGTCAAGAAATTGGTCGTATTGTTGGATGCTCACGTGAGATGGTTGGCCGTGTACTCAAAACCTTAGAAGATCAAGGTATGATCCAAACTGATGGTAAAGCTATTCTTATTTTTGATGCTTCATTAGAAGAAAACCCAGTTTCTGATGATGACTACGACGATGAAGAATAATATTCTTTAAATTTTTAATAAAAAGCAAACTTCGGTTTGCTTTTTTTATATGCAACAATGAGTTAATACACAAAACTTACAAACTATTCTAATTTTATGATTTAAGTTGAATACATATTCTCCGTTAGGCTAACTCAAAATTTCCAAGGATTTCGCTGTATGCAATTTAACCCACTTAGTCGCACAGGCCTTAAACTTCCAGAAATTTGTTTAGGCACCATGACATTTGGCGAGCAAAACTCCCAACAAGAAGCTTTTGAACAACTCAATTACGCCTTGGCACATGGTTTATATTTTTGGGATACGGCAGAGATGTATTCTGTTCCACCCAAACCGGAAACCTACGGTGCAACTGAAACGATTATTGGCAATTGGTTTGCTCAGTACGGACAACGTGACAAAGTCTTTCTTGCATCTAAAATTGCAGGCCCAGGCTTTGGAGGAACCCACATCCGAGAAGGCCATACTCGCTTTAACAGCGACCATATTGCCAAAGCCCTAGATGGTTCACTTAAACGTCTCCAAACGGACTATATCGATCTTTATCAACTGCATTGGCCTGAACGTCATACCAATTTTTTTGGTACACTCGCTTATGGCAATCAGCAAGCACAAAATGATTACGACACAACACCTCTAGAAGAAACATTATTCGCTCTACAAGAAGAGATTAATCGCGGGCGTATTCGCTATATTGGTTTATCAAATGAAACCCCGTGGGGCACTATGAAATTTTTACATTTGGCTGAAAAGCTGGGTGTCAGTAAATTTGTAAGTGTTCAAAACCCGTATAGTCTTCTCAACCGCACCTATGAAATAGGGATGTCAGAGATTGCTAAATATGAAGATGTCGGCTTGCTCGCTTACTCTCCTCTGGCTTTTGGTTACTTAACGGGTAAGTTTAGAAATGGCGCTCGTCCTGCTAATGCCCGTGTAACACTATTTCCTCGCTTTAGTCGCTACAGTAACCCTCAAAGCGAATGGGCAACTGAACAATATGCACAGCTAGCAGAAAAACATGGGCTAAGCTTAACTCAGATGGCTTTAGCTTTTATTAAACAACAGTTCTTCGTGACCAGCACAATTATTGGTGCTACGAATTTAGACCAACTCAAAGAAAATATTCAGGCATTTGAGATTGAGTTACCAAGTGAAGTTCTAAAAGGTATTGAGGCCATCCATACTCAACAACCCAACCCTGCTCCTTAAACAAAAAACGGATGCTTAAGCATCCGTTTTCTTTATCTATAAAGGATTTTATATCTTATTTACGGCTATTATAAACTGCCATTGCCGCAGGTAAGTTTTTACGCATATCACCAATACGCTGAGAGTTAGATGGGTGAGTAGACAAGAATGATGAACCACCGCCACCTTCAAGCTTATTCATTTTTTCCCAAAGTGTAATCGCCGCATTTGGATTATAGCCTGCACGCGCCATCAGCATTAAACCGCCTTGGTCCGCACGACTTTCCAAGCTACGAGAATATGGCAAGCCCACACCTACTTGTGTACCCAACTGAGCAGCAGCAGTACCAAGTTGGCCTACATTATTACCCGCATAGCTTAAACCAATGCCTAGAGCTAAATCAGTTAAAGCTTGAGCACCAATTTTACTTTTCGCATGCTCTTCCAAGGCATGAGTCATTTCATGGCCCATAACAGCTGCGATTTCAGCATCTGTTAGGTTCAGTTTATTCACAATACCTGTATAGAACACTACCTTGCCACCAGGTGCAACGTAGGCGTTAATTGTATCTGACTTCAACACCGCTAACTGCCAGGTAAATGGCTGGCCAGTCTGATTCATCTGGTTGGCATATGGTTTTAAACGGTTGAATACAGCATTAATACGGTTATATGTACTAGAACTTGTATCGAGAGCACCCTTACCACGTGCTTCCTGCACCATCTTATTAAAACCTTGAGCAGATTGAGCATTTAAGGTTGCAGTATCTGCACCAGCCATATCCGCTACTGTTGCACAGCCAGAAATGGTCATCACACTTGCAGCACACAAGCTCAAAAAGAGTTTTTTATTCATAACATTGATCACCTAAATCATTAAAAAGCTGTTTATTCTTTTGCACTTATTATAAGAAATACCACTCATGCTTTGAATCTCTCATTTCTTCATGATCATAGTATTTATGTAACGATCAAGCCGATAATGTCATCAAATAAATCCAGAAAATTAAACAGATTACATTTAAACCCAGATAAACATGACTTAAGGTCTTAACTTTGTTTTCAAGATTAGAACTTTCCCTTTTCCAGAGTAAATAACTATTTTGTATGAGGACGACAGGAATTAACACGCATGCAAACAGAACTGACAAGCTCATAAAAGCGGTCATAAAGAAATCTTCATGATATTCCTGTCCATAAATAACCAACATGGCCAGCGTGGGTGAACCGCCAATAGCAAATAAAAAAGAATAAAAAATTGTTTTTGAAATAGTTGGTTGCAGCTTCATCCTGAGCCCATCATTCCTTATCTATATATAACGTTTTAATCTGAATCTAATAAAACGAAAACTGCACTTTAGTCGGGTATAAAAAAGCCCCCTGTTTGGAGGCCTTTTTTAATCTTTGCTAATTAAGCAGAGAATGGGTGACGTAAAACAATTGTTTCTGCACGGTCTGGACCAGTTGAAACGATATCAATCGGACATTCGATTAATTGTTCAATACGCTTAACATAAGCCAAAGCATTTGCTGGTAATTGGTCGATACTAGTTAAACCAACAGTTGACTCACTCCAACCCGGCATAGTTTCGTAGATTGGCTTCAAGCATTCAAAAGAAACCGCATCTGAAGAACCTACACAACCTGAATCTGTATTTTCATAACCCACACAGATTTTCACTTCTTCTAAACCATCTAAAACGTCAAGTTTAGTTAAGCAAATACCTGAAAGAGAGTTTACATCTACAGAACGGCGAAGAATTTCAGCATCAAACCAACCACAACGACGTTGACGACCAGTAGAAGCACCAAATTCATGACCAACTGTACCTAGGTGTTTACCAATTGGATCACCAGAATCAGCCGCTGCATCGTAAACCAATTCAGTTGGGAATGGACCAGCCCCTACACGTGTTGTATAAGCTTTAGTAATACCTAATACATAATCAAGATGTAAAGGTCCCATACCTGAACCTGAGCTTACGCCACCAGCAGTTGTATTTGAACTTGTAACATACGGGTAAGTACCGTGATCGATGTCTAGAAGTGAGCCTTGAGCACCTTCAAACATTACCGCTTTACCTTCTTTGCGATAGTCATGCAACACTTTAGTCACATCAATCACTAATGGAGCAAGAACTTCACGCCACTGGTTGCAAAGAGCTAATACATCTTCAAATTTAACTGCTTCTACACCGTAGAACTGAGTTAATTGGAAGTTATGTAACTCAAGCATTTCAGACAGTTTTTCTTCTAATGCTGCACCACCACGAACAAGGTCAGCAACACGCACTGCACGGCGAGCTACTTTATCTTCGTAAGCAGGACCAATACCACGACCTGTAGTACCGATTTTAGCGTTACCACGTTTCTTTTCACGTGCCTGATCAAGTGCAATATGGTTAGGCAAAATGAGTGGACAGTTTGGAGAAATACGTAGACGTTCTTTAACAGGAACACCTTCCGCTTCCAAAATTCCCATTTCTTCAATTAACGCGGCTGGTGAAAGTACTACACCATTACCAATTAAGCACAATACGTTTTCACGTAAAATACCTGATGGAATGAGGTGCAAAACAGTCTTTTTACCACCTACGACAAGAGTATGACCTGCGTTATGTCCGCCTTGATAACGTACTACCGCAGCCGCCTGGTCTGTGAGCAGGTCGACGATTTTACCTTTACCTTCGTCGCCCCATTGGGTACCAAGTACCACAACATTTTTGCCCATAATAGCCTCATTACATCATGCTGTTAAAATTGGAAACCACCAGTAAAAAAACTTACCGTTGGCGATTAAATCTTTTCAATATTCCATTGTCCATTTTGCGACACGAATTGATGGGTCGCATATGGAATAGAACTTAAATCATCATTACCCAACAATTGAACGACACGTAAACCTTGAGCACGTGCATTCGAAATTGCTGAGAGTAAATCCTGTTCTGAACCTTTTGGAGCAACAACAGTTTCGATTTCGGCGAACTGATTTGCACCTAAAGCATATAAATCACAACTGAAGCCAGTAGCAGGACGTGCGCGGCCAAAGTGCTCACCAATACCATCGTAACGGCCACCCTGTGCTAAAGGTGCAGCACGGTTCGGTGCATAGACTGCATACATTAAGCCAGTGTGATAGTGATAACTGCGTAGCTCTACAACATCAATACCGATATTGAGATTTGGCCAACGACCTTTAATTTGCGCAAGCGTTGTTTTAAGTGCATCTAACGCTGACTTAAATTCAGCATCTTGTAAGATGTTTGCACTTAAATTCGCCTGTAATGCTTCTAGATCACTAGAATAGCGGCCAAGCGCATAAAAATCAGAACCCATATTAAGGTTTTGAGTAAATTCAGCTAACTCTGGTAATGCTTTTCTTTGGTAAAGATCTGAAAGCTCACGCTCTTCATTTTTTGACAGGCCAGCATACTTTACTAAACTGCGGAACAACCCTACATGGCCCAAATCTAGATGCGCGCCTTGTAAAGTATAGATGTTCTCAATCAACCCCAGCATAACATCGACCATTTCGACATCAGCTTCGATACTGTCATGCCCGTATAACTCTGCACCTAATTGTAGAGGTGCACGTGTGGCATTAAAATTTTGTGGTTTAGTATGTAATACAGTCCCTGAATAACAGTAACGTGCAACGCCTTCAACTGGTCTTACATGTGCATCGATACGTGCAACTTGTGGCGTCATATCAGCACGAACACCGAGTAAACGGCCTGAGAGCTGATCAATGACCTTAAAAGTTACTAAATCCAAGTCTTGATTTGATTCTGATAATGAAGACAACGATTCGATGTATTCAATAAATGGTGTATATACCAATTGATAACCTCGTACCGCGAGGAAATCTAAAGCTTCACGGCGAAGTTTTTCAATGACTTGTGCCTGTTCCGGCAATACATCTGCTACCCCGTCAGGCAGCAACCATGTCTCTGAAATGGTCATATTTCAAGCCTAAAATCTGATCAACGTGGAACGACCCCACATAAAAAAATCGGGAACACACCCGATTTCTCTTAGTGTAGCATGATACTTTCTGCCATGCACCTGACAATTTGCATAAATCTTTCTTAATAAACTCTAAAGTCAAAAAGAAGATTTTATGAATTAACAAGAATATTCAATACCTTATTCTGCTTCACTCACATTATAGGCAAAAGTTCTTCGACCAAAGAATGGGCCAATATCTGAACTATCACCTGGTTGCCAGTTAACTAAATTTAATCTTTGAAGAGCTTGAGCTGCTTGAGTATTAAAAGCAAAACAACCTTTTTCAAGATTTGCGATTTTTAGCTTTTGTTTGAAAGCAATTAATGAGTGCACCTCATTAAGCGGGTTATCATCGGTAGAATACAGATGAGACTTCTCATAAGCTAAATTTCTATCGGCATCCCACCGACTACTTGATATAAAATTAATAAAAAAAGCAGACTGGTTATTATTATTTCCCAATGCGCTTTGAATATCACTAGTTTCTAAGTTTTCTAAAACAGTTAAGTTATAGCCGTACCACTGTGAATTTAGAAGCCTAAAATACTTTTTATCTGAACCTAGATTATTATATCTTTCAATAATTTTCTGCTTTTTCTCACTAAATGATGGATTTGAATCAAAACCAGATATATCTGAAATATAAGATTGATTCCATTGAGCCTCTTTTAAACGATAACAATAACTATTTTTTGGAAATCTAACATTCTTATAGTTTTGATAAAATTCAATTAAATTTTTATCAAGTTGATTATGAAGACCTGTTTCTAGATTTTTATTTTCTTTATAGCCCGGCAATACACGGTCAAAGATATTTTCACCATCCAACTTCACAATTTCAAACTTTAAATTCTTTTTCAAATCAGGGGTTAATTCATAAGTCCAACTGCTAGATGTTAACCTTTTCACAATATTGGTTTGTAAGGTCCCTTTATTTAAAATTTTCTTTTCAGTTAAAACCTCAGTTTCTAACGGCTGGTTATGTGACTTTGCAAAGAAGATTTCATTATTCTTAATTGGATATTGAGTAATTTCAAAAGAATCACTATAGATACCTGAGGAAATATCAGAAGGTTGATAATAAACTTGGTAAATTTTGTCTTCTTTTTCTAAATTATTTTCAGCTTGATCATGGGTATTTTGATCTGAGCCTTCACCACCACAAGCAGCTAAAATAATAGTAGATGTAAAAATTAAAAAACCACTTATTTTTTTTGAGTTAAATTTCATATGAACTCTATAATTAAAATTTTAATGTTTGCGAATCATACAAATAGATATAATTTTACACAACATGAATATTTAGAGTTTTAATTATTTTTAAATTAATAATCATAATAAGGATGTTAATTCAACACCCTTAAATGATTTAAATTTACATTTAGAAAGAGTCACACAGATCCAATAATCGATTTGCATATCCCCACTCATTATCGTACCAGGCGAATACTTTAGCTTGATGTCCAACGACCATAGTTTGGGTTAAATCAACAATGAGTGAATAAGGTGAATGATTAAAATCACTTGAAACCAATGGCTCATCTGTTACTGCCATAATTTCTGCATAGTCTGTTTGAGATGCTTTAATGAGTAACTCATTAATATGATGCACAGTAATTGGAGATTGCGCGATAAAAGTTAAGTCAATTGCAGCCACATTAATAGTTGGCACTCGAATTGAATAACCATCAATACGGTCTTCCATTTTAGGCATAACACGTTTTAATGCTCCGAGTGCACTAGATGTGGTCGGAATAATATTTTGTCCTGAAGCTCTAGCACGGCGTAAATCACGGTGCGCGTGATCAAGTACGGACTGGTCTGCCGTTACTGCATGAATCTCGGTCATAAGCGCAGTTTCAATACCAAAAGCATCATCAATAATTTTTACTAATGGCACCAAAGCCTGCGTAGTACATGACACACTCGATATAACTTGATCAGTCACTTTGACTTCATTATGGTTCACACCATAAACAATAGCTGCATCTACATGATCAAAAGGTGCTGCCCCAATAATGACACGCTTCGCCCCTGCTTGTAGATGACGTGTTGCATCTGCATGAGAACGGAACAGTCCAGTACACTCAAGCACCACATCAATATCTAAACTAGACCATGGTAAAAGTTCAGGTTGTTTCTGCTTTAAAACCTCAACTTTTAGTGTTCGTTGATTTGACTGAATATTCAAAAAAACTTTTTTATTTTCAATCAATATTTCTACATTTCCATTGAAACGGCCATGTGTAGAATCATATTTAAATAAATGCACTAATGTCTGGACATCTGCTATATCGTTAATCGCCACGATTTCAAAATGAAATTGTTTTGGGCTCTCGAACCAGGCACGTAAAACATTACGTCCAATTCGACCAAACCCATTAATGGCGATACGTTGCATGACCTATCCTTATCAACAAAACTACAAACTAAAGAAGGCATATAGTAAAGCACGTCACAGCCAATTGAATATAGATTTTTAGCCAAATCACAGTTTTGTAAGATATTCCTTTTAAAATCGTTGGTTCGGTGGGGTTTTTCCGCTACAATTTAGCGTTTTTAAAAAATAAGCCCCGTATCACATGCTCAGGTTTTGTATAAAACAAACAGGCATTGATACTTTTAGCCAAATTCGAAAATATGGAGTGACTTGGTTGTGAGTACTCGTTTAATGACATCTGCTGAAATTCGTGAAGCATTTTTGCGCTACTTTGAAACGCAAGGGCATACACGTGTCGCGTCGAGTTCTCTTGTTCCTGCCAACGACCCAACTTTATTATTTACAAATGCTGGGATGAACCAGTTTAAAGACTGCTTTTTAGGTCTTGAGAAGCGTGACTATGTACGTGCAACTACATCACAAAAATGTGTACGTGCTGGCGGTAAACACAATGACTTAGACAACGTTGGCTACACTGCACGTCACCATACATTCTTTGAAATGTTAGGTAATTTCTCATTTGGTGATTATTTCAAACGTGATGCACTTAAATTCGCATGGGAATTTTTAACCAGCGAACAATGGCTTGCTTTACCAAAAGATAAACTTTATGTCACGGTTTACCATACTGATGACGAAGCGTACGACATCTGGAACAAAGAAATCGGTTTAGCGCCAGAACGTATTATCCGTATTGGTGATAATAAAGGCGAAAAATACGCATCTGATAACTTCTGGGCAATGGGTGATACAGGCCCATGTGGTCCATGTTCTGAAATCTTCTTTGACCATGGTGACCACATTTGGGGTGGTTTACCAGGCTCACCTGAAGAAGACGGTGATCGTTTCATTGAAATCTGGAACAACGTTTTCATGCAGTTTAATCGTACTGCTGATGGCGTACTTCACCCTCTCCCTGCTCCATCTGTCGATACAGGCATGGGCTTGGAGCGTATCTCTGCTGTATTGCAACATGTTAACTCGAACTACGATATTGACCTGTTCCAACACCTATTAAAAGCTGCTGCAAATATTATTGGTATTGAAGACCAAGGTCAGCCTTCTTTACGTGTTGTTGCCGACCATGCGCGTTCATGCTGTTTCCTTATTGCTGATGGTGTAAACCCAAGCAATGAAGGTCGTGGATATGTACTTCGCCGTATTATCCGCCGCGCTGTGCGTCACGGTAATAAACTTGGGGCAACTGGTACGTTCTTCTACAAAATGTTGCAACCTTTAATTGAAGTTATGGGTGATGCATATCCAGAACTTGCAGCTCGTAAAGATGTGATTGAAGCAACTTTAATTCGTGAAGAAGAACAGTTCGCTAAAACACTTGAGCAAGGCTTAAAGCTACTTGAGGGCGAGCTTGCTCAATTAAAAGATAAGACAATTCCTGGTGCGACTGTATTTAAACTTTACGACACTTACGGCTTCCCAACTGACTTAACTGCTGATATTGCACGTGAACGTGGCTTTATCATTGATGAAGCTGGTTTTGAAGTAGAAATGGCTGCACAGCGTCAACGTGCTCGTGATGCTGGTAAGTTTGCAGTCGACTACAACAACATTGTAAAAGTTGAAGGCGAAACTCAGTTTGATGGTTACATTAACACCACTGGTCAAGGTCAAATTGTAGCGATCTATAAAGATGGCGTACAAGTTGACGAAGTTTCTGAAGGTGATGAAGCGCTTATCGTTTTAAACCAAACTCCTTTCTATGCTGAAAGTGGTGGTCAGATTGGCGACACTGGTATCTTCAAAAACGAAACTGGTATTTTTGAAGTTCAAGATACTAAAAAGTCAGGCGGTGCCTTTGTTCATCAAGGTATTGTGACCGTTGGTAGTCTTAAAGCCGAGCAAAATGTTGAAGCGATTGTTAAAGCAGACATTCGTGATGCAACAGCTCGTAACCACTCTGCAACTCACCTATTACATGCTGCCCTTCGTCAAATCTTAGGTTCACATGTACAACAAAAAGGTTCTTTAGTTGCAAGTGATATCTTACGTTTCGACTTTGCTAATGATCAACCTGTAACTTTTGAACAGTTACAACAAGTTGAGCGTTTAGTGAATGCAGAAATTATCGCAAATAGTGCTGTAACAACCGAACTTCTTGACATTGAAGCTGCAAAAGCTAAAGGTGCCATGATGTTGTTTGGTGAAAAATACGGTGATGAAGTACGTGTACTTTCTATGGGTTCAATTATTGATGAGAAAAACTTCTCAATTGAACTGTGTGGTGGTATTCACGTTAAACGTACAGGTGATATTGGTTTATTCAAAATCACTTCTGAAGGCGGTGTAGCTGCTGGTGTACGTCGTATTGAAGCCGTTACAGGTACTAAAGCGCTAGATGTAGTACAAAAAACTGATGCTGATATCCAGCACATTAATGGCTTATTAAAAGCACAGAAAGACCAAACTGTTGAGCGTGTACAAGCCAATGTTGAATTGGTTTCTGCATTACAAAAGCAGATTGAACAACTCAATCAGAAATTGGCAAACTTCCAAGCGTCAGAATTGATTGATCAGGTACAAACCATTGCTGGTCGTCAAACGCTTATTACCACTGTCCAAGGTGTAGATGCAAAATCACTTCGCAACTTGCATGACAGTGTTAAATCAAAATTAGAGAATGCAGTTATTGTGTTAGCTGGTGTAGAGGGTGACAAAGTTAGCCTGCTTGCTTCAGTTGCATCACAATACACTGCAAATCTAAAAGCAGGTGACATCATCAAGCATCTAGCAACCGAGTTAGGTGGTAAAGGTGGTGGTAAACCTGACTTAGCACAAGGTGGCGCGCCACTTAACGAGAAGTTTGGACAAGTGATCGCAGCATTGCCTGCATGGCTTGAACAAAAATAAGACTTCACTTTTTGTGTAACTGACCCTGAAAAGCCTCTCAGGGTCATGGCTTATATGGAACAACTATGGCATTAATCGTTCAAAAATATGGCGGTACTTCTATGGGTACCCCCGAGCGCATTTTAAATGTTGCTCGTCGTGTGAAGCGTTGGCATGATCACGGTCACAAGGTTGTTGTGGTCGTATCTGCAATGAGTGGTGAAACAAACCGCTTACTTGCTCTCGCTAAAGCCATTACCGAAACACCTGACCCACGTGAGTTAGACCAAATGGTTTCAACCGGTGAACAGGTGACGATTTCCATGTTAGCTATGGCACTTAATTCGATTGGTGTGGAAGCTAAATCCTATACCGGACGTCAAGTCGGTATTAAAACTGACAGTGCATTTACCAAGGCGCGTATCGAGTCTATTGATACAGATGTCATGACCAATGATCTAGATGCAGGCCGTGTTATTGTGGTTGCTGGTTTCCAAGGTTTTGATGCCAATGGAAATACTACAACACTAGGTCGAGGTGGTTCAGATACTTCTGGTGTTGCCCTTGCTGCTGCTTTAAAAGCTGACGAATGTCAGATTTATACTGATGTAGATGGCGTTTACACCACTGATCCTCGTGTTGCTCCTAAAGCCAAAAAAATCGACCGTATTTCTTTTGAAGAAATGCTAGAAATGGCATCATTAGGTTCTAAAGTTTTACAGATTCGCTCAGTAGAATTTGCCGGAAAATATCAGGTTCCTTTACGCGTATTATCAAGTTTTGATAATGATGACGACGGCGCATTTGACGACGAATTTAAAGAAAATGTAGGTACACTCATTACTACTGAGGCAGAAGACACTATGGAACAGCCAATCATTGCAGGTATCGCTTTTAACCGTGACGAAGCAAAATTAACAATTTTAGGTGTACCTGATGAGCCAGGTATTGCTTCTAAAATTTTATCACCAGTAAGTGATGCCAACATTGAAGTGGATATGATAGTCCAAAATGTTGAAGAAGATGGCACAACAGATTTTACTTTCACTGTAAACCGTGTTGATTTAGCGAAAGCTGAAAAAATCTTAAATGAAACTGCCAAAAATATTGGTGCACGTGAAGTTTCAACACGTGATGACATCGTTAAAGTGTCTATCGTTGGTGTAGGTATGCGTTCACACGCAGGTGTAGCGAGCAAAATGTTCACTGCCCTTGCTGATGAAGGTATCAACATCCTTATGATTTCAACTTCTGAAATTAAAGTTTCTGTCATTATCGACGAGAAATACCTTGAGCTTGCAGTTCGTTGCCTACATACCGCTTTTGGTTTAGATCGTGAACATGGTGAAAGCAGCGCACGCGCTTAATTTTACCGAACGGTCAAGAATTCATTAAAAAATGTTTACTTGTCCGACAATAATCAAAGAAAACACAGAGCCGCTATAGTTTTTTTTATAGCGGCTCTGTTATATTAAACGGAAAGTTTTTTGGCAGAGATTATCAAAATATGACTTTGTTCTCATATTTCTGTTAGAATCTGACTGAAAACTGAGGTTGAGCTTTTTATTTGGGTACCAATATTGCAGTTTTAAGCGTTTAGCAAGGAGATAAACATGCTGATTCTGACCCGCCGTGTCGGGGAAACATTAATGATTGGGGATCAAGTCAGTGTTACTGTGCTTGGCGTCAAAGGAAACCAAGTTCGAATTGGTGTGAATGCACCAAAAGAGGTTTCTGTTCATCGCGAAGAAATTTATCAACGTATTCAACATGAACGTGCAATGCATGAACACCTTCAACATCTTGATCAAGATTATCAAGTTTCTTATGAAGATGATAATTATGCACAGAAAAACTTCAATCGTTAGTATGAAGTTGTTCTCTCCCTAATTAAAGCGACTTTATAGTCGCTTTAAATTTTTTAGGTGTTTGTATTTATAGACCTAAAGCACGTTTAACAGGTGCATAACTACGGCGATGCTGATCAATCACGCCATGCACAGCAATCGCTTCAAAGTGCGCTTTGGTTGGATATCCTTTATGTTTGGCAAAACCAAATAACGGATATTGCTGATCTAATTCTGCCATTTGTCGATCTCGTGTTACTTTTGCCAAGATGCTTGCTGCACTAATTTCAGCATGGCTTGCATCTCCACCAACAATCGCTTCACAAGGAATAATAATTCCTTTAGGAATTTGGTTACCATCTACAATTACTTTTTGTGGTTGGGTTTTTAAACCATCAACAGCACGCTGCATAGCCAAAAAAGTTGCCTGTAAAATATTTAGTTCATCAATTTCAGCATGTGTTGCTTCGGCAATTGACCAAGCTAAGGCTTTTTCTTGTATTTCAATAAACAACTTTTCACGTTTCTTTTCAGTTAATTTTTTAGAATCATTCAATCCCAAAATTGGATTATTCGGATCTAAAATCACAGCTGCTGCCACAACCGAACCTACTAAAGGCCCCCGTCCTGCCTCATCTACACCAGCAATAAACATCGACTCACTACCTTTAAAAACAAAAGAGGCTGATCAATAGTAATCAGCCTTCTTTAACACAAAATTATTAATTACTTTTGTAAAGCTTCTGCCACACAAGCGTTTACAGTTTTAGAAACCACTTGGTTTACGATTGTAGCACGTGTGTTTACATCAAGTGCAGCTGCTGCTAATTCTACTGCAGTCACACTATTCGGAGCTTTTTCGCTTACACAACCACATACATTGGTTTGGATGCTATCACGTTGCTCAGCAGTCATATATTTTGTTGCTGTTTTCCAAGCCGCAACATTATTAATCTCTGTAATACATTTTGCATTTACCGCAACTTTTAACGCAGCAACGCCTAATTGTTGAGTTGTCGTTTGTGCAGAACCTGTGTCAGTGCCTGTAGTCGTTGCGCATGCTGTTAAAGCTAAAACAACTGGTGCTAGAGCGAGCATCAATTTTTTCATCATTTTTTCCTTTTGATTGAACCTTGGCAGCGCGTATTGTGCCTAAACTCGACTTTAGAAGAAACAAATAATTTGATGCATTTATGCAAACTCTTTTCCGAAACGAAACTCAGCTCATCAATTGCTTTTTTTAGCTTAATACGTTCTGTTTTTAGCACGCTCCGTTACATTTAAAATATTTCTCAAAATCTGCGATTTCCCCTAAAATCACAAATCAAAACGACAAAAAAAGGGTCTTTTATGCCTGCTGTTTCCTCTCAGTATTACACCCGTACCGCACAAATTCTGCATTGGGTGATGGCAATCATTTTCATCACAGCATGGGTTATTGGCTTTTATAGTGGAAATTTTTTAAGTTATGACGTTGATGGCAGCTTTAAAGGCGATGTCATTACATTCCACAAAAATATTGCAACGACCATTATCTTTTTAGTCATTATCCGGATTTTATGGCGCTATACTCATCCAGCTCCAAAACTACCTGATACCATGTCTCCAATGATGAAAACTCTGGCACATGTTGGTCATCTATTCTTGTATGTAATTTTGGTGGCTTTACCTGTCACTGGTTGTTTGTTTAGTTGGAGTGCTGGTCACCCTGCTCCAGTTTTATATTTATTTGAAATTCCGCGTTTAGTGCAAGATAACCCAGAGCTTTTAGCTGTTGTTAAACCATTACATATTTATATTTCTTGGTTTGCAGGTTTTCTTGTTGTTGGGCATGTACTTGCAGCTTTAAAACATCACTTTATCGATAAAGACAATATTTTAAATAGCATGACCAAACAACCTAAATAAACCTGATGTATAAAAAAACCGCCTGAGATAGGCGGTTTTTTTATTTAGATTTTTTGGATTTCTGCAATCCACTTTTGTTTCTCTTCATCTGAAATGAAAGAAGCTTCAAAAGAATTAATTGCGAGTTGCTTCAACTCATCATTGTTTAAATCTAAAGCTTGCTGGATGGCAAAGAAATTGTCATTCATATACCCACCGAAATATGAAGGATCATCTGAGTTAACCGTCACGTGTACGCCTTTTTGCAATAGACGACGGATATTATGATCTTTCATATCTTTAACAACACATAGCTTTAAGTTACTTAAAGGACAAACGGTTAAAGGCATTTTTTCGTTAATTAAACGCGCCATTAATTGTTCATCTTCTTCAGAACGCACACCATGATCAATACGGTTCACTTTAAGTAGATCTAAAGCTTCCCATACATATTCAGGCGGACCTTCTTCGCCAGCGTGAGCAACGATTAAGAAACCCTCTTCACGTGCCTTAGCAAAAACACGTTCAAACTTAGCTGGTGGATGCCCTACTTCACTTGAATCGAGTCCTACTGCAATAATGTCTTGCTTAAACGGCAGCGCCTGTTCAAGCGTTTCAAATGCAGCTTCTTCGCTTAAATGACGTAAGAAACACATAATCAGTTGAGAGCTGATACCAAACTTAGCTTTAGCATCTGCACAAGCACGCTTTAAACCGTTAATCACTGTTGAGAACGCAATCCCACGGTCAATATGGGTTTGCGGGTCAAAGAACATTTCTGTGTGAACAACACGATCTTCGGCACATTTTTCAAAATAAGCCCATGCTAAATCGTAAAAGTCTTGTTCATGTACAAGAACATTCGCACCAGCATAGTAAATATCTAAGAATGATTGAAGATTATGAAAGTTATAAGCTTGCTTTACTTCTTCAACAGATTTGTAAGGAATCTGAATCTGATTGCGCTGGGCAATTGCAAACATTAATTCAGGTTCAAAAGTCCCTTCAATATGTACATGCAATTCGGCTTTTGGTAAGGCGCGAATCAGCTCGACTTGATTCATATTAACTCCACGTCTAAAGAAAAAAGGGTGTGGTCAAAATCACACCCTTTTATAATTTTCTTCTTATTGAAAACTATGTCTAAGATAGCTCAAGAAGAAAATTATAAAAAATCATATTAACCGCCAAACGCGATAAATTTAAATACCCAAAGCGCAGCAATAATCCATACCATGTACGGTACAGTTTTTGCCTTACCCGTGAATAATTTAACTAATGCATAGCTAATAAAGCCCATTGCAATACCATCAGCAATTGAATAGGTAAATGGCATAAATACAATGGTTAAAAATGCTGGAACAGCTTCAGTAATATCATCCCAATCAATATGAGTGATCCCTTGAATCATCAGCACACCAATGAACAATAAAGCTGGCGCAGTTGCAAAACCTGGTACAGATTGAGCAAGAGGTGCTAAGAATAAACAGCAGATAAATAAAACTGCAACGACAACAGCGGTTAAACCAGTACGCCCCCCTGCTGCTACACCTGAAGCTGATTCAATATATGGCGTAGTTGAAGATGTACCTAATGCAGCACCAGCAACAATTGCAGTAGAGTCTGCAAATAATGCTTTTTTCAAACGAGGTAATTTACCATCTTGTAAAAGACCAGCACGGTGCGATACACCAACCAACGTACCCGTACTGTCAAACAAGTCGACAATAAAGAATACAAAGATGACACCGACCATACTTGCTGTAAATAGACCTTCAAAATCCATTTGCATGAACGTTGGTGCAATTGAAGGAATTTGCCCCACCACACCCTTAAATTCGTTTAGGCCTAAAGCAGTAGCAATTGCAGTAACAACTAAAATACTAATGATGATTGCACCGCGAACCTTTAATTGGTGTAAAACCACAATCAGTAAAAATCCGAATAACGCCAATAACACTGTTGGTTGTTTGATATCACCCAAACCAACCAAAGTTGCTTGGTTATCAACAATAATTCCGGCATTTTTTAGTGCAATCAGTGCTAGGAATAAACCAATACCACCGCCAATTGCAAACTTAAGCGACATCGGAATCGCATTGACAATCGCTTCACGAATTTTAAAGAAGCTAATTGCAAGAAAGACAAGGCCTGAAACAAAAACAGCCGCTAAAGCTGTTTGCCATGGCACGCCCATTCCCATACAAACCGAATAGGTAAAGTAAGCGTTTAAACCCATACCAGGGGCCAGTGCGATTGGATAATTAGCAATGATCCCCATCACTAGACATCCGATTGCTGCTGCCAAACAGGTCGCAACGAATACGGCACCATGATCCATGCCGGTTTCAGATAAAATGAGTGGATTGACAATAATGATGTAACACATCGTTAGGAATGTAGTTACACCAGCAAGAACTTCAGTTCGGAAAGTGGTTTTATTGTCGCTTAACTTAAATAAACGCTCTAACCAGCCTGCCGAAGAATTGGGCGCCGCCATAAGTAGCCTCTATGCAAAATCTGAACTGTGGAATATTTACGTCTATGTAGGTCACTGAACAATATTGTTTTTCTGTTCAGCCCTATAAACAAGAATCACAAACTTATGAAGCAACAAATATGCCACTCATTTGATGTCTGTTTTCATGCATAGAAAACAACCACAGCCCCTCTTGAAACACAAAAAAGCTGCATAACCCCTATGCAGCTTTTTTACTATACGTTCAATAAGTTTAACAGATTCAACAGAAACATGATCAAAATTTATGAAAAGATATGACCAATGACACTGTAAAAGTTAGAAATTTATAGCTCAATACTGCTAGAAAATAATTTTTTGTCACCGATATATTCTTGCATATTATAAGAAGCTAAATTGCTGTGATGAGCATGGTTTGGATTACGTTCGATACTTTGTAGATTTCTTTCAGCTTCTTGTATGATCCGCATGAGTTCTTGATGTCTTTTATTTTGACTATCCAAATAAGCCCAATATCCTAATACAAAGACAATACTCACACACAACACTATTAATACTTTATTGATCATTATTATTATCTCTATGTTTTTAATGTTAATGATCTTAACAAAAAATTATAGCTTTGTGAATATTTTCACATTTATTTACAATAACACACTCTTACTCAAATATTTGAAAATAAAAGTGATTTTTAATTATTTATAATACTCTTAATAATTATTAAACTTTTCAATTGAAAAGTAACTTTATTTTATATCAGCTTATTTTAGTTATTTTTAATATTAGCTTTTTATCAGTTTTAATTATTAAGTTATTTTAAAGATAGAGCATAGACAAATGTGTATATGGCTTAAAATTTCTTTGTATTTAGTAAGCCTTAAATAAAATAAAAATAAGTTAGTTTTGTCGATGGGGTTTTCTCGAAACTTGTTTCTTTAGCGACTAATTTTTTGTATTTGCTGTTTAACTTATAAACTAAAAACTTCTACCCAAAGAATTCCACATATCGTTTAAAAATAATTTTTTTTGTTTCTTTGCTTTTCTGTCTATAAGCAAAACTACGTCCTATTTTTTATCGTTCCATAAATCGCACCAAGCTTTCTATTTTCAGTGCTTCGCTCCTATAAACGCTACGATAAACTGTGCTCAGATAAAAAATTAAATGAGGAGAATACATCATGTTTGATATGCGTTTATCTCACGAACGTGGTGCAGCACATCATGGTTGGTTACAATCAAAACATAGCTTTTCATTTGCTAACTATTGGGACCCTAAACAAGTTGGTTTTTCAGACCTACTTGTAATTAATGATGATAACGTTGCTCCATCTAAAGGCTTTGGTACCCACCCTCACCGTAATATGGAAATTATTTCTTATGTGCTTGAAGGTGCATTAGAGCATAAAGACTCGATGGGTACAGGTTCTGTGATTGTGCCGGGTGATATTCAGCTCATGAGTGCAGGTCGTGGCGTTGCTCATAGTGAATTTAACCATTCAGCTCAAGAAGGCGTTCATTTCTTGCAAATTTGGGTTGTTCCAAATAAAGTGAATACAGATCCGGGCTATCAACAAGTTCATATTGATGAAGCAGACAAACGCGGTAAATTGCATTTGATCATCTCACCAAAAGGTGGCGAGAAAACTTTGTCGATCAAACAAGACATTAATATTTACTCAGGTCTTTTTGATGGTGAAGAAACTACTGAATTTGTGATTCCTGAAAGTCGATATGTTTACCTACACGTTGCTAAAGGTCGTGTCGATGTAAATGGTAAAACATTTAACACTGGCGATGCTGCACGTATTCGTGAAGGCGGAAGTTTATCGTTTACCAATGGTGATAACGCCGAAATTTTGATTTTCGATATGCGTCCTGAAGAAGTTCCAACCATGCCATAATGCAACTAAGCCCTCGCATAAAATTTATGTGAGGGCTTTTTTATTGTTGATCGGACTTATAAAAATTCTAACTCAGCTCAATGTTCTTCTGAACGTGCCATCTCTGTATTGATATAGCTCATAATCATCGTGGTTAGCCCCTGCACCATTTCGTCAAAACTAATATAAGGGTTTGGCAAAATAAGATGCCGTGCGACGTTAAAAATTCCACTGTTAATACAGATATAGGTAATTACAGGCAAATTATTAATTTTTAGGTATTTAGGATTATGCATCATATATTTCATGATGACTTCCATTAAAGCCTGTTCAATTTTGGGAATATATTTGTCGTACTGTAATTCTCCTGCATAACGTAGAACAGTCAAATAGCGGTCGTTATTTTTCTTTAATAAATCACTAAAAGTATAAAAAATCATTTCAATGACAGGCTCTAACTCCAACTGTAAAATCGTCGGGGTAAGCTCTGTAATCATGTCCAGAATTTCCCGAACAAAAAAGTGATTCATCGCATCATAAATTTCTTCTTTATTTTTAAAATATTCGTATAAAGACCCGACACTCACACCTGCAATCTCTGCAATATGACGTGTTGTAGTACCACTTGGTCCATGAAGTGCCACTGCAATAAAACCTGCTTCAATAATCGTGTCGACAGTGACTTTGGCTCGAGTTTGACGAGGTTTACGCGTAGTCATACGATCTAATCAATAATCCGAACATAAAGTCAGATTAGCATGTAATTTGACTCGGTAGAAATAAAAAAACAAAATCCGAATAGTTGTCAAACTTAGTTGGAAAAATTCAGAAAAGCAAAGCTTAATCTCTCAATCAATTTATAATTTAACTTATTACTTTTGTAGAAAAATATATATTTAACTTATTGTTTTTTAAAAATATATGGCAAAATTAATTAAAAATCTTATCTCAAAAAATGTCTATAAAATACTTTTATATATTTAAAAATTTACCCGAATTGAATCCGAACATAATGTCAGATTAATATGAAAAAATTAAAGAAGACTCATTAAGTAGCTCTTGTCTACATCGGCTCTTCTTTCCGTTATTCAGCCAAATAATCAAACAAATAACGGAGCAACAACACCGTAGTCAATGCAGAGAATCATCTGCTTTTGAAAATGGAATTTTATAGTGCTTTGTTGATCATTGAGTTTATTCATTTTCATCAAAATGCACCACTACTTTGCCTCAGGGTGTCGCCATGATCTCGACCGCAGTTAAAAAATCATTCAAAAAACTTACATTTCAGCGTGAAATTGAGTTACCCGATTTTGCTAGCAAAAGTTCAATTCCAATTCGTCATTTAAATATTGGTTTTGATGGTAAGGAAATTGATGTCAGATTCTATATGGACAACCAATTTGCTACTTTGTTTTTTGCCACGCTTTCGGTGTTTTTAACCTATGGTGAAGATCTAGTGATTGAAACCGCTCGTCACCACCGTGAATTTATTAAAGATCCAATTTTAAAACAGCGCGTTACTTCGCTGATTGGCCAAGAGGCAATTCATTCAAAATTGCACAATGAATATAACGATGCCCTTCAAGATGCCGAATATCCTGTTGCGCTCTATCGTTTTCTTGGCTCGAACTTCTTTAAATATGTTTTCTTAAAGTTTCCACAACCACTCAAACTATCAATGATGGCGGGTATTGAGCATTTTACTGCGGTACTTGCTGAATACATGATGAAGCATGAAAAGAACTTCTATTATTCAGATGATGCAAAAAGCCGTGCATTGTGGATGTGGCATATGCTTGAAGAATCTGAACATAAAGATATTGCCTACGATGTCTATCAACTTTTAAATGGTAGTTATCCACTGCGCGCATCTGGTTTCTTCCTCGCTTTAATTACCATTTTAGGTTTAATCCCTGCGACTACATTATTTGTGCCTGTATTAAGAAAGCCGCAAGAGATGCTGACTTTAAAATTCTGGAAAGATGCTCGTCGCGGTGTAGGCTTAATCTTTGGTCCAAAAGATGGAGTTTTTGGCAGTACAATTGGTCAAATTCTTGACTACTTACGTCCAGACTTTCATCCGAATGATCATGATACAACTGAATATCTTGAGTATTACAAAAAGAAATTGCTGACCGAAGGCGGTGCAATTGCTCCTTATTTTGTTAAAGAATTTACCCCACCAGTACGCATGTCTTAATCGTCCTGCATTTCCAGCTATCAAAAGGTAGCTGGTATCTTTTCAAGCTATTTATGGATGAATCATGATTTTATTTGGCAAAAAGAAAGTTAAACCAAGCCAAAAAGCTTATGCCGTAGTGACGGGTGCAGGCAGTGGGATTGGTCGAAGTTTTGCAGTTGAACTGGCAAACCGTGGTGGCAGTGTAGTGTGTGCAGATATTAATCTCGAAGCTGCTGAAGAAACTGTAAAGTTAATTGAACAGTTAGGACAAAAAGCATTTGCTGTAAAGTGCGATGTTGGGCAAGCAGAACAAGTACAGGCTTTGGCTGATCAAGCAGAACAGTTACTTGATCATCCGATAACACTCATCATTAATAATGCGGGTGTGGGATTGGGTGGTAAGTTTGACGAGCTAAGCCTAGAAGACTGGAACTGGGTCATGAATATTAACCTTTGGGGTGTCATTCACGGTTGTCATGCCTTTGTTCCAAAGTTTAAAAAGTTAGGTTACGGCGCGATTATTAATGTGGCATCTGCGGCATCGTATACGGCTGCACCAGAAATGACTGCTTATAACGTGACTAAAGCTGGTGTGCGTGCGCTCTCAGAAACGCTTTCTGCCGAACTGAGTAAGTTTAATATTAAAGTGAATGTACTCTGCCCTACCTTGGTCCCTACCAATATCATTAAAAATGGTCGGATTCCTGGACGCTATTCAAAGCTTGCAGACCATGCACTGATGAACTATGCCTTAACAACAAGTGATGATGTTGCAAGATTAACGCTTAATCGCCTTGATCAAGATGGGCTTTATACCATTCCTCAAATTGATGCGAAGTTATTCTGGCTCATGAAACGTGCATCTCCAAGCTTGTATACCAAGTTCCTTGGCACATCGTACAAATTATTTAAATAAGAAATTTATAGGTAGTACACATATGACTGCGCAAATGAAAACAAATGCTTCAGCAAAAAAAGCTGTCAAATCACCAAACCATATTTTCGATACTTTTATTGTGGGTGCAGGCATTTCAGGGATCGCTGCTGCCATTCGCCTAGATCAAGTTGGTTATACCAATTATAAGATTATTGAAAAAGCTGGCCGCGTGGGTGGAACATGGCGTGAAAACACCTATCCAGGTTGTGGTTGCGATGTACCGTCTGCTCTTTATTCTTATTCATTTGCACCAAGTGCAAAATGGAGCCATTTATTTGCGCGCCAACCAGAAATCTTAAGTTATCTGGAAGATGTGAGTAACGAATTTAATGTTACCTCTAAAATCGAATTTAATAATGAATTGCTGAATGCGGCATGGGATGACTCACGTCACGTGTGGGTACTGGATACCACGACTGGTCAATATTTGTCTAAAACCGTTATTTTTGCCACAGGTCCAATTACCGAAGCTCAAATCCCACGTCTTGAAGGCCTAGAAACATTTAAAGGCGAAATGTTCCATTCGGCTAAATGGAACCATGATTATGATTTGACAGGTAAACGTATTGCCGTGATTGGTACTGGCGCATCTGCCATTCAGTTTGTGCCACAAATTCAACCAAAAGCGAAAGAACTTTTTGTATTCCAACGTACAGCACCTTGGGTACTACCAAAACCAGATACGGACTTGGGTGAATTTAGTAAATCAGTGATTGCTAAATATCCAGCTATTCAGGCGAGCTGGCGTAAAAGTGTAGCGTTAACACTCAATGCAATTAACTTTGGTTTACGTAACCCCCTTGCCCTAAAACCAGTAAATGTTTTGGGTAAGCAATTACTTAAATTGCAGATTAATGATCCTGTGCTACGCAAAAATGTCACGCCAAACTTTGATATTGGCTGTAAACGTATTTTATTCGCTAACAATTACTACCCTGCGCTACAAGCACCAAATACGACTCTCATTCCTCATGGTTTAGTGAAAGTTGAAGGCAATACGGTGGTTGCTGCCAATGGTGAACGTCACGAAGTTGATGTGATTATTTGGGGTACAGGCTTTGAAGTATCTCACCCGCCAATTGGTAAACGTGTCCACAATGAAAAAGGTCAATGTTTACAAGATATATGGAAAGATAGTTCGCCAGAGGCTTACTTGGGTACCAACATTGAAAATGTACCAAATGCATTTTTAGTTTTGGGTCCTAACGTACTGGTCTATGACTCTTTCATTGGTTTGGCAGAAGCACAGCTCGACTATATCGTAGATGGCTTATTGAAAATTAAAAACAAAGGAATTAGCAAATTAAATGTTAAATCTGATGTGATTAAAAAGCATAACGATTTAGTGCAAAAACACTTGCAAACAACGGTATTTAATAGCGGCGGATGTAAGAGTTACTATCTTGATGCAAACGGACGTAACTTTGCCGCATGGCCTTGGTCATTGAAAAAGCTGAAACAACGTTTGAAAAAAGTAGATTTGAAAGATTATGAAGTGACGTATCAAACGACAAAAACTCACTAATTTGTAATTTCGATCAAATCAGTTGTAAGAAACAGGCAGTGTATTTTAGGTTTTCATGAAATACACTGCCTTCTTCGTTGAATATCTTCAAGAAATAAAAAAACAGGATAAAGATGAAAGAAGGTCAATCAAGTCGTACCGCCGAAGCTGCCGCTGCATTACGGGCCAATCATTTTCAAAATGCAAAGAACCCTGTATTTTCAGACCCTTATGCTTTTGAGCTAACCAGTAAAGGCTGGAAAAAACTGCTCTCTAACCCACTGATTGTTAAAGTCATGAATTCTTCGGTTTTAAACCGCACTTTAGGTTTACTTACTGGGCAAGTGGTCGGACGCTCTCGCTATGCCGAAGATTTACTTGATCAGGCAGTTCAAAAAGACACTCAACAATATGTGTTAGTGGGTGCTGGCCTAGACTCTTTTGCACTACGTGAATCACACCATTACCCTACTTTGAAAATCTTTGAAGTAGACCATCCTGACACTCAAGCTGCCAAACAGGCCAAGCTAAAAAAACTAGGAAATATTCCTGCTACCGTTGAGTTTGTCGCGATTAACTTTGAAAAAGAGTCTATTTCGGAAGCTTTGACTAGAAGTCTCTATGAGCCAACCGTTCCTGCATTTTTTTCGTGGTTAGGCACAACGCACTATTTAAACCCTCAAACTACCCTAGAAACTTTAAAAAGTATTGCTAACTTTGCTGCAAACGGTAGTGAAGTGGTACTCGACTATTCAACCGATTTTCAGGAATTAAACGGTATTGAGCGACTTGGAAGCATGGGTGTTGCACAATTTACTCATTTGCTGAAAGAACCTTTATTAGGCCAATTCAAACCAAAAGATTTACATCAGTCCGTGGAGCAGATGGGATTTGAAGTAGTCGAAGATCTTTCTGGTGAAGCCATTACTGAACGATATTTTAATGCGCGTATTGATGAAATTCGCCACACTTCAGCCACACGTTTATTACATTTGCGTTTAAATAGAAAATAATGTTGAAAGCCAACTTAGACTTTAAGTTGGCTTTTTTATAATTAAGATTAGTCCTATCATTACCAGCTTGAACGCGGCTCTGGCCCATCGACATGCTGATTTAAAAATTGGCGTAAATGATCTAAAAAGTGCGCGACTTTAGGTGATAGATTCAGTCTCTCTAAATACACCGCATAGACATCTGCGGGTGGTGTTTCATAGTCCGCTAGCACTTGAACCAATCTGCCACTTCTTAAATATTTTGCTACGTCCCATTCTGCTCGCATCAAAATACCGTAGCCTTCTAAAGCCCAATTTAATGCGACTGCCCCATCATTGGTACTCAGTTGCCCATGAACTTTAACAGTTTCAACCTGTTTGCCATGACTTAACCGCCAATTCCCATAAGCAGAATCATTTTGCCGAATCACAATGCACTGATGCTGTGTTAAATCATGGGGAGTGAGCGGTTGCCCTGCCATTTTTAAATAGCTAGGTGATGCACATAATAAACGGCGGTTGGCTGCCAATTTTTTGGCAATTAGACGTGAATCGGGTATTTCGCCAAAGCGGATTGACACATCAATGGCTTCATCTGGCAGATTAATCGGGCGGTCAGTTAAATGCAGTTGAACATCGACATCAGGATAGATTTTGGCAAATGTAGAAATTGCTGGCGCAATATAAGAACGACCAAAGCCTAAAGGTGCATTCACACGCAATACCCCTTTGGGCGCTGCCCGACTACTTGAAACCAAACGCTCCATTTCGTCAATCTCTTTTAAAATACGAACCGCATTTTCAAAGTAGACCTCACCCTCACTGGTTAAGCTAATTCGGCGTGTTGTTCTATTTAAAAGCCTTACTCCTAAACGCTCTTCAAGTTGAGTTAAACGTCTAGAAACCGCAGGTGGAGTCAAGTTTAACTCTCGTGCCGTCGCGACAAGACTTCCCTGTTTAACCAATAAACAAAAGAAAGCTAATTCCGTATCTGCGTTCATGATTATTAAGTTTTTTGCAATAGTGATTTAACTTTATATCGATTCATCAGTTTTTTAAAGGGTTTAACATCCATTTCATTGTTTCCCGACATAAGTCGCCTCTTATTTAAGAGTATAAAAACGTCCGCAGAAGGAATGCTGTGGATGAACGGGAAAAAGCCATCTAGCCGAATGAATAGCGGTAAAGAAAGCGAAAACTACCAATCAGGATTGGTAGTCATGAATATGGAGTCATGACATGGAAATGGATATTGAAAAGCGAACGTTACGTCGAATCACGTGGAGAATCGTACCGTTTATTATGTTGTTATACCTTGTAGCCTATATCGACCGCGTCAATATTGGCTTTGCCGCACTCACCATGAAAGAAGACCTAGGCTTTACCGCCTCAGTTCTCGGGTTTGGTGCCGGAATTTTCTTTTTGGGCTATTTCTTATTTGAAGTCCCATCCAACATTATTTTGCATAAAGTCGGTGCCCGTATCTGGATTGCTCGAGTCATGGTGACTTGGGGTCTGATTGCAGCGGGAATGGCATTTGTAGAAAGCTCAACCAGCTTTTACGTTATGCGATTTTTACTCGGTGTTGCCGAAGCGGGTTTCTTTCCGGGCATTATTTTGTACTTAACTTACTGGTTCCCTGCACGCCATCGCGCTGGTGTGATTGCTTTATTTATGGCAGCCGCCCCAATTGCCACAGCAGTTGGCTCACCAATCTCTGCCGCGTTACTTGAAATGCATGGAATTTGGGGACTCGCTGGCTGGCAATGGATGTTCATTATTGAAGCAATACCAGCACTCATTTTAGGCGTTGTCGTTTTTAAATATATGACTGACCGTCCTGAACAAGCCACTTGGTTAAAACAGGATGAACGCGAATGGCTTGTAAAAACGATGAAAGAAGAAGATGTCGGGAAAAATGCACCTCAGCATCACAGCATTCTTCGCGGTCTTGCCAACCCACGAGTACTTGCCCTTGCATTGATTTATTTCGGAACATCGGCTGGACTTTATACCCTCGGCATCTGGGCACCACAAATTATTAAACAGCTTGGCGTAACGTCTATGACCGTCGGGCTTTTAAATGCCATTCCACCAATCGTTTCTGTCATTGCCATGGTTTTATGGTCTCGACACTCTGACCGCACCAATGAACGTACATGGCATGTTGCTCTCGCATGTTTAACCGCAGCAGTTGGCCTCGCAATTGCAGCTGGCACACACAATGTCATTGGATTAATTGCGGCACTTACCATTGTGAATGTCGGTATTAGCTGTGCCAAACCACCACTATGGAGCATGCCAACCATGTTCTTGTCAGGATCAGCCGCAGCAGCAGGCATTGCCACGATTAACTCAATCGGAAATTTAGGTGGGTTTGCAGGCCCTGCCATGATCGGCTGGATTAAAGATCAAACTGGAGATTTCACAGGTGGACTCTATTTTGTTGCAGGACTACTCATTATCTCGACCTTACTGACACTAGTGCTGAGCTTCTCCCAAAAAGTGAAAGTAAACACTGCCAAAGCCACCCACTAACCTTATTTACATCAATTAGATCTGAACAAGTTTCTTCAAGGAGCACAACATGGACAAAGATATTGCCGTCCAGTCCCTTACGGACACCATGGCCAAATTTACAGCTTATATTGGAAAACGCCTACCTAAAGATGTGAAAAGCAAGTTAATTGAACTGCGTACTTTAGAAACCAATCCTCTTGCTAAATCAGTTTATGATTCGATGGAGGAAAATCAGCAAGCTGCGGATAAACTCAACCGCCCAAGCTGTCAAGACACGGGTGTCATTCAATATTTCGTTGAAGCAGGTGCTAACTTCCCTTTGCTTGGTGAACTTCAAGATATTTTGAGCGAAGCAACTGCTGAAGCAACACGCATAGGTCCTTTACGTCACAACGCTGTTGAAACCTTTGATGAAAAAAATACGGGCACCAATACGGGTACTCAAATTCCATGGTTAGACTGGCGTATTGTGCCTGAACTCGACACTTGTACCATTGATGTCTATATGGCTGGTGGCGGTTGTACCCTACCGGGTGCGGCAAAAGTTTTAATGCCAGGTCAAGGCTACGAAGGTGTTGCTGAATTTGTGATGGATGTTATTACCGAACGCGGTGTAAATGCCTGCCCACCGTTGCTGGTTGGTGTTGGCGTATCAACTTCGGTTGAAACCGCAGCTCGACTTTCTAAGCTCGCCATTATGCGTCCGGTTGACTCAACAAGTGATAATCCACGCGCTGCCTTAATGGAGCAACTGTTAGAACAAGGTCTTAATGAAATTGGTATTGGTCCTCAAGGACTCACAGGTAATAACAGTGTAATGGGAGTCAATATTGAATCTTCTGCACGCCACCCATCAACCATTGGGGTTGCCGTAAATACAGGTTGCTGGGCACATCGCCGAGGCAAAATTAAGATTAACCCAGATATGTCTTATGAAATCTTATCTCATGAAGGAGTTGTACTATGAAAAAAATTCTGACAACCCCTATTAAAGATGAAGATCTTTTAGACCTTAAAGTCGGTGATGTGGTTTATTTGACTGGCCGTTTAGTGACTTGTCGCGATGTTGCCCATCGCAGACTGATCGAACAAGGTCGAGAACTACCAGTTAATCTTGAAGGCGGAGCGATTTTTCACGCTGGCCCTATTGTGCGCAAGAAAGGTGAAAATGACTTCGAAATGGTTTCGATCGGACCAACAACAAGTATGCGAATGGAAAAATTCGAGCGGGAATTTATCAAACAAACTGGCGTTAAGCTTATTGTGGGTAAAGGCGGAATGGGTCCAGAAACAGCTGCTGGATGTCAGGAAAATATTGCTGTTCATGCCATTTTTCCAGGTGGATGCGCAGTGCTTGCAGCA
The DNA here is from genome assembly GCF_028367635.1 of Acinetobacter sp. P1(2023). NCBI lineage: Bacteria > Pseudomonadati > Pseudomonadota > Gammaproteobacteria > Moraxellales > Moraxellaceae > Acinetobacter > Acinetobacter sp. P1(2023). The sequence continues at coordinate 357,699 of NZ_JAQNDD010000001.1, forward strand.
ACTTTGGTTGAAGAGATTGAAGGTGCTGAATGGCAGGATTTAGGTATGCCAGAAACTCTTTGGATTAATCGAGTAAGAGAATTTGGTCCTCTCATTATTTCTATCGATACAAAAGGCAATAATCTGATTCAACAAAACAAAGTTGAGTTTCAGGCCAAGAAAGCTCCAATTTTAGAAAAAATCAGCAAACAACTGAGCTTTATTAAATAAATCACTCTTTAGATGAAGGGAAAGCAAAAGCCCCTTCATCTTTTTTATTTTTGTACTAAACGCATGGCATGAGGTGTTTTGCCATGCCATCTTTTATAAGCATGAATAAAACTGGCTGTTTCTGCATAGCCCAACCACTCTGCAATCTGTTCAACTGAAGCCTTAGGCACGGTCAAATATTGCTCTGCTAAAACCTGTCTAACTTCTTCACGAATCTGGATAAACGTCATCTCTTCTTGCGCTAAATGGCGACGTAAAGTTCGAGCATTTAAATGCAGTCGATTGGCAACCACTTCCATGGATGGCATTTCACCGCGAATATTCATCAATTGTTGTTGCACCAATGCAGTAAACTTCTTTTGTGACTGACGTTTATCAAGAATTTGCCGACATTGCTCTTCAGCTGTATGTAAAACCAGATCATTCGCCATCTGCAATTTCTGGTCGACTTTGTGCGCATCGAGTAGAACAAAATTCCGGCCTGCGCCAAACTCTGGCAAGATGCCAAACAAATCTATATAAGGTTGTACATCGTGTTTAGGCTGAAAAGAAAAAGCCAAATACTGGCAAAAATTATCTTGTACTAAGTCGCGTTGCACCGTAATAAGCGCGGCAGCATCACGTTGAATAATAAATTGTCTAACCGAAGATGGTATATCTCCATCTGTGAGTTCAATAAGAGTGCCGTCTTTAGTGTCTGAAACAATAAAACGGGTAAACGCAAATGTTAACGAAAAATAAGTCAGTGCAAAATCAAGCGCTTCACGGATGCTAGCACTACTTATAAGCGCCATGCCTAAAGGTCCAAATGTGGTGAAATGGTAACGTGTACCTACTTCTAAACCTAAAGTTGGCCGATCTTCAAAGAGTTCGACTAAATTATGAATGAGCTGTAATTCCTGTTGTCCTGACACCACCATATTCGGGTCAAGCAACTGCTGTTGACTCAGTCCTGTTCCGTCTAAAATGGTCTGATAAGAAGCACCTGCCTCTACTGCAAAATCAGCCATGAGTCGGACACTATGTATGCTGCGTTCAAATGCCCAAGCGTACGTCACTGTACTTTCCAAAATGTCCTCGAATCACAATATTTTGTCCTCATCCATCCTCTAAATCAAGTTAATAAACGTCTATTCTGCATACAGGAAATTGCGATTTCTTCGCCCACTGTTTTTAAGGATTTTAGAGCAGCCTATGTTTAATTCGACGTCTAATTCAAATAAAAATGTACGTATCGCTATTATAGGTACTGGTTTCGGAGGCTTAGGTTTAGCCATTCGACTCAAACAAGCAGGTTTTGAACAATTTACCCTCTTTGAAAAAGCTGCTGATGTCGGCGGTGTATGGCGTGACAATACTTACCCTGGTGCTGCATGCGATGTACCTTCTCATTTGTATTCTTTTTCTTTTGAACAAGAGCTGGGCTGGAAAAATCGCTACGGGACATCTCAAGAGATTTATCAATATTTACGCCACTGTGCCGACAAATATGATATTCGTCCGCATGTCCAATTTAATACTGAAATTGCCAGTGCCGAATTTGATGCCCTACAGGGTGTATGGCGCATTCAAAGTACGACTGGTGAACAGTTTGAAGCTGAATTTTTAGTCGGTGCGGTGGGTCAGCTTAACCGCCCTGCCTATCCGAAACTTAAAGGTATTGAAAACTTTAAAGGTAAAGCATTCCACTCAGCGCGTTGGGATCATGACTATGATTTAACTAGCAAACGTGTTGCGGTAATCGGTACAGGTGCAAGCGCAATTCAGTTCGTACCTGAAATTGCAAAACAGGTTGCTCATCTCGATGTTTACCAACGCTCAGCACCCTACGTGATTCCTAAACCAGATCGGGTTTACCAACCTTTAGAGAAAAAGGCTTTCCGTAAATTGCCAATTTTGCAAAGTCTGGATCGAGCTTTGCAGTATGGTCATCATGAAATTCGTTTGCTGGCCTTTACCACTTCTTTAAATGAAATGCCTTTGGTGGAATATTTATTCCAGCGTCACATCCGTAAAGTCGTCAAAGATGGGAAGTTACGCCATCGTTTAATGCCGGATTATCCTATTGGCTGCAAGCGTATTTTAATTTCAAATCATTGGTATGAAACCCTGACTCAGCCTCACGTAGACGTCATTAATACAGGCATTCAAGAAATTACCGAAAACGGCATTTTAGATACGAAAGGAAATCTACGTGAAGTCGACACCATTATTTATGGTACAGGCTTTGCCGCAACAGAATTTATGGCGCCAATGCAGATTACAGGTCTTGATGGTCGTACCTTAAAAGACACATGGAAAAATGGTGCAGAAGCTTATCTCGGCTTAACTGTGAGCGGCTTTCCAAACTTCTTTATGCTCTATGGCCCAAACACCAATCTTGGGCACAACTCAATTGTTTATATGATTGAAAGCCAAGTGAATTATATTTTAGATGCTATCCAGACAACCTTACAAAACAAACTTTTGTTCACCAATGTTCGTGCAGAAGTTCAACATGAGTTCAATCAAAGCATTCAAGAAAAAATGAAAAAAACTGTCTGGGCACAAGGTTGTACCAGTTGGTATCAGACTGCTGACGGCAAAAATACCAATAATTGGCCAGGTTTTACCCTTGAATATCGTCAACGCACTCGTCGCTTCGATATTGAAAACTACAATCAGGTTTCGGCTGTTTCTTAAACAAGCTTCACCATAGGAAATGAGAAAAATAAACGGAGAATTTTATGAAGTCTTTTAAAAATAAAGTCGCAGCTGTGACAGGTGCAGGTTCTGGGATTGGACAAGCACTTGCCATTGCACTCGCCAAACAAGGTTGCCATCTGGCACTTTCTGATATTAGTGAAACAGGTCTAACCAAAACTGTCGAGCTGTTAGCACCCTATTCTGTCAAAGTGACTACTCAAAAAGTTGATGTCGCTAAACGTGATGAGATTGCGGCTTGGGCAAAGACCGTTGTAGATGAACATGGTCAAGTTAATTTAATTTTTAACAATGCGGGTGTCGCAATTGGTAGCACGGCTGAAGGTGTGAGCTATGAAGATCTTGAATGGCTCATTGGTATTAACTTTTGGGGTGTGGTTTATGGCACCAAAGAGTTTTTACCTTACTTAAAGCAAAGTGGTGATGGGCATATTATTAATATTTCTAGTATGTTTGGCTTAACAGCTCAACCGACCCAAAGTGCTTATAACGCCAGTAAATTTGCTGTTCGTGGTTTTACCGAGTCTCTACGCCAAGAACTCGATATGCAAAATGTTGGAGTGAGTGCGACCTGTGTGCATCCGGGTGGTATTCGTACCAATATTGCCAAAGCTGCCCGTATAAACAATAGTGTCCAGTCTTTAGGAATGGATCCTTTAAAAAGTCAGGATGCTTTCGATAAATTACTTCGCACCCCAGCCGATGATGCAGCTCAACAAATTTTAGAGGCTGTGCGCAAGGACCGTCGCCGCTTACTCATTGGAGCCGATGCGAAGGCCGTTGATGTCATTCAACGTATTCTTCCACAGGGTTACCAAAAGATTTTTGCAACTGCGACTGCATTGCAAACTCGTCTACTCAATAAATCAGCAAAATAAAAATAGTGGTCAGCATACACTTAATTTTAAGAGATGCTGACTGATATTAAATGCTTAGTATGAGTCCTTATTATGAAGCAGCTTCTTGCATGGACTATTCGTACCACACTACGTCCAGCTTTATCTCCAAAAACACCCGTAAAGCTTCAGCGCTTATGTAGCGATGCAGCTAGTGCTATCGTGCTTGGGCCACGTGGCTATAAAACAAAAAAGCAAACCATCGCTCAAGTACCGACAGTCCATATTCAGCCCAAAACGACTCAATCAGGACTTGGCATCTTATATTTACACGGCGGTGGCTATGTAGTTGGTAGCTCAAAAAGTCATACCAAGCTTGCTGCACAAATCGGACATGCAGCTCAAGCACAAGTCTGGTTACCTGAATATCGCCTAGCCCCTGAACACCCAAGCCCAGCTGCTCTTGAAGATGTCATTGCAGTTTATAAAGCCTTACTTGCTCAAGGACAAGACCCTAAAAAACTTGTGATTGCTGGCGACTCTGCGGGTGGTGGACTCAGTTTAAGTACTACTATTGCAATACGAAATGCAGGGTTACCGTTACCAGCGGCATTAGTTTTACTTTCACCTTGGGTTGACTTAAGCCTTTCTGGAAGCACGATGAAAACGCATGCTATTCAAGATGCAATGCTGTCCAAAGACTGGTTAGCTTGGTGTGCAAATAACTACTGCGGCCAAAAATTGCTAACCGATCCAACCTGTTCTCCACTCTATGCTGACTTAACTGGTTTACCACCTATTCTGATTCATGTCGGTACCGAAGAAGTTTTATTAGATGATGCAAAACGCCTCGCTGAACAGGCTAAAAATTACGACATTTCGACGAACTTACGGGTTTATGACAAAGTCGGTCACGTTTTTCAATTTCATGCAGGTATACTAAACGAATCCGATGACTCAATTGAGCGCATTGGGCAATTCATTGATAAACATACGCAGTCAATATAAAAAATATCACAGACAGGAGCCTTTGGCATGGCATCAAACAGTTATGATTATGATTATTTAATCATTGGTTCAGGCTTTGGCGGCAGTGTTTCTGCCTGCCGACTAACCGAAAAAGGCTACTCAGTTGCTGTAATGGAAATGGGGCGACGCTGGAAAGCTGAAGATTTTGCTAAAAACAACTGGAATACCCGCCGCTGGATCTGGCGCCCGGGCATGAAACTTTTCGGTTATTTCAATATGCGATTTTTTCGCCATGTCACCATTATTTGCGGTAATGCTGTAGGCGGTGGTTCAATTACTTATGCTAATACCCTGCTCGTTCCACCCGAACATATTTGGGATGAAGGTACGTGGGCAGATGCAGCAGACTGGAAAAATGAAATGCCACAGCACTATGCTGAAGCAGAGCGTATGCTTGGAGTGACGGATAATAAAATTTTAGGTCCTGCCGACCATATGCTAAAGAAAATGGGCGATGCAGTTGGGGTTGGACACACATTTAAGCCCACTCGTGTTGCAACGTTCTTTCCACCCGAAGGTGAAGAAGGCGGGAAAACCTACCCTGACCCTTATTTTAACGGTGAAGGACCAGACCGCGGAACCTGTACCGCATGTGGCGGCTGTATGACAGGTTGCAAACACAACGCAAAAAATACCTTAGATAAAAACTATTTGTACTTTGCCGAAAAAAATGGCGCCAAGGTTTACGAAGAAACCAAAGTTGTTGATGTTAAACCCCTCAATGGTAAAGCAGATGGCAGCGATGGCTATGAAGTCACTACCGAATGCTCAAGCTCATGGTTCAATAAACAACGTCGTACATGGCGTGTTCGCAACGTCATTTTCTCGGCTTCCTCTTTGGGCACCCAAGAGATGTTGTTCCGCTTAAAGCAATCAGGTTCGCTGCCAAATATTTCCGATGATTTGGGTAATCGGGTACGTACCAATGCCGAGTCGATTTTAGGGGTTCGTTTCTTTGATAAAGATGTCGACATGAGTAAAGGCGTTGCGATTGGCTCAAGTATTTACATTGACCATGATACTCATATTGAAGCGACTCGCTATCAAGGTGGTTCCGATGCCATGGGCCTTATGTGTACTTATATGGCAAAAGGTAAACCAGGTTGGACCCGTATTTTTTATTGGTTATGGATACTCATTAGCCACCCACTTATATTCTTACGCATGAGCAACCCTGTTGGCTTTGCACGGCAAACCTTAATTTTCTTGGTGATGCAAACTGCCGATGCTTCCATTAACATGCGTTTAAAACGAAATTGGTTCTGGCCTTTTGGCAAGGTTTTATCTAGTGAAGGTAAAAAACTTCCTGTTTATATTCCTCAGGCCAACACCTTTACTGAAAAAGTCGCAAAAATGTTTAATGGTCACCCGATAACTACCATTACTGAAATTTTGTTTAACGTGCCTTTTACTGCTCACTGCATGGGTGGCTGCGCGATTGCATCTAGCTCAGAGCAAGGTGTAGTCGATGGAAAAAATCGTGTGTTTAACTATAAAAACTTATATGTCGTAGATGGTTCAATGTTAGGTGCCAATTTGGGCGTTAACCCAAGTCTCACCATTACAGCTCTAGCAGAACGTGCGATGTCTTATATTCCGGCTAAACACACTTTGGATGAGCAACAAGATCATCTAACCTCTACACAAACTGTAGAGATCACAAAAGCCTCTGCTTAACATAGCAATTTGTTTTATAAAAAAAGCCTATTTAAAAATAGGCTTTTTTTTCACGTTTTAAATTACATCGCCACGGCTTTAGCACGAGCTGCATGCAATTTTTTATAGCTCTCGATCAGACGTAAATGGCGATCAAGTCCTTCTAGTTTCATGCTGGTTGGTGTTAAACCATAGAAACGAACACTACCATCAACAGAACCTAATACCGCGTCCATTCGCGTGTCACCAAACATACGACGGAAATTCGTAAGGTAATCTTCAAGCTCGAGTTCTTCATCCAACATCACTTCAAGCACTACGTTCATGCACTGATAGAATAAGCCACGCTCAACGGTGTTGGTGTTATATTGCAAGTAAGTTTCGACAAGCTCTTTTGCTTCTTCAAATTGTTGTAAGGCAACATAAATCAGCAATTTCAGTTCTAAGATGGTGAGCTGCCCCCAAACTGTATTGTCATCAAATTCGATGCCAATGAGGGTAGTGATTTCAGTGTAATCATCTAGCTCGCATTCTTCTAAACGCTCAACCAATGCTTCAAGCTGCTCATCATCCAAACGATGCAGATTTAGAATATCTTCACGGAATGAAAGTGCCTTATTGGTATTATCCCAAATCAAATCTTCAACAAGATAAATTTCTGAATAATCCGGTACTAAAATACGGCAAGCAGTCGCACCTAAGTGCTCATACACTGCCATATACACTTCTTTGCCCATTTCTTCGAGAATACCGAACAATGTTGCAGCTTCTTCTGCATTCGACTCTTCGCCTTCTCCAGAAAAATCCCATTCCACAAAGTCGTAGTCAGATTTAGAACTAAAGAAGCGCCAAGAAACCAAACCGCTCGAGTCAATAAAGTGCTCAACAAAGTTGTTTGGCTCAGTGACCGCATTACTTTGGAAAGTCGGTTGTGGTAAATCATTTAAGCCTTCAAAACTACGACCTTGAAGTAATTCTGTCAGACTACGTTCTAATGCAACTTCAAAACTTGGATGCGCACCAAAAGATGCAAACACCCCACCCGTACGTGGGTTCATTAAAGTCACACACATTACTGGGAACTGACCGCCTAACGATGCATCTTTAACTAATACAGGGAAACCTTGCTCTTCTAAACCTTTAATACCGGCAACAATACTTGGATATTTCGCTAATACGTCTTCAGGAACGTCTGGAAGTGCAATTTCACCTTCTAAAATTTCACGTTTAACAGCACGTTCAAAAATTTCTGACAAGCATTGAACTTGGGCTTCTGCCAAAGTGTTGCCTGCACTCATACCATTACTTAAGTATAAGTTTTCAATTAAATTTGATGGGAAATAGACAACTTCACCGTCAGACTGGCGCACAAAAGGTAACGAGCAAATGCCACGCTCTACGTTGCCTGAGTTAGTGTCATATAAATGTGTGCCCAACAACTCATCATCTGGGTTGTAAATCTCAAGACAATATTCATCTAAGATTTCTTTAGGTAATTCACCATTTGGACCCGGTTTAAACCATTTTTCATCTGGATAATGCACAAATTCAGCATTGGCAATATCTTCACCCCAGAACTGGTCGTTATAGAAGAAGTTACAGTTTAAACGCTCAATAAACTCGCCTAATGCAGAAGCTAAAGCACTTTCTTTTGTTGCGCCTTTACCATTGGTAAAACACATTGGAGACTGTGCATCACGAATATGTAATGACCATACATTTGGCACGATATTACGCCAAGATGCGATTTCGATCTTCATGCCCAAATTTGCCAAAATGGCAGACATATTGGCAATGGTTTCTTCTAACGGTAGGTCTTTACCTTGAATATAGGTATGGTTTTCAGAAGTTAAGCTTGGCAATAACAATGCTTGTGCATCTGCATCGATGCTTTCCACTTCTTCAATAATAAATTCAGGACCCGTTTGAATCACTTTTTTAACAGTACAACGGTCTATCGAACGTAAAATCCCTTGGCGATCTTTCTCTGAAATATCGGCTGGTAATTCAATTTGAATTTTAAATGTTTGCTTATAGCGGTTTTCAGGGTCAACAATATTATTTTGCGATAAACGAATATTATCGGTTGGGATATCTCGAGCGGCACAATACACTTTTACAAAGTACGCTGCGCACAATGCTGACGATGCTAAAAAATAGTCAAATGGGCCCGGTGCCGAACCGTCACCCTTGTAGCGAATTGGTTGATCGGCAATTACCGTAAAGTCATCGAACTTAGCTTCCTGTCGAAGATTGTCGAGATAATTAACCTTGATTTCCATGCTGGCACCTAAATATTTTTATGTGTCAGCACAGACACATAAAATTCTAAATATTGAAAAATAAGCCGAATCACAGCGAAGAAATTGACTTAAAAAAATGAGAGATTAAAGCCATGTGTTTAATGAGAGACTCAATTGGCTTTAATAAGATTGGCGGTATTATAGAGTGATTTTGTGCAGTTGATAACTAAAGTTAAAACATTGCTGCTCACAATGTTTTAACTTGTCTTAAATTTAGTTAAATATTAATCATTAAAATTTAAAGGTGTAATCGACATTTAACCGCGTTTCATTTGTCGAATGAAAGGTCATATTAGTCGGCATATCGTTGCGATAATGAGAAAAGCGAGCACGCATTCCCAAACCTTTTAACTTACCTTCAGGAATTTTATAGCCCAAATCAAATTCCATCGACTCTTCTTTAAAACGCTGATCGCCGTATTGCAACAAATCAATGTCTTCACCTTTTGCATAGCGGGTCATAAAGCGTAATCCGTTTAATGAAACATCACCTATCCGCGCATTTTTAAAGTCATATTCGTAACGAATCGAATAGACTTTTTCATCTTTATTCGAATAGTCCGAACTCATAAAATCAAGCACAACAGGACTTTCGGTTCCTGACAAAAACGGCAGACCAGTTGAGCCAAATGACTGCATGTAGCCCAAAGAAACCGTATGGTTTTGATAGTTCAAACCAAATAGGCCGCTCACATGTCGGTTATCAACCTCTCCTATTTTTTTACTTCCAGCTTCCTCACTATTAAAAAAACGTACATCACTTAAAAAGTTAAGCTGATCATTTAAAGGTTGTTTGCCGTTAAAGCCCAAAAATTGTTGCTGGTAAATATCTTTGAGTTCAGCATGATAAGCACGTAAACGATAGTCCTTTAACTGATAGCTTCCACCTAATGTATAAAAAGAATCAGTTGTTGCCGCTTTGTCGAAACGATGGTTAATATTGTCCGTTCCAACATCGGTATAACGAATCGAATCACGCTGCCGTACTTCGTCGACATAAAATCCTTCAAGTTGAAGATTGGGAATTTCATTTGAAACAAAACGGATACCGCGATAAGTCTGTGGAAACAAACGCGCTGGCGATGAAAATATAGTCGGTAATTGCGGAACTAAATCACCCACAAAAAGCTCATTTTTTCTAAATTTAGCCTTCCCTGTAATGCCGATTTTTCCATAATAATCATCACGCGAGTTATCGGTATTCACTGGTAATAAGCCACTACGTGCATAGTCATCAGCATGGCTTCCCATCAGGTTAAAACCTGCCATTGCCAGTACATCAACACCAAACCCAACTGTCCCTTCGGTATAACCAGACTGTCCTTTAAAAATTAAACCCTGCGCCCAGTCTCTGGCTGCTGTATAAGGATAAGGATCTTTTTTATAGTCTCGGTCAAAGTAAAAATTACGTAGTGTCAGCTCAGCTTTACTGTCTTCAATAAACTCGGCATGCACGACTTGACTAAATAATGGGCACAAGCATACCCCCACCCATAATGGTGTCTTTTTCATTTTTTATCTCAACTATTTAATTTTTAATGGATTAAGGTGCTGTTTTAAGCGAGTAGTTTTGCTCTTTTTGACTGCGGTAAAAAGCATTACCTAAACTTAAAATCAGGAAAATAGCTAAAATAAAGACCACACCGTAATAGGCATAAAGTGTTGCGGGAGCAATACCTTTATCCAGAAAAACACCTGCAACTGTTGGTGATAAAATTGCCCCAATACGACCAAAACCAATCGCATAGCCCACGCCACGACTACGGATTTCGGCATTATAAATTGTTGGAGAAATCGAATATAAACCTGCCACACAGCCATTAATGAGTGTGCCGAGTAATAAGCCGACTATGAGAGCAATACTCACTTGAGCCGAGACTGCGACAAATAGGAAAACACATGCCGAAGTTAGCCCTAAAAACAGGCTTAAGGCATAGAAAATTTTCATGCGCGAAGCGAGTAAACCAATAATGGCTGCCCCGAAAATTCCGCCAATACTAATTAAAATACCGGTACTTACGCCTTGCTCTGGTGACATTCCCATTGAAATTAGAATTTTTGGTGTCCAGCTCATGACAAAGTAAAAGCCAAACATCACTAAAAAGAATGCAAACCACAAACAAAGCGTTTGAAATCCAAGTTGTCCAGCAAATAATTTGCCCAGCTCACTGCCATTTTGCGTGCTGATTTTTTCATAACGCGGTATAACTGGTAATTCGTTTAGCCCCATACGATTTACAGTTGCATTAATTCGTTCTAGTGCCTGTTTTGGTCGTTTCGCGAGTAAGTAATCTAAAGATTCAGGTAATAACCATGCGCTGATCAGCAGCATTGCAATGGTAGTAACCCCTCCTGCTAAAAAGATTGAGCGCCAACCTAAATGCTCAATCAATGCCAGTGATAGTACCCCGCCAAGTGTCGCGCCAATTCCGTAACCGGTAGACATTAAACTCACTGCAAGACTGCGCCAGCGAGCATTGGCATATTCACTTGCCAATACATTACTACTCGCAAGGATGCCCCCCACCCCAATTCCGGTAATAAACCGAAGTGCAGCTAACATGCCGTGGCTTTGTACAAAAGCACAGCCCAGCATGCTAAGACCTGCAATGACAAGACAAACTAAGATGAGTAAACGGCGACCGATTTTATCGGCTAAAGGCGCGAGAAAAATTGAACCAGCAGCCATTCCAAAAAGGCCAGCACTTAACAACAAGCCAATTTGTGCGCCTGAAAGTGACCATTCTGCTGACACGGATGGAGCAGTAAATGCCATTACCATCACGTCAAAGCCATCAATAATATTGAGACAAATACAGATCAAAATGACGAACCATTGATAGCGGCTCATGTTGTTTTGATTGATCTCACTTAGAACGTCTCTTTCCATTTGTGTATCTCCCTTGGATAAGACATACACACGACATTGCTAGATGAGCGATTGGGTGGTTATGCATATCCGTATCCATAATGACCTAGAGGAATATTTGTTTTTTGAGCATCCTGCTCTTTTTCTATACTGAATATTTGGATCCAAAAAATCAACTAAAATTATAAACGGATTATTAAAAAGTATATAAACATATAAATTATATAAGTATAAAATTATTAAAAACATAAAATTAGGATGCCTGAATATTTTTATGGATCCATATTAAAAAATCTATTATGATCGATTCCAGAGCATTTTTTAGCCAAAAAAAGCTCAGTTTATTTCCAGGAAATGCAAGATGCATTTTTAAAACTTCAAAGGATTGTTGTTATGAAACTCAAAAGAGTAAGCCAGCTTACATTAGGACTTTTTTTTGCCAGCCAATTGTTTTACACAGCGCAAGCAGCACCTCCAAAAAATCAACAACCACCTAATATCATGATTATTTTGGCCGATGATCTTGGATTTTCAGATATTGGTGCCTATGGCGGCGAAATTAAAACTCCTCATATTGATAGCCTGTTAGAGCAAGGAAAAATGCTTTTTAATTTTCATGCTTCATCGATGTGTTCACCTACTCGTGCACAGCTTATGACAGGTGCAGATAACCACTTGGTGGGTTTAGGTGCCATGTATGAAACTTCAAAAAGACAAGAAAAATTGGTTGGCGCCGATAGTCCTCGTGCACTACTCAAAATTGACGGATATTCAGGTCACTTAACGCAAAATGCTTATACACTCGCAGAAATTTTAAAGACTAAAGATTATTACACCTTCATGGTCGGTAAATGGCACTTAGGTTATGCTCCCGAACAAAACCCTAAAGCCCGTGGTTTCGATCAATCTTTTGCCCTGCTCGATGGCTTCGATTTACACTTTAAAGACCAACCTAAAAACTATCCGCGCAATACCCAGTACACTGAAAATGGTCAAAAGGTTACTTTGCCTGACAACTACTACTCCACCGACTTTTTTACACAAAAAGCCTTTGAGTACTTAGATAAAAATAAAGCACAAAAACCATTTTTTGCTTACCTAGCCTATACGGCACCACACTGGCCATTACAAGCACCTGCTCATTATAGAGACTTATACAAAGGTAAATACGATCAAGGCTACGATGCGATTCGCAAACAACGCTTTGAACGTCAAAAGAAATTAGGATTAATTCCTGCAAATGCAGAATATCCAGTCGAGCGCGGCAATCAAGCTTTAGGGACCAAAAGCTGGAATGAACTCACCCCACAAGAGCGCAAATATGAAGCGCGCAAAATGGAAGTTTATGCCGGCATGGTCACTCAGTTAGACGATCGCGTGGGTGATGTCATTCAGTATCTTAAAAAGCATCATTTATATGACAACACTTTGATTGTGTTTATGTCAGATAACGGCGCTGAAGGTGGTGATCACAATTTCCCAATGGGTGATGCCGACAATCGTTATGAAAATATAGGCAACGCCAGCTCATATGTTTATATGGGGCCACGCTGGGCTGAAGTGAGTAGCACACCATTTACCCACTGGAAGTCAGCTGCTTCAGAAGGAGGAATACGAGTTCCATTTATTGTTAAATCGCCTACGCAGATTTCTAAACAACGTGGAATGAACAACAACTTTGCGACAGTCAGAGATATATTCCCAACTGTGATGGAGCTAGCTGGGATTCAAAATAATCAAATCTATCCAGCCACAAGCACCAAAATTAAACCGTCGGGCTTTAGCTTGATTCCTGCTTTTAAAAACAATAATGCGCGCATTCGACCAGTCAATTATTATGACTTCAAAGAATTACATGGCAGCCGCTACGCCAAAAATGACGAATGGAAACTCGTTGAAAACTCACCTTCTAAATTTAAGAGCCACGGCTGGGAACTCTACAACTTAAAAACAGATTTCAATGAGCAACATAATGTTTACGCAGCACATCCCGATATCGCTAAAGTCTTAAATGATAAATATCTAAGATATGCCGATGAAAATGGTGTCGTGGATTTTGAGCAATACAACAAAAAGTAGGAAAAACCAGATGAAACAGATCATGATGCTTTCATCGTTCCTCTTACTTTGTGCATGCCAAAAAACCACACCTCAACTAGAACAGACCACCTTGCCCGACTTAGGTACTCAAGCTAAATGTTCTTCTTATTCAGGCCTTCCTTCGGGTTGGCCTAAAAATAAAGAAGCCGGTATGGTCAAACTTCCGCAAGGAAAAATTGTTTTAGGCACCACACAAGGTTATGAAGATGAACGCCCATTAAACTTACAGGCAACTTCAGTTTCCGCGTTTTTAATCGATGCAACTGAAGTCACCAATGCTCAATTTCAAGAATTTGTTAAGCAAACGGGTTATGTCACCGATGCAGAAAAGCAAGGTGGTGCAGCTATGTTTGTACAGCCAGATCATCCAGTTGAAGAGCTACAATGGTGGCGATTTGAAAAAGGCGCCAATTGGAAACACCCATGGGGTTTAAACACCCCAAAACAACCCGCGCCACACGAGCCCGTTCGCATGGTGACATGGAATGATGCCTATGCTTATGCAAACTGGCTAGGTCACGACTTACCGACCGAGCTTGAGTGGGAATATGCAGCCAAAGGTTTTCAGCAAAATTCCGATATTGGCCCTACTCATGAAGGCCATATTGTAGCCAACTTCTGGCAAGGTGAATTTCCATACAAAAATGTTCAGGAAGATGGTTTTAAGGATATTGCCCCTGTTGGCTGTTTTAGTAAAAACCCGTTTGGGTTATATGACTTGATTGGCAACGTATGGGAATGGACGCAAACACCTTATACAGGTCCAAGAGATCACCATATGGGAGATCCATCAAAGCATCGGCAAAGTCACGAACAGATTTTGCAATACACGATTAAAGGTGGGTCTTATTTATGCGCGACCAATTATTGCGCGCGTTATCGTGCTGCCGCGAGGCATCCACAGGAACTCGACCTTGCAACTAGCCATGTCGGATTTAGAACAGTAAAACGCTTTTAAACGGATTTTAAAATGAAGCATATTTTTATTTATGGGATTCTCTTCTCAGGGACAGCTTTTGCCTGCTGTTTAGTTCATAGTGAAGCAGATGTTAATTTTCAAAATACACTCACACTCAAAACATTCAATTTCGACAGACAATATGAAAATGGGGCCAGCCCCGATACTCATAGCCTGAGCCAAGGCTTGATCTATCGTGGCGACTGGACAACAAAACTTAATGAGGTTCAGGTACACCTCAACCCAAGCATTCAATATGCATATCGCCTAAGTAGCGACCAACACACCAATGATATGGTCATACCCTTTGACCCTAATACCAAGAAACAAGCACAAGACCAAATTAAATATGGCTTAGGTGCTGGAGTTGAATATCAAAACTTTCGCATAAATGTAGGTGAAATCACTCCCGATTCACCACTTACTCCACAAGTCGACACACATCAATTACGAGTGAACTACAAAGGCTTAGAATTAAAATATAAAACACCACAACAAAATTTCGAGCTGGGTTTGATTAATCGTTATTCATCCAAAAATGAAGAGGACTACCACAAACTCGCCATATCAAAACATGAATCTGACGGGCTTTACTTTTTTCAGTGGGATAGCAAAACACCTCGGTACCATTGGAAATTTTATAATGGTTACTTAACAGATCTCATCAATCAAAGTTACTTCGCTTTTGATTACCAATGGACAAAGCAGCACACCACAAAATTACGTGTGTTTCGCCACGACGATATCGGCAAATCAAAGCTTGGTGAATATGACAATACATCTGTAGGGGCCATGCATTTCATTAAACATGGAAACTTTACAACTGGAATTGGCTATCAAGAAAACTTTGGTAAAGATGGTATTCCAAAACTCGACAATATGCCCATTCCTCATATGGTGAACTGGACCTTAGGCGCGTTTACCAAAGCAGATGAAAAGTCTTATCATTTCGTTGCTTCGTATGACTTTAAAGATTACATCAAGGGTCTAAAAGTGACCTATAAATATATTTATGGCGACTCTTTTCAAACCATGAATCAAAATGATTTTGAGCAAGAAAATGATGTGTTGATTCAGTATGATCTCAATGCTTGGATTAAAAATCTTAAGTTTCTTTTCTTAAATATTAACTACGACACCAAACACGGCAAAAGTTTGGATGAACAGCGCATGATGCTTCACTACACGATTAATTTCTAAATCTTTACACTCCCATAATGGCTTAACCAAAGCCATTATGGATCCAAACAAAACCAATAAAAATTTCGCTCTAAAATTCCAAAGAATAGCAGAAGTCCTTAACAATACTTAAAAATATACAAATTAACCAATTTTAAAGAACAATATTTTTGAATAAATATACTGCTTATCAATTGACCAATATTTTTATTTGTTATAAATTGGATCCAATAAGTGATAAGGAGTCGTCACAATGTTTATTAAAAATGCTTGGTATGTTGCCTGCCGCCCAGAAGAAATCCAAGACAAACTACTAGGTCGCACCATTTGTGGTGAAAAAATCGTTTTTTATCGTGGCAAAGAAAACCAAGTTGCAGCTGTTGAAGATTTTTGTCCGCATCGTGGTGCCCCACTCTCACTTGGCTATGTCGAAGATGGCAACCTTGTCTGTGGTTATCATGGCTTAGTCATGGGTTGTGACGGAAAGACCGTTTCAATGCCAGCTCAACGTGTAAATGGTTTTCCTTGCAATAAATCATATGCAGTTATTGAAAAATTCGGTTTTATTTGGATATGGCCAGGCGAGAAAGCTTTAGCAGATGAAGCAAAACTTCCAACTTTAGAATGGGCAGATCATCCCGAATGGAGCTATGGCGGAGGCCTGTTCCACATTCACTGTGACTATCGCTTGATGGTCGATAATCTGATGGATTTAACCCACGAGACCTATGTTCACTCAAGCAGCATCGGACAAAAAGAAATTGATGAATCATTACCAGTCACTAAAGTTGATGGTGACCATGTGATTACCGAACGCTATATGGAAAATGTGATCGCACCTCCATTTTGGCAAATGGCCCTTCGTGGTAACCACTTAGCAGATGATGTACCAGTTGACCGTTGGCAACGTTGTCACTTCTTTGCACCAAGCAATGTGCATATTGAAGTAGGTGTAGCGCATGCTGGACATGGTGGTTATTACGCACCAAAAGACAAAAAAGTTTCCTCAATCGTGGTCGATTTTATTACACCGGAAACTGAAACATCACATTGGTATTTCTGGGGAATGGCACGTAACTTCCAACCTGATAATGCTGAACTCACCAATCAAATTCGTGAAGGCCAAGGCAAAATCTTTACTGAAGATTTAGAAATGCTGGAGCAACAGCAGCAAAATATTTTAAACAATCCACATCGCAAGTTACTCATGCTCAACATCGACGCAGGCGGTGTGCAGTCTCGTAAAGTGATTGAGCGACTACTTGCCGAAGAAAATAAAACACCTCCTGAAACATCCGCACAGAAGTTTCCAAACATTCGGATTATTTAAAGGAGCATAAACATGGACGTTATTATTCAAAAAATTCACCAGCTCACCCCGACTATTCGTGCATTTGAATTGGTTGCAGCAAATGGCACAGAGCTACCGAGTTTTGAAGCAGGTGCGCATATTGATGTGCACCTAAAAAACGGTCTAATCCGTCAATATTCACTTTCAAACTGCTGCACTGAAAAGCATCGCTATGTCATTGGTGTTTTACATGATGCCAATTCACGCGGTGGGTCACGTTGCATCCACACTGAATATCGTGAAGGCGATCATTTAAAAATTAGTGAACCACGCAATTTATTTGAGATTCACTCTCAAACCAAACAGGCAGTCTTATTTGCAGGTGGTATTGGTATTACTCCTATTTTGTCGATGGCATATCGACTTAAGTCGGCCAATATTCCTTTCGAATTGCACTACTTTGTTCGTAGTCATGAAATGATTGCTTTCTATGGCAACTTAACCGAGCACTTTGGTGAGCAAGTCCAGTTTCACATTCAAGACCAACCAGACACTGAATGTAATATGGCAGAGGTTTTGGGCCAAGCTTCACCTGATAAACACTTATATGTGTGTGGACCTACAGGATTTATGCAGTTTGTCATGAACTCAGCCGAACAAGCAGGTTGGCATAGCGAACAGTTACATCAAGAGCATTTTGTCGCGCAAAAAGTAGATACGTCTAACGATGAAGCTTTTACTATTGAAGTAAAAAGTACAGGCCGTCGAATTGAAGTATTACCAGAGCAGACTGCTACTGAAGCATTAATTGCAAATGGTTTTGACATTCCTGTTTCATGTGAACAAGGCATTTGCGGCACATGTATTACCCGCGTTGTAGAAGGCACGCCTGATCATCGAGATCTATTTATGACCGATGAAGAACATGCTTTGAACGACCAATTTACACCCTGCTGTTCTCGTGCAAAAACTAAACATCTTGTGATTGAGCTTTAACTTGAAAGTTCCTTTATTCAAAAAATAAAGGAACTTTCAAGTTAAGCACTGAGAACATTTCTGAGCGTTTCACCCAAAATCACTACACTACTGTGCTCACGCATTAAGGTTTCAGCACGCCCTGCCTGACGATGTACCAACGCATCGAAAATCGAACAATGCTGTAAATGTGCGTAGTGCAAACGGCGATATTCCGACAAAGCTTGATTCTGGTCATAGGTAATGGCTTGGGCAGAAGCCATAGGCAATTGGTTGTTTTTCGCTAAGGCTTGTATAAGTGCGACGTTTTGCGCGCCTTCAATAATGGTGTCATGAAAAATGACGTTAAAATGGTGATAACGTTCTAGTTCAGCATCACCAAACTCGTCTTTTTCATTAAAAAGTTTTTCAGTTTCCTGAATGCAATGTTGTAGCGTCTTTTTCTGCTCTTCGCTTAAGCCTTGTTCTGCCAAAGTTTTCGCAGCCAACCCTTCCAGCACCCCGCGTACTTCGAGCGCATCATGAACAAGTTGTTCTGAAATTTCACGAACCGTGTAACCACGAGTTGGGTTTTTGATGAGGAGCCCTTCTTGCTCGAGCAAGCGAAAGGCTATCCGAACAGGCTGCCTTGAAACCCCAAGTAACTCGGCAGTCGGAATTTCGGCAATTCTGGCACCGCCTTCAAGTTCCCCTGAAATAATCATTTTTCTTAGTTTTAGTAAAACTTGTTGTCCTGAAGACATTCGTTGCCACACATCACCAAAAACGTCACTTCGATGCTAGCAAGTTCATTTGTAAAATGAAATAAATTTTCTGTTTGAATCAGTGCTTAAGTATTTCTATTGAGTTTAAGAAATTAAACTACACACTACACTCGATTAAAGGTTTTTAAGATTATTCACCATAATATCGAGATTATTACGAATTAAATAAGCCAAGTTAATATCAATGCCTTCAAGCATTTTTTCTTCGACTTTTAAAACCACTTCATTGCATTTATTGAGCTTATCAACACCGCTGTCAGTCAGTGTAATTAAAATACGGCGACCATGGGTTGGGTCAGGTTTTTTCTCAATCCAACCATTCACCAGTAAATCTTGCAGAATTTTATTAGCAGATTGCGGCTTTATAAAAGAACGCTCAGCAAGCTTGGCATTGGATAAATTACTTTTTGAAGCTAAAACAGAAAGTGCAGTAAATTGCGGTAAGGTAATTTCAAGCTCTTTTAAATGTTCTGATAAATGTTTACTAATAATTCGATCAACGCGAGCAATCATATAGCTTAACTTAGGCTCATCTTCTACTTTTTTTGGAACTAAATTCGAACGTACCATAACCTTTCATTCATCATAAGAAAATCTGTAGTGAAAGTATGAGGATCTACCCCATACTTTCGTTAAAACTTAGCGAGCACCTGAGCTTTGTACTAAATGTACAGGCTGTTTAGGTTTTTTGACAAGAAGTAATGCAGAGATCGCTGCAATTAAAATCACTGGAATACTTGAACCAATCACGATGGTCGAGCTTTGTCCAAGCGAGAGTAAAAAACCAGCCATTAAAGGACCTGCAAAGGAACCTATACGTCCAATTGCAACTGCTGAACCGACTCCTGTTCCACGCATTTCAGTCGGATAATACATGGCAGCCAGACCATACAACGCAGATTGTCCACCCACAATAAACAGACCACAACCTACTGCTGAAAGTGCAAGTAAAGCTACTGTCGGAGAAACTGCCAAACAGCACAGCGAAAATAAAATACCGAGGTAAATCAGCTTAATCACAAAACTCATGCGTAATTTATCAAGCAATACCCCCATGAGAATCGAACCTAAAATTCCGCCAACGTTGTAGCCCATCTGTACATAGTTTGCCTGTAGTTTCGATAGACCTTGCGCACCCATCAGTAACGGCAACCAATTCAATAAGAAATACAGTACCACCAACGTACAGAAAAAGCTTATCCAAAGCTGAATGGTCGACATACGGCGTTCTTTAGCAAATAAAACATCCAAGAATGGTGTCGTTTTTTGTGCTTGAACTTTACGTTGCAGATAGTCATTTGACTCAGGTAAAAAGCGCATAATCAGGGGAATGAGTAAAATAGGTGCAATCCCACCAATATAGAAAATATGGCGCCACTCTGCATCACCTGCCAACGACATAGCAACCACAGAAGTGAGTAATCCACCAAAAGGAATTCCGCTATACATAATACTTACTGCTGTCCCTTTGTGCTGGTCAGGCACAGCTTCAGAGGCAAGTGTAATCATCATTGGAAGTGCCCCGCCCATTCCTAAACCGGTACAAAAACGGATGAGCAGTAATAGGCTGAAATTGGCCGCATAGGCGGTCAGTAAAGACATAATTCCAAAAAGTAAGATACTAAAAATCAGAATTTTCTTACGCCCGACAATATCAGCAAACCGACCGCCCAATATTGCACCTGGCAGTGTTCCTAAAATAGCAGCACTAAATGCCCACGCCATTTGAGCATTGTCTAACATAAACTCAGCCCGCATTCGTGGAGCGGCTACCCCCATTGATTGAAGATCAAACCCTTCAAAAATTGCTATGGCAAAGCACAGTAGCAATGTGATTTTTGCCCTTGAAGGCTGTCCTGATATTTTTTCCATTGTGTTGTCCTTTATTGACTAGTCGTTCCATTTAGCCCTTTGTGTATTGTTGTTTAAACACACCAAAAAATATCAGTTAAACTTACTAAAAAATCAACACATTTTTATATTAAATTATTATAAAACTTATTTAATATTTAAAATACAATGAATTATAAAATATTTATGAAATTTTATAAAAAAGACTTGAATGTAAGTTTAACTGATATTAGATTAAATCCCAGAACAGCAAAAAATCATTCAAGGAGTATGAAGATGAGTTATGAAAACCGCTGGGAAACAGTAGATGTTAAAGTTGAAGAAGGAATCGCATGGGTCACTCTAAACCGCCCAGAAAAGAAAAATGCCATGAGCCCGACACTCAATCGTGAAATGATTGATGTGCTCGAAACGCTTGAGCTTGATCAAGAGGCGCGTGTTTTAGTATTGACGGGTGCTGGCGATTCTTGGACAGCGGGTATGGATTTGAAGGAATATTTCCGTGAAGTCGACACTCAACCAGAGATTTTCCAAGAACGTATTCGCCGTGATTCATGTCGCTGGCAGTGGCAACTTCTTCGCATGTATTCAAAACCAACGATTGCCATGGTCAACGGCTGGTGCTTTGGAGGCGGTTTCTCACCTTTAGTGGCGTGTGACCTCGCAATTGCAGCAGATGAAGCAACTTTTGGTTTATCTGAAATTAACTGGGGTATTCCTCCTGGCAACCTCGTAAGCAAAGCAATGGCAGACACTGTAGGTCATCGTGCATCTTTGTACTACATCATGACGGGTAAAACCTTTGGTGGTAAAGAAGCAGAAACGATGGGCCTTGTGAATAAAAGCGTACCACTTGAACAGCTAAAAGCAGAAGTGACTGAACTTGCAAATTGTCTACTTGAGAAAAACCCTGTGGTTCTTCGTACCGCTAAAAATGGCTTTAAGCGTTGCCGTGAACTGACATGGGACCAAAACGAAGATTACTTATATGCCAAACTCGATCAATGTATCCACCGAGATACTGAAAATGGTCGCCAAGAAGGTTTGAAACAATTCTTAGATGAAAAATCAATTAAACCGGGTTTACAGAGCTATAAACGTACTGGTTAACTTTTGATTCTTTAATGGCAATGTAAGGACGCAACCCATGCAAAATGTACAGTTACTTATTCACGGTCAATCTGTTGATGCATCAAATCAGGCAACTTTTGAGCGTATTAGCCCTATTGATGGATCAGTGGCCACTAAAGCCGCTGCTGCAACATTGGAAGATGTTGATCGTGCAATCGATTCGGCACAACAGGCTTTTAAGGTTTGGTCCAAGCTCTCGCCTACCGAACGTCGCTTACGCTTATTAAAAGCAGCCGATTTAATGGATCAAAAGACCGAGCAATTCATTCAAACTGGAATGCAAGAAACAGGTTCAACTGCGACATGGTATGGGTTTAATGTTCATCTTGCTGCCAACATGTTACGTGAAGCAGCAGCCATGACTACACAAATTGACGGAAGCCTCATTCCGTCAGATGTGCCGGGCAATCTCGCAATGGGCGTGCGAGTTCCTTGTGGTGTCATTGTTGGCATTGCGCCTTGGAACGCTCCTGTCATTTTGGCAACACGTGCGCTTGCTATGTCTTTGGCTTGTGGAAACACAGTGGTATTAAAAGCATCGGAAGCCTGCCCAGCAACACACCGTCTCATTGGTGAAGTGTTACATGAAGCAGGTCTTGGCGAAGGTGTAGTAAATGTGATTACCCATGCCGCCGAAGATGCCCCACAAATCGTGGAACGTTTAGTGTCTCATCCAGCCGTGAAACGCATTAATTTTACCGGTTCAACCAAAGTCGGAAAAATTATTGCAGAGACTGCTGCAAAATATTTAAAACCAGTTTTACTCGAATTGGGTGGTAAAGCGCCAGTTGTGGTTTTAAATGAAGCTGATATTAATGAAGCCGTAAATGCTGTGGCTTTTGGAGCATTCTTTAATCAGGGGCAAATTTGTATGTCGACCGAACGTGTTTTGGTTCAAGACAATATTGCCGACCAATTTATTGAAAAACTGATTGAGAAAACCCGCTCTATTCAAGCAGGTAATCCAACTTCAAAAGACAATGTACTCGGTGTTTTAGAAAGTCGCCGCGCCGCAAACCGTATTCAGCATTTGCTGGAAGATGCTCAAAACAAAGGTGCTGACTTACCTTTAGGTATCCATATTGAAAACACCACCATGCAACCGACGTTGGTGCTGAATATTAAACCTGACATGCTGCTTTACCGTGAAGAATCATTTGGCCCTGTATGCACAGTTCAACGCTTTTCAAGTATTGAAGAAGGTGTAGCACTGGCAAATGACAGTGAGTTCGGCCTTTCTGCGGCAGTGTTTAGCCAAAATATTTCGCAGGCATTAGAAGTCGCTAAACAGATTGATTCGGGTATTTGTCATATTAACGGCGCAACCGTACATGACGAAGCTCAAATGCCATTTGGTGGAACAAAATCGAGTGGTTATGGACGATTTGGTAGTAAAGTCTCTGTTGCCGAATTTACCGAACTACGCTGGATCACCATCCAAACCCAATCACGTCATTACCCGATTTAGTCAGGCTAATGCGAATAACGACATATTAAATAAAAATTGCATGATGCAAAAAAATAAAGCGCAGTGATGCGCTTCCCATGGAGTGAAAGAAATGCAAATGAATGCCACTCAATCACAAGACCGCGAACGGTTCGTAAAATTAGGGCAACATGATATTCATTATCACCATAAAGATGACACGCTCTATATCAGCCCAAAAGAGCAATTAAAACCGTATCCACAAAAACTGACAGATCGGTTAATTCATTTTGCGCAAACCAAACCAGACCATATTTTTGCAGCAAAACGCAATGCTCAAGGTGAATGGGTCAAACTAAGTTATGCAGAAGTTTTACAACGTGCATGGCACATTGCTCAGGCTTTACATGAACGTAATTTAAGCCAAGAAAGACCTCTGGTCATTTTAAGTGGTAATGATCTCGAACATTTAACTCTCTCTATGGGTGCGATGCTGGCAGGTGTGCCTTTCTCTGCTATTTCCCCCGCCTATTCTCTTATTTCTCAAGACTTTGGCAAACTCAAACATGTGTTTGAAGTGCTTACACCGGGTATGGTCTATGCCAGCGATGGACAAGCTTTTGCCAAAGCCATTCAAGCATCTATGGCACCTGATATTGAAGTGGTGACCAATAAAGGAATTGTAGGCGATCAGATCTGCACGTCTTTTCAGTCGCTATTAGATACGCCAGTTTCAAATGTTCAAGAGTTTTATCAAACCCTTGATGAAAACCAGATTGCTAAATTCTTATTTACATCAGGTTCAACCAAATTGCCTAAAGCTGTGCCAACAACGCACTTAATGTTGTGTGTTAATCAGCAAATGCTACTACAGACTTTCCCTGAGTTTGAAGAAACGCCACCTGTCCTACTGGACTGGCTGTCTTGGCATCACACATTTGGCGGCAGTCACAATGTCGGCATCGCACTCTATAACGGCGGTACGATTTACATTGATGATGGTAAACCCGTTGCAGGAAAATTTGACGAAACCATTCGTAATCTCAAAGAAATTTCTCCAACTGTTTATTTAAATGTGCCAAAAGGTTGGGAAGAACTCACCGAAGCCTTAGAAAAAGATGAAGAATTAAGAGACCGCTTTTTTGCCAAAGTTAAAATTTTATTCTTTGCAGGTGCAGCGCTTTCAGAAGCAGGCTGGAACCGACTCGATAAAATTGCTCAGCAACATTGTGGAGAAAAAATCCGCATTATGAGCGGCTTAGGCATGACTGAAACTGCTCCCTCTTGTGCTTTTACCACTGGCCCACGTGTGATGGCTGGCTTTATTGGTTACCCTGCTCCGGGGTGTGAAATTAAGCTGGTTCCATGTGGCGACAAACTTGAGTTCTGTGTTCGCGGCAAACATGTCATGAAAGGCTATTGGCGCTTAAAGGCAGACCAACAAAGTACTGTGTTTGATGATGAAGGCTTTTTTCATACAGGCGATGCGGTGCGTTTAGTCGATGTCAATGATCCAACCAAAGGACTGATGTACGACGGACGAATTGCCGAAGACTTTAAACTTAACACGGGTACTTTTGTGAATGTCGGCACACTACGCAACAAAGTACTGATTCAAGGTAATTTACTGGTTCAAGATGTTTGTATTACCGGTTCAAACCTAAATGCTGTCGGTTTTTTGATTTTTCCAAAACTTGAGGCGTGTGCTCAATATGCAGGCCTTAAGCTTGGCGAGCATTCTGCAACAGAGATATTACAGCACCCCAACGTCCAGCAGTGGTTCCGCCAATTTTTAACGAATTTTAATAAAGATGCGACTGGTAGTTCAAATACAGTCTCAATGCTTTATTTAATGACAGAACCACCTCAACTCGATGCAGGCGAAGTGACCGATAAAGGCAACCTCAATCAAAGCAATATTACCAAGCGTCGAGCCGCTTTAATTGATGAGCTTTATCAAAAGCAAACTGATAATCCGCTCATTATCCGAGTGCCCACCTTAAAGCAATAAACAATTGAAATAAAAAAAGGAAGCTCAAACTTCGGTTTGGGCCTTAGCCTCACTTTTGCCTAAAAAAGGTTCAACATGCCATACGATACAGAATTTGAACTATTTCGGGACAGCTATCGCAGGTTCTTAAAAGAACAGGTTGCTCCTTACTATGAACAATGGGAACACGACGGCCTCATCCCACGTAATCTATGGCTTCGTCTTGGGGAAAATGGCTTTTTGTGTGTTGATGTGCCTGAGGAATATGGCGGCTATGGCGCTCCTGTTCATTACTCGCTCATGCTGGTTCAAGAAACTGCTCAAGCGGGCTTTGCGTCTCTGGCTGTTGCCATTGGTGGGCAAAATGAGTTGGTCTCTCCTTACCTGCAAAATATTGGAACTGAAGAGCAAAAACGTTATTGGTTACCAAAAATGGTGACAGGTGAAGTCGTCACTGCAATTGCCATGACCGAGGCCAATGCGGGTTCAGACTTACAAGCCATACGCACTCAAGCGATTTTCGAAAATGACCACTACCGTATTAATGGGTCAAAAACTTTTATTTCAAATGGTTTGCATGCTGACCTGATTGTTTTGGTGGCAAAAACCGATCCACAAGCCAAAGCAAAAGGTATTTCGATTTTACTAGTCGATGCCGCTTTAGACGGCGTTAAAAAAGGTCGTTCATTACAAAAAATCGGACTACATGCCCAAGATACAGCCGAACTATTTTTTGATGATGTTTGTGTGTCTGCAACTCAGCGTTTGGGTGAAGAAGGACAAGGCTTTGCTTATTTAATGCAAGAATTACCTCGCGAACGTTTAAGTATTTCCATGATGGCTTTGGGGTCCATTTGGGGGGCTATTGAAATAACTAAAGACTATGTACTAGAGCGCAAAGCTTTTGGACAACCTTTAAGCCAAATGCAAAACACGCGCTTTGTTCTCGCAAACGCGCAAATTAAAGCAAAAGCCGCTCAAGCTTTTGTAGACCAATGTGCAGCACTGTATCAACAACACCTGTTAAGCGTGACTCAGGTTGCCGCATTGAAATGTTTTATTACCGAGGTCCAATGTGAAGTGATTGACCAATTACTCCAGCTTTTTGGTGGCTACGGTTACATGCAGGAATACCCAATCTCACGCTTTTTTGTGGATGCACGGGTACAAAAAATCTATGGGGGAACCAATGAAATTATGAAAGAAATCGTGGCCCGAGAACTGCTCGGAAAATAATTCGATTTAAAAACCAAATAAGGCAGACACAACAACTATGCCTTAGTTGAAAACAAAAAAATGTTATTTCAGGAAGAAATGCGATGTCGAAATTATGGATGTACTCTACCCTTATGCTCTCTGGTTCAGTGTGGGCTGGCAATTTTATTGATAACAGCTCAGTAGAACTCACCACGCGAAATTTCTATTTTGACCGCGACTACCAAGAGCAATCTGCTTACCCTGCTGCCAAGGACTGGACACAAGGGTTTATTCTTAAAGCCAATTCAGGCTATACCGAAGGGACTATCGGTTTTGGGTTGGATGTGCTTGCAACGGCAGGCTTTAAACTCGATGCCGATGCCGAGCACGGAGGTACAGGAAACTTACCTAGAGACACCCGCACCAACGAACCTGCTGACTCTTACGGAGAAATTGGCGTTACAGCAAAAGCCAAAATGAGCCAGACGGAGCTACGCATTGGTACGCTCGTGCCCATGAACCCTGTTTTAGTGGCGTCACCTGCTCGTTTGCTTCCTCAAACCTATCGAGGCATTTCACTGACCAGTAAAGATATTAAAGATTTTGATTTACAGGCAGCCTATCTCGATAAAGTGAATCATCGTGATTCGACCAACTATGAAAAAATTAAAATTTCTGGGGTGAATGGACGATTTAAAGGCGCCGAAACTGATGGGCTTTATTATTTAGGTGGAAACTATCAGTTTAATCCCGCACTCAAACTCACCGCTTTTTACATGGATGTTGATGATCTTTATAACCAAACCATGGTCGGTGCATTACACCAACACAAAATTAATGACACCACCAACTTTAGCTCACAACTACGTTACTACCGCAGCCGAGATGACGGACAAGCAAAAGCAGGCTTAGTCGATAATGATCTTTATCATGCGCATTTCGAACTTAAACATCAAAACCATAAATTTATTTTTGGAACCTTCCAACATCATGGCGACACCGCGTTTCCGTATTTAACAGGAGGTGAAACTGGGCTTCTCATTGACACGTGGCCGGGTGAGTTTTTAAACCCAAAAGAAAAAGCCTATAGCTTCCGCTATGAATACGACTTTAAAGATTATGTACCGGGTTTACGTTTCATGACTCGTTACACCACAGGTCACAACATTTATGCACCCAACTTAGGCGGAACCAATTTAAAAGAACGCGAAACAGACTTTGATTTAGGCTACACCGTTCAAAGTGGCTGGTTAAAAAATCTAGGGTTACGCGCGCGTTATGCCATCTATGACAACAACATGCTCTCTACAGCCAACATCAAACCTGTAAATGAAACCCGTATCAATATCGACTACACATGGAAATTTAAATAATTCAAAAAACAGAGGTTCTATCACACATAGAACCTCTTTTTATTTCGGGAAATAAATAATTCAGCATGGACCCTTCACTATGGACCCAAAAATTTTAGAACATTTACCACCCATCCATCACCATTTGGGTGGACACAATATTTATTGGAATAAAGAAAATACTGAACTCACCATCCACTACACAGCGCTAGAAAGCTTTACCAATCCACGCGGCACCGTTGAAGGCGGCATGATCTGCGCCATGCTTGACGACGTAATGGGGCTTTTTGCATATCTCGCCAATGACCGTAAACCAGCCACCACCATCAACTTAACAATGGATTTTTTAAGGCCCTGTGCTGTGGGCGAAGTCATTACAAAATGCCGATTCATTAAACAAGGCAAAACCGTACTGAATCTCGAAAGTGAAGCTTGGCAAAACAACAAAATGATTGCACGAAGTACAGCTAATTTTTTGGTTTTAGATTAATTACAAACATTCATTCAATAAGGATATGAATAAATGAATTACACCAACAAAAAACGTTTTTGGACCCAATCAACCTTATTACTTGCCGTTGCAGCAGTACTGGTGGGCTGTGGTAATGACAATGACAGTACAACATCATCACCAGCCCTCCCCAAGCTTACTCCTGCTGTTGGCGTAAAAATGACAGGAAGCTGTTCAGACTTACTCGGCTTTCAATACAACAATACCGTCATTAGCTCAGCTACTCTTCAAGAAGCAGGCACTTTGACTGTCGCCAACAAACCGATTAGCGCTCATTGTTTAGTCAAAGGCTATATGGAACAACGTGTAAGCCCAGTCGATGGACAAACCTACCAAATTGGTTTTGAAATGCGCTTACCTGTTGATTGGAACGGCCGTTTTCTCTATCAAGGCAATGGTGGAACCGATGGTAACTTAGTGCCTGCAACGGGTCAGGTTGGTAGCGGTGGTCCACTCACCAATGCCCTGCATGATGGTTTTGCGGTTATTTCTTCCGATGCCGGACATAATGCTTCACAAAATCCAATGTTCGGTTTAGACCCTCAAGCCAGAATTAACTACGGCTACGGAGCAATTACCAAACTCACGCCTATGGCAAAAAACCTAATTAAAGCCGCATATGGTAAATTGCCAGACCGCTCTTATGCAGGCGGTACATCGAACGGCGGCCGTCATGCCATGATTGCAGCAACTCGTTTGGGCGACCAATATGATGGAATTTTAGCAAGTACACCGGGTTTTCATTTACCTCGTGCAGCCGCGGCTCAACTCTACACAGCGCAGCAGCTTCGTCGTGTCGCAATAGATGAAAATGACCTAAGTACCGCGCTTACCCTCTCGGAACGTAAAGTTTTAGCAAAAGCGATTTTAGATCGATGCGATGCTTTAGATGGTGTTGCAGATGGCTTGGTTCAAGATGTCGAGGCTTGCCGTACAGCTTTTGATATTCACAAAGATGTACCCGTTTGCTCAAGCACAAGAGATGGCACTTGTTTAAGTACCGAACAAATTGATGTATTAGCCAACATTTACCGCGGCCCTGTAAATTCGGCTGGACAAGCGCTCTATGCAACCCAGCCTTTCGACCCCGGTTTAGTCGGCAGTAACTGGGCAAGCTGGAAATTTGAATCTTCGGTGGGAACAGCGCGTGACCCAGTTGCTGTTGGTATTCTTTTTCAGGTTCCGCCCGACCCAATTGTGGCTCAAAACTCTAGACAATTTGCCTTTAATTTTAACTTTGATACCGACTATCCAAAACTCTCGGCAACCAATGATGTCTATACCGAAAGTTCCATGTCATTCATGATGCCACCCGATGAATTGAATCTGGATAAACTCCGTAATCACGGCGGAAAAATGATTGTGGTACAAGGCACAGCAGACGGTGTTTTCTCTGTAGATGACACCCAAAATTGGTACGATCAACTACTCCAACACTATAAAAATGATGCAAAAGGTACAGCGCCTGAATTTGCACGTTTCTTTAGAGTCCCGGGCATGAACCATACCCGTGATGGCATTGCGACCGACCAATTTGACGCATTGACTGCTTTAGTCAACTGGGTGGAATATGGCCAAGCACCTGACAAAATCATTGCAACCGCACGCGGCGCAGGTAATCCAAGTGGTCAAGTGAATACCGAGCTTCCACCAGACTGGGCGCCTGATCGTACTCGCCCACTTTGCCCTTACCCACTGATTGCCCGTTACAATGGTCAAGGTGATAGCGAAAAAGCTGAAAACTTTAGCTGTAAATAACACACCCAATAAAATTAAAAGAGAGCTTAAATAAGCTCTCTTTTTTATCTTAGTCTTAGCTCAAGCTTTACTGCTTAAACTTTTTAATACTTTTAGATAGATGAGCTCGCATCATTTGTCGAGCCAACAAACCATCCTGATCGACAATTGCGTTATAAATATTGACATGATCATGGTGAACCGCTTTTAAATATTCTTCACGGTTTTCGGGACTTTGCTCAATCGATTTTAAGCGTGCACGCGGAATAATTTTTTCACCCAGATACTTTAAAAAATCAACGAAATATTGATTTTCAGAAGCTTCAGCAATGGCAATATGAAAATCATAATCAGCTTTTACTGTGCCATCATTTGCATCTGATGAAATATGACGTTCAAAATCTTCAAGTGCAGCTTTCATTTTATCGATGTGGATTTGCTTACGGCGCTCAGAGGCTAAAAAAACAGCTTCAGACTCAAGGCTAATCCGAAGCTCAAGTAAAGAAACAATATCGTTAATGGTTTCTAAACTGGCATTAGACAGCAAAAAATTCTGTTCAACCGTCTGCTCTTTTACAAAAGTACCAATCCCGTGACGAGTCTCGACAAACCCTAAAGAACGCAATTCAGTGATTGCTTCACGAATAACAGAACGGCTTACTTCAAAAGTTTCAATTAATTCAAGTTCGGTCGGAATTTTCTCTCCGACTTGGAAGTCTCCAGACTGAATTTTTTCGATCAGTTGTTCTACAATAATCTGGCTTAGTTTTTTTGTTGATCTAGGTTTAATTGCGCTAGACATAATCTGAAGAACTCATGAAATGTTGAAAAAATTAGAAAATTCATTTTACTATAAACTTAGACGATAGTCATATTCGGTTTTTATACCTCTAAGTTATTAAAATCAAAATATTTTATCTCCCTTATCAAACCCTCACACATATTTAAAAAGTAAGCAACTTATGCTTCTGTTGATATTTAATAATGCGTTGAATAAGTTAAAAAATATGCAGCCCAATAGCTTTAATTGAGCCGCACAACTTTTAAATTTGAACCTGACTTAACTGTCCATTGACCAGACGAGTAATCTGTAGTGGATTACTATCTTTTAATGCATCGGGTAATAAAACTTGTGGTGTATTTTGGAAGCATACCGGACGCAAGAAGCGCTCAATTGCTCCCGTACCTACTGAAGTTCCGCGTGCATCACTCGTTGCAGGGAAAGGACCACCATGTACCATGGCATCAGACACTTCAACTCCAGTCGGAAAGCCATTAAACAATACACGGCCAGCTTTTCCGGTTAGCAAATGAAGAAGCTCGCCTGCTTCGGACAGCTCATTTTCATCACCAATAATGGTTGCCGTAAGCTGTCCACCTAAAGCCTCAATTCCTTTTAATAAAGTCGCTTCATCCTCTACGCCAATCACAATCGACATTGGCCCGAAAACTTCATGTTGTAGTTTTGGATTGCCTGACAGTAAAACAGATTGGTCCGCTTTAAATAGATGTGCTTTTGCTTGAGAAACTAGCTCGGCCTCTTGACCTGTCGCAATAACTTCAAAACCAGCTTCGCTGTTTAGAGCATAAATACCTTGACGGTAGCTTTTTAAAGTTCCTTCATTCAGCATGACCTGAGGCACAGCTTTTTGCGTGCTTTCAGCTAAAGCTGCTACGAAACTGTCAAATTCAGGACCTTGTATGCCTAAAATTAACCCGGGTTTTGTACAGAACTGACCACATCCCATATTAAACGAGGCAACCGTGTCCTGAGCGATTTGTTCACCACGAGAACTCAGCGCTTGAGATAAAACCACTACAGGGTTCACACTCGACATTTCAGCAAAGAATGGAATTGGCTGAGGACGACTCTGCGCAAGGTTATAAAGCGCCATTCCACCCTCAAGAGAACCTGTAAATCCAGCTGCTTGAATGAGTGGATGTTCCACCAAGTTTGCGCCAATACGGCCGCCAAAAATCATATTGAATGTGCCTTTAGGCATATCGCAAACTTCGATTGCTTTTTCAATGGCTTCTGCAACAAGCTCGGCAGTTGCCATATGGCCAGAGTGTGCTTTAAAAACAACCGGACAGCCTGCTGCTAAAGCAGCTACGGTATCACCGCCTGCAGTTGAAAATGCAAGTGGGAAATTACTTGCGCCAAACACAGCAACCGGTCCTACTCCAACTTTATATTGACGCAAATCAACACGTGGCAAAGGCTTACGTTCTGGCAATGCCACATCAATACGAGCACCGTAAAAATCGCCACGACGTAAAAGTTCAGCAAACAGTCGAAGCTGACCAGTAACACGGCCTGTCTCTCCTTGAAGACGAGCAAGTGGCAAGCCTGTTTCAAGTGAAGCGACTTCTTGCAGGTTCGCACCTAATGCTTCAATTTGGCGAGCAATTTCTTCAAGAAAAGAGGCCCGTTGCTCTTGAGAAGTTTGGCTATAAACTAAAAAAGCCTTATGAGCGGCTTGAGCAGCTTGATCCACTTCTTCAAGTGTTGCCTGACTAAATACATAGCCTGTTGGCTGATAGTCTTTTGCTGCTACACTTTCTAACGCTGGCGCATTTGCAGCAACGCGTTGACCATTAATAAACTGCCGACCGTTATTTTTACTCATTTTAAAGCTCCAATACCTAAACAGTTAAAATTATTGCGGACCAAGTGTCGCAATGAGCGCAGCCAAATCTTCATAGTCTGCTTGGGTTAAATCACTTAATGGAGGACGTACTGGACCTGCATCGTGCCCAACAATTTTGGCACCTGCTTTAATCATACTTACCGCATAACCAGATTTACGGTCGCGAATTTTAATCAGTGGCAAGAAGAAATCTTTAATTAAACGATTGGTTGTTTCAAAGTCATCACTACGAAGCGCGTTATAAAACTCCATTGCAGTCTTTGGAATAAAGTTAAATACAGCTGATGAATAAACTGGGCAACCTAAGGCTTTATATGGCGCTGCAAAAACTTCTGCTGTTGGTAAACCACCTAAATACGACAAACGGTCACCCATAGTCTGAGTCACTGCCGTCATCATATCGATTTGACCAGAGCTGTCTTTAAAGCCGATTAAGTTCGGGCACATCTCGGCTAACTTTTGGATTGAATCGAGATTTAATCTTGAAACGCTACGGTTATAAAAAATTACGCCAAAATCTACTGAGTTACATACTTGCTTAACGTGTTCGATCAAACCTTCTTGGCTTGCTTCAGTTAAGTAATGCGGCATTAACAAAATACCGTGTGCACCTAAACGCTCTGCTTCTTTTGCCTGTTCAATCGCCTGACGTGTCGGACCACCTGCCCCAGCAATAATCGGTACACTACCTTTACAAGTATCGACCGCAGTTTTAATCACATCAGAGTATTCATTTCCAGTTAACGAGAAAAACTCGCCTGTACCACCCGCAGCAAATAATGCGCTTGCACCATAAGGCGCTAGCCATTCAAGACGTTTTGCATAAGAAGATTTATTAAAGTCCCCATTTTGGTCAAAGTCAGTAACCGGAAAAGAAAGAAGGCCATCAGAAACAATGTTTTTTAACTCAAGAGCATCCATTAGAAAATATCCATACATGTTTATGTTGTCAGACATCTTACATCATAAATTTTATTTTAATCAATATATTTTTCCTCTGAAAAATTAAATTTTTTAAAAAGATTAAAGTTCATTACCCAAAATGATTTAACCTATTGTTTTATAAAATATAGTTAAAATTCTTTATTTTAGGACTAATCGTTAGACATAAAAAAAGCTGCCCATATGGACAGCAAAGCATTAAGAAAACTCAAAAAGCGAATTTTTCAAAAATATCGGTAAAATATTAACGAACCAAACACGGCTTTTTATTATTAAACGACCAATTTGGTATTAAAAATTGCATCGCATCGGCATCATTACGAGCCCCTAAACCTTTTAATTTATACAGTTCATGGGCTTGATTAATTCGATCCCAGTCCAGCTCAACCCCAAGTCCCGGTGCTGTTGGTACCTGAATTTTACCGTCTTTAATTTCAAGCGGCGCTTTCGTTAGCTGATCTGTACCTTCTTGCCAAATCCAATGTGTATCAATTGCCGTAACCTTACCTACCGCGGCGGCAGCAACATGAGTAAACATCGCAAGTGAAATATCAAAGTGATTATTAGAATGCGAACCCCACGTTAAATTGTACATATTGCAGAGTTGTGAAACTCGAACCGAGCCTTCCAATGTCCAAAAATGCGGATCAGCCAAAGGAATATCAACAGCTTGCAATTGGATACTATGCGACATTTCTCGCCAGTCCGTAGCAATCATATTGGTCGCAGTCGGTAGGCCTGTTGCACGTTTAAACTCGGCCATAATTTCACGGCTTGAATAACCTTGTTCTGCACCGCATGGGTCTTCTGCATAGGCCAACACCCCTTTAAGATGTTTACCTAAAGCAATTGCTTCATCTAAAAACCATGCACCGTTTGGATCAAGCGTCACACGCGCTTCTGGAAAACGGCGCGCGATTGCTGTAACAGCTTCAGCTTCTTGTTCGCCCTGTAACACGCCACCTTTTAATTTAAAGTCTTTAAAACCATAACGGTCATAAGATGCTTCTGCTAAACGCTGCACAGCCTCAGGTGTTAACGCTTTTTCATGACGAACTTTATACCAATCATGGTGATGTTGAGGGGTTGTTGCATAGTCTAATGAAGTCTGTTTTCGGTCACCGATAAAGAACAAATATCCTAAAACTTCAACTTCACTACGTTGCTGACCTTCACCAAGCAAACTTGCGACATTCACATTCAAATGCTTACCAAGCAAATCAAGTAATGCTGACTCATAGGCCGTTACAACATGAATTGTGGTACGTAAATCAAAGGTTTGATTGCCTCGCCCACCACTGTCGCGGTCAGCAAAGGTTTGCTGAATTTTCTTGAGTAGATTTTTATATTCGCCAATCGGCTGCCCTTCTATCAGCGCTTTAGCATCATTTAATGTCGCTAAAATTTTTTCTCCGCCAGGAATTTCTCCAACGCCAATATTTCCAGAGTTATCTTCGATAATGAGTATATTACGAGTGAAATAAGGTCCATGGGCACCACTCAAATTGAGCAGCATGCTGTCATGTCCAGCAACAGGAATTGCTCGAATTGATTTAACGATAGGTGTAGAGGTCGCCATTAAAAATACTCCTTGGCATTTTGATACTATTTTTTCATGATCAAAACTTATAAGACATCATACAACTTGTCAATATAAACCCGTATAAAAATTATTTTTCGACCCTACTTGCCAAAATAATATTTTTAATCATATGATGTCATACATCTAAAGACGCGGTTTTAGAACTAGGACTATAGAGTAGATACAAAATTCCGTTTTCTCATCTATTCTATCGATGAATTTGACATGACGTCACCTATTTCACGGATATGCAAATAGGTCGATTATTAAAAAGAGTTTGTATATGGATAATCTGCAAACAAATCTTGCTGCTGTAAATCAGCAACGAGCGAAGCATAATAAAACCCGCTATTACATTTTAGCGATGATTTTCTTAGTCACTTCATTAAATTACGGTGATCGGGCAACCCTTTCAATGGCTGCTGCTCCAATGTCTCAAGAGCTTGGATTAAACTCAGTGACCATGGGCTATATCTTCTCTGCATTTGGTTGGGCTTATGTTATCGGCCAAATTCCGGGTGGATGGTTACTCGATAAGTTTGGTGCTCGACGAGTCTATTTCTGGAGCATTATGCTCTGGTCATTTTTCACGATTCTCTTAGGTTTTGTCGATATTTTAGGTTCTATCCCTCTCATTATCGCATCATTATTCATCTTACGTTTCTTGGTTGGATTATCTGAAAGTCCTGCCTTTCCTGGAAATAGCCAGATTGTAGCAGCATGGTTCCCAACCAAAGAACGTGGAACCGCCGCAGCGATATTTAACTCGGCTCAATATTTTGCCACTGTCATATTTGCACCCTTCATGGGATGGCTCGTTGCCCATGTTCACTGGCAATCTGTGTTTTGGATTATGGGTGGACTAGGCATTGTGATTGCTTTTATCTGGTTAAAAGTCATTTATAGCCCAGAAAAACACCCTACTATTAATTCAAATGAGTTCAAATATTTACAAGCAGGCGGTGCTATTACCAACATGGGTGAAAATCAGCTTAAAGTTGCTGATGAAAACAATAAAATGAATTTTAAAAATATTAAGAAGCTGCTCTCATCTCGTATGCTTTTAGGTATTTTTATCGCTCAGTATTGTATTACCTGTTTAACCTATTTCTTTATTACTTGGTTCCCTGTTTATCTTGTTAAAGAACGCCACATGTCGATTTTAGAAGCTGGTTTTGCGGCTGTATTACCGGCGCTTTGCGGATTTATTGGTGGCGTATTAGGTGGTGTGATTTCCGATAAACTCATCAAGATGAATAAATCTCTGACCTTCTCACGCAAATTCCCCATTATTTTTGGCATGTTGCTCTCAACCAGTATTGTGGTTTGTAACTATGTCAATTCGCAAACAGCCATCTTGTTCTTTATGTCGCTCGCCTTTTTTGGCAAAGGTTTTGGTGCATTAGGTTGGGCAGTCATGTCGGATGTCGCACCAAAAGAAATGGTTGGTTTGTCGGGTGGATTATTTAATACCTTCGGTAATACAGCGGGCATTGTGATTCCTATTGCTATTGGCTACATCATCAACTCGACAGGTTCTTTCAATGGTGCACTTGTTTTTGTAGGCATACATGCTGTCATCGCAATTATTTGCTACCTCTTTATGGTCGGCAAAATCCAGCGCTTCGAGTTAAAACCTACTTCTTAAAAATGCTTCGCTATAACGCTTAAACAAATTATGCGTTATAGCCCTCTCTTCAAATGTATACAAGGAACGATCATGCTGAAGCCTCTCCTCATAAAAATTAGTCCTCTTGATAATGTAGCCATTGTCGTCAATGACGGCGGCTTACCACCCTCTACACATATTGAAGAATACCAACTCATCTTGGTTGATCATGTACCACAGGGACATAAAGTTTTATTAGAGTCATTAAAGCAAGGTGAAGCAATTGTTCGTTATGGCGAAGTTATTGGCTATGCCAATAAAGATTTACCCGCAGGTTCTTGGGTAAATGAAGCCGTTACCCAAATGCCTGAGGCACCTGAGCTAGATGATCTTGAGTTAGCAACTCGTCCTGATCCAAAGCTTCCAGCCTTGAGCGGCTATACATTTAAAGGTTATAAAAATAAAGATGGCAGCGTCGGCACAAAGAATATTTTAGGTATTACGACCAGTGTTAACTGTGTAGAAGGTATTGTCGATTATGTCGTTAAAATTATTGAACGTGATTTACTTCCTAAATATCCAAATGTAGATGGTGTAGTCGGATTAAATCATTTATATGGTTGTGGGGTGGCAATTGATGCACCCGCTGCAATTGTTCCAATTCGTACAATTCATAATCTTGCACTCAACCCTAATTTTGGTGGAGAAATTATGGTTGTGAGTCTGGGCTGCGAAAAAATGCAACCCGAACGACTTTTAAATATTCCTATAGAAAACAAATATATTCCCCTAGCAAACGAAGATATTATTCAGTTGCAAGATGAACGTCATAACGGTTTTGAAAGTATGGTGGACCATATTTTAACCGTGGCAGAACAACACCTTGAAAAGCTTAATCAACGTACTCGAGAAGAAGTTCCGGCTTCTCATTTGGTTGTAGGCATGCAATGTGGTGGGAGTGATGCATTTTCGGGAGTTACCTCTAACCCTGCCGTTGGTTTCGCAGCTGACCTGATTGTGCAATGTGGCGGTACTGTCATGTTTTCGGAAGTTACGGAAGTCCGCGATGGTATTCACTTACTTACTCCACGTGCAGCAAATGAACAAGTTGCCAAGGATCTAATTCGGGAAATGAAATGGTACGATGACTATTTAGCAGCAGGCCAAGTAGACCGAAGTGCTAATACCACACCGGGTAATAAAAAAGGTGGACTGAATAACATTGTAGAAAAAGCGATGGGATCGATTGCAAAATCGGGCCGTTCACCGATTGTAGAAGTTCTCGCACCGGGCCAAAGACCGACAAAAAAAGGATTAATTTTTGCGGCAACACCATCAAGTGACTTTATCTGTGGTACGCAGCAAATGGCATCTGGTATTACCGTTCAAGTATTTACCACAGGTCGCGGTACACCCTACGGATTGGCAGCTGTGCCGGTTATTAAAATGGCAAGCCGAAACAATATTGCAAACCGTTGGTATGACCTGATTGATATCAGTGCTGGCGATATTGCAATTGGGAAGAAAACTATTGAAGAAGTGGGCTGGGAACTTTTTGAACTAATTTTACAAGTGGCTAGTGGCGAAAAACAAACGTGGTCGGACCGTTGGGGTATTCATAACTCACTCGCTGTATTTAACCCTGCACCCGTGACCTAATAAAGTTTAAAAGATGAGGCATATCACCTCATCTTTTTCACATTTCCCATATTAATTACGACACATTTCACCAAAACTTAACATCGCTGCTAAAATAACATCGAAAATTAAGAACTCTATTTCTCTATGCAAAATCAGACTGCTTCAAACCTCCCCTCAACTCAACTTGGAAAAGCCCTGCTTTGTCTTATGACATCGGCATTATTATTTTCCATTATGGGAGTGTGCATTCGTTTTGCCTCACAAACGGTAGACAATGCGACTGTCGTGTTTTTTAGAAATGCAGTGGGTTTATTTATTTTTATTCCGATGCTGTTTAAACAGGGTCTAGACTTTATTAAAACCGATAAACTCTGGATGCATACGTGGCGAAGCCTAGTTGGGCTTGCCGCAATGTATGGTTTTTTCTATGCCATTGCGAACTTAAAGCTATCAAATGCTATGGTTTTTAGTTATTCATCTCCTATTTTTATTCCGCTGATTGCATGGCTTTTTTTAAAAGAAAAAATCACCAAATCGATGATTTTTGCCGCAGTTATTGGGCTCATTGGAGTTTTATTTGTAGCTAAACCCGACCAAGGTTTATTTAACGCATTATCTTTTATTGGCTTGGGTGCATGCTTTTTATCCGCAATGGCTTTTGTCACCGTAAGAGCTCTAACCAGTACAGAGCCGCCTGAGCGTATCGTTTTTTATTTCTGTATTTTTGGTAGTTTAATTTCATCTATTCCAATGTTCTGGCATTGGCGCATTTTCACTTGGCATGAACTAGCTCTACTCATTGCCGCAGGACTTTTAGCTAATATTAGTCAACTGTTTATGTCTTATGCCTACAGCTTGGCACCGGCAGGACAAATTGGCCCAATGAATTACATTGCTATTATTTTTGCAGGAATATGGGGATTTGTTTTTTGGCACGAATTACCGGATCTATTCAGCATTATCGGCATATTTATTATTTTATTTGCGATTTTGCTCTGTAATCCATTTTTGCAAAAAAAGTTGCTCTCTCGATTTAAATAGCAGACAAACCTTATTCTAATTTAGGTACTGTATTCGATACTCATTTGGTGAAATGCCTGTCCAGTGACGATAGGCTTTTCGAAAGTTAGAAGTATCTGAAAAGCCAATTCTCTCAGCAATTTCATCTATGGTTAAAGTTGTTTCTCGCAAATATTCATCGGCAAGACGGCGCCGAGTTTCATCTAATAATTCTTGATAAGTCAGACTAAAACCTGCCAAGCGCCGATGTAAGGTACGCTTTGACATATGTAAGCGTTCAGCCATTTCTTGGGCCGATGGGAAAAGCCCTGTTCCATCCAATAATATTAAACGGATTGTTTTCACCAACTCAGGCTCTTCAAGTTCAGCAGCACCTAGCATCCGCTCACAAAACGACTTACACATATCAGCAGTAATCGGGTTGGCATTTGGACAAGGTACATCGAGCCACTTTAAATCAAAGTGCCATTGCATCACTCCAGCATTAAACTGAACGGGGCAATGAAACACTTTTTCATATT
Source organism: Acinetobacter sp. P1(2023) (assembly GCF_028367635.1). NCBI lineage: Bacteria > Pseudomonadati > Pseudomonadota > Gammaproteobacteria > Moraxellales > Moraxellaceae > Acinetobacter > Acinetobacter sp. P1(2023). Next base: position 397,733 of record NZ_JAQNDD010000001.1, read on the forward strand.
CTTCTGCATAGTCAGGCGCTGGATAGGGCAACAAAAGCTTCTTGGCTTGAAATGGTCCTTCAAGCACACGTTCAATTAAGGTTTGCATGGAGCTAAACCAAAACTCGCACACTAAAGGCAGAAGCTTACCAAGTGCAATAATGTCCTGCCCTTCAAAAATCGCAGCATCATCTCGAATATAAAAAGACTTCTTTAAAATAGGCCCTGCAAGCTTAATGTGCCGAATGCCCAGCTCTACTGCTTGTCTAAAATTACGCGAAGAATATAACGCGTAGCCATACACTCCAAAATCTGACAGCCGCTGCTTTTGCCCTGCACGTAAACCAATGAGCGGATCATGAGATAGCTTTTGAATATTGTGAAATAGCTGAATTTTTTGAAACTGAGAAATATATAAAGAGGATTGGTTCAACGCATCAGGTGAAATATTTGTGCCAGCTAAAACATCTGATATTGAATGGCCTTGCAAACCCATTTCATCAAATAAACTGGTCAAACCTAGCAAATATGTATTGGTACCTAAGGATGTATTATCATAATTTCCTTCGATAATAGCATTTGTATTTTTATAAATATTTTTAGGCATTTAATTCACACCATCCCTAGAGTGACGTGCATAATGGCACTAAACTACCTCTTGTTGTCTCAATTTAACATCGACCATACGACGCTTCAAGCATAAAGTATGATAAGCAAAAGTATGGAAGGAACAATAATGGAACACTCCACTTTAAAAGAATATAGCGGCTCTGCCACTGAACATATGGAACTTATTTTTTCCAAACAACGTGCCAATTTTGAGGCAGATCCATACCCAACTCTTGAAGCACGCCGCACAAAACTGCATCAACTCAAAAAACAAATTATTCGTTATCAAGATGCTTTGGCTGCCGCGATTAATTCCGATTTTAGTTCAAGATCACTTGATGAATCTAAACTATTAGATTTGCTTGGCTCAGTGTTAGAGGCTGATCATGCAATTCATCATTTACGCCGCTGGATGCGCCCAAGTAAACGCCGTACCGAGCTTTTATTTTTATCGAACCGTTTAAGTGTGCAATACCAACCTAAAGGCGTGGTTGGTGTCATTGTTCCTTGGAACTTCCCCGTTTATTTAGCACTTGGTCCGCTCATTGCCGCATTAGCTGCAGGCAACCGAGTTATGATTAAGCTACCTGAAATTACCCCAAATACCAATGCAATGCTTCGACGCATGCTTGCTGAAGTCTTTAATGAAGATGAAGTAGCCGTGTTTGGTGAAGAAATTACAGACCCAGCAAAATTTACCTCTTTACCGTTTAACCATATTGTATTTACAGGTTCTCCTGCCATTGGCAAAGTCGTCATGCGAGCTGCTGCTGAAAACTTAACACCTGTTACACTTGAGTTAGGTGGTAAATCACCTGCAATTGTCAGCCGCAATTACCCACTTGCCGATGCAGCAAAACGTATTACGCATGGTAAAGCGACAAACAGTGGTCAAATCTGTGTAGCGCCTGACTATGCGTTGGTTCCCAAAGAAAGTATTGATGAGTTCGTGGATGCTGCAAAATCAAGTTTTATAAAAATGTTTGGTCAAAACATTGAAAATAATGAGAATTACACCTCGATTGTAAATGACCGCCATTTAAAACGTATTCAAGATATTTTGACCGATGCGCAAGAAAAAGGTGCCCGTATTATTCCTTGCGACACTTATAGCTTTGACCAACAAGGTCGCAGAATGCCTGTACAGATTGTACTGAATTGCACGCCAGATATGCGCATTATGAAAGAAGAACTCTTTGGCCCTATTTTACCAGTGGTAGCTTATGACTCTTTAGATGATGCGATTACCTATGTGAAATCGGATGAACGACCTTTAGCGCTTTATTGCTTTACGCATAGCTCAGTAGAACGCGACCGGATTTTACGTGAAACTCATTCGGGTGGTGTGACCATTAATGACTGGGGCTGGCATGTAGTTAACCATGATGCTCCTTTTGGTGGTATCGGCAACTCAGGCATGGGGTCATATCATGGTGAAGAAGGTTTCCGTGAACTTTCTCATGCAAAAACTGTATTTATTCGCCATAGGTTCTTCCCAACTCAGCTTTTCCACCCTCCTTATGGAACGTTTCTTCAAAAATTAGCAATACGCTTTTTCTTGAAAAAAGGCGATCCGAATATTAAATAAAGAATATAAAAAAAGCCTCATAATGAGGCTTTTTTTATATTCTAAATTAATAAATTTTCTTATAAAGTTACTGTAATTTATTTAAATATAATCAGCTTTTTGTGCTTTCAAAATATCAAGTTGCAACATCTTTTTCTTTTTATATTTATAGGCAATAAATAAACCAATAAACCAGATCGGTGAGCATTCAAGCGCAATTAAAGTGTCATGATCCAAAGCCAAAATTACAATAGTAAAAACTAAAAATAACATGGTCAGCCATGCCATAAATAAACCACCTGGCATTTTATATTGAGATTGAATATGTAACTCAGGAAATTTTTTACGATAAGAAATATAAGAAAGCACAATCAACATAAATGTAAAAATACATAAAATTGAAGTCAGTGCTGAAATAATCGTAAATGCGGTCATTACATTAGGCACAATAAATAAAATAGATGTTCCCGCTGTCACGCATGCCATTGAAAATACTAAGCCTCTAATAGGAACTTTTCTTTTTGACAGTTTACTAAAGCTTTTAGGTGCATCGTTGTCTAACGCTAGACCGTATAACATCCGGCTAGTCGCAAAGATTCCACTGTTTGCAGAAGATAAAGCCGAAGTCGCAACAACAAAATTGATTAAACCTGCTGCAATTGGTAATCCAACTAAAGTAAACATTTCTACAAACGGACTTTTTTCTGGTGAAACCTTAGCCCAAGATGTGACCGCAATAATACAAACCAATGCGCCTACGTAGAATAACAAAATGCGTAAAGGAATAGAGTTAATCGCTTTTGGAAGTGATTTATGCGGGTCTTTGGTTTCAGCAGCAGTTGTACCAACAAGCTCAATACCCACAAACGCAAATATGGCAATTTGGAAGCCTGCCAAGAAACCTGTAACGCCATAAGGAAACATCGATTGTGTTTCAAACAAATGGCTCATTGAAGCCTTAACACCATTTGGTGAAGTAAACCCAGTACCAATTAAATAAATACCAGCCAGAATAAATAGAATAATTGCAGTAATCTTGATGAGTGAGAACCAAAACTCAAGTTCACCGAACAATCGAACGGCCACAAAGTTAAGTATGGTTAAGATGGCCAATGATGTAAATGCCGGAATCCAGACGGGTAAATCGGGATACCAAAACTGCATGTACCCTCCGATTACAATTACATCGGCAATCGCAGTAATAATCCAGTTACACCAGTAGGACCAACCAAGGAAAAACCCCGCCCATGGACCGAGATAAGCTGTTGCAAAATCGGCGAAGGTTTTAAAATTAGTGTTCGCAAGCAACAATTCACCCATTGCCCGCATCACGAAGAAAAAGAAGAAACCAATAATTAAATAGGTTAAAACAATTGAAGTACCCGAAACACTTAATGTTTTCCCGGAACCCATAAATAATCCAGTACCAATTGCACCACCGATTGCGATCATCTGAATATGACGATTTGTCAATGAGCGCTGCAATTTCTCTTCTTCTTGATCAGTCATATGTTGACTACCAAGAAGATCTCCTTCCAGGAACTGCTTTCCTTTATTCTTACTCATGTAATATTTACTCCAATTTATAGCAACCGTCGTAAATGCTTTAATAATAAATAAATTATATGATTATTAATTTAATCCATTAAACCATTCTAAAAATATTATTAAATCACTTAAGACCTTATAAATTCCTTTTTAAAAGCTATCACCTATAACAATAAAAATTATTCATCATTCCTTTCCTTCATTATTATATTAGCCCGCTCTTCTCAATATATTTTCAATAAATACCTAAAATATATAAATTAATTAAATATTTTACTTACTTACCCTTTATATATAGAAAAACAGGCTAATTAATCTCAGCTCAGCGAGCAAGATTGTATTTATCCATATACTCATCTTGCGCTAGCGATAATATATTATTCCTTCTTAAATTTGGTGAAATGTGTAGTATTACTGATTAATTAACAGCCATTCGAAAATGATTAGTCTCTTTGAGCTTCTTTACCACTTCTGGACTCGCAACCTGTTTAACTTGAACACTTAGCACACGAACCAAAGAGCCATTTTCGACATTCAATTGTTTTGCCTGTTCTTTTGTTAACTGCAATATGTTCTGATGAGGCTGGCTATACACAAGAATAGCCCGATAATTTTCATAATCATCATTAGCCACAATGTAAGACTCATCCCCTACAGCGATATTTTGAGGCTGTTCAATTTGAACCGTTACAGACTGACTTTCTTTAATTGCCCGTAAATTTTCAATATCCGCTTGTAGCGTTGCGCCCCCATCAAAAATATCGACATAGCCTTTATAGCGTAGTCCCTCTTCAAGCAGCAGGTTGTAGGCCGGACGAGTATTCGGATGCACAATGCCAATTGCGGCTTTAGCATCGTCAGGTAACATATCGACATAGAGTGGATGTCTTGGCATCAGCTCAGCAATAAAAGCCTTCTGCCCTACACCACTTAAATAATCGGCCTTGGTAAATTCGATATTAAAAAACTTATGACCTACCGCATTCCAAAATGGTGACTGCCCATTGGCGTCAGAATATCCGCGCATTTCGGCAACAATCGTTTCTTCAAAATATTGACGGAATGCTGAGAGAAATAAGAAACGGACTTTAGATAAAAATTTGCCATTTTTATTTAAGCGATAGTCAGGATCTAAAAATAAAGTACAAAGCTCACTACAGTTGGTATGGTCATTACTCAAATATAAAGTCGGTAAAGCGTTATAAACACTTAACGGTTCTGACGCATGCACTTGTGTCCCAACATGGAAGTTATACCAAGGCTCTCTTAACCCAAGTGCCACTTCAATACCGCAAACGCCGACAACTTTGTTGAGTTCAGTATCTTCTAAAACAAATAAGTAAACCTGATCTGCCTTTGGGAGTTCGCCTGCGACTGTTTTACATGCCCGTTCAATCCGAGCAGCAAGCTTTTCCATATTTGGCTGCAAAGAGGTCAAACCAAAACCTGCTTTTTGCGCCAACAGGTAAAGGTCATTAACATCTTTAGGTTCAATATAGCGAATAATCATCATGCTGCTTGTTCATCCTTTTGAATTTCTACAAAGCGAGCAAGCGCACGTTCAAAGCGTTTTAGACCTTCATCAATATCAGCAAATGGAATAATTAAAGATGGCGTAAAACGGATAACATTTGGGCCAGCAATCAAACTCAATAAACCTTCTTCGCCCGCAAGATTATTAATATCTTTTGCTTTACCAGCAAATTCGGCTTTTAAAGCACAGCCAATCAGCAAGCCTTCACCACGAATCATTTCAAAAATTTCATATTTTTCATTTAATTTATTTAAAGCGTTTTTATAGTAGTCATGACGCTCTTTAACACCCTCAAGTACTTCAGGCGTATTAATAAATTCAAATACTGCACCCGCGACCGCACTTGCCAACGGGTTACCACCATAAGTCGTGCCATGTGTACCTACTGAAAAATGTGGGGCAAACTTATCGGTTGTTAACATTGCACCGACTGGAAAACCGCCGCCCAATGCTTTTGCAGTGGTTAACACATCTGGAATAACACCAGAGTTCATGTAGGCATAAAGTGCACCGGTACGGCCAACACCTGTTTGTACTTCATCAAAAATCAGTAAAGCACCGAACTCATCACACAGCGCGCGTAAACCTTTTAAAAATTCAATGTCAGCAGGAATAACGCCGCCTTCACCTTGGATTGGCTCAACAATAACAGCACATGTTTGCTCATTGATCACTGCTTTTGCAGCTTCTAAATCATTAAAGGCAACATGGTTGATACCATTTGGAAGTGGTGCAAAGTCTTGTGAATATTTAGGTTGACCACCCGCTGAAACGGTAAATAAGGTACGACCGTGGAACGCATTATTAAATGCAACGATGCCGCTTTTACCCTCAACACCACTGTCTAAACCAACTTTACGAGCTAGTTTTAGTGCTGCTTCATTGGCTTCTGCACCTGAGTTACAGAAGAATACTTTATCTGCAAATGTATTTTCGGTGAGTTGTTTTGCAAGACGTAGAACAGGTTCATTGGTATAACCGTTACCAACGTGCCAAAGTTTTGTTGCTTGTTCTGTTAAAGCATTTACTGCCACTGGATGCGCATGACCTAATGCGTTTACTGCAATCCCGCCTGCAAAATCGATATATTCTTTATTTTCTTGATCCCAAATACGTGAACCCTCACCACGTACCGGAATGAAATTTGCCGGTGCAAAAACTGGAACCATCCACTCATTAAAATTATTTCTAGAAACTGTAAAATTATTCATCTTATCTAATCCATTAAATTGAATTATTGGGCTTAACTGATGTCCCTATTATTCAAAATCAAATTGATTCAAAAAATTTGTATTTTAGTAAATAATGAATTATTTTTTACCAATTTGATAATTGACAATTACAATATGGATAACATTGATCAAATTATTTTAGGTTTACTTAAAGATAACGCACGGATGTCCGTTACCGAGTTAGCCGAAAAAGTTCACGTTTCACGCGCAACGGTTAAGAAGAGAATCGAATATTTAGAGTCCTCGGGCATCATTACCGGATATACGGTACGGTTTAAACCCAATGCAGAACGCAACGTTATCCGTGCATGGATGAGTATTATGGTTGAAGGTACTAAAGCACAGTCTGTGATTAAAGAATTACGCCTCGAAAGTGCGGTGGAATGTCTGCATAAAACCAATGGCAAATGGGACATTCTGGTCGAGCTACGTTCTGACACCTTAGAAAACTTCGACAAAGTTCTAGAAAGAATTAGAAATATTTCAGGTATTTATAACAGTGAAACCAGTATTCTGCTTGCGAGTCATAAGACCTAATCATTTACTTTAATTTCAAATCATAAAAACGAAATTGATGAGCTAAGCATATGGTTTAGTTCATCAAGTGGCTTTTGATTAGAAAAATTCTGCTCTTGCCTTTTCTCAAAACTATTGAACTATGATGACAATCAACATCTCCTAAAAATTCTCAATAAATTTTTAATTTTTTTTAAATAATCAAATCAAAAACTTAAAATCTAATCTGATTTAAATTCCAACTTTTTTCATCCACTCCCCTTATCAAAGCATTTGACAGAAAATTTAAAACATAATACATATAGTATTATATGTTATATGTTAAAACCTAAGGACAAGGTATAAAAAATGGCTAAAACTCAACTACAACACTTTATTAACGGCGAATATGTTGCTAGCAAAGGATCTGATTACTTCGATTTGGTAAGTCCCGTGACTGGTGAAGTTTATGCACAATCACCGAATGCAACTGAGGCAGAAGTTGATGCAGCTTATGCTGCTGCAAAAGAAGCATTTAAAATTTGGGGACGCACTACACCTTCGACTCGTCAAAAAGCATTATTAAATTTGGCAGATGCTATTGAAGCAAATGCAGAACGTTTAATTGAGGCGCAAAGTCGTAATACAGGTCAGTTAAAACACTTAATTGCATCTGAAGAAGTGGGTGCCTCAGCAGATCAGGTTCGTTTCTTTGCAGGCGCTGCCCGCTTACTCAATGGCACAGCTTCAGGTGAATATTTAGAAGGTTTAACCTCTTCTATTCGCCGTGAACCTGTTGGAGTGGTGGGCCAAGTTACGCCTTGGAACTATCCACTCATGATGGCTGTTTGGAAAATTGCACCAGCTTTGGCTGCAGGTAACACAGTGGTACTTAAGCCAAGCGATACGACGCCTGAAAGTACACTTTTACTTGCAGAAATTGCTGCGCCATTTTTCCCTAAAGGCGCATTTAACGTAGTATTAGGTCAGGCTCAAGTGGGTTCAAAAGTTGTATCACATAAAACCCCTGCTCTTGTTTCTATTACAGGTTCGGTTCGTGCTGGATTACAAGTTGCAGCTTCTGCCGCAGCAAATTTAGCGAAAGCTCATCTTGAGCTTGGTGGTAAAGCGCCTGTGGTCGTTTTTGAAGATGCTGATCTTGATAAAGCAGTTGAAATGATTGCTTTAACGGGCTATTTCAACGCAGGGCAAGACTGTACTGCAGCAACACGTGTGATTGTGGCTGAATCTGTTCATGATGAATTTTTAGCTAAGCTCGTTGAAGCTGCAAAAAATACCCGTTTCGGTGAACCTGATGATCAAGATGCACTTTATGGTCCGCTTAACAATGCCAATCAATTAAAAAATGTTAAAGCCTTCATTGACAACTTACCTGCTCACGCCAAAGTTGAAACAGGCGGTAAACAAGCAGACCGTCCAGGCTTTTATTTTGAACCCACTGTTATTAGTGGCTTAAAACAACACGATGAAGCCATTCAAAATGAAATTTTCGGACCAGTCATTACTGTTCAGAAATTTACAGATGAAAATGATGCGATTGAAAAAGCCAACGACGTTGAATATGGCCTAGCTTCAAGTGTTTGGACCACAGATCATGCCCGTGCAACTCGTCTGTCTCGTGAACTCGATTTCGGTACAGTTTGGATTAACACTCATATTCCTTTAACCGCAGAAATGCCACACGGTGGTTTCAAAAAATCAGGTTATGGTAAAGATTTATCTGGCTACGGTTTTGAAGAATATACCCGTATTAAACATGTGATGAGTTCAAACGAATAATAACAATGAACTTTGAAAGGAGATCAAAATGAATAAACAAGAAATGAAAGACTTGGTGACTAAAGCCCATCACGAGCTATTTAATTTGCACGACACCACTGCTCTGGACCGTTATTTTTCTGAAGACTTTATAGAGCACTCACCACTGGTTGCAAATGGTCTTTCAGGCCTTCGCCAACTGGTAGAAGACTGCCCCGACATGCAACATGAAGCTGTACGTGTATTGGCAGACGGTGACTTGGTCGCAATTCATGGCCGCTTTCAAGGTCTAGATGAAAACCCTTTAGTCGGTTTTGATATTTATCGAGTGAAAAACGGCAAAATTGTTGAACACTGGGATGGACTTGTGGCAGAAGCTGCACCGAATGTAAGTGGTAGAACGCAGTTAGATGGACCAACTGAAATCGTCACTCATCATGATGCAGAGAAAAATCGTGAGATTGTGACCTCTTTCTTTAAAAAGTCATTAATTGATGGCAATTATGAAGCTTTTAAAGAATACACCCACGACGATCAGTTCATTCAACACAGCCCAGATATTGGCGATGGTGTTAAAGCAGTAATTGATTTTTTGAACAATATCCGTAATGAAGGACAAGGTTTGGTATACTCCAAAACGCATCGCTCCATTGCTGATGGTCAATTTGTCTTGACACATTCTGAAGGAAGTATTGCCGGAAATCGACATGCCTATTTTGAATTATGGCGTGTAGATAATGGCAAAATTGTTGAACTTTGGGATGCAATACCAGCTGTGCCTGAAGATGAACAGGCAGTCCATCAATATGGCGTGTTTTAATCATTTATCCGTTTCATTAAGCTAAGTCTCTGACTTAGCTTTTAGAGAATTCGCCATGTCAGCATATACGATAATTTTTGCACCTATCGCTCAGGCAACTCGATCGGAACAAGTTGTAGAACGCTTGGAAAATGCAATTATCTCTGGATTGCTCAAAAGCAATGAACAGCTTCCTAACGAGGCGGATCTAGCCCGCTTAATGGGAGTGTCACCTATTACAGTACGTGAAGCGTTAAATACTTTACGCGTAAAAGGTCTGATTGATACACGACGCGGGCGAAACGGCGGAAGCTTTGTTTGTGAGTTACCTTCCGATTTACTCTTAAACAAACACCCTCTTCGCCAAGCGTCCAATGAGTATCTAGCTGATTTAGGCGAGTTTCATAGTGCAATTTTAAGCCATGGTGCATATTTGGCAGCACAAAGAACCACTGAATATGAACTAGGCAAAATCAAAGAACTTATTGATCAATTTGAACAGGCCGTTGAAGCAGACACACGTGCCCAACTTGATTTACGTTGCTTGTTAACACTCACCTCTTTTGCTCAATCAGCTCGACTGGCAAATCAAGAGTTAACCATACAAGCCGAATGGGCACCACTCATTGCTGTGCTTTACCAAGATGATCAGTTTCATCAATCGGTCGTCGCTCAATACCACCAACTTTTATCATCTTTTGTTCAAGGCAATGAAGATGATGCTGTTATTCAGGCACGAAAAATTATTTCGATGCTAACAGACCAAATGCTTCGATATAAGTTATCTATCGAATAAAAACAATAAAGTAGAGCGCTTATAAAGTATCAAGTGAGAAATACGGAATTTTAGGAGTTATAGGAATGACCCAACATTTAGATATAGAAGAGCTTCAAAATTTGTTAAAGACGGTGGTTGAGGAAACAACAGCCATTACAGAAAAGCTGGCGACCAAAGCAAGTAAAATTCTCTCAAAACATGAACCTGAAAAAACGAAAGACGTTAAGCTTTCAGGTTCAGAGCGTTCAGCTTTGCAAAAAGAAATTAAAAAAGCCTTACAGGAAAGCCATTACAGTCAAGGTATCGGCTTTGCAAGTTATAGCCCTGCAACGCAAGAAGAACAAGATTATTGGACACTCGAATGGTGGTATAAAAAAGAAGATCAATTGCAACAAGCTAAGCTTGAAAACTATCAGAATGCTCAGCGCTTTTTAGATTTTCGCTCTTTTGAATGGTTCCATAAACCTGCTCAAAATAAGAGTCCGTGCATTCATGGGCCTTATGTTGACTACATTTGCAATGGCGCATACACCATCACCCTTGCCCATCCGGTCATGATTCGTGATCAATTTATCGGCGTAATTGCTACCGATATTTTAGTTTCCGCACTCGAAAAAATTCTTATGCCGAAGCTTAAAAACATAAAACAAAAAGCAATTGTGATTAACGACTCTTCTCGAGTGATTACTTCAAATGACATCACAATCAGAACAGGCACATTATTTAAAGGCCAAAGCCCTGAGCAGGTTTTGTCACGGCCGTGTCAATCTTTTCAACTGGTCGTGATCTAGAGTGAAGTCAAAAAGTATAAATATTTGACTTTGCTTTAGGGCATTACCAAGGTAAAACAGCCACCCACTTTTGTACAAACTTTCTTCAAATAGACGTGTTTATTCAGGTCTAGGGGAAGTTTTGGCTCAAAAATAGCATCGCTTTTCCGGATGAAAAGCAAAACAACGAATTTGAGGTTGAAATGACATGGAAAATAAAACGTCTTCCTTAAAAAAACTGTCTCTTTGGCAAGTCACCATTATTGGTATTGCCTATATGACTCCTATGACGGTGTTCGATACTTTCGGTATTGTCTCTGGAATTACCAATGGACACGTACCACTGGCCTATTTACTTGCACTTGGTGCCATGCTACTCACCGCTTGGAGCTATGCAAGATTCAGTAAAAATTCAGAAAAATCAGGCTCGGCATACAGTTATACAGCTGAAAGTTTAGGGCCAAAAAGCGGTTTTTTTGTGGGTTGGTGTTCCTTACTCGACTATTTATTACTGCCCCTCATTAATGTTTTACTTGCTGCAATTTATCTCACAGCACTAATTCCAAGTCTGCCTTACTGGTTTTGGGTCCTTGTATCGGCGGGCCTAGTCACTTTAGTGAATTGTTTCCGCATTCGGTTACTCGCCAATTTGAGTCTATTGTTTGTATTTGCACCCATCATCCTCATGGTCATTTTTGTTTATTTGGTGATTAAGGGTATTGGCTCTACTCAAGGTTATGAGCATGTGCTTACTTTGGCTCCACTCTGGCATGAGCACCAATCTATACTACCGCTCGTTGCAGGTGCCTCAGTTTTGTGCTTTTCATTTCTAGGTTTTGATGCGGTTACTACGCTTTCAAATGAAACCAAACAACCTACCAAAAATATCCCCCGTGCGGTCATGTTAACGACTCTCGCTGGCGGACTTATTTTTTTCACAGCCGCTTGGTTTATTCAGCTTTATTTTCCAAATAATCTACGCTTTCAACATCCATCAGAAGCGCTGCCTGAAATTGTGCTTTACGTCGGTGGCGCTTTTTTCCAATCCGTATTCTTATGCGGACAAATTATGAACACTGTCGCCTCTGGTCTCGCTTCTCATGCCAGTGCGTCACGTTTACTGTATATAATGGGCACCGATAATATTTTTCCTAAAAAGTATTTTGGGACAATTCACATCTCCTTAGGTACACCGTTTTTTTCGGTTTTATTTGTTGGTCTTATTTCGATGTCCGCGGTTTTTCTAGACTTAGCCCAAGTCGTCAGTCTGATTAGCTTTGGTGCGCTAGTCGCTTTTACAGCCGTAAATTTCTCAGTTTTTATGAAGTTTTATATTAAAGATAAACAGCGCTTAGGGTTTAAAAATAAATTTCTAAACCTCTTTCTACCGCTTATCTCTGTGATCAGCATTATTTGCCTCTGGCTTAATCTTGACTCATCTTCACTGATTTTTGGATGTTTCTGGTTAGCTTTAGGTATTCTCCTATTTATCTATAAAACGATTAAAAAACAAAGCATTGCTATTAGTAACGCTTATTAATTTTTAAGGAACTTTTGTCATGAAAATTATTTCTAAACCTCAACTTTTAAAAGACGTGGAATATAAACCAAGTAAATCTCTACAAGTGGGCAAAGAGTGGAGCTGGTTAAATCCAAAACATGCAAAATTTGACGCAACCACTGTAGAAGGCACATCGGTAGATAATCCAGCGAACTACTATGAAAGCTCACTTTCTGATTGGCATACCTTTGACAGTTTAAAAGCTGATATTGAATGCGATGTGGTGGTTATTGGCGGTGGTTTATTAGGTTCATCTACGGCCTTACATTTAGCTGAACAAGGTGTAGAGACTGTTTTATTAGAAAAAAACTGTGTAGGTAGCGCAGCTTCTGGTCGAAATGGTGGACAACTCACCCCTGGTTTAGCTCGTTGGGAAGCCCAAGAAATGGCCGATCGCTTAAGCTACGAAGATGCCAAAAAACTCTGGCATTTTACCTCTACGGAAGCCATGCAACTCATCGATGACATCTCGGAAAAATACCAACTCAACTTTGACCGTAAATACGGTCACATTACTGCTGCTGTTCATGAAGGACATTTGGTTGGTTTAACACAAGGCGCCGATGCACGAAAATATTTAGGTGAAGACCATACCCGCATTGTGGGTAAACACGAACTTATGGACTTTCTTAAGTCTGATTATTACACAGGTGGTTTAATTGATGAGTTGGGTGGACAAATCCATCCTTTAGCTTTAAACCGCGGTTTAATTTATGGCTTTTGCAAAAATGGCGGTACTGTTTATGAACAAACAGAAGTCCTTTCAATAGAAGAAAAATCAGATGGTATTTATGTTCAAACAGCAAATGCTGTTGTAAAAGCTAAAAAGTCTGTGGTTTTGGCCGTACATCATGCTTCATTTAAACTTTTGTCAGAGCAAAACAATACCACTATCCCTTTCTATACTTATGTTGCAACGACTGCCCCGCTAGAGCTTGATACAAAAGAGCTTTTGCCATTTGGGCATCCAGTTTACGACACCCAGTTCCAGATTGATTACTACCGTCCCGTGTTTAATAACCGCTTATTATTTGGAGGCCAAGGCACAGGAACATGCTGGGGTCCAGAGAAAACTTTAAATTATCTAGAGCATCGCATTCATAGCGTGTTCCCGCAAATTAAAAATCTAGAAATGGATTTTGTCTGGAGTGGCACAACCGATTTAACCGTAAATGGTGCTGTCGACAGTCGTAAGTTTGGCAATAAATTTCCAATTTATGCTGTTCATGGCTGGAGTGGTCACGGCGTTGCACAGACTGTACGTATTGGTAAAGCCATTGCGAATGACTTTGTTGGGCAATCTAACGATTTTGAAATGCTATCTAAAATTGATCATCAAAATATTATGTTTGGTCGTACCCTTGCACCCGTTGTTATTCCGCTCGCAAAAAGTATGTATGGCATCGGTGCAATGATTAATCCGGGCAAAATGGTATCTTTCTAATTTATAAGATAACCAATTTTCAAAAAGGGATTCGTATAGTTTGTACGGATCCCTTTTATTTAGCTGAGTAAAATCCTTTTCAAACTAGGTTATCCCTAACCAATCTATTACAATAGCGCCAGCTTTTTTATTCAGCGCATATATTTTGAGCAATTCATCTTCCCAATTAAAACGCGGACTTAAAAATCGCCATATCCAGTTAATTGCCATGGGTGGTGCTGTCGGGACAGGTTTATTTTTAGGCTCTGCACAAGTCATCCAGTCTGCTGGTCCTTCTATTATTTTAGGTTATGCCATTGTCGGTTTGGTCGCATTTCTAATTATGCGCCAAATGGGTGAAATGATCGTAGAAGAACCTGTGGTTGGTTCCTTTAGTTACTTTGCACAAAAATATTGGGGCAAGTTCCCTGGTTTTTTATCGGGCTGGAACTATTGGGTGGTTTATATTTTGGTCGCGATGACCGAGCTGACAGCCGTTGCTAAATATGTGCATTACTGGTGGCCCCACATTCCTGCTTGGATATCAGCCTTATTTTTCTTTGTTTTAGTCACGTGTTTAAACTTAGGCAATGTTAAGTTTTATGGTGAATCTGAGTTTTGGTTAGCCATTATTAAAGTTGCAGCAGTCATTGCCATGATCGTGTTTGGCTTATATTTATTGTTCACCGCAGGTAATGATTCTATCGCTAGCTTTGCAAACCTATGGCAGCATGGCGGATTTTTCCCGCATGGGTTCTCGGGCCTATTTTATATGCTCGCCTTTTTAATGTTTGCCTTTGGCGGTATTGAACTGATCGGGATGACTGCAGCTGAAGCCGAAAATCCTGAAAAAAGCATTCCACAAGCCATTAATCAAGTCATCTTTCGAATCTTAGTTTTCTATGTGGCTTCGCTTGCCATCATTATGTCGCTCATTCCTTGGAATCAGCTTGATCTCGGTGGTTTAGATAAAAGCCCATTTGTGATGATTTTTAGCCAGCTTGGTATTGGCTGGGCAGCGCATTTGCTCAACTTTATTATTTTGACGGCTGCACTATCAGTGTATAACAGCGGTATGTACGCAAACAGCCGTATGTTATATGGCCTAGCAGTACAAGGTCACGCATCCAAAATTTTTACAAAAGTCAGCAAACAAGGGGTTCCAACACCTGCTGTTATCTTTTCTTCTATTCTGATTTTTGGTTGTGTATTACTGAACTATTTTATCCCAGAACAAGCTTTAAGCTATCTCATGTACATGGCTGTAGCTGCACTGGTTTTAAACTGGGCAATTATTAGCTTTACTCATTTAAAGTTTAAACACGCCATGAAGCTTGAAAATAAAGTTGCCAAATTCCCCGCTCTATTTTCACCTTTAAGTAACTATATCGTTTTGATTTTTATTGGCATGATTTTATACATCATGTGGACTCAAGGCTTTGAAAAATCGGTGATTTTAATTCCAATCTGGATTACCTTCATGTTTGGATTATATAAATTTTTAAGTTGGAAAAAATCAATCTAATCTTTAAAGAAGGCTTATTCAAACTGAATAAGCCTTTTATCATTTTACAGCTCATTACCCTAAATAACTTCAGAAAATTTACTAAAAAATCCCTTCACATTCTATTCATCATTATTGAAATGTTCTTTGATAGACACACTGATATGTCAGCCTTAGTCATTCTAAACATTAGTATTTAATGAGATAATTATTAAAGTACAAGTGTTTACATGATCTATAAATATTTGTGTCAATGTTCAGCTAAAATCAAAGCAGACCAGTTATCGTTGCAATCACTCAACAGGCAAAAGATACTCCATCGTAAGACAAGTTCTTTACCCACTTAAATGATTTAGCACCGTACTGTGTCTCTCAATGATGAAAGACAGGAAATTTTATGGAAAAAGCTCTGCAATGTCCTAAGTGTGGTTCTACAGAAATCGAAGCACGTGACCATGACAAATTACTTAGAACAACTGGCGGTGTTTTACTGACAGCTGCTGGCACAACAGCAGGTACGGTAGGTGGTGCAGCAACTGGCGCGACTGTTGGAGCAGCTATTGGTACTGTGGCTGGCCCTTTAGGTGTGATTGTTGGTGGAACTGTAGGGACTTTTGTTGGTGCCATTAGTGCAGGAATTACTGGTGGTGTCGTTGGTAATATTTTTGGTAAAAAAGCAGGCGTGATGATCGATAAAAATATTTTTCAAGACTATCGCTGTTTGAAATGTAAGTATCGTTTTAAGCAAAAGAAGTAAAACGAATTAAGCAGGAGAACTAGTTGCTCTAGCTCTCCTGTCTAACCAAAAAATTTAATAAACCATCTGGAATAATAATTTTTTATATAGCGCTCCATATAATTAATATATGAAGCAGCCTATTGTTAATAAAGTAACACTTTAGCTAAGACTTTAATTTACTTAGCTACTACTCCATCTTGTTGATACTTTGGTGAACGTGGACCATATAACAACCCCATACCTGGATTATAATTATTCGGGGTAAAAAGTTGAGTATTTACCATACTCGCTAATGGATAAGCGCGATCAGTTAAGCTGCCAGCAATCTGTTCCACTAAAGCACCAACGACCATTCCGATTAAACCCGCATTACCATCATTACTTGCTTGAACAAGTTTTTTCTCACCTGTCCAAATCACATCTCCAGTTTTTAAATCAACAAGCTTTGCATCAGCACTTACTGTCGCGACACTTTGAATTACTTGGTATTTAGAACCATATTCTTTAATTCGAATATATAAAGCTGCATCTGCACCAAAAATCTCTTGTAATTTCTGAGGTGCAATAGACTGAGCATCACTGCCATTAGTTACACCATTCTCTTTAAACATATTGTCTACGACAGAGATGGGGAAAACGTAATAACCAGCTTCTGCAACAGGTGCCACTACAGTAGGCCAATAACTATAAGTCGCTTTTACATCAGGCGAATCATTGACTGGCGGTAATACCAAAATCGATTTTGGCATATGAGCTTTATAAGCCGTAATATCTTTATTAGGCGGTGGAGTAACAGCACATCCCGTAAATGCAAGGCTAGAAATAACCAAACCAGCAATTAGAAATTTCTTCATCATGATTTTGTATACCCACCATTAGCATTCATTTTTTGCAATAAACGATCCATTAAAACTGTAGATTCCGGATATACTTGTCGTTCAAGTTGGAAATACTCGATTGCTTTTTGAGAGTTATTTTCTTGCAAATACAATAATCCTAAATGAGCATATAAACCTGGTGGAACAGCTAAGCCCTTACCTTTAGTTTTTTCAATTTCAGCTTCTAATTTTGTGATTTGCGTACTAGGTGTCGCTTTCTCAGGTGCGCTATACATCAAATAAGTTTGATGAGTATAAGTTCCCCAATTATATAAAGGTTGAGGACCAGCGGCACAACCAACCAATCCCATAGCAAGAAAACTGCTTAAAAGAATTTTTTTCATTTAACACATATCCAAAATTATTGAACTGACCAACGGTTATTTTGAATATCTGCCACAAGATTATTAACTGCTTCACGAACAGCTAAATCTAGTACCTTGCCATTTAAAGTAGAATCATAAGAAGCTGTAGAACCAAAACCTAATACTTCACGAGCACCTAATGCATATTCACCCGCACCTTGTACTGAATGCACAACTTCTGATGTTTTTACATCAACAATATTTAAATTAACTTTTGCATAAGCAACTTGCTGTTTACCGCGACCTAAAATACCAAATAATTGCTGATCACCGACTTCTTTACGACCAAACTCAGATACGTCACCAGTAATAACATAACGAGCGCCTTTAATAGATTGGTTTGTATTGCTATAACCAACTTCTTGTTTAATCTCAGATAAGTTGTCGCGATTTAAAACTGTAAAATAACCAGTTTGCTGTAAATGTGTCTCAAGAATAGTTTTCGCCTGTCCGCCTAGACGGTCTACATTATCAGAGAAAACACCTCTCATATAACTAGAGCGATTATCAAATTTACCAATCGAAACTGGAGCTTTTACTCCCGTATATTTAATTTGTGATGTAGCTACAGTTACTTGTGGGCTTTGTATTGTTCTTGAAGTTTCAGTAGTTGAACAAGCAATTAAACTGAAAGAACTCAAAGTAGTAATGATTAATATTTTTTTCATATTTACTCTATAATGATTAAAAAATATAAAGAATACATATTATATACAAAAAGACTATCAATTAATCTAACAATTTAACCATCGAGTAAAAAAATACTCCAACAACTTCTCCCTTTCCCCTACCTTATTTGGGTCTAAAAGCTGGATAAGTGCCCCATCAATCATAAATAAAATGATATTGGCATCAGGTTTTAAGGCACGACTTTCTAGACTAAATATCAGATCAAAAAGCTCTCGTAGCAGCCATTTTCTATAGTCAATCGCCATTTGATAGGCTCTCGGATAAAGCAGTTTTATTTCAAAAATGGCTTTAAATAGCAAAAAGTAAAAGCTATTTAAATCGACATGTAAAAGAAAAATTTCTTTGAGTTTATCGTGGGAATTTGGGTAGCGATGAGAATAAATAATTGCCAGCACTTCTTCTTTTAGCCGACTTTTTTGAAAGGCTATACATCTTTCAATGAGTCGCTCTTTGGACTGAAAATAGTTATAAAAAGTCGCTTTTTGAATTTTGCATTTTTTGATAAGAAGGTTTACCCCTGTATTGTGAAATCCGTAAAGATTAAATAGCTGAATTGAAGTACAAATAACTTGTAATTTTTTGGCAGATATTTCTGAATGAGGCATATTTTACCGTTTTAAAATAAGTTCTTGTTGTAAGTGAGATACTTTTTTGGGAGAAAAAAGGCATAGCAAAGCCGTAAAGACTGTGCTTGGCACATCTCAAGTTTTATTGTTGCTAATTTTTAGTCGTGACGATTTAAAGCCTGAAAACCATTAGGTGTTCAAACCGCTTTAACGTTTAAGTTGTGTCGATATAGACTTTGGCAAAGGCTGCCAAGAAATAATGAATGTGCAAAGCCAACTCCTTTTTATTGGGAGTTCTGCCAAGTCATTAAAATTATGGTGGCAGAACGAAAGGGGGTTCGCAGACTGGAAACAAAGGAACCAGCACACCCGAGGGTGTCCCCCTTCCGCCCTACCGTAGAGAAAAAGGGGGCGAACGAGTTCCCGACACACAAAATAAGAATTTTGCATATCGACTTTGTTTTCACGGTCTGCGACAACCGACTGGCAATGTGGCCAGCAGGCAAAGAATAGTGCTCTACCCTTTTACAGTCAAGCACACAAAATGACATTTGCTTTAAATTAGATCATTAAAAAGTAAGGATAAATAATGAATGAGTTATTGTTAAAATGGGGTTTATAAAGGGAAATCATTAGAGTTGAAACCAAGGTTTTTTTGGCTTAGCTCCAGTATATGCTGGGCTAACTTTAATTGGCCCCTGACCTTTTTCACATTCTTGCACACCCCACTCACTCGGGCGAAAACGCGCATTAGCTCCATCGGGTTCAGGTTTACCAAATTCTTTTGCAATATCATAATGAATGACTGGAATTTCAAATAACACGACGTCCCCACGAGAACAAGCGATAGTAGGATGCTTTGTGTCGTAAACCCATTTACCGTAACCATTTTCCTCATTAGGGTCAAAGCGCATAACTGGACCTATTTGCTGATCCCACGCCAATTCCATTCGAGGAGGCTCCATCGCGGTTACCCACATTCCTGCGACTTTTACAGGATGAGGGAAACGTACAGCCTGTAATCCCCGTAAACTAAAGGGTACTTGTGGCTCACCGTTGTCAAAAGCATCATAACGACTGATTAAGCTTCCTTTAGGAATCAACAGTTCTCCGTATTGCGCATCTTGAGATAAAATGAAATGACTACGACTTTCTTTATAATGCTCTTCAAGTGCAAACTCATACCCTACCGATGCAGTCATATAAAATAGATAACCTGCCCACAGATCACATATCAATGCCAACAGCGTAATGAATAAGATCTTTCGAGAAAAAAACCTTACAGGATTTTGAGCCTTATTTCGCCAAAAGAGAATTACTTTCACCAACAAGCCTAGTGTTAGAACAACACCAATTAATGGAGTAATAAACAATAGAAAAATTGCGAAAAAAGAGAATGGCTGTACTGGTATCATAATTTTTAAATCTTTAACTTCATATTTTTCTAAGGCGGACCGCTAAGAAAATTATATATATGTATATTAAAAAATAGGCATTGCTATTTAGTACTTACATACAAAATAAGAATAGTTACTTCCATTTTTACTTATGATTTTTTAAAAATATACATCTTTTCTCAATTTAATATGATTAGCCTGATATAAAGTATAAAAATTAAACGAATCCCATAACGCTAATCTAAATAAAAAAGCTAAGCCCCATCACCAAGGCTTAGCTTTTAAAATAACTTTTAAATTAAAAAAATTACTTATTTAATGTCTGTGAATTCAGAAACAGGTTTGTTCACTTCAACTTTAGTGCCACCGAATTTTTCGCTCACAAATTTTTGAACTTTAGGTAAGTGGTAAAGCTCACCAAGTTTCGTATAGATTGGGTCATTTTTATTTGCTTCAGCAACACCCAATAGGTTCACATAAAGCTTAGTAGACTGATCAATAGGCTCACGGAAGATTGCATCTTTCATTACATTTAAGCCACCTTCAAGCGCCAATGTATTAC
The DNA here is from genome assembly GCF_028367635.1 of Acinetobacter sp. P1(2023). NCBI lineage: Bacteria > Pseudomonadati > Pseudomonadota > Gammaproteobacteria > Moraxellales > Moraxellaceae > Acinetobacter > Acinetobacter sp. P1(2023). The sequence continues at coordinate 418,508 of NZ_JAQNDD010000001.1, forward strand.
CAAGTACAATCGCATCTACATCATTTTTAACACGAACTGCCGTAGTCATTTGAATTGGTTTTAATTTCAAATTCTTAGGGTTTTCAGCGATGTCGTTCGTAGTTCCTTTTACAGGGTCAAAGTTCGGTTTAAGTTTAATCAGTTTAGCAGACTGTAATAATGTTAAAGCACGCGCTTCGTTGGCAGTATCGTTTGGAATAGCAATGGTCGCGCCTTGTGGGAATTCTTCAACAGATTTAACTTTATTTGCATAAATACCCATTGGTTCTAAGTAAGTTGTCGCAACAGCCGCAACTTTAGCAGTATTTGAAGAATTATAAGCTGCCAAATAGTTGAATGACTGGAACGCATTTACGTCTTGTTCGCCACTTGCTACAGATGTATTAAGCACAACGTAGTCAGTCAAGTTAGTCACTTCAAGTTTAATGCCCGCTTGAGCAGTTTCAGGAAGCGTTGCAACGTATTTCCATACGTCAGTATCTGAACCTGTTGAAACCAATTTAATTGTGCGTACTGATTCAGTTTTGTCTTTAGCTGGAGCTGTATTTTCAGTTTGTGCAGGTTGTTTGTTACATGCAGACAGTGTTAGTACAGATGCGCTGAACAGGACACTAAATAATTTTTTCATAGATATATCCTAAACTAGGAAATGCCTACTCTACAAAAGAGTGAGACATTACCAACCATTGGGTCAAATGCAATTTTTGGGTGGAAATAATATCCAGATATAGGGTTTAGAAGACTGAATTCAGCATTATTCCTTCCTTGAACTTACTCGCTGAACGATAGAATTATGTTTTGAATCAGTTTCTAAATATGGCCTCATCATATATCAATAAATGAATATTCTACAAATAACTTGTTTGATTCTGATATATAGGCTTGTTATTGCTAAGATATTGAAAACATAAAACATATTATATAAAGATAGTAATTTTGATTAAAATATACACTCGATTGATTTATATGAAATTTTCGGCATTTATTAGCAATATTTAAGCTAAATAGCATTGTAATTTTTATTTTAGGCATAAAAAAAGCCCCTGTTTTCACAGGGGCTTTTCGAATTTGGCGGAAGCGGTGTCCGTCAAATTAAAATAACAAAACACTGAAAAATAATGATAAAAAAATAAATATTAAGTTTTTTACTACTATTTTTACTACATCAAAACTCTACTAACTCATTTGCTCAATTCTTGTTCTTTCTAAACCAATACGAATATTCTGTACCATTATATTCTAGTCGGTAATGATTACAATAAATGTAGTTGTGGAATGATATCTGAAACTGTGAGAACCGAATATTCCACCTACATTTTATTTTACTAATTTTTAAGAGAAATATTAAATTTTTATGATTTTTGATATGCTTAACTTTGCAAGCTTCTCCCATTCAACTTTAAAAATTTGAAAAAGTATGGAATTAAAAAGTAAAATAGAATCACATCTAGCACAGCATAGTCCGTTTGAGACTATCAGTGAGTTCACTCAAAAAAAGTATCGTGATAAAGATACGGTAGAAGCATTTGTCCAATTACATAATGAAGGTAAATTAGACCTAATCGGAATATTTTCAAAAATAAAAAATGATAAATCAATTGATTTTTTTACGGTTCGATATTTATTTTCAGATGCTTTACCACACCTTAAAGATAGAAATATTCCAAGGTTATTAAATACTATCGAAATAATAATTATTGAAGCAGGTGATGATATAGCTTCACACTACCCATTAGAAGATTTTGAAAAATTATTAAATACAGATTTAGAGTTTAGCTGTCAAATAATTGAACATTTAAAAACCAATCAATACACTACTCGATTTCTTACAAAAGCCCTAATCTCTATTTCAAAGAAAGATTTAAAATTAACACTTGATAAAGCCGAAGAAATTATATCATTAGAAAACGAAAATCTTAGTGCAGATGTAATGTTAGCACTGGGTCAAATAAATTACTCATCAAATATATCACTTTTGGAAAGAAGCATCGAAATTATTTGTTCAACTTCCTATCAATCATCTAACGAAATACTAATTTCATCAATCTTACATTCACTAATTCAGATTTCAACAAATCATCTCAGTTCTTACGATATCATCCAACGTAACATATCTAGTATTATTAATCTTACCAATCACAGTATAAGAACTGTGCATGTATGCATGGTTCAACTTTTTTATCATATTGAAAAACTACCTAGAATTATAAAAGCATTGCTACTAGAGACTATACCTTTTATAGAATCATCTTCAACTGGAACGATTAAATATTTAGATATGCTATTACCAAAACTATTTAAGGAGAACTGCAATCAAGCTCTTACTTTATTAGAGAATTTTCTTACTCATACGGAATATAAAACTAGCCTCGATAATTTCAATACTTTTACTTCATACTTATTTAAAAATGAAAATCAAGATAAGCTTTCATTAATTTTTACACGATGGTTTCTTTCAAGAAAGATATCACTTAATTATTTTGCATCTGAGTTACTAAATAATCATGAGTTAGAAGCTCAATTTGATACAACTCAATTAATTAATCAATTTTCTCAAGATCACTTTTTTTTAGCAAAAAAAGCATGTGGTTGGTGCTTTATGAATCCAACTACTGCAATTTCATTAATATTTTCTGTTTTTAAAGTCTGTCCTGATAATCAGAATGAAAAAATAGCTGAAATAGTTTTTAATCCTCTTTGTATTAGCTATCCAAGTAAAGTGACTGAATATTTAAATAAATATAAAGAACTGTTGTCTACTGAGAAGCTACTATGTGTAGAGAAAATTTTAGAAAAACTGGAAAAATACCATCAAGGGCTTAAAGCTTCATATAGCTTGAAAGAGCTAAGGATAAGTCCATCAGAACATTTTGAGTACAGAAGACATCACCAACAAAGCATGAACAAAGCCTATGCTGAAGCAAGAAAAAAATCATTCTTTGCTGGTCTTTTTACGGAAAATACACTTCTATATGGTAAAAGCACAGCTTTCATAATTCAGACCTCAGAAGGAAGTCAAAGACAAACTATGCCATTACAGTCTTTTAGTCAAAAAATTGATTTTCCGTCTATGGAAATTTTGGATTCAACCTCACTACATCATTGTTTATTAAGTTTTAAAGTCGAAGGTTATTCAAAATGAAATTAATTATTAAAGACTATCTGGCTAGTTTAAAAGAAAGAAATGAATTAGATGTACTTTTACCTACCTTATTATCACAAATGGGTTTAACCATTCTTTCTGAACCAAGCATAGGAAATCGTCAATTTGGTGTTGATATCTCTGCTGTTGGATCAATCAATGGTGAACCTGAGAAAATCTATTTATTTTCAATTAAGGCAGGGAATTTAGGTCGTTCTGATTGGAATAGTGGTAATCCTCAAGATTTGAGACCATCTTTAGATGAAATCCTTGATGTCTATATCCCGACACATCTGCCTACTCAATACAAAGAATATCCTATTGTAATTTGCCTTACTTTTGGTGGTGATTTAAAACAAGAACTAGAAATTAATTTAAGCCAATATACACAAGCTAAGGAAAATGATCAGATTAAATTTGAAGTATGGAATGGTGATAGAATAGCTGGACTTTTAGAAAAATATTTGATTAATGAGCAATTATTTTTACAAGATGACTTAAAATCCCTATTAAGAAAGTCATTGGCAATGGTTGACCAACCTGAAGTTTCTTTCAAAAATTTTTCTTTACTAATTCACAAACTTTTTGAAAATATTGAAAGTAGCAGTATAAAAAATCAACTAACAACAATACGCCAAAGCTATCTAGCATTAGGAATTCTTAACTCTTGGTGTAACTCTGAAGATAACATAGAAAGTGCATATTTATCTGCTGAAAGGTTAATCCTTTATAGTTGGGAAATTGTGAAATTAAATATCTCAAAAAGATCAGCAGATGCAAAAAAAATTAAAGATATATTTAAATCATTAATTTTACTATACCTTTCAATTTCAGAATCTTACTACAATAAGATATTACCTCACCTGAACTCTTTACATGCTATTTCAAATGCAGTTAGAGGAAATTGTGATGTAGATATAAATTTGAAATTATTTGATATCATCGGAAGAATTTCTCTTTTTGGAATTTGGTTAGAATGGTGTTTTACTAGAATGAATGCGCACTCTCCCTCTGATAAAATATTAAATGATTCTTTTAAAACTTATAGTGAAATTTGTGATTCAATCAAGAAGTTAATTATAAATAACCCATTACTATTCCACCCATTCAAAGATGAACAAGCAATAGATATAGGACTGACCTCATACTACTTACTACAACAAGATGGTAATGATGGTGACCTATCTGGTTGGTTATCAAGAATAACACAAACTATAAATGGAGCTTTTGCCCACAATTGGAAATATCCAACTAATATTCATGATTATTTAGAATTAGTCCTTCATCCTGAAGATGATAGTGATAATTACAGGCAGAGTGTTACTAAAGGTTCTATACTTTATCCACTATTAGCTTTTTTTGCATTTGTCTTTAAAAATGATGAAATGAATGTAACAATTAAGGGAATAGTAGAAAAATATATTCCTAAATGTACTTCACAAATCTGGCATCCTGATGCAGATTCAGAAACACATTTTTATAAGAATTCTGATACTCATGGATTATGTCTTACGGGCATCACTTATGAAAATATTGACTCTGCCTTTAACCAAATTAAGGCTAATTGCAAAATAGATAAAGATATCACTGAACTATCTGCAATCAAATATGAACATTTCCCAATCATTCTTACCGCATGCCGTCATTATAGATTACCGATTCCTTATCATTTCTTTTTTCAGACATTAGGAATAGATATTTTTGCTGATATACAAGAAGATACTTTCCAAAAGGAAGGATAAAAATATTAGATACTCTAAAATTTGCCTTTATGTTTGTTTAAATGAAATATGCTAATTCTAGATAGGCACTTCGTATTAACATTCATTGAATGCTTGTCATATTTACTGATTGATTTATTGAACTATAAAACTATTACTTCCTTGCTTAACCTCTGGCATTGAATGACTTAACCAATGCAAGTGTCGAGCCAGTATGTTCCGAATCTATGCCATCTAAGTCTCTCTCAGCTAAGAATGACGTAAACTCTTCAAATGTTGTAGGTTCTGTCATGGGTCACCTGATGAAGGATGTTTAGTGTCCATTGGGACACCTAAAAGAACTCTTTCAGGGCTATGTAACTGCTCCATTAGTTTAAGATATTCATTAAATTCAAGTGATATGCCTTCACCACTCAAATAAAATCTAGCGTCACTACAATAAGTTTCATACAAGTAAAGCTCGGACATTAAATCCAAGAACAAAAAGAGTCTTACACAATTTTCTCTAGTAGCAAATTGTGAATCACAAGGCGTTTAATACTTTTTCATCATTAAAGATATCAAAGGCATCACTACTTCCCCACCTCGAATGATCACAATAACATCGTGGTCAACACATGGACTTATTATATTTGATAAGGCATCCACATTGCTCAAGCCGACGAGTTTCTCATCAAAATTGAACTCATCATGATATTTATTGAGATAGTTATAAAAGTCCTTTTGCACATCAACTTTACTTGCTAATGAATAAATCACAGCGACTGAAATGCTTGTATTTTTCCATCTTCTTCATTAATACGTAAAGCTTTAATAATGAAGATAAAGATACCACTTTATTCACAGAAATAATCAGAAAAAATAAGATTAAGCAATTAATGATTTCACAGATTCACTCCCTCTAAGTAGAGTACTGACATGCCTAGCGATAGACAATGCCGATGTCAAACCAGGAGAATCTATACCGAAAAGGTTAATTAACCCCTGTACACCATGTATTTTTTCATCATCTATTTGAAAATCATTCATATTTCCCAATTTAGGTCGAATTCCTGCATATGCTGGATATAGCGAGCCATCTGGCAAACTAGGCCAATATCTTCTAATTTGTGAATAAAATGAATCTATTCTAGTACTATCTACATCATAATTTTCATCTAATACCCATTCGACATCAGGCCCAAATCTACAAGTTCCCGCCATATCAAATGTCAAATGTACTCCTAATCCTGAACTCTCAGGAACTGGATAAATTAAATGTGAAAAATTGGATAAACCTTTATAGGCGAAATAATTACCTTTACCATAAAATAATTTAGGAATAAATTGAGATGGAAAGCCAACTAAAGATTTTGCGACCTTGGTTGCGTTGAGACCTGCAGCATTAATTAAATGATTGGCAATAATAATCTCATTCTCACAGCCCTTAATATGCAACTGAAATCCATTAGATAAAATTTCTGCTGATATTAACGGAGACTTAAATACGAATACAGCCCCTGCCTTCTCTGCATCCCATTTAAAGGATTGCATTAAAGCATGGCTATTTACAATACCTGTTCTCGGCGATAATAACGCAGCATGACAAAATACTTCAGGTTCAATATGATTTACTCGTTCAGCTGAAAGCCAATGTAAATTTTCAACACCACATTGTTCTGCATTTTGTTTAATCCTTTCTAATGCTGTAGTTTGCTTTTCATCAGTCGCAACAATAAGCTTGCCACATTGTCTATAAGGAATGTTATTGGTTGAACAATATGCATATATTTCTGTACTCCCTTCTAAGCAAAATTTTGCTTTTAATGAATTAGGCGGATAGTAAAGACCAGCATGTATAACCTCACTATTGCGAGAACTGATTCCCTCACCAAAATTATTAGCGGATTCCAGTACAACGACTTCATGCCCTTTAAGCGCAAGTTCTCGCGCAATTGCCAGACCAATAATACCAGCGCCTATGACAACGTAATCAATTCTCTGCATAGTGAGTCCTTTCACAAATTTTAGTTAAAGTTAGTCTAGACTGCGATTAGAGCCATGGAGCAATTTTGACATCAGTCATATTGGGTGTTTCATGTAAACACACAATATGGGGATCTTCATTCCATCGTAGAAATCTTTGTGTTACTAAGGGATCATGTCCTGGAATGATATGATCTGGACCATCCGACAACTCCTCAATCGTTTGATATGCTTCAAGTGTTTTTGACAAATTATCAAGAATTGGAAATGGGCTGCGTAACCGAATATTCGCCCATAAATGTGCGGAATCTGATGCAAGAACAATCCATCCACGTTTAGTTAAAACACGGACTACCTGACTACCCGGTGTATGTCCCCCTACTGGATAAATCTGAATATTGGGAAATAGCTCAGCAATACCAGAATGTAAGCAAAGCCGTCCTTTATACAAATGCTTGATGGCAGTTAAGACATCATCTACTTCGTAAGTTTTATTAATCGCGTGATGGGCCATATCAGGACCTGTACAGAATTTTAATTCTTCCGCTTGTAAATGTACTCTTGCATTAGGAAATAACGGTAAGTTACCTGCATGATCCCAATGTAAATGAGTGATGATGACATCTGTAACATCTTCAGGATTAATACCCATTAAATGTAAAGATTCCTGCGGATGTCTAAACATTTCGCGATTTCGTTTAGATGCTGTCTCTGGTTGGAAACAAGTATCAACCACCACAACAAAATCATCTTTTTTTATAACCCAAAAACAGTAATCTAAGGGCATTGAAGCATTTGGGTCACCACAACAGGCATCATACATAAAGCTTTCACGTACAGTACGATTCCCATTTGCCCCAACACGTAAGGCATATACTTCATATATATTGGTTTTGTCTTTTGATTCTATATTCATTTGTGACATATTTATATCTCTTTATGACTTGAGTAACCGTCAAAATTAAACTTGATTTCATCGAGTACATTTAAAGCTGAAGCAAACTTTTTTAGGCCACTATAATCACGCATAATTACACTATTTTCTGAATTACGACGTGTATCAGCTATAATGAGATCTACATCTGGGATATTGAAATACTGAAGAATAACTTTCCACATTGAATAATCCTGAGCAATATATGCATTTAAGGCCTCAGGTAACATAGATATGAAAAATGATTTATGTTCTTCTGGCATATTTCCATACATTTTTTTTACGATCTCGGCTATCGTTTTACTATGGGCATATTCATCCCGATTATGTAATTCAGCAACTTGCCGATTTTGTGGTTGAATATCTTGATTATCTGCCAATATATCTAGATAAGCATTAACACTTATTTCAGCAACTACTGCAAAAGCTATTGCCGCTAAATCTTTTTGCCACTGATGAGAAAGTGAGTCTTGCAGTTTTTTGAGTGATAAATAGGTAACGGATTCTGGTAAATCAATGTCATAATTTATCTCTCTTTGATTTTTTGTCCTATTAACCGCTTCTAAATGCATTAATGTGTGATAATGCTCGTCAATAAGGACATGTTGTAATGCCTCACGGCATAAAAAATCATCTTTAGCCAAGTATCTATCAGCAATAATTGAAAGAGCAGGATTAACAACTTTTTCTTCAGCCGTAATAGTTCTTAGATTGTAGCCAATCCATCCCCATGTAATAACTTTACTCTTAACTTCATCAGATAAGCTTGAAAATTTTGGATGGTTTATGAATGGAACCATCTCTAATGGATAATCAGGTCGATCTGCTTCATATACAGTATCAACTTGGAACTTATTAATTGAGCATACGGTGGCTCGTTTAGGCCAGTTTCGATTCAAACTACTTACTAACTGATAATTTATATTAATGAGGTTTTCCATTAGTTAGCCTCCAGAACTTCATTACTGCTACAACTTAACCAGTATCTTGTTAAATGTCTGGATGTATCTGTATAACGAACTCGAGCATGCATTAGTCGTTGATTATCCCAAATTAAAATGCTTTTCTCAGGGATCAAAATTGAGATTGAGTTATCATTAAAGAAAGTTTCCCCTAATTTTGCTATGCGTCTTAAACATGCTTCATCATCTGTTTTCGGGATTACTGTAGTAGTACAATCTGAAGGATTAACATCGCCATAATAAAATTGATTGTAACTAAATCTAAAAATAGGCTTTTTTTCAACATTACTTATAATACAAGTACTATGTTCTAACTTCCCTGAATATCCCGGTTGCGCTGTAGCACTAAAAGAAATAGATTTTTCACACGCTATCTTTTTTAGCTCTTCATCTAATGAATTATAAAATTCAAAACCATCAGCTAGTTGCGTCTGTCCACCCCCACATTTGGCTTGAACATGACAATGAAGTGCTAAAAAACGAGGTGGTGGGTCATATACTGGGGCTTCTGTATGAGGACCTATACCATTCTTACTCTGCGAATATGGTAAATTATCAAAACCAGGCCTATACTGAACTTCAAAAGTTTTTTTGCCATTAAATTGTAAAAGTGTTTGCCCAAAACCAGATAAAGCACGTTCTGGGTCATCTTTTACAAACTCTGGGGACAAAATAACCCATCCCTGTTTTTCAAGAAGTAATTTATAACCATCCAAATCAAGCGTTTTTTCTGTTTCGATTAACGTATCAGTCATTTTTATTTTCCATATTTTGTGTCAATGATTGATAAGAAAGAAGCATGTCCTGACATATCTTATCTGGGGTAAATTCATAGTTACTAATACTGCGGACTGGCGTAATTTCAGCTGCTGTACCTGTTAAAAAGCATTCTTCAAATTTATCCAACTCTTCAGGTAAAATAACGCGTTCTACAACGTCATATCCTTTCGATTGCGCAAGTGCAATAATAGTTTGTCTTGTAATACCATTCAGAAAACAGTCAGGAATAGGTGTATGTAAGGTATTGCCTTGCGTAAAAAATATGTTAGCACTTGTTGCTTCAGCAACTTGTCCCCGCCAATCCAACATTAACGCATCATGAAACCCGTTGTTCTCAGCTTGGTGCTTTGATAGCGTAGCAATCATATAGTGACCCGAGGATTTTGCTTCAAAGGGGCTACTTGAAGGCGGTGGTCTGCGCCAATCTGCAATAGTTAATTTTATGCCCTTACTTGCTGAAGAATCAAAATACTTCCCCCAATGCCAGCAGGCGATTGCCATATGTATCTTACTATTTCTAGCGGATGTAGACATTTGTTCGGGACCTCGCCATACAACAGGTCTAACATATCCATCTACTAATCCATTTTTTAGGAGTAACTCCTTCGTCGCTGCTTCAATTTCAGCAATAGAAAATGGGATTTTAAAATCCATTATTGCAGCAGAGCGATAAAGTCTTTCAGTATGTTCACGTAGTTTAAAAACTTTTCCAGAATAGGCTCGCTGACCTTCATATACACAACTACCATAATGCAGTCCGTGGGTAAGAACATGAATTTTGGCGTCTTTCCAGTCCACGAACTGGCCATCTAACCAGATAAATCCATCTCTACAGTCGAAAGGGATTAATTTATTTTCGCTCATAGTGGAGACTCGCTAATTGATAGTGACTCAGATGGCATATCTATTCCTAGTTTTTGTCCTTCTTTCAGAAGTTCGTTAAATTCTTCTTCATTTAAAGGAATACCTTCTTTCAATCTTTTTATGCGCGAAACCTCTTGTAAATCGCCAGCAACAAAGATTTGTTGACCAGATCGAGCAGGACTGTTTTTCACAACTTTCATTAACTCACTTACAGCATTCTGAAATTGATCTAGATCTGTAAATGCTGAAATATCAATTGCTATTAAAAAATGACCAATGTTTCTTCCGTTGACAAAGCTACCCGTGTCAAAATGTTCGAGCTCATGATCTAGCGGCATTGTTGATAACAAACAACTTAATATTTGGACCATCATGGCAAGGCCTTGCCCTTTATATCCACCAAGTGGGGCTAAAGAAACAACTTGTGCAGGATCAGACGTAAATTCCCCACTAGCACTTAATGCCCAACCAGATGGTAACGGCTTATTATTTTTACGATAATATTTAATTTGAGAATATGATATCTGGCTTGTAGCCATATCAAGTAAGTAGTGATTGCCATTGGTACCAGGTGCAGCAAAACAAATAGGGTTTGTCCCAAACATTGCAGCCAGCCCATTAAAAGGTGCCATGCGTGCTGCTGCACTTGTAGTTACTAAGCCTAACATTCCTTTGTTAGCGATCACTTTTCCATAAGTTGATGCCGCTCCAAAATGGTTTGAATTCCGTACAGATACTGCACCGATACCATATTCAGATGCTAAATCACATGCTAAGTGAGCGGCATATGTACCTGCCACAGTCCCTAATGCTGAATCAGCATCCAATGCAACTGCTCCACCCTTTTGTTTAATAATTTTAAAGGATGGCAAGGGATTGCTTCGGCCTTCATCTAACTCTCGTAAATAGGTTGTAAGCAATCGGATACCATGAGTATCTATTCCCATTAAAGAGGTCTCGACTAGAGCATGTGCGAACCATTCCGCTTGTTCTACGGAGACACCTCGACGAATTGCAGCTAACTTACATATATTTTTAGCAACAGTTGAATTAACGAGTTTCATGTAACATATCCTTAGCCATTGAACCATCTACAGAAACATTAAAATCAGAGGGAATTGACATCACTGATATAAGTTTGGAGGTAATTTCTATTTGATTATCTTCAGTTTCAAAAAAGAACTTTTTTTCGCCAAATGCTGGTTTTAAATCATCTAGCCAAACTGCATTTGGATCGAATTTTGCAAAAAATGGTCTTCGTACCCAATCAGGATTTCGCGCTTGTAAGAATTGCAGAACAAATACTTCTTCTCCAGCTATATTGACCACACCATCAATCAAGACTTTCCCCATAAGCGTACTCATGACCGGCCCACGAACTGTTCGTGCAAGGCCAGAAACTTCTTTATATGCCGCACGGAAGATTTCATAAGCTTTAACTAAAGGGATATGAAAATAACTACTAGGTCCCGTATCACGTTCAACAAACATGTAATATGGAATAGCACCAAGCTGAACTGCTAGAGTCCATAACTTAGACCAGTCTTTTGGATTTTCATTGATATGTCGAATTAACGGCGCCTGAATACGCAATGTTGCACCTGATGCAATAATTCTTTTTACAGCTTGTTGTGCTATTTCATTATTGAGCTCAGTTGGGTGGTTATAGTGCCCCATGATAGATAAGCTTTTACCAACTCCAACTATTTTTTCAAAAAGTTGAATAAGGTCATCTGCATCTTTATCTGATACGAAACGTTGAGGCCAATAAGAAACAGATTTAGTACCAATACGAATATTTTTAATGTGTGATAGTTCAGGAGCTAGTAAGGGTTCTATATATGCGGCAAGCGACTTAGTATTCATAATCAAAGGATCACCACCCGTAATGAGTATGTCCGTCACTTCATTATGTTGTTTTAAATATTCAACTAATTCACTACTTTCGCGAGCATTAAATTTTAGTTCCTCTAACCCAATAAACTGAGCCCATCGAAAGCAGAAGGAACAATATGCGTGACATGTTTGACCTGAGCTAGGAAAAAATAATACTGTCTCTTTATACTTATGCTGAATACCCTTGACTGGTTTACCATCTAACAATGGTACATTATGTGATAATTGGCCAGCAGGATGAGGGTTCATCCTATTTCTTATATCATTAACATATCCATCAACTTGAAAGGAGTCATTCTTTTCGATAGCTTCTTTAAGTTGCGAATATTCTTCAGTTGACAACATGTCCTTATGAGGAAATGTCATTCTAAAAATTGGGTCATCAGGAATATTATTCCAATCAATGAGTTCTCTTAACACATATTCATTTACTCGAAATGGTAATACGTGTGAGACCACAATAATTGCTTCCCGTATATCAGATGGAATCTTGTCCCAATACACAGTTTCACGAATACTTTTAGCATTGTAAGCTTTAAATTTTTCTTCTTGCATCTGGATTTCCAATCGTTATAAATCATTATAAGTAATAAAAATTATTGCTGATTTGTTGTATTTCTACTTAGTCTGAATGCGCTTAAAAGAAGTAAAACAATGATCAATCCCCAAGCCATCCCATACCCCCACATATCAACAATAAAGCCAAAAATAGGAGGCAAAGCACATATCGCAATTAGATTGAGTGTCATTGCAAAACTTACTGTTGATGCGATTGCAGTCTTAGGCGCCATCTCTGCCACTTGCAATAGCCATAGTGGATACCAACCAATACCGAATAGACCAAGGAAAACAAAAAGTGTAATGATGATCCAAATAGGCGGATGAACCGGAAGTAACAGAAGAGCACAAATCAAGCCACTACATGCAATCATTAACCAAACGAGAGAACGCATTCTTTTGCCGGGCCAAAGCTTGTCACTTACTCCTGCAAGTGAAATACGACCGGCTATACCAACACCTTGTGCTATAGCAAAAAAGAAAGCAGCAGTAACAAGAGGAATTTCCAATTGTTTAGAAAGGAAAAGTAATATATGTGTAGCAAATGTATACTGGAATGCAGCCATCGTGATACCGGCAAATAAGACCGCAAGACAAGTTGGCTGTTTCAGAAGAAGTTTGACTAACTCACTTATTGATGTTTTTACTTTATTATTACTATTCAGCTGTCCTATGTCATCTCTATGAAAAACACCAAACAAGATTCCTCCCAAGATTCCGATAACACCTTGTACATATAAAGCAATCTTCCAATCATAGGCTACTGCAAGCCATGGTAATGCAACCGCGGCCATAGCTGTTCCTAAGGGAAGCCCAGCCTGACGTACACCCGTTGCAACACCTCTTAAATGTGGGGGAAACCACCGCATGATGGCCTGAGTCCCTCCTGGTTGTACAGAGGCATACCATACGCCAATCATGACCAAGAAGAACATTAATGAATAATAACTAGTACTAAATGTTGCGGCCAAGATAGCTGTTAACCCCATTGCTATCATGGTAATTGTTACAACCCCCCTTTCACCATAACGATCCATTGCAATGCCCAATAGCACCATTGACAGTATCTGTCCTCCATTCATGGCAGTGATGGTCAATCCAGCCTGCGCCTGAGTCAGGTTAAAAGCAGACTTAAAGAACGGTACTAATGTATACATACCTTGAGAAACAACAGATGCAAGTGTCTGAGCTGTGACCGCCACACCTAATACAATCCATCGATATGATTCTGAATATTTTTGACTTTCTTCTATTGATATATTATTGGGAGATACTGACATGATGACCTCCAAATTCTTGATTTATTTCAATAGTTGATTCACTTTCAAATAAACAACCCAATGCACTTTGCTGTGGTAAATTGGTTAGACTCATCAAGATAAGATTCTCTTCAGATGAATCATTTACAATCTGATGCAGGCACCAAGCTGGAACAAGTAGAACATCTTGTTGTTTAATTAAGAGTGTATTATTGCCATCTAAAATCATGCTCCCTTTTCCTTGCTGAACAATAAATAAATGCCACCAAGAATGTTTATGAGGATTTGTTCGGCAAAGTGGTTTTACAACCTGTATGGAAATAGCTGAGCCTGGTAATATTTCACATCCCTCTTCATTATTTAATGTCGAGAATGTTAAAGAACCTCTCTGGGAATGATGTCTTTGAAATTCTTCCAATTGCCACAATAAATTTTTCCATGACCAATGGATAGGTGTTAACTTTTTAGGCTTGAATTTTTCTCTATATGACAAATATGGCACAAGAGATCCAGATACTATTGACATGGTGATGATCTCTTATACTTTATTCACATTGAGTTAGTTGATGTTGACTAATTTTTGATTGTGTATAGTTCAGTTCAACCCATTTTTGTACGCTAGGGCGTTTCCATTGCTTGTGAACATATTCAATTAAATTTAGAGGAACGTCATCACCATTGCATATCAGCCTATTTAACATAATTGCCAGATCTGTATCTGCTATACACCACTCTCCAAATAGATTTTCTGACCCACCGTCCAAAAGCCTATCGGCAAAATAGAATAATCTACTTACAGCATCTGTAGCAGCTTGCGTGAGCGGAGGGTTTCTTTTATCTGAATAAATTAAATCTGCTGGTCGTTCCTGACGAATGATTAATAAATCGCTTCGTAACCAAGCCTGTAACTGTCGAGCACGGGCAAGATCATTAATATCTTTTGGGTAAATATTTTTATAATTTGGTGAAGGAAAACTACTCTCAATATATTCAGCAATAGCAGATGACTCTGAGAGTGCAAAATCATTGTGTACTAAAGTCGGAACTTTACAAGTCAGTGAGATATTTCTATATTGGGGTAAATAGTTCTTTTTGTTTTTAAGATCTATCAGTTCAAGATCAAAATTCAGTTCCTTTTCCTTTAATGCAACAAATGCTGACATTGCAAATGCACTAACAAAATCAGAACCTACATAAAGCGTTAAATTCGATTCATTCATTACAAACATCCTACTTTACTACCAAGACCATTAGCTTCTAAAGAACCACTTCTTTTATTAGAGGTACTTCATACTTGTCATTTATAGTCAGCTAGAACAGAATGAAAAAAAATGAACAGATCTTCCCTTTTTAATAGAACACAGAGTAAAAAAAAATTATCTGTACTGGTGCGTAAATATAAAATCTGTTTATACACTTGCAGAATGTAATATCACTATGGTAATTAAGAGCACATTAATAAAAATATTAAAAGGAATATTATGTCTGAAGGGCCTTTATATATTCAGTGGGCAAATTATTATTTAAAGCTCATCGAAAAAGGATCCATTAAAACTGGTGAGCGAATGCCATCTATTCGTACACTAGTCAAACAGCATAATATCAGTGTAACCACAGCTCTTCAGGTTTACCGACATTTAGAAGACTTAGGATGGTTACAAACTAAAAATCGCTCGGGCTATTTTTTGCAGACTCCTCCCGAGCAAATTATGAATCTCATTGAAGAACCAGATATTGTAGTTCCTGATCCCGCTCAATATATCGGGATTCATAAACGTGTATCGGAATTTATTGCCAAGACAAATCAGCATCCAGTTAAAGTCAACTTATCTGGCGCACATGCGGCACCCTCACTTTATCTCGCACAAGAGATGAAAATTAATGGCAGTAAAGCATTACGTGATCAACCAGATTTATTAGTTAAGCCACCGAGTTTCATCGGGAATCCACATTTTAGAAAAATACTTGCAAGACGAGCAATTTCATCTGGATTGGCAATTAATGCTGATGAAATATTAATTACTCAGGGCGGTACACAAGCATTAAATCTTGCACTAAAAGCTGTTACTCAACCTGGCGATACCGTTGCTATTGAATCCCCAACTTTCTATGGATTACTTCAAATATTAGAAAGCCTTGATTTACGCGCAGTAGAAATACCGACCAATACAAATACCGGCATCTCATTAGAAGCCTTTGAACTTGCATCACAGGTTTATAAAATTAAAGCCGTGGTTGTCATGCCAAATCTTCAGAATCCGCTGGGCAGTATCATGCCTGAAGTGAATAAGCGTAAATTGGCCTTTTTTTGTCAAGAACAAGGGATAGCAATTATAGAGGATGATACATTTGGATCGCTGATGGATAATGAAACTCCAATCAATGCACTAAAAGCATGGGATCATTCAGGTAATGTTATCTACTGTGCATCTCTTACAAAAACACTCGCTCCTGGTCTTCGTATTGGCTGGATGAGTGCTGGACGTTGGCATGCCCGTGTACAAATGCTGAGATTTACTCAGACTAGAAGTAATGAGGAATGGCCTCAAGTGATTGCAGCAGAGGTTATGGGAGCTTCAAAATATAATCGTCATCTACAGGCACTCAGAAAAAAAATTAAAAATCAGAAAAATAGAATTAAGTTAGCCGTTGCTACATATTTTCCGCTAGGAACGCGTTTAGCCTCTTCAGATGGCGGAATGACTTTATGGATAGAGTTACCTGAAAAAATATCGGCAGATATGATTCTTGAAATTGCTTTACAAGAGGGAATTTTATTCGCCCCAGGTTCTCTATTCTCAAATTCAAATCGTTTTAACCATTGCCTCCGGATTAATTGCGGTTACCCATATACAGATGAAATTGATAATGCTCTTAAACAATTGGGTTTAATCATTAAAACAGCAATGAAATAGAAATATATTCTTCATCAGACAATCTAAAAGGATAATATTAATGGATACATCAGTTGTAAAAGCAGAGTATAAAATTTTTAAAGAGTTGGGTTTAAAACTGGATATGTCTCGTGGAAAACCGTCTTCAGAGCAGTTAGAACTTTCCAATGCGATTCATAACCGATTAACTACATTCAAATCCAAAGAAGGCATTGATATCCGAAATTACGGTGGTGCTCATGGTTTATTAGAAGCACGATTACTATTTGAAAGCTTATTGGATGTTCCATACTCACAAATTTTCGTAGATAACAATTCCAGCCTAGCTTTAATGCATGATGCTATTGTTTTTGCGTTGATTCATGGTTTCCCTGATGGAGCACCATGGATCCGAAAACCAATATCAATTTTATGCCCAGTTCCTGGATATGACAGACATTTTTCTATTTGTGAAGCACTAGGCATAAATATGATCAATATCACTATGCATGAAAATGGGCCTGATATTGAAGAAATCAAAAGTATCGTTAAAGATAATCCTGACATTAAAGGAATATGGTGTGTACCAAAATACAGTAATCCTACTGGTGCTGTATATTCAGATGAAGTAGTCCATAGTTTAGCAACAATGGATACAGCTGCAGCTGATTTTAAAATATTTTGGGATGATGCGTATCGCTTTCATCACCTTACTGATGAAAAAATTTCAACCGCTAATATTCTCGATCAATGTACCAAAGCTGGTTACCCCAACAGACCTATTATTTTTTCATCAACTTCAAAGATCACTTTAGCGGGTGCAGGCATTTCAGCTCTTGCAGCATCACCAAGTAATATTGCATGGTGGGAAAAATGCACTGCAGTCCGAAGTATTGGACCAGATAAAGTAAATCAATTTCGTCACGTACAGTTCTTAAAAGATCGAGATAACGTTGAACAACTAATGGAACAACATAGTCGAATCCTCAAACCTAAATTTGACGCAGTTATTCAACAGTTTGAATATTATCTACAAGATAATCAAAATATTTCATGGACAAATCCTAAAGGAGGCTATTTCATTGATTTAAAAGTTCCACAGGGTCTTGCAAAAAGAACTATCGAATTAGCCAAAGATTTAGGAATTACATTAACACCTGCTGGCGCTGCTTTCCCCTATAGAATTGACCCAACAGATAGTCATATTCGTATTGCGCCGAGTTATCCTTCACTTTCAGAAATTACACAAGCTGCTAAGGGTATTTCGCTGTCCCTACTCCTAGCATTGAATGAGTGATCCACCCAAAAGGAACAGTGATTCAACTTATGAGCCTTTAATATCGCAAATGAGAATATCCAACATTCTAGTCACTGGTGATAATAGATAAATGACAAGTCTATACTCAGATATTTAGGTGCTCTCTTTCTAAATGCTGTCATTGATTTAGTGACAGCTTATTTCGATCTAGAAGATAAATAAAACATGTAACATCCATGAGAATCTGATTTCATCCAATCTAGATAAAATTGAAAATGGACTAAGAAAGGTCATGGTATTGCTGATGTTACAACACAACTAGGAATTATAACCCATAGTTTATATGTATGAATTAAATGATAAAGTGCCTCTTTATTTTGCGTACCTCCTTATCACCTCCTCTTAGTTAAATTGAATTTCAGGATTAAGAATCATCATTTAAATCCTTTTCATTATTTCGATTTTTATATAACCAATATAATTGTTTGATAAATATAAGATCATTATCTTTCAAGTTATCATATTGTTCAGGGAAGTTCTCAGAAAATATAGTCTCTGGTTCAATGTTCTGCTCAATAATATCTATTAATATATTAAGATTTATTTGTTTCTTAATTTGTTTATATTGTTCAATTTTTAAGTCACTTCTATGAGGTCCAGAACGACTCCCCCCTTCCGCTATTCCTAAATATGGCTTAATAATAGAGATTAAAAGCTCTGGTTTAGTAGGTAATATTTCTATGAGAAGTTCATTTACAAAATTAGGTTGTATATACTCATTAAGTAATTTGAATAAAATAGGTAAATTTCTTGGAACAGTTTCAATAATATTGATATTAGAGGAGAGATCTTTTTTTATTCGACTAACTACATATTTGCTTAACTCATCCATATCAAAGCTTGAAAAAACATCGGTTACTTCAGGTTTCTCTTCATCATATTTTTTCACCCATGATAAAAGATCAAATATAAAATCCAAATTAGTAACATGGTCTATAATTACTTGAATAACAGGTAACCGCTCTTCTTGCTTTATATTTTGAACTAAATCAGAAATTAACATCGCTCCTTGTATAACAGGCGTGAACCAATCAAAAAGCTTTAATGTATATGGAAGTTGATTACTTTTTTGGGCTATTGCTACACTCAATGAGAAAGAAATCTTTTCTGATAAATTAACTGCTCTTGTTCTTAATTTTGAGATTAGTCTTTCTGCATTTTCATTATTTAAAAATTCATTTAATGGATTTTTATTAAAATCAAAATTTTCCTGCCAAAGCTCACATTGATTAAGAATTTCTTTTATTGTGATATCTGAGATATCATCTTCTGATATGGAATAAGTAAAATACCTTAAATAATAATTTGGTGCACAAACTTTCTGTTTTTCATCCCAGATTGAATACCATTCAGAACCATAATACATATTTTGATAACAAGAATTGATTTTAGGAAATAAATCTCTTAATAAGCTAATAATTTTCTCTTTATCCACATTCAAACATAAATCTATTGCCTTATCTAATAGCTGCTTAATTTTCTCTTTATCAGAATCATTATTCGTAAATCTACTTTGAGAAAATGTTCCAGAAAACATCTCTTTGTTTATTCGCAACAAATCATAAATTGGTTGATAAAAGACTCTAATTGCTTCAATCAACATAAGCTCTACTACATCAACTTCACCTTTTAAAATAGGTAAAGAGAATAATAAGATATTTCCATAAAGCTTTGCTTTTCTAGGAGTCGTTACAGCAGAACCAAAATATCTTATAAATTTACTTGCATAATCATTTGCTTCATTTTGAGAAAGCTCTATATCAGCAACTTTGAGTGCTTCATCTACCCCTTGAAAGCAAAATTTAATTAATACAGATTGATCAATAAGTGGTAAATGTAAAGGAACTTGTATAATTTTCTCTAAAAAAGCCTCGCCAGCATTATTAGAAGAATTGGCATAACGATCCTGTAATGAAGAAGCGACTATATCCTTATCAAAAGCTAAAATATATGCGGTATGCTTAAAGTCAGCAGTAAGCTTTACGAGCCTAAAAAGAGCATGTATTTCGGATTTTTCTAATCTATCCACATCATCAATTAAAATTAAAACTCTCTTCTGCGCTTTCTCTAATTCACATTCAATTCGCTCTTTCAGCTTTTGTAACTCTAGACTTGGTATAAAACTACTGATTGCCTGCCCCACCTCAGCAGCTCCAAATATACTAGTAATAGCAGGTGCTAAAGATTTAACAGCATCTTTGGCTTTATCTGTTTTCGTGATAAGTTCGACTTCAATAGCATGAGCAATGTCTAGGAAGAAAGCCTTTAGCAGCTCTTCTTCTGTTCCAAAACGCCACGGATTAAATTTTATACATAGAACATCTTGATTATCAGTTAAAGACTCTTCAATGAAGTTTAAAACAGATGTTTTACCATTTCCCCAAGCTCCATATAGCCCTATTACTATACTAGAGGAGTCATTTCTATTTGCTATAACGTCCGCTATTCTCTTAGAAAATAGCCAACGATTAAATTTATCATCCTTATGTTTAAATACAGGAGAGTCAGATGTGTAATTATCGGTCATAAAGTGCTCTCATTTATTTTTAAAATGTATTATTAACAAGAAACTCCCATCTATACAAAGTTTTGTTCTATTGAAACCTCACATAAATGTTTATATCTACACCTAATCCATGAAATGAAGAAAGGAGGTGATAAACTGCCCCACATATGGACCAATCAACTGAGAAGAACTAAAAATGCTAATAAGAAAAAACTTTTGTATAGGGCAGCACGATTCCCTCATGCTATTTTTATATTCAACTCAATAATACCAAACTTCAGCATTCCAAATAACACATCTAGTTCTTTGATTTAAGGGCAAAACATTGCCCTCTAGGTCAAAAATTCTCATAATTTCATTGTTTTTGTCACGTTGACAATGTAAGACAATTTCCTTGTCTTCATTTTGTATTAAATGCACTACATCTTTATTCATATGACTAACCTCCTTCAATTAGGATTTTAATCAACCTCACTATAATTAAAAGATAAGTACGTCATCAAATGACGCTATATTAGCTTTAAAGAATCCAAACGATTAAGAAAGCTGCAATTCATGTGCTTCTATATAGGTTTTGAAAATTAATAAGTGAAGTTAGAAAATGCTTAAAGGAATCTAAACCTCAATCCAAAGCCATGTGAATTATTCTTATTTTAACTATTCTAATCCAAGTTTTAATGTGGGGTAGGTTGAGGGGTAAAATGACAGATAAAAAATAAGCCCTTGTAAAAACAAGGGCTTATTCAGAATTTTGGCGGAAGCGGTGAGATTCGAACTCACGGAGGACTCACACCCTCGTCGGTTTTCAAGACCGGTGCATTAAACCGCTCTGCCACGCTTCCATGTGCGTAAGAATACAAAGCTTATTCATTTTATTCAAGAAAAATATCATCGCTTTGTGTTCAAGTGCATATTGTTTCATCAATTTTACAGTTGAGCAGCCAATTCTGCTCCTTCTTTGATCGCACGCTTGGCATCTAGCTCTGCTGCGAGCTTTGCACCACCAATAATATGGTAGTTCGCGATCGTCGACTCACCTTCTTTTGGCATCAAGTCTTTTACCGACTCTTGCCCTGCACACACCACTACCGTGTCTACACGTAAAAGCTGATCTTGACCATTATGCTCAATCCAAAGCCCTTCGTCGGTGACTGCTTTATATTGCACACCACGTAACATACGGACACCATGCTTTTTAAGCTGTGCACGATGGACCCAACCCGAAGTTTTGCCAAGTCCAATACCGAGTGGTGTTGTTTTACGTTGCAATAAATAAATTTCACGGATTGCTGGTTCAACGACTGGCGGCTGCATCCCCCCTTCAGAAACATAGTTTGGATCTGGGTCCACACCCCATTCACGTTGCCACTCGGCTAAAGGTTGAGGTTGTGGTTGATGTGGCGGTTTAAGTAAAAACTCAGATACATCAAAACCAATACCGCCAGCACCAATCACTGCTACTTTTTGCCCAACTTCTGCACCTTTTAAAACTTGAGCATAAGAAAGAACTTGTGGTGCATTACTTCCTTCAATTTTTAATGCACGAGGAATTACACCCGTTGCAACAATCACTTCATCAAACCCTTCGCGTTCAAGCTGCTCACGGTTCACGCGAGTATTTAAACGTACATCCACCCCTGTTTTTTCGAGTTGGACTTTAAAGTAGCGAATTGTTTCGTGGAATTCTTCTTTGCCCGGTACGACCTTAGCAAAGTTAAATTGCCCGCCTACTTCCGCCGTTGCTTCAAATAAAGTAACCGCATGACCACGGCTTGCAGCAACAGTGGCCGCAGACATTCCCGCTACACCGCCACCTACAACAGCAATACGTTTAGGCTGTTTGGTTTTTAAATAGACCAGTTCAGTTTCATGACCTGCACGCGGATTCACTAAACATGACACACGCTTATTTTTAAAAGCATGGTCTAAACAAGCTTGGTTACAGGCAATACAGGTATTAATTTCATCAACGCGATTAGTCGCAGTTTTATTTACCCAAAATGCATCGGCCAATAAAGGACGTGCCATTTGAACCATATCCGCTTTGCCAGATGCCAAAATTTCTTCGGCAGTTTCAGGCATATTAATTCGGTTTGACGCAATAATCGGAATAGAAATATGCTGTTTTACATGAGCCGTGTAATCGACAAAAGCTGCACGAGGCACAGACGTGACAATGGTCGGAACACGAGCTTCATGCCAACCAATGCCGGTATTTAATAAAGTGACACCCGCTTTTTCTAAAGCTTTTGCAACAGTCACCACCTCTTGCATAGTGTTGCCGTCATGAACTAAATCGAGCAACGACAAACGGAAACAGATAATAAATTTTTCACCGACTTTGGCACGAATCGCCTTTACGACTTCCACCGGAAAGCGCATACGGTTTTCAATATCACCGCCCCAACGGTCAGTACGCTGGTTCACATGGCTGCTTAAAAACTGGTTAATGAGATAACCTTCCGAGCCCATAATTTCAACGCCGTCATAGCCTGCTTTTTTGGCAATGTCAGCACAATGTGCATAGTCATCAATCGTACTTAAAATATTTTTTTCAGAAAGTTGACGCGGTTTAAATGGGGAAATTGGCGATTTGATCGGACTAGAAGACACTGCAAAAGGTTGATAACCATAACGGCCAGCATGCAAAATTTGCATTAAAATTTTTGAACCATGCTTATGCACAGCATGTGTAACCAGACGGTGCTGCGGAATATCGGTTAAACCATTCATGGTTCCACCCATGGGTAGTAGCCAACCTTGACGGTTTGGAGAAATCCCCCCGGTCACAATCAGGCCAACCCCACCTTTTGCACGCTCTTCAAAATAAGCTGCCAGTTTTGGGTAATTGTAAAAACGGTCTTCAAGACCCGTATGCATGGATCCCATCACCACACGGTTTTTAATGGTGGTAAAGCCTAAATGTAATGGTTTTAATAAATTGGCGTAACTTGTCATGCTGCGTCCCAATAATTTTTTGCAACTTGTTGCATAGTACTTTAATACTTTTTTAATAATTTTGGATGACCATGCAAAGAAATTTATCGGAGCTTATGGTCAATCCAGTAAAACCACTCCTATTGCTTTTATTTAATGACGCTAATGAAATCTAGCTCTTTCTCCCATTTATATAATAAAAACAGCATAATCACGCCAAGAATGGTTCCAATAGGAAATGCAAAAAGTAAAAAGATCGTTAGAAAAAGAGAAATATATCTAGAATTTTTTGTGCCATCTAGAACTCTTTTAGCAGCGTATATATGGAGTCCAATAACTACCCCTTTTCCAATAATTCCACCAAGTAAATATGTAGGAATAGGGTCATTTAATGCCATGTAATGGTAAATCATATAAATCACGTCGAGTACCGTGATCGCAGCCACAACATAGTGTGCACGTGATAAGCCAATATTTTTCTTCATATTCATCCTATTTTCTTTTTAAGTTATTAAATTTCTTATTTGGACAACCATACTTCATTTAGCTCTTCTTATTCTATAAATAGCCTCATATTTTTTATCAAATTAAAACTTCAAATCAGATCAAGTGAATTAATGCTTTTTTTGCGAAAAAAAGCACCATGAATAGTGCTACAATAGCCGCCATTCAGAATTCTCAAGACCGCCTATATGGGGTCTTTTTCATAAATGTTAGGATTAGCAATGACTGATAATGCAACTATCTTGCAGCATGTACCAGTAGGCAAAAAAGTTGGGATTGCCTTCTCCGGAGGCTTAGACACTTCAGCAGCTTTATTGTGGATGAAACAAAAAGGCGCTGAGCCTTATGCATATACTGCAAACTTAGGCCAGCCAGATGAAGATGACTACGATGCAATTCCAAAGAAAGCAGAACAATACGGCGCTGTAAAAGCTCGCTTAATTGACTGCCGCTTACAATTGGCGCTTGAAGGTATTGCTGCAATTCAGTGTGGTGCATTCCATATCAGCACAGGTGGCGTTCCATATTTCAATACGACTCCTCTGGGTCGTGCAGTAACAGGTACTATGTTAGTTACTGCAATGAAAGAAGATGACGTAAACATCTGGGGTGACGGTTCAACTTATAAAGGTAACGATATTGAACGTTTCTATCGTTATGGTTTGTTGACCAACCCGAATCTTAAAATTTACAAGCCTTGGTTAGATCAAAACTTCATCGATGAACTCGGTGGCCGTGCTGAAATGTCACAGTTCCTGATCGACAATGGTTTTGACTATAAAATGTCAAAAGAAAAAGCGTACTCAACTGACTCAAACATGTTAGGCGCAACTCACGAAGCAAAAGATCTTGAATACCTAAACGCTGGTATCAAAATTGTTGACCCAATTATGGGCGTTGCTTTCTGGAAAGATGAAGTTGAAATTACGCCAGAAGAAGTAACTGTACGTTTTGAAGAGGGTGTACCTGTTGCATTAAACGGTCAAACTTTTGACAATCCGGTTGAGCTTATTCTTGAAGCAAACCGTATTGGTGGCCGTCATGGTTTAGGTATGTCTGACCAAATCGAAAACCGTATTATCGAAGCAAAATCTCGCGGTATTTATGAAGCACCGGGTATGGCCCTTCTTCATATTGCTTACGAGCGTTTGGTTACTGGTATTCATAACGAAGACACGATCGAACAATACCGTATTAACGGTTTACGTTTAGGTCGTCTGCTTTACCAAGGCCGCTGGTTCGACTCTCAAGCGCTTATGTTACGTGAAACTGCGCAGCGTTGGGTTGCTAAAGCTGTTACAGGTGAAGTTACTCTTGAACTTCGTCGTGGTAATGACTACACCATCATGAACACTGAATCTCCAAACTTAACGTACGAAGCTGAACGTTTAACAATGGAAAAAGGCGATTCAATGTTCTCGCCAATGGACCGTATTGGTCAGTTGACTATGCGTAACCTCGACATTACCGATACACGTGCAAAACTTGGTATCTATACAGATGCTGGTTTGCTTTCAATCGGTCAAGGTTCTGCTGTGCCACAACTCGATAGCAAGAAGAAATAATTTTCTTACTTAATAAAAAAGCCACCGACAAAGGTGGCTTTTTTATTAAGTGTCTGTTTAAGCAGGTTCCACTATTTCTAAAGGTTGATAATAAATCTGGTTACGACCAAGCTGTTTAGCCCGATACAAAGCTTGATCCGCAGCGTGAATTAACTTTTCCTGATTTACTTTAAAACCTTCTGTATAAACAGTAAAACCTAAACTAATGGTGACCTGCTTAGAAACTAAAGAGGCGGCATGAGGAATTGCTTGGCGCTCAATCGCTTTATAAATATTTGCAGCGACCGCATAGGCACCTTGAGCAGGTGTTTTCGGCAACAGCACCACAAACTCCTCTCCCCCATAACGGGCCACAAAATCAACATGGCGTATCGAATTTTTAATTGCAGAGGCAATAGATGAGATGACCTTATCCCCCATTTGGTGTCCATAAAAATCGTTATAATTTTTAAAAAAATCGATATCAATAAATAAAACAGCCAATGGACGCTTTTCTTGCTTTGCACGATAGTAAAAAAAGTCGAACATTTCATCAAAAGTACGTCGATTTGAGATGTTGGTCAGTGCATCCTGCTGACTTAAATGAAGCAACTCGGAAGCCTCAATTCGTAAAATCTGTTCGTTAAGTTCAGCAAGCTGGTTATTTAAAAAAAGGCTTCTTTCTCTAGAGATGAGCATCGTGCTAATTGAAAAACCTAAAATACAGCTTCCAAACAGCGCTCTTCCCAAAGCAATATAATCACAATTTGCTTGCAACAAAATCAGTAGAGAAAAAACACAAATCGCTGCGATCAACCCCACATAGAGCATATGTAGAGGCTTTATACCGCTTAGGATAAAACCTAGCATATATAAAAAAGAAAGTAGCAACATTGACTGGTTTTTAAGGGCGACATTTTCTACGCTAAGAAGCAGCATTGCATTGATAATAATGGTCAAAAATACAATGCCACAGGCAGCGATATAAAAATATTCACTGAGGCCTTTAAACTTTGCAAAAACCCAAAATAATAGCAGCGCACAAGCAATATTAATTGCACTTAGTAAGCAATAAATGAAGTCCCAAGTAATATTGGGCACCCCGATTACCAAGTAGTCAGTTGGTAAAGCCAGTAAAATAAAAATAAGGTAGGTTAAAATGCCACTTGCTAAAAATTTTGAGATATTTTGTTTAGTTCGCTCAAGGTTTAGGCACCAGAATTTTTTTTCTAATTGATGTGGCAAAGGCGTATTGGCATAACGATGGGTATGTAGAGTTACCAAATATTCTATTTCTTCTTTTGCTTTGAGTAATTCATGTACATTTCCCCTATTCGCCACTACTTGATTCCTGCTTCTTACACATTAACAAAATATAACATTATTTTTTAATGCGTCTGGCGCTTTATTTTGCCATTTGTCCGTAATTCTCGTTACCATTTTCACACTTTATCGATTATCATTTGTTTTATTTCGAAGTTTGAACTGCCTTGGACTCTATTACCCTGCTCCAGCCAGATGATTGGCATGCACATTTACGTGATGGTTTAGCATTAAAACGTACTGTACCTGATTTGGCCAAACAATTTGCTCGTGCGATCTGTATGCCAAACCTTGTTCCACCTGTAAAAACTGTGGAAGAAGCATTGGCTTACCGTGAACGTATTCTTGCTCATGTTCCAGAAGGTCTTCATTTTGACCCGCGTATGGTGCTTTATTTTACTGATTTCACCTCACCAGACGAAGTTCGTAAAATTAAAGAGTCTGGACATGTAAATGCTATTAAACTTTACCCAGCAGGCGCGACCACTAACTCTGATAACGGTGTAAGTGACATTCGTAAAGTTTATGCAGTCATTGAGCAATTAGAAGAACACCAAGTTCCGTTATTACTTCATGGTGAAGTAACTCATAACCACGTTGATATTTTTGACCGTGAAAAACGCTTCTTAGATGAAGTTTTATCACCGTTATTAAAGCAATTTCCAAAACTTAAAGTGGTACTTGAGCACATCACAACAAGCGATGCCGCACACTTTGTTTTAGAACAAGACCGCAATGTTGCTGCAACAATCACGCCTCAACATTTATTATTTAACCGTAATGATATGTTGGTGGGTGGTATTAAACCGCATTTCTATTGTTTACCAATTTTAAAGCGTCAAACTCACCAGACCACTTTGCTTGAAGTTGCAACTAGCGGTAACCCTAAATTTTTCTTGGGTACAGATAGCGCACCTCACTCGCAAAATGCAAAAGAAAATGCGTGTGGCTGTGCGGGCTGTTATAGTGCGCCTAATGCAATTGAACTTTATGCTCAAGCATTTGATCAAGTGGGTAAATTAGAGCGCCTAGAAGGCTTTGCTAGCCACTTTGGTGCAGACTTCTACGGTCTACCACGTAATACTTCTACCATTACTTTGGTAAAAGAAGATAACCTCGTTCCAGAATCTTTTGATTATTTAGATGATCAAAAAATTATCCCGCTGCATGCCGGGAAAACGCTGCAATGGAGAAAAGTGTGACACAAGAAACCTCTGTCCCGGTCATTGGCCAACGTTTTCGTGGCTTCTTACCTGTTGTTGTTGACGTTGAAACGGCAGGTTTTAATGCCCAGACAGATGCATTGCTAGAAATTGCGTGCATTCCAATTGTGTATGATGCTCAGGGACAATTTGTCCCTGGTCCAGCATTTCATGCGCATATTAACCCGTTTGAAGGGGCTAATCTCGACCGCCGTTCGTTAGATTTTATTGGTATTGATCCATTCAATCCGATGCGTATGGCAATGGCTGAAGATGAGCGCACCGCATTACGCCGTATTTTTAAATCGGTGAATGAAGTCCGTAAACAGCAACATTGTACCCATGCAGTGCTAGTTGGTCACAATGCGCATTTTGATCTTGGTTTTTTACAAGCAGCAATTGCACGTACAAGCACAAAAAATCAGAACCCATTCCATAGCTTTTCAGTGATGGATACGGTTACTTTAAGTGCTGTAATGTTTGGACAAACTGTGCTTGCTAAAGCCTGTATTCAAGCTGGAATTGATTTTGACGGTAAAGAAGCTCATTCTGCTTTGTACGATACTCAGAAGACTGCTGAACTGTTTTGCTATATTTTGAACAAACTGTCACCTTACCTCCTTGACAGTTTGGTGGCGGCTTCTTAAGATACCGCCATCCTCAACGTCCCTATCGTCTAGAGGCCTAGGACATCGCCCTTTCACGGCGGTAACCGGGGTTCGAATCCCCGTAGGGACGCCATATTCTTTCTTTTAAGATTCCTTTTTATTTTTAAACGTTCTGTTTATATTTCTAATTTCTGTATTCCCCCATAAAATACACTTGTGCAAATATATTACCGATCCAGTATTTCCTTTACATAGATTTACAATATAATAATTCTTATTTCTATACTGATATTTATTATCAACAAGGTTTTAAATGGATCTTAAGCTTCGCCTTCTCTCCCTGAGCATCGCTCAACTATGCTGTATTTCAAGTGCTTTCGCAGAAACCAATAGTTCCTCAACGACGCTTGCTACGATTAAGATTAAAGCCCAACAAGCTGCCGACCAAGCTTATAAAGTCGATAGCTCAAGTAGCGCAACACGTAGCGAAGTCGCATTAAAAGATACGCCACAATCTGTCAGTGTGGTGACTCAAAAAGTAATTGAAGATATTGGCGCGACACGTTTAATCGAAGCGCTTGATTTGGCTGGCGGCGTTACACGCGCTAATAACTTTGGTGGCCAAGGCTTAACAGGGTTTAATCTCCGTGGTTTCACTAGCGGTGAGTTTTACCGTAATGGATTCCCGATTAACCGTGGTTATCCAAATGCCCCCGATAGCAATACAATTGAACGTTTAGACGTTTTACGTGGTCCCTCTTCTAGCTTATATGGCCGTGGTGATCCAGGTGGTACGTTTAATCTAATCTCTAAAACACCGAAGTCTGAGCAACAAACTACTTTAGGTGCCCAGCTAAACAGTGAAGGTTTATATCACACTACTATAGACACGACAGGCACTATTCCAAATGCAGAAAATATTGGCTATCGCCTCAATGTGATTGCAGAAGGCGGTGATAGTTATCGTGATCATGTCGAGTCCAAACGCTATGGAATTGCACCAGTCATCCAATGGCAAGCTTCTGATGCAACCAAAGTTACTTTTGAAGCAGATATCTTACGAAATCAGCATCCACTTGATCGTGGGCATACGCGCTATGCAGGTCAGAAATCATTTAACAGTTCCCCCGAAACCTATTTGTGGGAAACAGGTAAATACAATAATCGACTCTACAATGATAATGACATGACTCAATTACGAGTTGAGCATGACTTGGGAAATGACTGGAAACTTAATGCGGGTGTGCAATATCTACATGGCAAATTATATGGCTATGCGGTAGAGGCAAATGGCATACAGGCCGATGGAGAAACTTTAGACCGAAATTACAACTATCGCGAATTAAAATGGCAAGATACCGATGCCCAAATTAATCTAACAGGTAAATTCCAACTTTTAGGTCTAGCTCATACTCTTGTAACTGGGCTTGAATATGAAAACTACGATTACAAGTCATATATTATTCGTTCGGATCCTAAGTCGAATAACTATCCAATCAATATTTATGATCCAGTTTTAGGCCAACCTCTACCCGAGCTTAAAAATATTACGACCCATGACCGCGAAAATTTAAAAACAACTGCCGTTTTTGCACAAGACCAAATCGATTTAAATGAGCGTTTAAGTGCGCTACTGGGTTTACGTTTTGAGCACTACGAACATGATTACAAAAACCTATTACCAAATACTGCAAACTGGAATACCAGTCATGACGCATTTATTCCACGTTTAGGTTTAGTTTTTAAAGCCCGTGATGATCTTTCAATCTATAGCAATGCTGCAAAATCGTTTAAACCAAATACAGGGGCTAGCCGTAATGGAGAGGGATTTGACCCAGAAGAAGGCATGGCTTACGAGTTAGGCTTTAAATGGCAAGCACTCGACAATATGCTATCGGTTGACTCCGCTATTTTCTATGCAAAAAAAGAAAATGTCTTAACCTTCGATCCTGTAGATTCAGCCTATAAAGTTGCTGCTGGTGAAGTCCGTAGCCAAGGTATTGAGCTAAATATTGCAGGGCAAATCACTCCAGCTTGGAAAATTATTGGTGGATATGCCTATACAGATGCAGAAGTCAGCAAAGATAATACTTTGAAAAAAGGAACAGCACTGGCCAACATTCCAAAGAATAGTTTTAATCTTTTAAATATCTATGAATTTCAGGATGGCCCTTTACAAGGCTTAGGTCTAGGAATTAATCAAAAATATATTGATAAGCGTGCAGGACAAACAGCCAATAGTACTTACACCATGAAAGGTTACGCAGTTACAGATTTAGTTTCTTATTATCAGGCAACGCCAAAACTTCGCCTTAACTTAGATGTGAAGAACATTTTTGACAAAGTATATGATGAAAGTGCCTTTAATTTATATGCTTATCCGGGTGAATCACGTACGGTTCAATTGGGTATGAGCTATACATTCTAAAAAAATGCGCCATTTCAGTTTTTGAAATGGCTCATCTGGTTTACGCAGACTTACGCGAATTCACTTGTCCTTGTATCACCGCCTTAATATTGCCTTTGGCATAGTTCAAAAACACCACAAGTGTTGAAAGTTTTGGATTTGGTTTTTTACCCTTGCCAATGGTTTTAAATTGAGCGGCATACCAAATAATTTCCATAATTGCCATTTTATCGACAAAAGGTAAACCTGTTTTAATCGGTTTCACGGCGTAACGTACATCTTGCCCTGCAATTAAACGTTCTGTTAAATCCGTTTCCACGGCAAATGGACGAGCAATACCAATAAAGTCACATGCTCCACTTTCAAGTGCAGCGTTCATGCCTTCTACAGTACGGAAACCGCCTGTCACCATGAGTTTACATTTAACATACTGGCGGATTTTCTCTGCAAAATCTAAAAAGTATGCTTCACGTGCAATCGTGCTTGCTTTACGTTTATCCGCCTTAGCTCCAGCCATTGCTGGTGCCTCATAAGTACCACCTGAAATTTCAATTAAATCGATACCAGCTTCATCTACTGCTTTAAATACAGAAATTACATCTTCTTCGCTAATTCCGCCCCGTTGAAAGTCAGCCGAGTTAAGCTTCACTGAAATAATAAAATTATCTGAGGTCGCTTCACGTACCGCTTTATAAACCTCGAGTAAAAAACGAGTACGATTCTCAACTGAACCGCCCCATTGATCTGTACGCTTATTGGTTAATGGCGATAAAAACTGGCTAATTAAATATCCATGTGCACCATGTAATTGTACTCCTTCAAAACCTGCTTTTTCACAGATTTGAGCTGCTGTGGCAAAGCGTTTAATAATATCTAGAATTTCATCATGAGTAAGTTCACGTGGCGTTCCAAACATGGTTGCTAAAGCTGGGCTAAAAGGTACGGCTGAAGGCGCTACGGTTTCTTTATTTAAACCTTTTGGACACTGGCGACCCGGATGCGATAATTGAATCAACTGAACCATGCCATATTTTTTACCTAATGCCGCCCACTCTTTTAAGCGCTCTAAGTCACGTTCAGTTTCAATAACTACAACACCCGGTTCATTTTTTGCTCCGGCATTTACCATAACATTGCCCGTAATTGCACAGCCAAGCTCACCTTTTGCCCATGCGCCATATAGACCCAAATGTAAATCATTTGGTTGGCCTTCATAATTTGCAAGTGCTTCACTCATTGCGCCTTTAATAATTCGGTTTTTAAAGGTGGTATTGCGTATCGTGATGGGTTGAGCAATCTGGTTCATGGTTAACCTCTTTTTTTGATTTTTAGAGCAATTACTCTAATTTAAATGAGTTATTGGGCATGTCAAGGCATAATCGACAACTGACAATAGCACATGTCAATTTTAAAGAATATAAAAATATGCAACTTTTTGCATAAAATACAAATTTTAATTATTTTATTTAAAAACAAATAATTAAGATCTTTTTTTAAAGAGATGATCTAATTAATTGTCTGGTATATTCAGTTTGAGGCTTAGAAAATAGGTGTTCAGTTTCCTGATATTCAACAACTTTTGCATGACGTAATACCATCACTTTATGGCACAGTGCTTTCACTATATTGAGATCATGACTAATAAAAATATAACTTAACTGCTCGGTTTGCTGTAATTGTCTCAACAACTTGATCATAGCTTTTTGCGTGGTCCGATCTAAGGCAGAGGTAGGTTCATCCAAAATTAAAAGTTTAGGCTGAACCACCAAAGCTCTAGCTAAAGCCACGCGTTGACGTTGTCCACCTGAAAGTTCATGAGGATAACGATGTTGAAAATCTTCAGCCAATTCAACCTTTACCAATACAGATTCAACTTGCTGCTTTATCTCTTTTTCATTCACAGCTTTTAACTTTAACCCTTCAGCAATAATCTGCCCTACTGTCATACGCGGGTTTAAACTGCCAAATGGGTCTTGGAAAACAAGTTGAAAATCTGATCTCATCAACCGTAGCACTTTTGGCTGTAGCTGATTCAAATCTTGCCCTAAAAAAACAATCTGCCCTTTACTCTGAATAAGCTGAACCAAAGCGAAGGCTAAAGATGACTTACCAGCACCACTTTCACCAACCACCCCAAGCGATTCACCTAGAGCAAGGTCAAAACTCAAATCTTCTATTGCAGTGAAATATCCTTGAATACGATTTAAAATTCCTTTTCTTATTGGAAACTGTACGCTGAGGTGCTGTACTGATAAAATGTTTTGTTGAGCGGATTTAGGCTCTACACTTCCAAAATCATGATCTAATAACTGTGCTGTATAAGCTGTTTTAGGGTTTGTAAAAATTTGGCTCAGTTCACCTTGCTCTACTACATGCCCACTTTGCAATACAATAAGTTTCTCAGCATAGCGATGTACTAAATTGAGGTCATGGCTAATTAAAATAAGTGCCATTCCATATTTGCTTTGCAAAGATTTTAATAGCTCTAAAATCTGTATCTGTAAAACCACATCCAATGCAGTAGTAGGCTCATCAGCAATTAAAATTTTAGGCTGAAACGCCAATGTCATCGCAATCATGACACGTTGTCTTTGTCCACCAGAAAGCTCATGCGGATAACGTTTTAAAATTTGCTCTGGTTCAACAATTCCCACATCTTTAAGCAGTTCAACTATTTTTTGTCGAATTTCAAGTTTTGAGAAACCCGATAATAGAAGATTTTCCCCTATAATTTTTTCAACACGATGAAGCGGATTTAATGCAGTAGCAGGCTCCTGAAAAATCATAGCGATTTGGCGACCACGTAAATTTGATTGAGCTCTCTCATTTAACTCAAGCATGTTTTGTGAGCCAATCCAGACCTGACCTGTTATTTCTAATTTTTCTTGTAGCAACCCCATTATTGCTAAGCAGCTCATTGATTTACCTGAACCACTTTCACCCACAATAGCAAGTGTTTCCCCTTCATTTAAGTGGAAATTCAGGCCATCCAATAAAACCTTGTGAGCTTTGGTTTGAACTGCAAGATGCTTTACCTTTAATAATGTTGAAACGTTGTTTAAATTATTTTCTTGGGTCAAACGCATCACGGGCCGCCTCCCCAATATAAATTAAAAGTGAAAGAACAATTGCCAGACTAAAAAATCCTGAAATTGCTAGCCATGGTGCATCTAAGTTATTTTTACCTTGTAGCAATAACTCGCCTAATGAAGCTGCATCGGGTGGCAAACCATACCCTAAAAAATCAAGAGCAGTTAAAGCGCTAATATTAGTCGTTAAAATAAATGGTAATTGCGATAAACTCGAGCTTATCGCATTTGGCAAAATATGCCTAAAAATAATCGCGCGATCAGTCACTCCCAATACTTGGGCTGCGCGAACATAATCTAGCTGGCGAGCTTTCAAAAACTCTGCTCTAACGATGCCCACCAAAACGGTCCAGCCAAAAAACAACATAATGAAAAATAGCCAATATACGTTTGGCACAAACATACTGACTAAAATCATGACCATAAAAAGCATGGGTAAGCCATTCCAGACTTCAATCAATCGTTGTCCTAATAAATCGACCCAGCCACCGTAGTAACCTTGAATGGCGCCAACGGTAATTCCAAATAAAGCGGAACAAAAGGTTAAGGCTAAACCAAAAAGCAACGACACTCTTAAGCCATAAAGAATACGGGCAAAAACATCCCTGCCCTGATCATCTGTTCCTAACCAGTTTTGTTTGGAGGGTGGTGATGGCACCGGAACAGCCAAATCTAAATTGGGCGTTTGATATGAAAACTTAACGAGTGGCCAAACTGCCCAACCTTTAGCCTCAATAAGTGCTTGTACGGCGGGGTCTTTATAATCAGCTTCTGTTTCAAACACCCCACCAAACACAGTTTCTGGATATGTTTTTAGCACAGGCAAATAGTAAGAATCTTCATACTTCACTAACAGTGGTTTATCGTTAGCGATCAACTCCGCAGCTAATGACAAAACCAAAATCAGACTAAATAAAATAAAGCTGGCCCAGCCCAATTTATGCTGTCTAAAGCGCTGTAATCGAGTCCGCACAATCGAAGACATTATTTGTCCCCTTGTGCATCAAAGTGAATTCGAGGATCAATCCATTGATACAACACATCACAAACGAGACGTAAAATTAGGCTAAATAAAGTAAAGAAAAATAAGACACCAAAAATAACAGGATAATCGCGCTGAACAAGGGCTTCAAAGCCCAATAAACCCACCCCATCTAAATGAAAGATAATTTCTACAAACAGGTTACCTACAAAGAAAATACCCGCTAACGCTTCTGGTAACCCGGCCAGCACAACTAAAATGGCATTACGAAAGACATGTTTATATAGCACTTGTTGGCTATTTAGACCTTTTGCATAGGCTGCCAAAACGTAGGGCTTATTGAGTTCTTCTAAAAATGAGTATTTAGTTAAATAAGTTAAACTGGCAAAACCGCCTAATACCATGGTAATCAGTGGCAGAGTCATATGCCATAAGTAATCAGTAACTTTGCCCCAAAGACTCAGTTGATGAAAGTTATCTGATACTAAATTTTGTAATGGAAACCATTGAAAATAAGAGCCACCTGCAAAAAAAACAACTAACAAAATGGCAAATACAAAACTTGGTACAGCATATCCTACTACGAGGATTAATGAAGTGGAGCGATCAAACCAAGAGCCCTGCTGCCTTGCTTTTTTAACCCCCAACGGAATAGAAATGAGGTAAATGAGCAAAGTACTCACCAGCCCAAGTGAAATGGAAACAGGCATTTTTTCCCATAACAACTGCACAACAGGTTTATCTTTAAAGAAACTTTGTCCAAAATCTAAAGTTAAATAGCCTTTTAACATTAAGAAAAACCGTTCAGGAGCAGAACGATCAAAACCATATTGCGCCTTAATTTGTTCAACCATTTCAGGGCTTAGACCTTGGGCACCTTGATAATAAGTTTCTGCACCCAATGCGCGACCAATCCCCAAATCACTTTGTGCCTGATGTATTGCTTGCTCAACTGGCCCACCCGGTGCAATTTGCACAACCACAAAATTAATCAATAAAATGATGAATAATGTGGGAATCATTAAAAGAAGTCGCTTGAGAATATATGAACCCATATAACAGGATTTCCTTTATGGCAGGTGCTTTTTATTGTTGATGTAAATATTTGGCAACTGTTTTGGCTTTATTTGCATCACTCCACCAATATTCTATCCCAGAAGAAAGTGCTGGTTTAACTTTAGGTTGTTGATACATATTCCAATAAGCATACCAGTTTTCACCTTTACCATAAGTCGGGATTTGATAATATCCAGCTCTAAGCAATCGATCGAGAATGCGAGTATAAATAATCTGTTGTTCACGGCTCTTACTCGCAACGAGTTTTGAAATCACTTGATCAATTACTGGATTGCGGATTCCCGCATAATTGTAATTTCCATCCTGAGCTGCGGCTACACTTCCCCAAAATTGAATTTGTTCATTGCCTGGATTGAGAGATTGCGGCAGGTTCATCGTGGTCATGTCAAAATCGTAACGGCGAGTCCGTTCTAAATATTGCGGTGCATCAACCTGACGCAAATTAATAGCAATACCTAACTTTTTTAAGTTACGAATAAAAGGCATGAGTGTTCGTTGTTTACCATCTTGCTGAATCAAAAACTCAAGCTGAACTTTTTTCCCTTCAGGTGTAAATAGCTGCCCTTCTTTAACTTTGTAGCCAGCCTGTATCAGTAATTGCCGTGCAGTTAACAAATTCTGACGGTTAAACCCACTCGCATCTGAAACTGGGTATTTCCAGTTTGCTAAAACACCTTGCTGCATGAGTGGAGATAACTTAGGCAATAACGGTTTTAATAACTCTAATTCAGTTTTTGAAGGTCGACCCGTTGCTGCTAATTCACTATTTTCAAAATAACTTTGAAGGCGTTGATATTGTCCATAAAACAAAGCTTTATTCTGCCATTCAAAATCATAGGCATAGGTTAAGGCTTGTCTAAAACGAATATCATTTAAAGGTTTTCGTCGTGTATTAAACACATAGCTTTCAGTGGCAATGGGATTATGATGACGAAACTTATATTGAGTAACCAGCCCTGCTTTTACGGCTGGAAAACGATAATCTGTTACCCATTTTTTAGGATTAGTCTCTTCATGCAAAGTGTATTGCCCAGATTTAAATCCTTCAAAAGCAATATCCCAATTTCGATAATAAACATATTTTAATCGGTCAAAATTATAACGCCCCTTATTAATAGGCAAATCTTTTGCCCAATAATTTGGATTTCTTTTATAGCTAATGCTTCTACCCGGATCGATTCGTTCAACGACATACGGTCCCGAGCCAATAATCGGCTGTAGGGTAATTCGGCTAAAATCTCTTTTTTGCCAATCCGCTTTTGAATAAATGGGTAAGGTTGCCAAAATGAATGGCATTTTAGGGTTGTGCGTAGATTTAAAACTAAACTTTACTTGATGAGCATTTATTACTTCTGTTTTTGCCAAATCAGCAAGGTACATCTGTAAACCTAAATTGGACTTCTTCTGATAAGCATCAAAACTAAATTTAACATCTGCCGCAGTGACTGACTGTCCATTACTAAAGCGAGCCTTAGGGTTTAAATAGAAAGTAACAGACTGCGTTTTTTCTGGGTCATAACTTACTTTCTGTGCCAAAAGCGGATATAAAACCCCGACCTCATCTAACGACTGAGTCATTAAGGTATCAAAAAGATAATTAACACCTTCTGTTGCATTCCCCTTCCCATTCATACTATTGAGGTTATCAAAAGTTCCTTGGGCTGCCTGACTTAACAAACCACCTTTCGGAGCGTTAGGGTTTGCATATGGCATAGCCATCATTCCCAAATATTTAGGCTTGGAATGAATCGCTATATATGAGGTGGTTTGCTGTGCAGAAAAAACTGTATGAGAAAAAACACTGAGCCCGACTAGCAGGCTCAGTTGAAAAGATGATTTATGCATAAGTTGCTAATTATTTTATAAATTAGGCACTTTAATTACATCACCAATGCGAAGCTGAGTAGAAGGCGTTAAATTATTCAGCTCAGCCAACAAATTAGTTTCTAAACCATATTTACTTGCGAGGCCAATTAACGTATCCCCACGCTTCACTTTGTATTCCACAACAGTTTTTGGAATAATAATATTTTGACCGCGCTGTAAGTTAGCACTTGCTTTTAATGCATTCATTTCAGCAAGTTCACGCACTGAAATACCCGCACGACTCGCAATACTATTTAAAGACTCACCAGATTTAACAGTATATCTTTCAGTATTTTTACCCGCCGCAACTGCTTTAGTTGAAGTCTTGGTATCTACTTTAGCTGTTTCTACTGTAGGTACATCACCTGTTAGCTTTAAACGCTGCCCGACACGCACGCTACTGTTGCGTGAAAGACCATTTAATGAAGCAAGGTAGTCCAATTGTAAATGGTAGCGGTTAGCGATATTACCTAAGCTATCACCAGACTTAACAGTATAAGTTTCTGGAGTTTCTTCTTTCGTATTTTTAGAAGATTTAGTTGGAGCTTCTTCAACTGTACCTGTGAGTTTTAAGCGTTGACCAGCGCGTAAGCCAGCCGTACGAGACAAACCATTTAAGTCAGCCAAATAGCTAGTTTGCAAATTATATTTACTCGCAATCGCATTTAAGCTATCGCCAGACTGTACAACGTATTGTTCAGGAACACTTAAGCCTGCTGGTACTTTTAACGTTTGACCAAGCTGTACATGGCTATTTGCTTTTAAGTTATTTAACTCGGCTAACTCAGCTAGGCTAATTTTTGATTTGGTTGCAATACTCGATAAAGTATCACCACGTTGTACTTTATAGCCTTCTGTTTTATAAGACACATTTGCTGACGCTTTCTCAGTTTTAGTAGAGGTCTTAGTTTCAGCTACTTCATCTACAGTAATATCTTGTGTAGGCACATTAATTTTTTGGCCGACCAACAAATTACTACCTGCCGTTAAACCTGGGGTTAACTCAGCAAGTTCCTGATTCGAGAGCGCATAACGATCTGCAATTAATTTCAAGTATTCACCACGCTTCACAGTATAGCTCTTAGTTGCTATACGTTTTGCACTTGCCTGAACTGCTTTTGGCTCGGCTTTAGTACTTGAGCGGCTATTCTTTGGTTCTTTTAACTGTAGTTTTTGCCCTACAAATAAGCCATCTGTCACTGATAAATCGTTATATTCAGCCAATTGTCTTACTGACAAATTAAACTGGTTTGCGACACCACTTAAGCTATCGTTAGCCTGAACCACATATACATCAGGTTTAGCTGTGCTTTTCGAAGTCGTTTGAGTTTCTTGTGGCTTAGCGTCATAAAGATAAAGCGTTGAACCAACATATAACGTTTTTTCAGGGTCAATCTGGTTCCACTTCGCAACATCGCGCCAGTTTACGCCGTTTTTCATCGCAATAACGGCTAAAGTATCACCCGGTAAAACTGTATAGGTACTACGTTTGCCTTTAGGCTGCACAACCACTACATCTGTATCAGTTTTAATGTAAGGCTTGTCTTTATTGCGCTGGCCATCTTCAGAATTAGCTACACTCACGTCTTCAGCTAAAGTTTTTGGATATGCAAAACCTTTACTTACTTCTTTACCTTGTTGCTCTGCAACCGATTGGCTCGTTTGAATCGCAGTTAACTTAATTTTGCCGTCATAAGGATCAACAATTTCCGTTCCTTGTGGGGCAAGAGCTTTCAACTCAGCAACCACCTGATCTTTTTCAGCCTGTGTTGGTTGTGGCTCTAAAGCTTGCTGAACTGTTTCTTTCTCACCTTCAGCTCGAACTGCCGCTAAAATCTTCTCACGCTCTGCAGCCGAGATTGGTGGCTCCGTCTTCACTTGCTTAATGTTTGCCGCTGGTGTCACAGCGACAGGAATACGTGGAGCACTCGGTACATCAGCTGAAGCTGCAAACGCGGCTAAAGCATCAGACCCGCGAGGTGTTGAAGTTTTTACTGTGCTAGAGCTACTTGTTGTTTTAGTAGGTGTTGACGGTTTAACTGGTTGAACCTGATTTGCAGGTGTTGTCTTAATTGTTACCGAGGTTGAAGCACTTACATCTGGCTTAGATGGTGAAGTCACATTTGCCCACCAACCTGAACCGCCACCCGATTTAAGACGTTTTAATTTATTGTCAATTGAAGGACTTAAATCTGCTGGAATCAAGATACGCATTGGACTTGCAGGGTCTACCATTTCACCACGATATCCCGGGTTTAATGCATAGAGTTCCGAACGGCTTAATCCAGCTACAGAAGCAATTTCGCTTAAAGATAAAGGTGCAGATAAAGTCACTTCACGGAAATGGGGTCTATTTGCAATTGGTGGTAAAGAAATACCGTAAGCTTTTGGGTTTTTAATAATTTGGGCAACAGCCAAGAAACGTGGAACATAGTTCATGGTCTCTTGAGGTAATTTTAATGACCAATAATCTGTTGGTAGGCCAGCTGCCTGATTTCGGTTAATCGCCTGTTGAATACGTCCAGGACCTGCGTTATAGGCTGCTAAAGCGAGTTCCCAAGAGCCAAATTGGTTATATAAGCTTCCTAAAAACTCATACGCTGCACGGGTCGACTCAACAACATCTCGACGCCCGTCATACGTACCTGTCTGCTTTAAGCCATAAATACGACCAGTACTCGGAATAAACTGCCATAGACCTGCTGCAGCTGCACTACTTGTTGCAGCTGGGTCATATGAACTTTCAATTACAGGTAATAATGCAAGTTCTGTCGGCAATCCGCGGCGTTCAGCTTCTTTAACTGTATGATACAAATAACGACTTGCGCGGGCACTTAATCGATCAAGGTAAGGCTGACGAGAAATAAACCAACTACGCTGAGCTTCAATACGTGAATCCCAATGGTTTAGATCCATTTTGAAACCTACAGACATACGCTTCCAGACATCACCGTGCTTTAAAATAAGCAGACGGTCACCCTCTACAGCACGCATATCAGTTGCTGAAAGTAAGTCTTCCAACGAATCAAGACTACTCGCATCTAAATAACCTGCACCACTGACCTGTTTTGATTTTGAGGTTTTTGCAGATTGCGGAGTCGATGAACAGCCTGTTGTAATACCCAACGCAGCTAACGCAGAGCTAAGTACGGTAATTTTGAACAATGATGCTGCAGATGGCTGCCACACAAATGTGGTTGGTTTATACATAAAAACTTCCAAACAACTCGCGTAATATTTTTTTGGGGTCTGCCCACAAACCCTGGGTCTTCGATGCCATTGTAGTAAAGCATGCAAGATAGACAAGGCAATAATTTAATGTCATTTGCATGGAAATGTTACAAGAAATTAAAAAAACCTTGCTTTGATACGATGGAACCGAACTTTTTGCGTATACAATACACCATATTCAGTTCTTTTTCTTTTAGTTTAGGTTTCGATTTATGTCTCAAACAATCACACTGTATGTTGATGGTGCATGTCGTGGCAATCCGGGTTTAGGTGGTTGGGGCGCATATGTCATTACTGAACAGGGTGAACATAAATTATTTGGTGGTGAGCCGGATACGACCAATAACCGTATGGAACTCACTGCTGCCATTGAAGGTGTTTCATTTTGCCCAGCCGATGCTCACTTAATTATCTGGACAGATTCAAATTATGTGAAGCAAGGTATTACTGAGTGGATTCATGGCTGGAAAAAGAAAAACTGGAAAGATGTAAAAAATCCTGACCTTTGGCAGAAATTAGATGCTGTCTGTGCAGGTAGAAATATAGAGTGGAACTGGATTAAAGGCCATGCAGGACATCCGGGCAATGAAATGGCAGACCAGTTAGCTAATTTAGGTGCAGACAAAACTGCTAAAGAACTCAAGCAACCACAGCCTGCCACTGTACCGCAAGATATAAAAAAGCCTGAACAGGACTGGTTACTAGACGACCCTTTCGGATTTGATCTGGCAGAAGTAACTGAAGAGGAAAATATTCACCTTGAGGCAACTGAAGAAGTTGAGATGATTATTGAAGATGAAGAAGTTATCGAAGTTGAAACTGCCGAGCAAGAAAGTAAGCAGCTAACCAAAAATATTCATCCTCAAATCGTTGTGACCGAAGCCAAATTAAAATTACAAGGTCCTCGCCAACTGATTCTCGATACGGAAACCACTGGTTTTTATTTCCAAGATGGCGACCGTATTATCGAGGTGGGCGCGATTGAGATGATTAACCGTAAGCTTACCGGTAGCTCAATTCATATTTATATTAACCCACAAAAACCAGTGGGAGATTCAGAAAACGTCCACGGGATCAGTGATGATTTCTTAAAAGATAAACCGCTCTATGCGGATATTGCAGACACCTTGTTTGATTATCTCAAAGGTGCAGAGATTATTGCCCATAACGCAACCTTCGATATGAACTTCCTTGATATGGAGTTTAAACGCGCAGGACTTCCTGCGCTTTCTGAAGTGTGTGAGGTAACGGATACTTTAGCTTTAGCGAAGAACAAACATCCAGGGCAAAAAAACTCCCTTGATGCACTCGTAAGACGTTATGAAATTCCGGCACGTGACCGTACTTTCCACGGCGCATTACTCGATGCTGAAATTCTTGCTGATGTTTATTTAGCAATGACTGGTGGTCAGGTTTCTTTTGATATAGATGCCTTATCTCAGAGTGAAAATAGCCAGCAAACAACCAATAGAAGCAGAGTTCAAATTGACCTTCCTGTAATTTACCCTTCTGAGGAAGAGTTAAATACACATGAGACTTGGGTCAAAGAATATGAGGAAAAACACGGAGAACCTTGCCTTTTTGCAAAATAAATTTTTGATTCTTTAGTGTTTTTAGCTTTTCCCCTTTGCAAGTTAAGTTATATTAGTCGCATAGATTTTTAGCTCAATTTAATGAGCACTACGAATATAACAATTGATTTTTTTGCAAAGGGGAACGTTTATGTCTGAGCATACGTCGATTCATTTCGATCCAACAGCCTTACTCATCATTAAACATGAAATTGATCGTTCAATAAAACTGGTTGAAGGTGCTGTAAGTACCTTAATTGAAGAACAAACTCTCCCTTTTGGTATTGATGATGCATTAGAACAGTTTAAGCAATGCACTCAAGTACTACGCTTAATTGATATCCCCTATCTTGCAAAAATCACTCAATATTCAACTGAGTTGATGCAAAAAATTATTGCGAATCCAGCACAAATTAATACTGATGATGTCATTGCCTTAAGCGAAGGCACGACCATGGTAAAACGTTATATTGAATTTATCTGTTTGCGCGAAATACAAGTTC
This sequence comes from Acinetobacter sp. P1(2023), assembly GCF_028367635.1. Lineage (NCBI taxonomy): Bacteria > Pseudomonadati > Pseudomonadota > Gammaproteobacteria > Moraxellales > Moraxellaceae > Acinetobacter > Acinetobacter sp. P1(2023). Next base: position 462,130 of record NZ_JAQNDD010000001.1, read on the forward strand.
CACAGTTTCTTCTTACGACCTTAAATAATTTAGAATTAGCTTTAAATAAACCACTGACTACATCAGGACAGGCTCTTGTTCCCTTACTTGCAGATACTTCGCTCGAACTGCCTTCGCCTGAAATATTAATTAGTGAAAAAACTCAGTTCATCCATCAACTCTATAAATTATCTCTACATCAATTTTTAAAAAAGACAGCATCAGCTCAGAATTTTCAAGCCTTTAAACTTATTGCAACCTATTTGCTCAGCATGGCGAACACTCAGCCAAGCCAACAATATTGGCAGCTCGTCAATTATGCTTTTAACCATATTGATGACCTACCTTTAAATGATTCACGCCTACGTGTACTCATTAATATCGAAAATCAGATTGGTCAGTTCTTAGCAACTCCGGAAACTTTCAAGCCTGATTTAGCTGAACTTGCAGATATTTTAAGTATTGTCATTGCTCAAGAAGATGAGATTGCCCACCATATTCGCAACCAACTTCATATAGGTGAGGAAACACCAACAGATACTCAATTACTCGTTTTAAGTCGCCATCTTTTTGGTCCTGACTTTGACACGATGCACACCGTCAGCCAATTAATCTTGGATGAAATGAATAAAGTGCGTAATGATATTGAGTACAACTATCAAAATATGTCGTCTGAAAAAGCACAGCAACTCCAAGCGAGCCTTTTACAGCTGGCCTATACCTTTAAACTTCTTAATCTAGATGACGCCTCATCTGCACTTTCTCAGCAAGCTACTAGTTTAAGTCAACTTAACATTTTAAGTGATGAGAACTATGCGCAGCAGCTGATGAACAGTATTTTGTCGGCCATGAACTCAATTGGTATTTTAGTACGTCAATTCACCTCGAATCGTTTACAACTTAATGTGAACAATACGGATATTTCTTTAGATCGTCTTGATGAAGCACACCAAGCCTTGCTTATTGAGACAAAAAATTTAATTGATTTTATCTGTCAAAGTCTGACTTTGTATGCAAATGATCAAACACAAAATATTGAAGCAATTGCAGGTTCGTTAAAAGAGTTAGCGGGTGCAGCCGAATTTTTAGGAAGCACGATTCAACAACAAGCTTTACTCCAAACTGCTCAATTTGTTCAAGAGCAACTTGAACAAAAACAGCCTTTTAATACAGACCAAATTCACTGTATTTTTAACGTATTAGCAGGTATTGACATGTTAGTTGACAATTTAAAAAATAAACAACCTGTTCTACAATCCATGTTTAATGTAGCATTGTCGAGTAGTCAACAACTTCAAAAAAAGGCAGCTTAATGTCTGAATTATCACTTGCTTATATTTTCCATCATCAACAATTACTGGTTGACCAGAACCTTCAATTACCCAAAGTCGAAAAGTTAGCAAGTGATTTACTTTTCACTCATGATGAGCAGGTCATTGCGCGTGACTTGCTTGCTGAGGAACCTATTCCCGAAGGCTTACAACTTGTTCCAATTCGCCAGCTTATTACCAGTTGGTCGAAAGAACAGTTTTTGCAAGCGAGTCGAGCTGTTCAATTACTTGAATGGCGACGTAACCATAAATTTTGTAGCCACTGTGGACATCCGACAGAAGTTCATCCAACCGAATATGCAATGGTGTGCCCTTCTTGTCGCTATCACCAATACCCTCGTGTAAACCCTTGCATTATTACCGTCATTACTCGTGGTGATGATGAAATCTTACTCGCGAAGTCGGTTCACAATAAAACCAACATGTATGGTTTGATTGCAGGTTTTGTTGAGGTGGGTGAAACACTTGAAGAAGCAGTACAACGTGAAGCCTTCGAAGAAGTCGGTTTAAAACTCAAAAATATTCAATATATGTCAAGTCAGCCTTGGCCATTCCCAAGTAACCTTATGGTAGCTTTTCGGGCAGAATATGAGTCGGGTGAAATTAAGCTTCAAGAAGAAGAAATTGCAGATGCACAATTCTTCAAAATTGATCAATTACCTGAGATTCCATTTAAAGGAAGTATTGCTCATTCAATGATTATGCAGATTACCCAAGCTGGGTAATCTGCTGTGTTTTAAACGAGACTTTCGTTTAAAACACTTCTTCAAGAAAATGTAAGATCGTTCTTTTCGTTCTAAAATAATGGCTAATAAAACTAGAAAGACTAGCTAAAATTGTAATATGGCCAGTTTTAGGAATCACGGCGATATGGCTGTGATTTCCACTTTGTCTTAAAGCGCGATCCAAATCTAATGTATTTTCTTTACCGACAAGCTGATCATTTTCAGCCATGAGCAAGTAATGTTTAATACTATTTTGGTTGACGAAATAGTATGGCATCACCTCTTGATAAGAAATACTTTGATCAAAAGCATCTTCAGCTAGTGGGTCACCCTTATAATCAAAATGATAAGGTCCAGCTAAACCAAAAATTGCCTTAATATTGCCTAAACACTGAATAGGGTTTGGTTTTGGATGATAAACAGCAGACATGACATTAAATGCCCCTGCCGAATGCCCCATAAGTACAATATTTTCTGTAGAGATTTCCAGCTTTTCTTGGTTTTGATGTAAATAATTCAATGCCTGAGTCAAGTCATCAACAAAACTTGGAAAAATATTTTTAGGCGCTAATTGATAGTTAATAACTGCAACGTCATAACCTTCTTTAGCAAATGTTTCGCCAATAAAAAGATAATCTCGTTTATTACCATGCTGCCAAGCACCACCATGTACAAAAACGATAAGCGGCTGATGTGCTAGTTTTTTAACAGATCGGTAAATATCCAAACGGTGACGCGGTTTTAAACCATAACGGACATTGGCAACCTGTTCAAAACCATCTTTAGGCGTAAAACGGTTTAAAGCAAAACTCCCCAAATCATAAAGGCGGAACTCTTTATAAAGAGTTCGCGCCTGTTCAATTTTGCTTTGTAGTTGTTCAATCAGATTCATATATTACTGTGCATTCGAAGCTGGATCTGTTTGGTCAGGATCAATTGCAACAGGAGTTTGAACTGTTGGTTGAGCAATGACGTTATTAATAACCGGAGTAGCCGTTGCACTTGCAGTACTCGCTGCTGGTGCAGGCGCTAAATCAACGTTATCAATTAAAGTAACAATTTTAGTTACGTTACCCACATTTTGTAAGACGCTATTCAAATCATTAATTTCAGCAGTATTTAAACGTCCCATGACATAAAGTACGCCGTCTTCGGTATGTACGAGAACCTTACTATCAGAAACTACAGGTGCCTTCATTAAAAGCGCACGTGTATTGGCAGTTACACCCGCGTCTTGCATAATCGTGTTGTAGCTGACTTTATTACCAACGGTAATGTAGTTATGTACAGCTTTCACATCGCTCATGGCTTTAAGATTATCTTCTGCCAATTGTTTTAAATATGGGTCTGGCACTTGTCCTGTTAATAAAACAGTACTGTGGAAGCTTTCGATATTAATACGTGACTGCTTAAAGCGCTGATCAAGTTTATAAAGGTTGATATTTGCTGTACGTTTAATTGAAGAGTCAATGAACACTTGGCCCAAACTGCGGACACCGCTGTCTGTTCCGACTGGAGCTGTGCCTGTTCCACCAGAAATAAAACTTGCGCAACCCGATAAACTTGCGACACAAAGCATTGTTACAGCAATACGGTTTAACACTCCACCAGACTCCTATCAATCTTTTCTTGGCTTGATCATAAAGCATCAGACTTAAATTTGCTCAAAAGAGTAATGAACTCTTAATCCAAAGTAAATGCATTTTCGATCCATTGCAGATCATAATGGAATTTTGAAAAGTCTTGCTGTACTGTTTTTGCAATTTTCTGTGGAAAATCAAAACAAATCACATCAAAACGACAATAAAATTCCTGATAAGATGGATAGCACTGTAAAAAACGCATCGCAGTTTTGATAATTTTCTTCTGCTTTGTCCATGTCACCATTTCACAAGCTTGCCCATAATTTCCTATAGTACGTGCCTTTACCTCTACAAAAACCAGTTCTTGCCCTCTTTTAACAATCAAATCCACTTCACCACGGCGTGAATGATAATTGCTGGTTACCCACACATAGTTTTGTGCTTGTAACAGGCCTAACGCCGTTTGTTCTGCCCATTTACCCAACTGCTGTGCTAACAACATTTTTATCTTCCCCAAGTTAAAAGTAGCATCACATATTTTTATATTTAAGTTTTTGTTAAATCTATCTGTATTTTCTGGCTTAAATTGAACAAATGAAAATCAGTTCATTTTCCAAAAGCCAAGGTTCACAGACATTGTTCACGCCCAAATCATAATTTCGGGTAAACTACTCGATTAAAATTGTTTATCTGTACGGAGTAAAACCAAATGAGTGCTCAGTTATTCGTTGTAGCCACCCCAATCGGGCACTTAGATGATATGACTTTCCGTGCAATTGATATTTTAAAATCAGTTTCTATTGTCGCTGCCGAAGATACACGTCAATCAGCCCAACTATTTAAGCACTATAATATATCGACTCAACTTACTGCATGTCATGATCATAACGAAAGCAATAAAATTGAGCAGTTAGTTCAAAGATTACTTGCGGGTGACAATGTTGCTTTAATTAGTGATGCAGGTACGCCGCTTATTAGCGACCCTGGTTTTAAATTAGTTCGTGCTGCTCAAGAACATGGCATTAGAGTTGTGCCTGTGCCTGGTGCATGTGCGGCAATTGCTGCTTTAAGTGCAGTTGGTTTACCAAGTGACCGTTTTAGTTTTGAAGGCTTTTTACCATCAAAAGCTTCTCAACGTATCTCTCAATTAGAAAAACTCAAAAATGAAACTCAAACCTTAATTTTCTATGAAGCACCACACCGTATTTTAGAATGTGTAAAAAATATGGCAGAGGTATTTGGTGAAAATCGCCCAGTTGGTTTCGCACGTGAAATCACTAAAACCTTTGAAACGATCAAAAAAATGACCTTAAAAGATTTGGTCAGCTTTATTGAAAACGACCATAACCAAGAAAAAGGTGAAATTGTACTTGTAGTTGGCGGCGCACCAGAAAAAACAGATCTTGAACAAGAAAAACTAGATGAGCTTTTAAAACGCTTACTTCAAGACTTATCAGTTAAAGCGGCATCTCAACTTGCTGCCGATTTAACAGGTATTAAGAAAAAAGTTGCTTATCAACGTGCGCTTGAGTTAACCCAATCTTAAACTTATCTCAATATCTGTTTTGCTGACTGAACAATCGTTTCAGTCAGTGCATCAAGTTGCTTCGACTGCCTTTTCCAATGGTGCCAATATAAAGGAATATCAAGTTGAGCCTCAGGCATAATATCAACAAGTGTTCCATTTTCGAGTAATGATTGAACCTGTAGCTCGGGCACCATGCCATATCCCAAACCTAGTTGAATTGCTTTAACGAAAGCATCTGTCGCCGGAATAAAACTATAAGGATAACTCTGCATTGGTAAACCGTATTCTTTTAATAAAACTTCCGAATGCATTAAATCTTTATGGTTAAAAATTACAGCTGGTGCATTTCTTAAAACTTCTCGGTCAATTCCACCACTAAACCACCGTTTTACAAATTCGGCTGATGCCAGCATTTTATAACGCATTTTCCCAAGAGGCTGAGCTAAACAACCCGCCATAACTTGCTCTTCTGCCGAGATACAGGCATTGACCTGTCCCGTTTCAAGCAAAGTATGTGTGTGAGATTGATCGTCAATTTTTACTTCTAATACAATTTTTTCTTTAAAAAGCGTTTGCTGAATGCACGGTAAAAGCCAAGTGGCTAATGAGTCTGCATTTGAAGCCAAAGCAATTTTATAAAATTCAGATTCAGAAGATTTCCCCATTAAACCTTGTAATAAATTTTGCTCCATCAGTCTGGTATGACGTAAGTGCTGCAATAAAGTTTGCCCTGCTTGAGTGAGTACGCAGGGGCGTCCGCGTATGATTAGGACCTGCCCTAAATATTTTTCTAAGGCCTGTACACGTAACGACACTGCCGACGGAGTAATATATAAATGCTCACCTGCGGCATCAAAACTACCTACCTCTGCTACTGCCAGAAAGGCTTCACATTGTTTACTATCGAGCATATCAAACCTAAATTAATTTTAGCTAAACCTAAATATTCTTAATTTTACTTATTTCTTAATAAAAAGTCAGATAATTCCCACATCTGATTTTTTCAAACTTACTTATTGTCATGTTATCTCTCAGCATATTTTTTAAAGGTTTCGGTATTGGCAGCGGCCTGATTGTAGCGATTGGAGCCCAAAACGCTTTTGTTTTAAAGCAGGGTCTGAAACAACAATACGTATTTTGGCTATGTTTAATTTGTGCATTGTCTGATTCGATTCTAATCGCTTTGGGTGTATTAGGTTTTGCCGAAATCATGACTGCATCACCCATCTTAATTACTATTGCTAAATATTTAGGGGCAACGTTTTTATTCGTTTACGGTGCAAAGGCATTCTATGCTGCATTTAAAACCACTCAAAGTATGGAACTTGATAACGGTCAAAAACAGACGTTAACTCAAGCACTAGTGACCTGTCTTACCTTTACTTGGCTTAATCCACACGTCTATTTAGATACTATTGTTTTGATTGGTTCAGTAGCAACCCAGCTAGAAGATAAAATTAGTTTTGCTTTGGGCAGTATTCTTGCTTCTTGGATCTTCTTTTTCAGTCTAGGTTATGGTGCAAAATTATTGAAGCCGTTATTTACCAATCCTAAAGCTTGGAAAATTTTAGATTTCATTATTGGATGTATTATGTGGTGTATTGCCCTAACACTTTTGTTTTAATGGCTTAAAAGTAAAAAAGGATCATATAAAAGATCCTTTTTTATTGCTCTTTTATGATGCTTCACTGCCAAGCACAACTCTTGCCTGTTTTCTTTCTTGCTGTGACTGTTTTATAACAGCGTAGCCGGAGGATACTCCCAAGTAAGCAATGACAAAGGCAACCAATAAATCGGGAAATACACTGCCCGTTCCAAACACTCCAACCGCCGCTAAAATTACAGCAATATTGGCAATTGAGTCATTTCGACTACACAACCAAACAGAGCGCATATTGGCATCACCATCACGAAATGCATAAAGCATAAGGGCGACGGAAACATTAGCAATTAAGGCTATTACTCCAATTGCCCCCATGACCATTGGTTCCGGTGGAACTCCATAAAAATATGACCAAACCACTTTCGCAATGACAAAAACGCCGAAAGCTACCATCGTTATTCCTTTAAGTAGTGCCGCTGTCGCACGCCAATATAAACTCATCGAAAGGACGACTAAAGATAATGCATAGTTTGCTGCGTCTCCGGCAAAATCTAATGCATCTGCCCAAAGTGAAACGGATTGGGCTTTGTATCCCCCCAAGATTTCAACCACGAACATTAAGGCATTAATTACAAGCGCAATCCATAACGCTTTTCTAAAACGTGGACTGACTTTCTTGGTAGGAGAGCATGTTGAAGCACAACCACATCCAGCCATTTTATTTCCTCAAAAACTCTTTTATAGTGATTAAAAACCCTCGAGTAACTCCAGAGTCAAGTCTTATGAGTCTTTCTATTGGTCAATTATCAAAAAAAGCGGGTATTCCAATTGATACGATCCGTTATTACGAAAAAGTAGGTGTGCTGGAGCGTATTCAGCGTTCAGAAAATAATTATCGTGTTTATACGGAGCAAACTCTTGCGGACCTTTTATTTATTAAGCATTGCCGTGAATTAGATATTTCTCTCAACGATATTAAAACGTTAAAAGAAATGAAAGCTCAGCCGAAACAGGCTTGTACGGAAGTTGATAATTTGGTGAATAAATACTTGATTGAAGTATCTGAAAAAATCGAACGATTATTACTTTTAAAAGAATCTTTAATTGATTTAAAACAGCACTGCTCTACCAATCGAACAGTAGATGAGTGTGGGATTTTGAAAGAACTTCAAAACGCACCTTAAAAATAAAAAAGCATCACTCTTGTGATGCTTTTTAGAATTAATGGTCGCTATGTTCATCTGGAGGAACTTCGGTAATTCTTCCCCCTCGAGCTAGAAATGCGGCAACTTCATCTTCCAACGCTTGGCGCTGTTTTTGTTTAGCAGTCACAGTCAGCGTTTCTGCCTCAGCAATGTCAGTATCATTAATACTGCTTGCTTCTTCATCAGCTGCACCGCTTTCAGCTGCCTTTGCTTCATCTTCATCTACAGCAGAATCTTCTGCATCTTCATAATCATTGATATCTGACATTTTTCACTCCCCAGAATGATTTCTATTGCATCATCGCTATGGTCCCAAGACCTCAGAAATTTAGCAATCTCTTTGCATTTAGCAAAGAGCCAAATTGGTCAAATGTGTATCTTTTTCAACCCAATTGGTAATGATATATAAATGATTGCTTAAAAAATATCTACTGATATTTATTTAGACCAGTAGAGCATAAACTACGTCATTATTTTAACGACTATACTGGGTGTTTTGTAAAGACCCTAAACCGTTTGCTTGTTGCATAAAACGCTCTTTTAAGAAGGAAATTTGTTCAACTTGCTTGAGTCCAACATTCCGAGCCCAGATAAATGGAAATAGCTCACTACTTTCCAACCAGCCAATTGCCGACATGCTATGCATCATTGCATCATTTTGGCCTTTACGGCGATGCTCATAACGCAACAATGTCTGTTCATTTGCCCATACACCTCGTGCTAAGTCATGTAGTAGTGCATCACAGAGTACAGCTGCATCTAGACAGCCAATATTTACCCCTTGTCCAGCAAGTGGATGAATAACATGTGCTGCATCTCCAATTAAAGCTAAACCAGCTTTAACATATTGTTTTGCAGCGCGAGCTTTAAGCGGGAATTGTGCTCTTGAACGAACGTCTAACACTTCACCTAACATATGCTGACTTTCTCGAGTTAAAAGCTGCATAAACTCATGATCGGTTAAAGCGGAATATTCATCGGCATAATCATCAGGTAGTGTCCAGACAATGGATTGCCAGTATCCATTCTCACTTTCTTCAAGGCTAGCCATCGGCAAATATGCTAAAGGCCCGGTCGGTAAGAAAATTTGACGAGCTACATAATTGTGGGGTTTAGATGTTTTGATGGCACAACTAATCGCTGCTTGCTTGTAATCTAATACGTCTAGATCAATAAAAGCCTGTTCTCGTACAAATGAATTGGCGCCATCAGCACCAATAAGCAGCTTAGTTTTAAGTGTAGTACCATCTGCCAATTGAATATGCCAACACCCCACACCCTGCTCAATACGAGTCACACGAACCTGAGTGCGATAATCTGTTAGTTGCTCAAGCATTTTTTGTTGAATAGCAACATTCAATACACTTGGCTCAACCATAGAACCCAAGGACTGTTCCGGCATTGGTCTTTGTATGGACTCATGACCAAAATTAATTTCACCATAGCCATTCAGATTCCACACCTGCATGCCCGTATAAGGCATTTGACGTGCCAGATCATCCCAAACATTGACAGTTTTAAGTAAATGAATGGTCGCTTGGCTGAGGGCTAAAACACGCGGGTTCATCACACCCAGTGTCTTTTCAACATCCAGTACAGGAGCAGCATCAAGCACAGTAGGCTGTACACCGCCTTGGGCAAGCAATAAAGCAGTTAAACCACCAACCAGTCCACCACCAACAATGACAACATCTAATATTTCACTCATGCTTTTAGCCCCATTGCATAGTTCGCTACCAGTGGCTTAACCCCCGGAATGACATCAAATGCAATTAATCCCGTATTACGAATTAATTTTAATAATGGATTTTGGTTACTAAAACCACGAACGACAGTATCACAGAACTTAATCACTCGTTGTTGGTCTGACAAACGAGCTTGTTCATAGGCAAGTAAATTATCAGGGTTACCAATATCATCAGAAGCGGTTAGCTGGTTCACTAAATAACGCACCAAAACATCCGCATCACGTAAGCATAGGTTAAAGCCCTGTCCTGCAACAGGATGGATGGTATGCGCTGCATTACCCATTAAAATAACGCGACCTACAGCTTGTTTATGTGCAAGCACTTGCGAAAGTGGATAACTAAAACGTTTGCCGGTTTTTTCAAATTTACCCGCTCGGTCACCGTAAGTTTGTTGTAAAGCATTTAAAAAGTGCTGATCATTTTCATCGCCTAACCACTCACCTTCTGTGCCTTTTTTTACAGGCCATACAACCGAACGGCGATATTCACCCGGTAAAGGCAATAAAGCTAAAGGACCTAATGCACTAAAACGCTCAAATCCTACTTGGTCATGAGGTTTTGAGGTCTGAACAGTTGTAACAATTGCAACCTGATCATAATCATGAACATCAACACCGACGCCAATTGCCTGACGACAAAAAGAGTCACGTCCATCTGCTGCGATTAGTAGTTTTGACTCAAGTTTTAAGACTTCTTCTCCACGCTTGGCTTCAATATGTACTTGTTCAGCATCTTGAGTTAAAGCAGTCACCTGTACGCCATCAATCAGCTCAATCAAAGGCTGCTGACGTACTTGAGTCAATAAAACACGGCCAAGCCAAGCATTTTCAATCACTTGCCCAAAGCTTTCGACTTTTTCTTGTTCTGCAATTAAGCGCGCCTTACCAAAACTACCTTGTTCAGTAATGTGAACTTGTAGAATTGGAGTCGCATGTTGCTGTAATGCATCCCATAACCCCAGCTTTTGGTAAATCTGTACACTACGACGCGATAAAGCGGTATTACGCGCATCAAAACTAGAATGATAAGGAGCAACATTTTGATCATCATAGTTTGGGTATTTCACAGCCTCTAACAGCTTTACTGCAATATTAGCCTTCGCCAGCATGAGTGAAAGGCTAAGTCCAACCATTCCCCCACCTACAATAATCACTTGTTGTTGCATCGAGTTGTGCTCCTTTGGCGAATACGTTTAATTATGATTTAGCTTGTGCCATTAAATGTTCAATATCTGCAATATTTTTAACTACATCAGCAGTTAAAACTCGTGGACCTTTCGATGTTGCGACTACATCATCTTCAATACGAATACCAATACCACGCCATTTTTTATCTACAGTTTCATCGTCTGGTGCAATGTATATGCCTGGTTCAACGGTAACGACCATACCTTCTTCATATTGACGCCAGTCTTCACCTTTTTTGTAAGATCCGACATCATGTACATCCATACCTAACCAATGGCCTGTACCATGCATATAAAATTGACGGTATGCTTCGGTTTCGATGAGCTCGTTAACATCCCCGTTGAGCAGACCTAAATCCACTAAGCCTTTGGTTAAAATTTTAACTGCGACTTCATGAGGTTCACGGTATGAATTACCAATACGTACTGCATCAATTGCGGCATATTGAGAGGCTAATACAACTTCATATAATGCTTTTTGCTCAGCACTAAACTTACCATTTACCGGAAAAGTACGGGTAATATCTGACGCATAGAATTCATATTCACATGCAGCATCAATTAAGACCAAATCACCATCTTTGAGTGGTTGGTTATTTTCAATATAGTGCAAAATACAAGCATTGGCGCCGCCACCGACAATACTGTTATAAGACGGGACACAGCCATTTTGCCCAAAAATATAATTGAGTTCGGCTTCAAGTGCATATTCCATCATACCTGGACGCACCATTTGCATCGCACGGGTATGTGCCTTGGCACTAATTTTTGAAGCAATTTGCATCAGCTCAAGTTCTTGGGATGACTTGATTAAACGCATTTCATCCACAATACGGTCGAGCTGAATCAGTTGAGCCGGAGCACCTTGATGTCGGTGCTCAGCATCTGCTTTTTTAATCCACTGACTTACCCGTGCATCAAATGCAGCATTTTGCCCAATCCGATAATAAAGACGCTCTTTATTTAATAACTTTTCAATAATTTCTTCATCAAGCAGATCAATTGCATAGGCTTCATCTGCATCATATTCTTCAATCGCGCCATCAATTCCGGCACGGTAACCATTCCAGATTTCCATCTCGCGGTTACGTTCACGGCAGAAAAGACTATAACTATAGTCAGTTACATCCTCAAAGGTTTCAATAACTGCAACTGCTTCAGGCTCAGCAAAGCCCGTCAAATAGAAAAAACTACTATCGGCACGGAATTTATAATCCGCATCACGATTACGGTACATCTCCTCACGCGTTGCAATAATTGTAATACTGTTAGGACCCATTTTTTCTGCCAGACGGTCTCTACGATGTTGAAAATCAGCTTGAGGCAATTTCATAATGATCTACTTGATTTAGAATTTTAAAGTCAAAAAATAAAATACAACCAATAACACATCGCCTCAATTAGCTTGGGCGATGTGGTGTGAACATTTCTACAATATTCTGATCTGTACCTAGAGCAGCAGTTTTACTTTTTGCATGAAAGTTTTTCAATAAAGAACTTTCAGCTACAGTGATTTTTTTTCTGCCAATAGACAAGCTTACAGGGATTAAGCGTACAAATTCATACAATTCTTCGTAACTGCTTTCACCTTCCTCATCATTGTCAGAATCTTCAAATTCGACTGCTGCAACATCTTGAAGGTGTTCGATCAATTCCCGCTCATCACCGCGCACATGACCAGATGCTAAACCGAAACCTAATACAACACCCGCACACCAATCAGATAATGCCTGCACACGCTCTTGAAGTAGATGTTCATCGTCTGGAAGCATTGGTAGATAATCTAATTCGTCTTCCGATAAAGCATGAACTACATCTTCTGCTTCGTCAGTTAAAAGTGCTAAAGCATCTTCACTTAACTCTGGCACATTAAGGGTTGTTAAAATTTGTGACCATTCTTCACGCGTAGGCGCTTCTGTCACACAAACAATACCTGTTAACAGACCATGTAACTCACTAGGGCTTGAAATTTCTTCAATTCCTTCAAAATGAGCGTTCCAATCTGTCCAGCCTGAAATATCGTCTTGCATTCGTTTATCCAATCTCTATACTTTGTATATATTACCTTTGATTGCAATTCTGTGCGACCTCGTTATGTTAGAACAATTACAGCGGCTACAAGCGCATATTAGCGTTTTAAAAACACGCTTACATCATTTAGAGAGTGAACATGCGGCCCTCTCAGAAGCTAAAGAACTGGCTGAAACAGAGCATCACGCACAAGTTGTGCAAAAAAATAGTATTATCACTAAAAAACAAGAGGAAATTGAGTCGGTAACTGAGCAACTCACTCAGTTAAAAGGCCAATTTCAACAGTTGAATCAAGATGCTAACACACTTGCTGAACGTTATAGCCGATTAGAAAAGAGCACGACTGATTTAAAAAATCGTTTTCAGGAAATTCTTGCAGAACGCAATGAATTACGTGTTGCAAAAGAAAAGTTACAAGCCCACCAGCGTCAAACCCAGCAAGAGCTGCATGATTTACAACAAGATCGTGATCGTTTGTTACAAAAAAATGAGCTTGCCAAATCAAAAGTTGAAGCGATTATTCAACGTTTGGGAATTTTAGGCACCGCTCAAGATCAACATGCCCAAGAAATCCAGCAGCTTGCCCATCCTAATGCTGAAACTGGTGAGGAGACCCAATCATGAGTGAACAAGTCATGGTAGAGCTTAGGCTGATTGAGCAGACTTTTAGACTCGCTACTACCGCAGATAAAAAAGATGAACTTGAACGTGCAGCACAGCTACTCAATGAGAAGTTTAATGATATGCGCCGTAGTGCCCCACGTGTTGAGCACAACAAACTAGTCATTATGGTTGCCCTACAGTTAACTCAAGAAGTGCTGAGCCTTAATAAATCTTTGCAGGAATACACTCATTGCGAACGCCTCTTGCAAACAATTTTAGAAGAAGTTGAACAAGTCGTTTAATCAACTTCTATCAATACAAAAATGCCTTGTATTCTAAAACATAGATGCAAGGCATTTTTATTGAGAGTAAAACTCCAGTTGAATATTCTTTTCTGTACTCTAATGTACAAAGCTTCATCAAACGCAAACTAAGTTTACAGTTCCATAAACTCAAGTGATTGCCATCAGGGTCAGATCGGTTATACTTAAGCTATCTCTGGGATGTTCGCCAGCGGGTCTATTCCCCTGCCGATACTTAAACTTATGGATTGCGTTCTGTATATTTAGAGTGTATGCCTACCTTCGAGTAGGAAACCCAGCAAGTATACGTCGCGTCCACCTTGAACTCATCGGGTTCAGGGTAACGACACATGCAGCGGCATCTTCGGAGCATTTACTTTTCATTGTTGTTCAAGCACTGTTCATACCAAGCTGTCTGAAAATCTTCTATTGCTTTTCTTTTAAAGAAACCAGTTTTAAATATTTTCGCAGAATAAGCAGAATTAATTAAATCTTGATAAAGTTGTTTTGCTTCTGGATCTTTCAGGCTATTCGCTATTTGCTGCAAGTCTTCAGATGGAACTTTTTGTTGACGTGCCTCCATTACAGTATAAGCAACCTTTTTTACTACATTGCAAATTTGCGGATCACTTACCGTTTCATCCGCATAACAACCACAAGCCAAAAAACTAAGAAAAAATAATTTAAACTTCATACACCTACCTTATTTTTATAGCTTTAAACTAATTAAAAAATCTTATTAATAAAAAAGAAATAGTGATTTGATCACTATTTCTTTGAAAGAGTTTTACGCGGGATTAATTATATAAAAATAAATAACAAGACCCACTAAAATGGTTGATGCAATGGTTAAATAGGTTCCAACCGTATTAAAACTCTGTAAGAACTTTAAGATTTCCATATCTTGATCCCCAAACTATTACTTATTTAAGACAAAAGAAAATTTATCATAAGTCAATAATGCCAATCAATTCACACTTATCGGATTTTTTGAGATAAAACTCGCTTAAATTTATTGATTACATTTAATCCCGAAAGCATCCTTATAGTAGTCAGTTGCACTTTTCAGATCAGATAACAACTTTTCTTCAGTATAAGGTTTAGGCGAAATTTTTATTAAAGCGGGCATGTATTGAGTTTTATAAACCTCAGGATAGTCATGACATAAAATTTTGACCTTAACATCTTGAGGTGTATTTGGGTTATCTAACTGATCTAAAAACTCTCCGATTTTACGATCTGACTCTTCAAATTGGGCTTTATAATCAACTTCCGCTGCTTCAGGCTCTGCTTGTTTTGTACAGCCACCAAGTAGCATTAAAGTGCTGATAGTAAGGGTTAGAATTTTTAACTTCATAGGCTTAGTAATGATGCATCAATCTTTTAAATATACTTAACCTTATTAAATGTAAAGAAATACTGGTGATACGTAAAGAAATAGAAATTTTTACCTTTAAATAGGATGTGTCAGATTACTTTATGATTATTAATCCAATGAATTTAAGGTGCTTTTCTAATTACTCTTCTATTTCCATAAAGCTGTCAAAAAATAGGTATACTTTTGCACGACTGATCTCTAATTTCTTTAGATTTACCCCATGAATGAACTCAGCTTTATTAGAAAAAATTTAAGATCTAAAAGACGTTCTTTAACTTCATTTGAACAAAAACAAGCTCAGCTTGGTGTTCTTCATCATCTCAACACCCTTCCTATTTTTCATTCTTCAAAAAAAATTGGCCTATATTTACATGCCTTTGGTGAAGTTCATACAGAGCTTCTCATAGATCTATGTTTTAAAAAGAATAAACAAGTTTATTTACCGATGATTTGCTCTATGAATCAACGTTTAGTTTGGGTAAAAATATCTAAAAACCAATATATAAACCGACGGTTTTCACATCATCCATTGGGTATGAAAGAACCTATGGCAAGCAGAGCAAAACATGTGTCTTCTCTTGATTTATTACTCATGCCACTTTTAGCATGCGATCAATATGGTACGCGTATTGGTATGGGAGGTGGTTATTATGATCGTACCTTGGCTACTGCAAAACATCAGCCTTATCGCTTAGGAATAGCTCATCAATTTCAATTTATTGAATATACTCTAAAACGCCAAAGTTGGGACCAACCCTTAGATGCCTTACTTACCCCACAACGTGTTTATCATTTTAAAAGATAATATTTATATGAAAATTAAAATTAGTCTTAAATTTTTAATGTCCCTAAAATCATAAAAGTAACCACCCTAAGGATGGTTACTTCTACGTGACAGACCGATTTACCAACTTATAGTAACACGGCTATTTAATGTTCAATATTAAATAAGTTTTGCATTATTGTTAATTATACAATGCCGATAAATGACATAAGAAAATGGTTATTTTCCATCCAAACGTCTTTTCTACTATATGAATATTTCACAATTATTAAGCTAAATTACTTATCCTTTCTACAAGATTTTATTCTTCTTAAGAATTAATCCTTTGATTCATAATATTTTAATAAAAAAGTTGACTAAATTAGTCATTTTTTCCACATTTTCTCTAGTAAGGCCCTTGTAATTTTTAAAATACACATCACTATAAAAAACATGGCAACCTCGTTGTCACTCATTAGGAGTGCCCATGTCTGAACTTATTATGAATGAAAAAACTGACTTAGAGCCTCAGGTTCCAAGTGTATTACCACTTTTAGCGTTGCGCGATGTCGTGGTTTATCCACACATGCAAATTGCGTTATTCGTGGGTCGTGAAAAATCGATCAATGCAGTTGATGTGGCTCGTAACAGTGACAATTTAGTATTTGTAGTTGCGCAAAAAGATTCGCTTACAGAAGAAATTGATCACGATAACCTTTATCAGTACGGAACTGTCGCTAAGATTGTTCAAGTCGTAAATCATGAGAATGATGAAAACTGCATTAAAGTACTTATTGAAGGTTTACATCGCTCTAAACTTGAAAAGATTATCGATGAAGATAGTCATTTGACTGCTGAGCACAGCTTAAGTCCAATGACAATTAACGTAGATAAAGCTACTCAAGAAGCTCGTTTGCAAGAGTTACGTACTTTATTTGCTCAATATGCTGAAGCAAAATTACGTAATGCGCGTGAACTCGTTGCTGCGGCTAATAAAATTGAAGACTTGCTACAACTCATGTTCTTCGTAGCAACACGTGTACCTCTAAATATTGAAATTAAACAGAAGTTTTTAGAGTACGATGAGTTTGAAGCACATTTGCAAGAGCTGATGAACTACTTGGTAAATCAATCTGCAGAACAGCAAATTGAACAAACTTTGCATGACAGCGTAAAACGCCAAATGGAAAAAAACCAACGTGAATACTTTCTAAATGAAAAAATGAAAGTCATTCAACGTGAACTTTCCGACATGAATGGCGGTGCTGAAGATGACGTTGCCGAAATAGAGAAACGTCTTGCTGAAGCTGATTTACCTGAACACGTACGTAAAAAAGCTGAAGCTGAGTTCCGTAAGCTTAAAGCAATGCAGCCTGCCTCTAGTGAAGCTGCTGTTGTACGTAACTATCTAGAAGTAATTTTAGATACGCCGTGGAATAAAGCGAGCAAAGTAAGTATTAACCTTGCGAAAGCACAGGAAATTCTCGATACCGATCACTACGGCTTAGATGACGTTAAAGATCGTATTGTTGAATACTTAGCTGTTCAGTCACGTGTTAAAAAGCTCAAAGGTCCGATTCTATGTTTAGTAGGCCCTCCGGGTGTAGGTAAAACTTCACTTGGTGAATCTGTAGCGAAAGCAACAGGTCGTGAGTTTGTTCGCATGGCGCTTGGTGGCGTACGTGATGAAGCAGAAATTCGTGGACACCGTCGTACTTATATTGGTGCGATGCCAGGTAAAATTGTGCAGTCTTTAACAAAAGTCGGCGTGAAGAACCCATTGTTCTTACTCGATGAAATTGACAAGATGGCTCAAGACTACCGTGGTGACCCTGCTTCTGCATTGCTTGAAGTACTTGATCCATCACAAAACAGTAAGTTCAACGATCACTATTTAGATCTTGATCTTGACCTATCTGAAGTGATGTTTATCTGTACTGCAAACAGTATGAATATTCCAGAAGCATTGCTTGACCGTATGGAAGTGATTCGTCTACCGGGTTATACCGAAGATGAAAAAGTTAACATTGCTGAACGTTACCTTGTTCCAAAAGCAATTAAGAACAATGGACTACGTGCAAAAGAGTTAACAATCCATGAAGAAGCGATTCGTGACATTGTTCAACGCTACACACGTGAAGCTGGTGTACGTAATTTAGAACGTGAAGTATCTAAAATTGCACGTAAGGTAGTAAAAGAAGCCGTAAGTAAAAAGTCTAAAAACTTACAGCTTGATGTGACTTCTGCCAATCTTCCAGAATACTTAGGTCCACATAAGTTTGACTTTGGTATTGCAGAAGATGAAGCTCAAGTAGGACGCGTCAATGGTCTAGCTTGGACATCTGTAGGTGGTGAGTTACTTACTATTGAAGTTGCAGCTGTCAAAGGTAAAGGTAAATTTATTACGACCGGTTCACTCGGCGACGTTATGAAAGAATCTATTACTACCGCAATGACTTTAGTACGTACACGCGCTGATGAATTAGGTATTGAAGCTTCTCGTTTTGAAGAAACTGATGTACATGTTCACTTACCTGAAGGTGCAACACCAAAAGATGGTCCATCTGCTGGTTTAGCATTAACAACTGCGCTTGTATCAGCATTTACAGGTATTGCAATTCGTCCTGATATTGCAATGACTGGTGAAACAAGCTTAGGTGGTCGTGCAATGCGTATTGGTGGCTTAAAAGAAAAACTTCTTGCAGCACACCGCGGTGGAATCAAGCTTGTCTTTATTCCTCAAGATAACGTTCGTGACTTGGCAGAAATTCCTGCGAATGTTAAAGAAGGTTTGGAAATCAAAGCTGTGAAAAGTATTGATGACATCTTACCTTTAGCATTAGTTTCGATGCCAAAACCTTTGCCTAAAACACCGATTGTGAAACCGGTGGAAGGTTCAAAAGCAGCACGTCACTAATTAAAAATAAAAAAGAGAGAGCTTCGGCTCTCTTTTTTTTGTTACACAATTTGATTGAAAAATATCCAACCATCCTCATAATAGGTATTAAGAGTATTTAATTACTTTAAGTATTCTTCGTTATCTCTTCTTTTATAGATAACCTTGTTTTTATTCTCTATGATCATCTGAACTCCAGACAGATGATCATTTGATCGCAGTCCAACACAGTTTTTTGGACTGCGTTTTTTATGCCTGTCTTTTAAGATCATCAGTTGCTTTCATTCCTCAGGTATAATGCGCCAGCTGTTTTTGAATGAATAGATAATATGAAAATTCGTATTCTGACCATTGGTCAAAAAATGCCTGCTTGGGTTCTTACTGGTTTTGAAGATTATTTCAAACGCATCCAACCTTTTGTTCAAACCCAAGTCATTGAACTGCCTATGGCCAAACGTGGTAAGAATGATTCAGAAGCGGATATTTTAAAATATTGCCAAGTTGAAGGTGAAAGTATTTTAAATGCTTTAAAACCGAATGAAACTTTAATTGCACTAGAAGTTGGTGGTCGTGAACTCAGTACAGAAAAATTAGCTGAGACAATGAAACAGTGGATGCTGGAAGGTAATGATGTAGCTCTCGCAATTGGCGGCCCAGATGGTTTATCAGATCAAGTACGTAAAGCTGCCGCATGGCATTGGTCACTTTCAAAACTCACCATGCCTCACCCTTTGGTACGTGTTTTATTAATCGAGCAACTATATCGGGCGATGAGTATTAATCACAATCACCCTTATCATCGTGCATAAAAGGAACAAACGTTTCATTTTAAGAACAATCCGTTGAAATCTGGATACTTTTAACATGTCCTGATTTTGGCATAATAACTATTATTCTGCTTTTCAAATCAGGTGTAATGAAATGGAACTACAAACGCTTCCCGGATTGTTTATTTCCCATGGCTCGCCCATGCTTGCACTTGATCCGGAACAGGTGGGACCTGCTCTACACCGTTTAGGTATAAATCTGCCTATACCAAAAGCCATTATCGTGATGTCTGCGCACTGGGAAAGTAAAGCACTTGAAGTGAGCATTTCCACTCGTCCTGAAACGTGGCATGACTTCCGCGGATTTCCTAAAGAGTTATATGAAATTCGCTATAGTGCACCAGGCCAACCAGAACTTGCAGAAGAAATCTTAAAATTATTGGCAGATGCTCACTTTGTTGCACATGCCAATAGTACACGTCCTCGTGATCATGGTGTATGGATGCCTCTATTACATATGTATCCTGATGCAGACATTCCCGTGGTTGAAATTTCTTTGCCATCAAATTTAAGTGCGCAAGAAATTTATCGTATAGGACAAACACTGGCCCCTTTACGTGACAAACAAATTTTACTCATTGGTTCGGGAAGTATTACTCATAATCTTGCAGAGTTATCTTGGCAAGGAGACCACTCTAAAGTTCCTGAATGGGCATCGACGTTTAGAAATACAGTGGTTAATAAGCTTTCACATCAAGATTATGATGGTGTATTGGAATGGCAATCATTGCCTTATGTAAAACGCAATCACCCTAGCCTTGAACATTTTGCACCTTTGTTCTTTACTATGGGTACAGGCAATCGTTTTACGATTGTTCATAGTAGCTTCACAATGGGTTCATTAGGAATGGACATTTATCGTTTTGATTAATTATTAGCAAATACCCCGTTTTCCGGGGTATACCATTATTTTTGTTGAAATTTCGAATAATTTACAAACTTATACATTTTAAAAACCGAAACAATCAAATGTTTACATTTTCTTTTTTTAAGAATGTTTTAAGCTTATTACTGTTGTTTTTTTACTTGAAGTTTTTAAATGAAAATTAAATATTTAATTCTTGCGTTGTTACCTTTTTCTTTGATGGCATGTCAAACAGTTACTAATACTCCTGCTCCAATTGTATCTGAGCAACAACAAAACCTTGCAACCACTTTGAGTGAATATGCATGGACTTATCAAAATGTAAAAGCTTCTAAATCACTTATTCTTAACTTTAATGCAGATGGTAAATTAGCAATCAATACAGGTTGTAATGGCCAAGGCGGTACTTGGAAAGTTGAAGGTAACCAACTTGTTACTTCGAATCTTGTTTCAACGATGATGGCTTGCCAAGATGATTTAATGAAACAAGAGCAACTTTCTACTAGCATCTTTAATGAAGCAAAATTACCAATTGAAGTTAGCAACACTAATGGTCAGGTGATTTTAACGGTGACAGATAAAACTGGTCAAAAACATATTTTCCAAGGTCAAAAAGCAGTTAATACTCAAGCTTTAACAGATTACTCTTGGTCATATCAGCCTGAAAATACAAAAAAACCAATCGTTCTTAACTTTACAAATGATCGTCTATCTATCGCAACAGGTTGTAACCGCCAAGGAACAACTTGGAAAGTTGAAAATAATACGATTGTAACAGCTGACGTAATGTCGACGATGATGGCATGTGAACCTGCTTTAATGAAACAGGAACAGTTCTCTAGTAGCCTCTTCCAAAAACGTGCAATTCCATTTGAACTCAATACTACAAATGTTGATCAACCAACATTGACAGTGTCTGATGCTCAAGGCCAAAAATATACCTTTACTGGTAAAATGACACCTGAAGCAAAATATCAATCTGAAGGAAAAACAGTTTTCCTAGAAGTTGCTCCAGAAACTAAATCTTGTACGGGTGTTGCACCACAAACTTGTATGCAAGTTCGTGAAATTAAATATGATGACAAAGGCGTTAAAACTTACGCTGATAAAAACTGGTCATTATATTACGGTCAAATCGAAGGTTTTGAACATAAACCAGATCAACGCGTAATTTTGCGCGTAAAACGTTTTGAAGTGAAAAATCCAGCTGCAGACCAATCTAGTCAAGCAGATGTATTAGATATGGTTGTAGAACAAGAGTTAGTTAAAAAACCTAAAAAATAAGTTTTTAGACTAAAAAATCCGATGCTTATGCATCGGATTTTTTTATTTCTATATTTTAATAGATGCCTTGTGCAAGCATCGCATCAGCAACTTTTACAAAGCCAGCAATATTGGCACCATCGACATAGTTAACAGTACCGTCTTCTTTGGTACCATATCTTACACAGTTAGCATGAATACTTTTCATAATTGCATGTAGACGCTCATCGACTTCAGCATGTGTCCAGCTTAAACGAATTGCATTCTGAGACATTTCTAAACCAGATGTTGCTACACCACCCGCATTTGAAGCTTTTCCTGGTGCATACAAAATTTTAGCTTCGATAAAGCGTTCAACTGCTTCAAGTGTAGATGGCATATTAGCCCCTTCAGCTACACAAACTACACCATTTGCAATAAGCATTTTAGCATCTTCACCTGTTAATTCATTTTGTGTAGCACACGGTAAAGCAATATCAACAGGAATATGCCAAGGTGTTTTTCCTTCAAAATATTCAAAACCATGCTTAGAAGCAAACTCGGAAATACGACCACGTTTAATATTTTTCAGTTCCATGACTTCAGCAAGTAACTCATCTGTAAAACCATTTTTTACATAAACTGTGCCGTTAGAGTCAGATAAAGTAACCACTTTTGCCCCTAAGAACATGGCCTTCTCTGCTGCATATTGAGCAACGTTACCAGAACCTGAAACTGAAACAGTTTTACCGGCAAAAGATTGCCCACGTGCTTTTAGCATTTCTTCTGCAAAATAAACCGTACCATAGCCTGTAGCTTCTGGACGCATTAAGCTACCACCAAATGAAATGCCCTTACCAGTAAAAACACAAGCAGTGTCGTTACTCAGCTTTTTCATCATGCCCGCCATATAACCGACTTCACGTGCACCCACGCCAATGTCACCCGCAGGGATATCCGTATTTGATCCTAAATGACGATAAAGCTCAATCATGAGCGCCTGACAGAATCGCATAATTTCAGCATCAGATTTGCCTTTAGGATCGAAATCTGAACCACCTTTACCACCGCCCATTGGTAAGGTAGTAAGTGAATTTTTAAAAGTCTGCTCAAAACCTAAAAATTTTAAAATAGATAGGTTGACCGATGGATGGAAACGCATACCACCTTTGAATGGACCAATTGCTGAATTGTATTGAACGCGGAAAGCACGGTTAACTTGAGTCTGGCCTTGATCATCCATCCACGAAACGCGAAATTGAATCACACGTTCTGGCTCAACCAAACGTTCTAGCAATCCCTGCTCTGCATATTCTGGATTTTTTTCAATAAATGGCCACAAACTTGTCATCACTTCTTCGACAGCTTGCAAGAACTCAGGTTGATGCGGATCACGCGCTTGCACGTAATTCAGGAATTCATTCAGATTGTTGTATTTCAATGCACGGTCCTCAGCATAGTAATGAATTAAATTGGTGCAATACATTTTTAAATGCATCATTTAGCAGCAAAATATTAAATCCCTTTCCATCAATTTTAACAATACTTATTTTAAATTATTTTATTTACCTTAATTATCAAAAAGTTATTTTTAGAAAAACTACTTAAAAATAAGAAATATTAATTTATCTTTTCATTTTTATTGATCTATTATTGTGCAATATTGGCTACATTTTAGGTCAATCAAAAAGCCAATAAATTCGTTAAAATCCATTGACCTTACTTAGGTTTTTCTTCATTATCGCATCGTTTTAACCAAGCTATTTGCCCACTATGAATTCATCTATTTCTCTCATACGCGAGATTGATGCGTTATTACCACAGACTCAGTGTGGTTTATGTGGACATCGTGATGGATGTCTACCCTACGCAAAGTCGATTGCTGAAGGTGAAGAAGCAAATAAATGTGTTCCAGGTGGCCAACCTGTAGCCGATGCACTCGCAAATCTATTAAATCGCCCTGTGTTAACCGCTGAAACTAGCGTATGGCCTGTACAAGCCGATGGCCGCCCACAGCGAATGAAAGCAATTATTCGTGAGGATGAATGTATTGGTTGCACCAAGTGTATTAGTGCTTGCCCTGTAGATGCTATTATTGGAAGTGGTAAGCTGATGCATACCATTTTGACGGATTTATGTACGGGCTGTGAGTTATGCATTCCACCTTGTCCAGTCGATTGTATTGATCTGGTCGAAGACACCCAAGCATTACCAAATGAACAACAGCGTCTTGCTGAACAAAATGACTTAAGACAACGTTATTACGCACACATTCAACGAGAAGAAAAGCGTCGTACTCACCGTAAAGGGCCGGTAGTACGTGCTGAAATTGATACCCAATTATTTGCTCAGTTTTCTCAGGCACTTGATGAAGTACCATCAATTGAACTCATCGAGAAACCCAAAGAAGTTGTATCGACTGATGCGAAAACTACAATTGAGTTAGCGAAAATTCGTACACAAATTAAGAAACTGGAAAAACAGCTCAGTGTTCGTGAAGATGCCAAAAAGCGTCTTCAACTTGAAGAACTACAACAGCAACTCATGCAATTACAGGAGGTCTGAATGGCCGTCAAGAATATGACGAAAAAGCAGATTCAAATTTTCTTTGAACGTCTTCGCGAACAACGACCTTCACCTCAAACCGAATTAAAATATTCCTCTCCATTTGAGCTACTTATTGCAGTTATGTTGTCAGCTCAAGCGACCGACGTAAGTGTTAATAAAGCAACAGATAAGCTCTACCCTGTGGCGAATACCGCCGAAAAAATCTATAACTTAGGCGTAGATGGGTTAAAAGAATATATCAAGACAATTGGCCTCTATAACGCAAAAGCCGAAAATGTCATTAAGACCTGTAAGATTTTAATGGAGCAGTTTAACGGCGAAGTGCCAAGCAACAGAAAAGACTTAGAAGCTTTACCGGGCGTCGGGCGTAAAACGGCCAACGTGGTTTTAAATACGGCATTCGGACAACCAACTATGGCTGTCGACACCCATATTTTCCGTGTGGGGAATCGAACCGGTTTAGCAATAGGTAAAAATGTCCTTGAGGTTGAGCACCGTTTAGTAAAGGTCATTCCTAAAGAATTTATTATAGATGCACACCACTGGCTAATATTACATGGTCGTTACTGTTGTATTGCCCGTAAACCTAAATGTGCGGAATGTGTAGTTGCAGATGTCTGTAACTGGCCTGATCGCTTTGAATTTGGTGCACAAAAGCAAATTGCCATTAAAAATATTGAAGCTTAAAAATATGGTTGGGTATAGGGATCATACCCAATCAAACTTACTTTAGACGCTTTTTCTCATTGCGCTCTTCTTTTGCTTGTTTTTGTACCTGTCTTAGCATTTTGTAGCTTTGAAAAGCCAAAAATATTAATAGTGCTAGACTCAGCAATACCACCAAAATCAATATGACTTTCATATTGTTCTCCTGCACTTAAGGAAAGAAAAGAGCCCTCACAAAGAGGGCTCATTATCACAAACAATATTAAATTATTTGTCTAAGATGTTGAACAAATCTTTTTGTACATCTTCAATTGTACGCAAACCATCAAGCTTGTCATAAGTTGGCGCATTTTCACCAGAAGCAGCACGACCTTGGTAGAAACCAACCAATTGCTCTGTTTCAGTGTGATAAGACGCTAAACGCTTACGGATTGTTTCTTCTTGGTCATCTGGACGCTGAACAAGGTCTTCACCAGTTTCATCATCTTTACCTTCCACTTTAGGTGGATTGTATACAGTGTGATAAACACGACCAGAAGCTGGATGTTGACGACGACCAGAAAGACGCTTTACGATTTCTTCATCAGGAACATCAATTTCAATCACGTGATCGATGCTAATCCCTTCTTTTTCCAGAGCTTCAGCTTGTGGAATAGTACGTGGGAAACCATCGAAAATGCAGCCATTTGCACAGTCAGGTTGAGCAATACGTTCTTTTACTAAACCGATAATAAGTTCATCTGAAACCAAACCACCAGATTCCATTACACTTTTAGCTTTTAGACCTAATTCAGTACCTTCACGAATCGCAGCACGGAGCATATCACCGGTTGAAATTTGTGGGACATTGTAGCGCTTACAGATCAACTGAGCCTGAGTCCCTTTGCCTGCTCCAGGTGGTCCGAGTAAAATAATGCGCATAAAAAACATCCTCATTTAAAACAATGAATATGAAGTCCGGCAGAAAAAGTCTCGTTAATCTTCAATAGATCCTGCCTGACATCGAATTATAAGAAAGCCACAAACAAATGTATTGTACCAGCAATAAATCCGGTTACCCCACCTAGTACAATAAGAATCCATTCATCCTCCTGAAATGCAGGACGCAATAAATTCTGAAATTCTTTTGGTGTCAGTTCGCGAATACGCTCTTTAAACATTTGAAAAATCTTCTGTGCCCGGCTTGCGTTCAGTGCTGGGTCACATACGGGTCCCATCGTAATTTCAATTGAACGATCAATCAAGTCCGTCTTTAATCTTGCGTACTCTCTTGGCCCTAAAGAAAGCTGTAAAGAGGTGCGAACTAATGGTGTTTCCATGATTTCGTTAATATGACGCTTGACAATACGACGGGTTTTATCTTTACGCGGCCCATACATCATTTCGGTCATAATTGATTTTAACGTAATCAGATCTTCTGTAACCACGCTAGAAAACACATCTGAGACTTCCTCTTGACGCTTCATAAAAGCACCTTGGACATTATAGGTCCCAATTCGAAGAACTGGTACAATCCATGGAAACTTACGATCTTTTGTTAATCTAAAAATCTGCGGGTAACGAATATAATGCGGTTCAATTGGGTTAAATACCATCCAGATTGCGATCCAGTTAGTTAAAAAGCCCCAAATTGCAGCCCAAAATGGTACTGTCCAGTGCCATGGTACGACAAACCAAACCACCATTTGAAAAATACCAAAAAACATTCCAATTAGTGCACTAATATGCCAAATAAAGTTAATTTCTTTTTGACCAACCTTTAAGAACATACGTACCATTAAACGGCGATCACCTTCCATCTGGCTCACCACCATTTCACGCATGTTAACCAGTGACTCAACGTTCATGGTCAGCTCAGTCACTAATTCTTTTAACACACCCGGCAATTGTTTATGTGCTTGAGCATAAATACGGCGTTTAATTGAATAGGGTAAGTTTTCCCAAAGTACAGCATTACGGTCGATCATGACTTCATCAATCAGATGTTCAAGTTCAAAACCAACTTGTTCACCAATAATGCGTGCCATATCTTCAGGATCCATTGCTTCTAAAAATTCACGCAATGAACCTAATTTAGATAAAGTGTTATCGGTAATAATACCTGAGATACGTCCTGCTTTACGTGGCACGATACCTTGCCAACCTACTGGCAATGGCCCTAAATGGAATCCCCAAAATTTAATTGGGTAAAATACCATTTTTAAAGCCATCCACACATGTGCCCATGTGACAAAAGCCGTTACGGGAATAATACTCAAAACGGCCCAAAAATCAGGTCTGTGTAAAAAGATCTGCCACAATCCACTGACGTACTCTAACATGTAAGACTCTCGTATTTATTTGTGCTCTGCTTATGGCGAGTTAACGATAAACTGCTTTGTTTTATAAACCAAAACTTAGAGAATAAGAAAATTGAATTTGTGGTTTAGTATCTGCGGCAACATTTCCGTTCTGGTCAGTTAATTTTTCAGCCGCACCGATACCCACACTAAAAGTGCTAATTCTTTCCGAATTTAACCACACATAGGCTAAATCAACACCCGCACCTAAACGGGATTTAAAATCACCATCGACTTCTTTACTATCAAGATGCCCAGCATAGAAACCGATATAGTAACCATTTTTGTCTGTGCCAGTAAGATAATAAGGATATCTAAAACCGACTTGTCCACCGGCAGTTTTGTCACCATTCAAAAATGCACCGGCTTTTGCATAAGCAATCCCATACGGGTTTACCCATTCACCATTAAGATGTAATAATTTTTGAGTAACTCCGGCACCCACATTCCAAGTAGAGGCTTTATGATCTGCTAATTTTGCTTCTGGAAGAAACGAATAGTCTTGAGCATGGGCCCAATTACTTACCGTCAAAACTGCAAGTAAGGGATAAATTTTTCTCATTATTTTCTCCATTTTCCCTAATCGTATGGTGAGAACAACCCTATTCTATTGAATGAGAGACTTTAACAGAATTATTTTGCTTCTTATATACAAGTATCTAGAATTTTGTTGTCTGCAAAGTCAAAAAGTATCTTATTAAAATGCAATGAAACTTTGAAAATTATGCAATATTTTAAACGCTCTTGCGTTAGAATAAGCAGCTATTTTTCTTACCCTATGTCATTAAGTCGATCCTTATGAAGCAGCACTTTCCTTTAAAAGATATCCAGCAAGAAAAGCGCATTTATCGAGGTCGTATCTTTTTTGCCGTAGGGATTGTGACCATCTGCTTATTAGTCTTAATTAGCCGATACGCTTATCTGCAAATTTTCCACTACGACGAATTCTCAACTGCATCCGACAAAAACCGAATTCGCTTGCAGCCACTTCCACCTGCTCGTGGTTATATCTATGACAGAAATGGTGTCTTACTAGCAGATAACTACCCTGTTTTTACAGCGACTTTAAGTAAAACAGACGTAGAAGATGTTGATAGTGTGGTTGAACAACTACAACCTATTTTGGATTTAACACAAGAAGATATTGACCGTTTTAAAAGTCGTATAAAAACTGCCCGCAAAACTGAACGTGTGGCAATTAAACTTAATTTGACTGAAGCAAATATTGCCAAATTTAGTGAAGCTAAATATAAATTTCCGGGTGTAAGAATTGAGACACAAATGACCCGTTATTATCCACATGGTGAATTATTTGCTCATGTGATTGGTTATGTCGGGCGTATCAACGATAAAGAATTAAAAAGTATTGATAAAGACTTATATGCTGGAACCAACCTGATTGGAAAGATTGGTGTTGAAAGAAGCTATGAAGATTTACTGCATGGTACACCGGGTTATGAATCTGTTGAGGCAGATGCCCATAGCAACGTATTACGCCATTTAGGCCGTAAAGATCCTACTCGCGGTAATGACCTCTATTTATCTTTAGATTACGGTTTACAAGTTGTCGCATCTCAACAGCTTGCAGGTCGTCGTGGGGCTATTGTCGCCATTGACCCTCGTACAGGTGAAATTCTAGCATTAGTATCTAGCCCAAGCTTCAACCCTAATTTGTTTGTGACAGGAATTAGCCATACTGACTATAGTTCACTGCGTGATAATTTAGATCAACCGCTTTATAACCGAGCTGTACAGGGTGTATATCCGCCCGGCTCTACCATTAAGCCAATGGAAGCTATGGGTGGTTTACACTACGGCATAGTGGACTGGTCAACGGCAATTTCTGACCCCGGTTATTTCCATCTACCAGGTGATTCACATAAATTCCGTGACTGGAAAAAATCTGGTCATGGCATCGTGAACATGCATAAAGCCATTATTATGTCATGTGATACCTATTTTTATATTCTTGCCCATCAAATGGGTATTGATCAAATGAACCAATGGATGCGTCAATTCGGGTTTGGTCAAAAAACAGGTGTCGACTTACCAAGTGAAAGTGAAGGTCTTTATCCAAATCCTGAATGGAAAATGCGTACGCGTAAAGCGAAATGGATGAAGGGTGAAACTATTTCAGTCAGTATTGGTCAAGGTGCGTTTACAGCCACTCCGATACAACTTGCCATGGCAACTGCAATTACGGCAAACCATGGTTCCCATGTTACGCCTCATGTTTTACGCGCAACTCATGGTGCAAAACCATTTACTGTGCGTAATGCACCTGATGGGAAAATTAACTTTAACGGAACCGACGAAGATTGGATTCAAATGCGCGATGCCATGATTGATGTAATTCAGTCAGGTACTGGTAGAGGTATTCGCACTCCTCTATATCAAATTGCAGGAAAAACAGGAACAGCACAGGTTAAAAGTATTGCGCAAGGTAAACGTTATAACGAAGCAGCCTTGAGCGAACGTCAGCTTGACCATGGTTTATTTGTTGGATTTGCCCCTGCTGATAAACCTGAAATTGCGATTGCCGTGATTTGGGAGAACGGCCGTCATGGTGGTTCTGCTGCACAACTTGCACGACCTGTATTTGATTACTGGCTATTAACGCGTAAGAAAAACCCGATTCGTCCAGCAAATCATCAAGTCAATGGTGGACTAATGACAGCAGGAATTAAACCTGGTGAACTGCCAAGCGGTGGGGAAAGTTCTAGTCCAGCACCAGTGACTTCAAACAAGCCTGCAGCATCAACAGCACAAGCGACTCCTGCTCGTCCGGCTACCAATGAGGTCGATGAATAATGAAAAATCAATTACGCATTATTGGAGGCGAATGGAAAAGACGAGTACTTCCCTTCGCTAGCATTGATGGTTTACGTCCAACTCCGGATAGAGTACGTGAAACTCTGTTTAACTGGCTCATGTGGGATATCCAAAATGCTCAGGTTCTCGACATTTGTACAGGCTCTGGTGCATTAGGTTTTGAGGCATTGTCACGCGGGGCTGCTTCGGTTTATATGATTGAACCCGATAAGACGCAGGCAAAATTTTTAAAAGATAATATTGAACTCTTAAAAGCCCAAAACTGTCATTTGATTAATGCAACTGCTCAACAAGCTTTACCGCGTTTAAAAGAACAGTTTGATGTGGTTTTTTTAGATCCACCTTATAGCTTTGATTTATGGCAAGAGCTATCTAACTTGGCCGAGCCATATATTAAAAAAAATGGATATATTTATGTTGAAGCTGACCGAGATTTATCTCAGCTTCATCTTCCTACAACATGGCAACAGGTTAAAACAACAAAAGCTGGTACAGTTCACGCAGGGCTTTACCAAAAAATAAACCAATAAAAAGGTAGCGTTAAGCTACCTTTTTCGCTAAAAGCTTTAATTAACTCAAACCAATCACTGCAACAACTGCTGCACAGGCACCAACAATTTTTTTGCCATATGGCACATATCGTGTAAGCGCAGCACCCAATGCTAATCCCCCACAATAAATTAAAGCCATAGCTGAAATCATACCAATTACTAATGCAACGATATGGCCTGAGTGTGCTAACTCAACCCCATGAGCAATACCGTGAAAGCTTGCAAGTAATGCCGCCGCTACAGGTAAAACCTTATTCGATTTTGTCCATAATGCAATTGTTGTAACCACTAAAGAAGCCACAATACCGTATTCAGCAACATTTGCAGGTACTAAACCTTGAGCACCTACTAAGAACCCTACAATTAAGGTCACGCTTAAAGTAATAACTCCAGCAATTTTCCACTGCTTAGCTGCTGACCACAATAAGACACCGAAACCTAAGGCCATGACTAAATGATCTAAGCCAGTAAAGGGATGAATAAAGCCTGCCATGAATCCTGAATGTACGTGATCATGTCCTGGATGGGCCATTGCAAGTGCTGGCAATAAAGCAAGTAACCCTATGCCCCATTTTTTTATGAAGTTCATAATGTCTCCTTAAGCTTTAAACAGCCCTTGTTTCTCAATAAATTGGATAATTTCTTCAAGACCATCTTGTGTTTTCATGTTTGAAAATAAGAATGGCTTTTCTCCGCGCATGCGTTTTGCATCTTGATCCATCACATCAAGATTTGCACCTACCATTGGCGCAAGGTCAGTTTTATTAATAATGAGTAAATCTGACTTGGTAATACCCGGCCCACCTTTACGAGGAATTTTTTCACCACCAGCCACATCAATCACATATAAAGTTAAATCAGAAAGTTCAGGGCTAAATGTCGCTGCCAAATTATCACCACCACTTTCAATGATAATGAGCTCTAATCCTTCGAATTTTTCACACAAATCATCAATTGCAGCCAAGTTAATTGAAGCATCTTCACGAATAGCTGTGTGCGGGCAACCACCAGTTTCTACCCCCACAATACGATCTGGTGACATCGCCTCATTACGGGTTAAGAAGTTTGAATCTTCTTTGGTGTAAATATCATTTGTCACCACAGCCATATTGTATTTATTACGCAAGGCTAAACATAAATTAAGTGTAAGTGCTGTTTTACCCGAACCTACTGGTCCGCCAATTCCAACTCGTAATGGACTACGCTCTGTCATGATTTTATCCTTTTTTTCCTAAACTTAAGATCTGAATAACCGTGAATATTGTGTTTCGTGTTTCATGCTCAGCATGGCATAACGAGGTAAAGCACTGCTCAATTGCTCATCTTTGAGTTTCAAAGCTTTCTCTACCGCCTGCGGAACCAAACCATGCAAATGCCATAAAATTCTTTGTCCAGCCATTTGGCCCAATGGGACAGTTTTTACTGCTGCTAAAACCTGATTTTCTAACACAGTAAAGGTATAAGCCGTAAGTACATCCATGTCGTTGAGTTCGAGTCGGCCACAGAGCTGTGCATAGACAGGCACAAAACCAAACTGCTTTTTAACCTCAACTGTTTTCTTTAAAACATCTTTAATCCATGCATTTAAAGAAAATGCTAATTGCTGAGTTTCAGCGAGCAGCTCTTTACTTTCTCGGCTGGCCTTATACAAATTTGCCCAAACCAAGAACTCTTCTAAGTCATCATGATGCTGCATGAGACGCTTTAATGTAGGCAACTCAAACCTCACCAACAGCATCTCAAGTACTTCTTCAAAGTAAGCAATCGCCGAGGTTTCATCATGTATTAAGCCAATATCAATGGCTGTTTCTACACCTTGTGAATAGCAATACGCTCCAACTGGCAATGCCGTAGAAGACAGTGTCAGTAATTGAAGTAATTGTGCGGCACTATGAATGGACATGGTGCAAAGCTTTAATTGGGCTTAAACGATGGTCATGACTATGCTGTGCATAGGCACCGCTTTCAGGTTCAAACGGATAATCAGTTTCTGTCACCGTAAGTCCTAGACCTTCTACCATTTCTGCAAGCACATGATCAGGCTCAAAATACAAAGCTGTTGGTGTCAGCATTAATGGCACATGTCTATTACCTAAGTGATAGGCAGCTTTAAGCAAATCAAAATCGGTTTGAGCAGTGACTTGCATTAAACGCTCAGGCTTGGCATCAACACGCAATACATCACCTTCTTGCGTTGCAATATATGAGCCACTACGCAAAATACCAGTACGCGGTAAGTCAGCACCAATATCTACGCCACTTGTTAAAGCTGCCCGAAACCGTGATTTTTGACGTGTATCAAAAGTCAGTTCAACCGTTTCAAATGTCTGATCAGGGGAAATATCTTCAAGACGTTGGGTATAGATTTTCATTTAATTTCACTTTCCTTATTTGTTTCTTTCACATCTAAAGTCATGAGGAAAATTACCTCGATGAAACTCATCAAAATAAGAAATAGCGCTGAGCCATGGGTAACACATTAGCAGGTTCACACGTTAGTAATTCACCATCTGCCCGCACCTCGTAAGTCTCAGGATGAACCTGCATAACAGGACAATATGTGTTGTGTTTCATATCAGCTTTGCTAATGGCGCGGGTGTTTTTACATGGGCTAATTAACTTTTTAAGATTTAATTTTTCAGCAACTTTTTCATTGATTGCTGCTTGGGATAAAAAGGTAATACAGGTGTTATGTACACCACGAGGATAGGCGCCAAACATTGGACGATAATGCACAGGTTGAGGTGTCGGAATTGAAGCATTAATGTCACCCATCGGTGCCGCTGCAATCATGCCTCCTTTAATAATCATGGAAGGTTTCACGCCAAAAAAGGCAGGCTTCCATAACACCAAATCAGCAAGTTTCCCAACTTCAATCGAACCGATTTCATGACTTAAACCATGGGTAATGGCTGGGTTAATTGTATATTTGGCAATGTAGCGTTTAACGCGATTATTATCATGGAACTCATTGTCACCCTCTAAAGGGCCACGTTGAATTTTCATTTTATGAGCAGTTTGCCAAGTACGTATAATCACTTCACCCACACGGCCCATCGCCTGAGAGTCAGAGGACATCATGGCAATCGCGCCTAAATCTTGCAAAATATCTTCAGCAGCAATGGTTTCACGGCGAATACGGCTTTCCGCAAAAGCGATATCTTCAGCAATTGCCGGGTCTAAATGATGGCAAACCATGAGCATATCTAAATGCTCATCAATGGTATTAATCGTATAAGGGCGTGTTGGATTAGTAGAAGACGGTAATACATTACTTTGTCCAATCGCTTTTAAAATGTCAGGTGCATGTCCACCCCCAGCGCCTTCGGTATGGTATGTATGAATTGTACGATCTTTAAATGCAGCTAGAGTTTCTTCTAAAAAACCGCTTTCATTTAAAGTATCTGTATGAATTGCCACCTGCACATCAAACTCGTCTGCCACACTCAAGCAGTTATCAATAGCTGCTGGGGTTGAGCCCCAATCTTCATGTAGTTTTAACCCGATTACCCCAGCTTTAATTTGCTCACGAATTGGGTCTGGCAAACTCAAATTACCTTTGCCCAATAGGCCAATATTCATAGGTAAATCATCAATGGCTTGCAACATGGTTGCAATATGCCAAGGCCCAGGAGTTACTGTCGTTGCCGAAGTTCCTGCCGCAGGTCCCGTACCGCCACCGACCATTGTTGTTGTACCCGACATAAGTGCAGTTTCAACTTGCTGCGGGCAAATCCAGTGAATATGAGTATCAATACCACCCGCTGTTAAAATTTGCCCTTCACCTGCAATCACTTCTGTTGCAGCGCCTAAAGGGATGGTAATGTCAGGTTGAATATCGGGATTTCCAGCTTTTCCTATTTTCCAGATGCGACCATTTTTTAAACCAACATCCGCCTTTACAATCCCCCACCAATCCACAATTAAAGCATTGGTAATGACCGTGTCAGCAACTTCATCAGCTAAAAGTTGAGATTGTCCCATTCCATCACGAATGACTTTGCCACCGCCAAATTTAACTTCTTCACCATAGGTCGTTAAGTCTTGCTCAACCTCAATAAAAAGCTCTGTATCAGCCAAGCGAATACGATCACCAACCGTTGGACCAAACATCTCAGCATATGCACGACGTGACATTTTCATAACTTATTACTCATCTCTTTCATTATCATTGTTATGTCTAGTCCAGCTTGCCCATGACTCGGCCTGCAAAACCATATACTTCTCGTTTACCCGCTAAAGCAACAAGTTCTACTTCCCGACTTTGTCCCGGTTCAAAACGTATTGCTGTGCCTGCCGCGATATTTAATCGAAAGCCTTTCGCCATTTCGCGATCAAACTGTAATGCATCATTTGCTTCATAAAAATGAAAATGCGACCCTACCTGAATGGGCCGATCGCCAATGTTGGCAACTACAACTTTTAAAATTTGACGTCCAACATTCAATTCAATATCAGCATCTGGAGTAATGATTTCACCGGGAACCATAAACGCTCCTTTTATACGATTGGTTGATGAACAGTGACTAATTTTGAACCATCAGGAAAAGTTGCCTCGACCTGAACCTCGGCAATCATTTCTGGCACACCATCCATCACATCTTCACGCTTTAATAAAGTTGTTCCGTAATGCATTAAGTCACTCACCGTCATGCCATCCCGCGCGCCTTCCAGTAGAGCAGCAGAAATAAAAGCTATCGCTTCCGGATAATTCAGTTTCAAGCCACGAGCTTTACGACGCTCAGCCACTAAACCAGCGGTAAAAATAAGTAATTTATCTTTCTCTGTTGGATTGAGTTCCATATCTCTTTCCTAAATTGCATTTATATTCTTTAAGCAAAATGCATGCTCAAAAGCAGCATACATGTTTTAACTGTTTTTAAAATACGCAATTTAACGTAACTTAGGTTTTCCAAATCCTTGGAAATTCTTCATCTAAATCAAACCAATAACGTCTTAATCTCGCTCTTATAGCTGCAAAAGCATCATGACAATGACGAACATCATTTCCCAAGAAACGCGCACAAACCACATCGTCTAATAGTGTTGAAGTTACAGGTGCTTGCATACGCATCATTAATTCACGAATGAGTTCGAGCTGTTGTTCTAAATAAAATGAAGATCGATATTGCTCAGGTGGCACAGCCCAGAAGCTTCCCATCACGGCTTGATTATTCATACCTAAACATGAACGAAGCCAGCGATCTTCACCTTCAAAAAACAGTGTGTCCGCGACCAATAATTTTTGCTCTCGCCACAATTTAAATTGGTTGTGGTAGCTTCCCTGCACAAAACGCTCAGCACGTGCCTGCCGCCCTAGTACCAACATATCCCATCCAATAAAACTGGCAGCATGGTCAAGATGAATATGAGTTTCTGAGTGTGCTAGAGCCCCATCAAATAACATAGATTCCTGCGGAACCCACTCCAAAATAGACTGATCTCGTACATGAAGATGAATATGTTGAAAGGCTTGTTTTCCATTGGTTTTGTACCATTTTCCCGCACCTGGAGTCGTTACTACCGCATGAGCTTGATCTTTGGTTTCGATTTGAAAAGTAAGATGATCTCCCCCAGCAATGCCTGCGGGTGGATGTACAATAATGGCATGGCATATACCTGTTTTTTCAGGCCAGAGCATTTTTTGCACCCTTACAGGGCCATAATGCTTTCTATGATTCATTATGGTGCGTGAATTTTCAAAACAAAATCCGAGCTCTAATTGCGCATACCAAAATGGTGCTAAAGAGTTTTTTGAAAACGTTTGTACCTGATTCATTCTGGTTCATATGTTCAAAATAAGTGCTTAAACTTATAAGCAAAATACGCACCAAATATAAAAATAAGCCAAATGATAAAATTAGATACAATTTTTCAATTTTAATGAGTTAAAAAATCATCAATGTCTAACATAAAACCACAGTAACTCATGGAATTATTTATACAATAGCGCCCACCGTTGCTTCCATACTTGCTCTCCATGAAACTTTTTTTCGTGTTAACGCCACTTGTCTTTTTAACTGGGTGTATTTTTGGCCAATCTAGTGAGGTCAAACGTGCAGAGAAAATTCTGCATAATTTTGAATGTAAAAATGTTGAGACAAGCCAGATTGCAACAAGTTCTATTAATTCTTATTACCAACAATCTTTGGCGGTAAGCAAAGAAAAAGCGACCTCATATGTAGAGAGCTACAAGAATGGTGAAGAACTATTCGACATGCCATTAGATGAAGTTTTAAAACAACAATATCAACTTTATAAATCAGCTTGTGATTCTCTGGGGGGAGTTTCTTCTCAACCTTAATATATACGGGTATCCATTAATCTTTTTTGTGGATACCTTGTTTTTCTTTTTAATTACTATTTTTGATCAAAAATTACTCACCTTACCTTTTATTATAATTAAATTACATACTTAAACTTTTATTTAGCTCTTATATTTCATAGCCTGTTTACTTGTTTTTTATTTATTTTCCGAGGTTTAGATCATCATGAAAAAAACATTATTATCAGTAGCACTCTTAAGTATCCTTCTTGCAGCTTGTAGCAAAAATGAAAATAAAGCCGACACGACTCAAGCATCTGCTCCTGCACAAACGACCGAAGCAAATAACAATGCTGTAGATAGCGCACACACAGCGGAAAACTCACTCGATTGGGACGGTACATATAAAGGTACTCTTCCATGTGCAGACTGTGAAGGTATTAAAACTGAATTAGAACTTAAAGATGATAAAACCTATGAGCTGACTGAAACTTATATTGGTAAAGGTGATACGAACCCATTTGAAACCCATGGTACCTTTACTTTCGACAAAGATAATACGTCAATCATTACCTTAGATGATAAAGGTCAAAACCGTAAATTCTTTATTGGTGAAAATACTGCAACTGCTTTAGACATGGAAGGTAAGAAAGTTGAAGGCTCTTTAGCTGAACACTATGTTTTGAAAAAATAATTTTTAATAATTAAAAAACCCGCTCAAATGAGCGGGTTTTTTGATGAATCAATTCTTAGTGAGCAGCGAATTGGTTCATTGTGTTTTTAGCATCGTCATGCGCTTTAAGAGCGTTGTCACCAGAGAAGATTTCTTTGTGATCATCACCGATGTCAGAACCCGCCATTGCTTGGTGTTTAACACAAGCGATGCCACCGCGGATTTCTTTACGTTGTACGCCAGCAACATAAGCCAACATACCTTCAGAACCGAAGTAACCTTGTGCAAGCTCATGAGTAGAAAGAGCTGCAGTGTGGTAAGTCGGAAGTGTGATCAAGTGATGGAACACACCTGCTTCGCGAGAAGCATCTGCTTGGAAAGTACGGATCTTGTCATCAGCATCAGCAGCTAATTCAGTGTTGTCATATTCAGCACTCATTAATTTAGCGCGGTCATATGCAGAAACGTCTTTACCTTCAGCAACCCAACGGTCGTAAGCTTGTTGACGGAAGTTTAAAGTCCAGTTGAATGATGGGCTGTTGTTATAAACAAGCTTAGCATTTGGAACAACTTCTTTAACACGGTTAACCATGTGTGCGATTTCTTCTACGTTTGGAGTCGCAGTTTCGATCCAAAGAAGGTCAGCACCATTTTGAAGGCTAGATACACAGTCAAGTACAACACGGTCAATTTGAGTGTCAGCACGGAACTGATATAAACCAGAAGGTAAACGCTTAGGACGGTGTAATTTACCATCACGCTTGATTAAGATTTCATCTTCTTGAGCATCAGCGATGTCAATTTCTTGAGTATCTAAGTAGCTGATGTATTGAGAAGCAATGTCACCTGGCTCTTTAACCACTGGGATTTTTTGAGTCAAGTCAGCGCCTTCAGAGTCAGTACGTGCAACAATGATACCTTCTTCAAGACCCATTTCTAAGAATGCATAACGTAATGCATGGATCTTAGCGATGAAGTCTTCATGTGGAACAGTTACTTTACCAGCTTGGTGACCACATTGTTTAGCATCAGATACTTGGTTTTCGATTTGAAGCGCACAAGCACCAGCTTCGATCATTTTCTTAGCAAGTAAGTAAGTTGCTTCTTCGTTACCGAAACCAGCATCGATGTCCGCAATAATTGGCACAACGTGAGTTTCAAAGTTGTCAATTTGAGCTGTGATTTCAGCTGCTTTAGCAGTATCACCAGCTTCTTGTGCTTTTTTAAGTGCACGGAATAAATCGTTTAATTCTTTTGCGTCAGCTTGACGTAAGAAAGTATAGATTTCTTCGATCAATGCAGGAACAGAAGTTTTCTCGTGCATAGATTGGTCAGGAAGTGGACCAAATTCAGAACGAAGAGCAGCAACCATCCAACCAGAAAGGTAGATATAACGTTTGCTTGTAGTACCGAAATATTTTTTGTTCGCAATCATTTTTTGTTGTGCGATGAAACCATGCCAGCAACCTAATGATTGAGTGTATTTGCTTGAGTCAGCATCGTATTCAGCCATATCACGACGCATAATCGCAGCTGTATACTTAGCAATATCTAAACCAGTTTTGAAACGGTTTTGAAGTTGCATACGAGCAGCATCTTCTGGGCTAATGTCTGCCCAAGTGTTGCCGAATTTTGCTTTTAATTGACGTACTGCATCAATCGCTGTTTGATATGTAGTCATGATATTGTCCTGTATTCATTTTAGGATTTCATCGATCGAAGCCTAGAGTCACGTTACTTAAATTTCTTATGACACCAGCTGCTTCATCATGAGCACAGCTTAGACTTAGCCAATCAATTAATCCAATATCCTTTGTTAATCTTCAGTATTTATTTAAAAAATATACCAATAAATCGATATTATAGATAAAACTAAAAACCTTAACACTCTGTTTATAAAAATAAAATTATCCTAAAGGAGTATAGAGTTTTATTCTAAAAACTTAGTAAGTCTTATTTTTATACAATTTTTGGAGATTTTCCACTCATTTTTAAATCTAAAAGTCAATTGTAAATTAGGCTATTTTTGCCAATGTAAAAAGTCAATTGATATGCTAGAAATTGAAGATATCTTCATAAATAAAGTGAATTTATATTTACTCGTCTTGAAATAAGGCAAATACAATAAACATATGGCCTTAAAGCCCTTCTCTTTCCTACTTAATTCCTACAAAAAATGTCGCTTTTCTCATCATTTTTTCACACAATAGTTATTAAATATGGCATAATTTGAAACAATTTCAGGGTTTTATTTTCGGTATTTTTTTTATGAATCTGGAGCGAGTAGATCTTAATCTATTAATATATCTTGATGTACTTCTTCGTGAAAAAAATGTTACACGCGCAGCCGAACAGCTTGGGGTAACTCAGCCTGCAATGAGTAATATTTTACGTCGTTTACGTAATTTATTTAATGATCCGCTTCTTATTCGTTCTTCTGAAGGGATGACTCCAACAGAACGTGCACTTGAATTACAACCTCGTATTCGTGATGCCCTTTCTGATCTTTCCATGATTTTGGAACCCCGTACCGAATTCCGCCCTTATACAAGTAATCGCGTTTTCCGCATTATGACATCTGACTATGCCGAGGCAACTTTAGTTCCGCGCCTTGTCAAAGCTCTACGCTCTGAAGCTCCAAATGTTGTACTCGACTTTCTTACACCAAGTGATGTGTCTTACAGAGACATGGAACAAGGTAAAGTTGATCTTGCGATTAATAGATTTAATGAAATACCGCAAAGTTTCCACCAAGTTTTAGTTTGGCGTGATAGTTTCAGCTGTATTCTTAACGACAAACACCCTGCTGTAACTCATTTGAACCTAAAAAGTTATTTAGATGCACAACATATCTGGGTTTCTAAAACAGGTATGGGTGTAGGTTTTGGTGTAAATCCAGACAAACAAGGCGGTTTAGGCTGGATTGATCAGGCATTAGAACGTATTGGTCAACGTCGTAAAATTTCTGTATTTACCCGTCACTACCAAATGCCAGCATTACTTGCTCAAAATGTTGACTTGATTGCCACCCTTCCAACTCGGATGGCGCGCCTACAAACTCAAAATCCTAAACTGGTTATAAAGGATCCTCCTTTTTATATTCCAGAATTTG
The DNA here is from genome assembly GCF_028367635.1 of Acinetobacter sp. P1(2023). Classification (NCBI taxonomy): domain Bacteria; kingdom Pseudomonadati; phylum Pseudomonadota; class Gammaproteobacteria; order Moraxellales; family Moraxellaceae; genus Acinetobacter; species Acinetobacter sp. P1(2023). The sequence continues at coordinate 502,931 of NZ_JAQNDD010000001.1, forward strand.
AACTCAAAATGGCTTGGTGTCCGTTATTACATCATCATCCTGCTCATCGCTGGTTGCGTCAACTTATTTTATTTGTTGCTCGTCAAATGATTGAAGAAGAAAACCGTGAATTTCTAACCAACAATTCACAATTTTCTCACTATTAAATAAATTTTAATTTAATTGTCGATTTTAGACATTATCTTCAAGCGCTGAGCAATCAATCTGATTACCTCAGCGCTTTTTTGTGTTAAAACATAGTCATAATAATGATGAACCTCGGGTGATTTGTGAGTCTCTTTCAAAATATCATTATCATCGCACTGCTCATCATCGCAGCAGGCTTTTTATCTTTAACTGAAATTGCCTTGGCTGGCGCCAGAAAAGTAAAGTTAAAAATTTTAGCCGAAGCTGGCGAAGAACGTGCCCAACAAGTACTTGATCTACAAGAACAATCTGCTGACTTTTTTGCAGCTTCTCAAATTGGCCTAAATGCTGTTGCAATTTTAGGCGGTATTTTAGGTGAAGCTGCTTTTCGTCCCTTTTTTGTCACATTAGTTGACCGTTTTTATGAAGGTCCTTGGACACAGACCATTGGTTTTGCCCTCTCCTTCACCTTAGTAACTTCTCTATTTATTTTATTCGCCGATCTCATGCCAAAGCGCCTGGCCATGATTGCACCTGAAAAAATTGCGATTAGCGTTATCAACCCAATTCAAGTTTTTATTAAGGTGTGTAAGCCCTTAGCTTGGGGAATAAATGCAATTGCTAACCTGCTATTTCGTTTATTTAAAGTGAATACAACACGAGAAGATAATATTACTTTTGATGATATTTCAGCAGTTATGGATGCAGGTGCACAAGCTGGCGTACTTCAAAAACAAGAACATCACTTTATTGAGAACGTTTTTGAACTAGAAGAACGTACTGTACCGTCAAGCATGACTACACGCGAAAACGTCGTTTATTTCACCTTAAATGAACATGAAGACAGTATTCGTCAAAAATTAGCAGAATATCCTTATTCAAAATTTTTAGTATGTAATGAAAATATTGATCAGGTCATTGGTTATGTTGATGCTAAAGATTTCTTGGTGCGCATTTTAAACAATCAATCTCCAACACAATTGAATGAAACAACCATTCGTAATGTCCTGATGATTCCTGACACCCTAACTCTCTCGGAATTACTTGATCGTTTCCGCTCTACAAAAGAGAAATTTGCGGTAGTCATAAATGAATATGCACTCGTTGTAGGAGTAATCACCTTGAGTGACATTATGATTACAGTTATGGGGGATTGGGTTACCCCTATCGAAGAAGAGCAACAAATCATTAAACGTGATAATAACTCTTGGTTAATTGATGGCAGCACACCGATTGATGACCTAAGACATGCACTTGAAATTGATGAAATGCCTGATGAAGAAAATTACGAGACGCTGGCAGGGTTCATGATGTATCGTTTACGCAAAATTCCACGCCCAGCAGATTTTGTGGAATTTGGTGGATATAAATTTGAAGTTGTCGATGTTGACCATTTTAAAATTGACCAACTCCTTGTTACTCGAATTTTAGAACAAGCCGAAGTACACTCATCAATTGATGAAAATTAAGTTATATTAATTTAAATACCCCATAATTTTAGATGGGGTATTTTTTCAATCTAAATAAATTTTTTAAATATATGTAATAATTATTTTAGATCCATCTATTCAGTTTGCTCTTTTAATTTAAAAGTATTATTATTTTATTTAACACTCTTATTAAAGCTTAAATACTGAAAAATAATAGAATAATCTATATATCTCAATGACTACAAAAAGATTAAGTCCCCTTTACATTGTAAATAAGCTTATATATCTTGACTTGAAGTCTAGTTTTAAATGGTTCTTCTTCTCATTTCACTCATCAAAACATATATAATTAAAAAAAATGCCATATAATTTTTATTTTTATATTACCTTTATATCATTTTATAATAGTATTTATTTATTATAGTACCACTATAACGTTAATATATATGTTCAGTATTTCGCCTATATATACCCTTTTAAATGAATATATATTAACCAAATAAACTAAATATATTATTTGTCTTTTTAATAAAAATTAATAAGAATAACCAAGGTCAGAGTTTTGAATAAACTTGTTCAGTAAAACTATAGGCAAAGGATTGATTGTATGCTGACATTACTTGGTGTTGGCATGATTTTGTGCTTCATGTACTTAATCATGTCCAAACGTTTAAGCCCTATTATTGCTTTAATTCTCATCCCATTTATTTTTTCTCTCATTGCCTGGGGCCTAGGTCATTATTTTGAAAGTTTGAGTCATATTGAACTCAAAGGCCTCAGTGAGATGATGCTCGATGGCATCAAAAAATTAGCGCCAACTGGCGTAATGCTTTTATTCGCAATTTTATATTTTGCCTTAATGATCGATGCAGGTCTCTTCGATCCACCAGTCAAATGGATTTTGAAAAAAGTTAAAGGTGATCCTTTAAAAATTACATTAGGAACCGTGTTCTTAACCACCATGGTTTCTTTAGATGGTGATGGTTCAACCACCTATATGATTTGTGTGGCAGCAATGCTTCCACTTTATCAACGTTTAGGCATGAACACCCTGATCATGACAGCTCTTATGCTACTCTGTAGTGGTGTGATGAACTTAACGCCATGGGGTGGTCCGACTGCTCGTGCTGCGAGTGCCCTTCAAGTTGATCCGAGTCATATTTTCGTGCCGATGATCCTTCCTATGGTCATTAGTATTGGCTGGTTATTCTTCTTGGCATACCTATATGGTCGCTATGAACAAAAACGTTTAGGTGTGATTGAGCTTGAAACTCATCATGGTGACAATATTACAGTATCTAAAGATCCTGAAGCGACGCGCCCGCATTTACGTAAAGTGAATATGGTGTTGACCATTATTCTCATGATTGCATTAATCAAAGGCATTTTGCCGATGTCAGTGTTATTCATGCTAGCGTTCTGTATTGCAATGCTCATTAACTACCCTAATGTTGATATGCAGAAAAAACGTATTGCAATGCATGCAGATAGCGTTTTAGCTGTGGTAGGCTTAATTTTCGCTGCAGGTATTTTCACAGGTATTTTATCTGGTACAGGTATGGTTGAGGCGATGTCTAAAGAGTTCGTCGCAATGATTCCTCCAAGCATGGGTCCATACCTTGCACCGATCACTGCTTTAGTCAGCATGCCATTGACCTTCTTTATGTCAAATGATGCATTCTTCTATGGTGTACTACCAATTCTTGCTGAAGCTGCTTCACATTATGGTATTAGTGCAGAAGCGATTGCTCGTGCATCAATTGTAGGTCAACCTGTACACTTGCTATCACCTCTTGTTCCATCAACCTATTTGTTATGTGGTCTTGCTAAAGTCGATTTTGCCGACCATCAAAAGTTCACTTTAAAGTGGGCATTCATAACTTGTATGGTATTAATGGGTACTGCTTTAGTGATTGGCGTTTTCCCACTCTTTAGTACGCTTTAATTATTCATATGCAATAAAAAGCCCCAAACGGGGCTTTTTTTATTTCTGTACATATTCAATTAAGTGATCTAACACAATGTGAAAATGCAAGGTAATGTCTTCTTCTAAAATTTTATAAGCATTATCAAACTGAACCATTGGCCAACCTTCTTTCCAAAATGGAAAAATATTGTGTAGACCTTCAGTCACGATCGCATCTTCACGACTAATCGCTTGAGCAACTTGAGCTAAAACCTGAGCAGTTTCTGCACCATCAATAGCTAAATAATCAATACCACGTGCTTTAAAAATACGGATACGGTCTTTTTTATAACGAATCTTTTTCGCCTGACCTGAATTCAAGCCTAATGCCAGCGTAGCAGCTTCTACAAACTTTTCTTCAAAGTTTGCATTCAATGCAACTAAAGCCTGTTTATGTGCTTCTTGACGCCCAGCTTTCCCCCCATTACGGATAATCTCATTTGCTTCCGTATCCAGCTTATCTTTTTTCATAGACTGTAAAATGTCTAAAATTTCGATATCGCTTAAAGATTCAGGAGATTGCTCAATCATGGGAGTCCTAATACACAAAAATAAAAAAACATTGTCTCATAAAAGCGATATCAAAGCAGAATAAAATTTTAAATAGCCTATTATCTTGACTATTTTTATAGTCCTAACTTCATAGACTACACTCATAAAATCAAATAATTCCTTGGTTATAATTTTAATTATTTGCCAAATTAATTTTACCCTGATAATATTATTTTACCCCGATAAAAACATACAGCTAAAATGAATACTAAAATCACCTATACTGCTTTCACTGGAAGCACGCTTATTGCGAGCGACTCCCTAGTTGAACTTGCAAAAAAACTTAAAGATCTTCCGAAAACAACGGAAAATATTCTGATTTTTAATGATCAAACAGGTCAACAAATTGATCTTGATCTTTCTGGTTCGGAACAAGAATTTCAGCAACGTTATAGTGAACCGGAAGAAATTAAAAAAGTTGGACGACCTAAACTCGGTGTAATTTCTCGTGAAATCACTTTACAGAAAAAACATTGGGATTGGTTAGATCAACAAAGTGCGAGTGCATCAGCAGTAATTCGCAAGTTAATTGATAAAGAATTAAATAACCCAAATTCTGAAGGCAATATCATGCTTGCTAAACAAGCCATCGATCGTTTTATGTCTGCCATGTTGGGTAATATGCCAAATTACGAAGAAGCAACACGCGCCTTATATCAAGGTGATCGAGATATATTTTTAAAGATGATTCAGAGCTATCCTAAAGATTTAAGGGAATATTTAACTTTAAAAACTCAAAGTATTTTCTAAACCCAATAAAAAAACCCGCTTACGCGGGTTTTTTTAAAATCAATTCAGCTTATTAAAGACGGACTAATTCCACAACTTTTTCAGCTGCCTCTTCAACGGTTTCAGCAGTAACTTCTGTATCTGTGCCATCCACCGCCGTAGTGATAACCACAACACCTGTCTCACGCAATAACGTGATTTGCTCAGCAGTTAAGTTGGCTTTTGCAATGGCAACTACACCTTGTTGGATCAATAAACTTTCTAAAACTTGAGCTTTCTCGATTAACTGTGCAGAAATCCCAATCACCGCAGGTTTTTGACCTAAACGCGCAGCACGATCTTCAGCTGTTACAGGATTGCTATGCGCAGTCCATTCAACAGCAGCTTCAACCATACCCGCACCAACCGTTACATTGCTTAAACGATCAATAAAGATGAATGAGCCTGTATAACGAGAATCTTGATATTGATCAAATACAACTGGTGCATCAAACTCAACAACAACATCTGCAATTGCATTTAACTCAAGCTCTTCAACGTGAGTATGCTCAAGCGTATTCACATTCACACGATAGTGAATATTAGTGACTTTAGCAGGAACAGTCTGAGTACCAATCTTAACGTTGTACAACTTACCTTTCACCAGCGGATGTTCATTCATCCATACTACTGAAGCGCGAACACTACGTGAAATTAATGGTTGCTCGCCAGCACGCACCAAAACGTTACCACGACTAATATCAATTTCATCATTTAATGTTAATGTAACCGCTTGACCTGCTACAGCTTGCTCAAGGTTTCCATCAAAAGTAACGATTTCTTTAACTGTTGAACGCTTACCTGATGGAAGTGCAACAATCTCATCACCAACGTTGATTTCACCTAAAGCAATCGTACCAGCAAAACCACGGAAATCGAGGTTTGGGCGATTCACATACTGAACCGGGAAACGGAATTCGTGTTTATTCGATTCACGACTAATTTCCACCGATTCAAGAATGCTCATCAAGGTTTGACCTTTGTACCAAGGCGTATGAGCTGATGGATTTACAATGTTATCGCCATTTAAAGCAGAAATTGGTACAAACTGAATATTGGCTGGACGGCGATCGCCCAACTGGCTTACGAAAGCATCATATTCAATCTGAATTTCAGTGAAACGTTCAGGTGAATATTCAACTAAGTCCATTTTATTAATGGCCACAACAATATTCTTAATACCTAGTAAACTTGCAATAAACGTATGGCGACGAGTTTGAGTTTGTACACCATAACGCGCATCAATCAAGATGATTGCCAAGTCCGCAGTTGACGCACCTGTTGCCATGTTACGGGTATATTGTTCATGCCCTGGCGTATCAGCAATAATAAACTTACGCTTTTCTGTTGAGAAATAACGGTAAGCTACGTCAATGGTAATACCTTGTTCACGTTCTGCTTGCAGGCCATCTACCAGTAATGCCAAATCTGGTGCATCACCTGTGGTTCCTACTTTTTTACTGTCACGTGTTACCGCTTGCAATTGATCTTCGTAAATCAATTTTGAATCGTAAAGTAAACGCCCAATAAGCGTACTTTTACCATCATCTACGTTACCGCAAGTCAAAAAGCGTAGAAGGTCTTTTTGTTCGTGTTGCTTTAAATAGGCCAAGATATCTTGACTGATTAATTCTGATTGATGAGACATTGCTCAAACTCCACAAATTTAGAAATTGTCTTAGAAATAGCCTTCTTGCTTTTTCTTTTCCATTGAGCCCGCTTCATCATGGTCAATCATACGACCTTGACGCTCAGAACTCGTGGCTAAAAGCATCTCTTGGATAATTTCAGGTAACGTATCTGCTTCAGACTCAACTGCACCAGTCAATGGATAACAGCCAAGCGTACGGAAACGTACAGACTTCATCTGTGGAACTTCGCCTTCTTTTAAACGCATACGTTCATCATCAACCATGATTAACGTACCGCTACGCTCTACTACTGGACGAACAGCAGAGAAATAAAGAGGAACGATTTGAATATTTTCTAAATAGATATATTGCCAGATATCTAACTCAGTCCAGTTAGATAAAGGGAATACACGAATACTTTCACCTTTATTCACTTTACCATTGTAAAGGTTCCAAAGTTCAGGACGCTGGTTTTTAGGGTCCCAACGGTGTTTACTATCACGGAATGAATACACACGCTCTTTCGCACGTGATTTTTCTTCATCACGGCGCGCACCACCAAAAGCAGCATCAAATTGATATTTATCCAAAGCCTGTTTTAAAGCTTGGGTTTTCATAATATCGGTATATTTTGAACTACCATGATCGAATGGATTAATTCCAGCTTCACGACCTTCTTTGTTCTGATGAACAATTAAGTCAAAACCATGAGTTTTTGCCATGTTATCGCGAAACGCGATCATGTCTTTAAACTTCCAGCCCGTATCTACATGTAATAATGGGAATGGAAGTTTAGCCGGATAAAATGCTTTTAAAGCAAGATGAAGCATAACAGCCGAGTCTTTACCAATCGAGTAAAGCATGACTGGGTTTTCAAATTCCGCAGCAACCTCACGAATAATGTGAATACTTTCAGCTTCAAGTTGCTTGAGATGTGTGAGTCTTGATTCAGTCATGAACACGTCCTTCTCTATCCATTTTGCCCATAAAATCTAGAAGCGGTATTAAACCACCACCTAGAAGACCATGTGGAGGAACGAGTGCCATAACAACTCCAATTTTTCGTGATAAATAATCCAACCACAAGCCTTTATATGGCTTATAGCATTAGTTATGCATTATAGTGATTTAAAACCGATTCCTTTTGCTTGTTTTTTCATATTGATATTCGATTTAATCATATACATATAATATGCTGATTCACTTGCATAACTTCACAATCGTAGCTTGCGTAATTAACTTAAGCAAATTATGTTCTAGGCTTTATTTTCTCTAAAAACCATAAAAAAAGAGAAGCATTAAAGCTTCTCTTTTTTTAATTTAATCTTAGAAACCAAACATTTTACGTTCTAATGGAATTTCAATACCGATAGAGGCACCTGCATCATTGCCCTCCAAATCAGAATCACTTACCCAACCATTAATTTTTAATGGAAGATCAGGTTTGATGAAATGTGTCCAAGTTAAATCAAGTGCTTTAATTTCATCATCTTTAGGAAATGCTTTATTGATTGCCAAATTAGATTGGTTAACTTTAACTACCATAGCACGACCACTTAAACGGTTCATGACATCAAAGCGGATATCACCACCCACTGAATACATTTGTCCGTCACCACCCATCGCATGTCCTAACGGGAAACCATGTTGATAATAACCATCTTTATAAATGTAATGATTATAAGAAATGCCTTTTACATCACCATTGGTTCGTGTGTCCGCCCATTCTGCATAAAGTTGATATGGCATATCATTGTAGCTTGACGAATAGTCCACACCAGCTAAGTACATTTTCTTAGAAGGAAGTAGTCCAGCTTCATCTTCACCTACATATTGACCATAAATGCCAACAGGGGTATTTATAAGAGATTGTAGATTTAAACGAGCATCAAAACCTGCGATTTGGTTAGATCTATCTTCAGCTGCGTCATAAACATTATCATTACCCTTGATCGCATTCCATAAAGAATCCCAACTTTCAGAGCGACCTTCACCACCCCATTGTAAAGTTCGAGAAGCACCTAGCTCTAAATAGGGTAATGGCTGTGCAGTTATGCGTAGACCTAATAATTTAGCATCTGGAATTGCTTTATAATCATCTAATTGACCAGCAAATGCTTGATATTGCCAAGGTCCAATCCAAGACAACCATTTTGTTTCAAAAGCATTTTGTACAGCACGTTGTGCAGTCACACCATAAACTGGGCGACTCGCATCACCACGAATTAAGCTGCCATCGTGTCCTGGTCCCCACCATGTTGGAATTTGACCTGCAACTACCCACTGATTCCAAAGTTTACCAGCGACATATGAACCTTCAACATTAACGTCTTGTCCATTATCAATTTGCGGATCTTTTTCTGCATTTACACGGATTTTTGCATCCCAGTTTTCGCCACCGGCATTAAACTCTAACGAACCTTGATATTGAGCTTTTTGATTATCACCAAATGCTTGAGGAATATTTTTTATATCAGTTTCAGCAAAAGCACCCACTTTAACTGTGCTGTTATCAGCTTTTAATGCATTAAGAACTGAGTTAATAACTTTTTGTTGAGCTGGATGAGATACTTTTGCCTGAGAAAGTGCTCGCTGTATTTCATCACCACTTAATGGCCAAGTTGAGGTGCTGATATTAATAACACCTTGTTGGTTCAACCAATTTAAGTCAGTACGTAAGTCTTCATTATTTAGCACTAAACCTTGTGCAAAAATAGCGGATGAAGCGGTTGCCAATATTGCGATCGAAAGTGTTCTTTTTAGAAACATGCCAGCACAATTCTCAAAGTTATTTATGAGCAACACCTTAAATTTTTTATCACAAATTTGCAATTGTTAAACTGTGCAATTACATTTTTTAACGCTATTTTAAGATTCGTATAAGTAGGTAAGTTTCTAGATATAAAAGGTAATAAAAAAGGCAGTATAAATACTGCCTTTTGTACCTTAGAAGATTAACCTTCTTTACGGCGCATATGTGGGAATAAAATTACATCGCGGATACTTGGGGCGTCAGCAAATAACATAACCAAACGGTCGATACCGATACCTTCACCTGCTGTTGGAGGTAAACCATATTCAAGCGCTTCTACAAACTCTGCATCATAATGCATTGCTTCATCATCACCTGCGTCTTTTTCCGCTACCTGAGCTTGGAAACGTTCAGCCTGATCAATCGGGTCATTTAACTCGCTAAAGCCATTTGCTAATTCACGACCACCAATGAAGAATTCAAAACGATCTGTAACATGTGGATTGTCATCATTACGGCGAGCCAATGGAGATGTTTCCGCTGGATAATCAGTAATAAATGTTGGTTGACGAAGTTTAGTCTCAACAGTTTCTTCAAATACGATCGTTTGAAGCTTACCTAAACCAAAACCAGGCTTAACTTCTTCTTTCAATTCTTCACGGATAAATTTTGCAAGAAACTCGCGATCACCTACATTTTCAGGCGTGAACTGCGGATTGTTCTCTAAAATCGCATCGAACATAGAGATTTTCTTGAATGGACCTTTAAAGCTAAACACTTCACCTTGGTAAGGAACATCAGTTGTACCTAGAATATCCAAAGCCAACTTTTCAAGCATATTTTCAGTCAATGCCATTAAGTCTTTATAATCAGCATATGCCTGATAAAACTCGATCATCGTAAATTCAGGGTTATGACGTGTTGATACCCCTTCATTACGGAAGTTACGGTTAATTTCAAAAACACGTTCGAAACCACCAACAACCAAACGCTTCAAATAAAGCTCAGGTGCAATACGCAAGAATAAAGGCATATCCAAAGCATTGTGATGTGTTTCGAATGGACGTGCAGAAGCACCACCCGGAATCACATGCATCATCGGCGTTTCAACTTCCATGAAACGTTCGTTGTTTAAAAATGCTCGAATACCTGCAACAACTTTGGCACGAATTTCAAAAGTTTTACGTGTTTCTTCATTCACAATTAAGTCAAGGTAACGTTTACGGTACTTAACTTCTGTGTCATTTAAGCCATGAAATTTATCTGGTAACGGACGAAGAGATTTTGTAAGCAGTTCAAAACCTTCAAGGTGAACATATAAGTCCCCTTTGCCTGAACGTCCGATATAACCTTCGGCAGCAATGATGTCACCAAGATCCAAACCTTTAATGGTCTCAAGAATATCTTTTGGTAAACCTTTACGGTCAACATATAACTGAATACGACCTGTCATATCTTGGATTACCATGAAAGAACCACGGTTTAACATGACACGACCAGCCACTTTTACATAGACATGCTCAGCGCTTTCAATTTGTTCTTTCGACTGATCTTTAAATTGTTCTTGTAGATCAGCAGCGTAATGTTCACGCTTAAAAGTGTTCGGCCAAGGGCTCTTTCCAGTTTCCTTCGCAACATCTTGGATTTGCTTTAATTTGGCATGACGCTGTGCAATTAAATCGTTTTCGGAAATAGTTGGTTCAGAAGTCGATTGAGCGTTTTGTTGCGTCATCTCTGCCTCGATTAAGTAAAAATGAAGTGGCATAGCTTAACAGATTGCAGGAGTTTTTCGAATGATTTCAATCAAACAAAAATGAAAAAAGACAATTTATGGAAACGAGCAGTACTTTTTAAATACAAAATAGACTTAGACCAATCGCTAAGATCATTTTTTAAAGCATTTAGTAAAATATAAAAAAATCCAAATAACCTCGATATTCAAAGGCCCTATTTGCCTTTTATTTTATCAATGAGATTGTGTCGTAAATAATGAAAATTCTATTTTTACATGGCTTGGATTCTTCTCGTGAATCGACAAAGTTCCACGCCATTTTGCATCCACATAAGTTTTGTATTGATGTTGACTACCGTAACTTAAGTTATGCGTCTGTTGAGTACTTTTATCATCAGGCTATTCAAACCATCAAACCGGATTTACTGGTTGGCCACAGCCTTGGAGGGTATTGGGCCTTAAAAACTGCCGCTCAACATAAATTAGCTGTGATTGTAGCGAATCCAAGTCTTACGCCGAGTTTTCGATCTGACTACCCTCAACTGTCAGAAGAAGAGCTCACCCTCTCTAATCCTAAAATGGCCTATTTAGAATTAGGAGATGAGCAACTTGATATGTATCAGGTTCAACAAAAACTTGCACCTTACATGAATATTGAAACGTTTGAGGGCGGACATCATCGTTTGGCTTACCCTTCTCGTATCAATGATTTGATTATGAAAATTTATAAAAAATATTTGGCTTAAATTAATGCAGATAGCTTACTTTTCTTCTGCTAATTTCTTGATTACCTCAAAACCTTGAACGAAGCCACTTTTCAACATACCCATATATTCAGGTAAGGTGGCTAATTCGACTTTTAAAGTAGTTACATTATCGTGCTGACTCAAAAAATATTTTTCTAATGAACCACTCCAGCCTTTGACTTCTTCACTTTCTAAATCTTCCTTACCGTCCTTAATCATTCCTAAATGTTTAAAAATCAAGATTTCCGGCTTTTTCAATTCTTCAATAGTGGAAACCATGCCATTGCCTTCGCCATCTAAGAAATAAGTTTTACCACCGATTTGCCAATCGGTACGCATTGAGGAATCCGGGGCAAAAAATTTTGTCCAAGCATTATATGTTTCGCTATTCCAAAGTAATTCCCATACTTTCTCTATAGGCGCTTCAATTTCTACTTCGTATTCTAAATTTTCCATATTTTACTTCCCTGATTTTTTCCGTTTTATGATATCGACTTTTAATTTTCGCGTTTAATAATGACATCTGTTGACTTTTTATTTGTTGTTATTTAGCGTTGTTATTATATAAATCTTTTAAATGATCAGGCACTTTTTATTTTTCAGCACGTCCATAAGTAAAAGCAAGTTTAAAATTAACGTTAAGAATGCATTACTTATTATTAGTTTATGTTGAAGTTTTGCCTAAATAACCGCTTATTTGTCCTAACCTGCCATTCATCTTTGCTTACGAATGATTAAACTCCCTTATTTGCTTTACATTAAATGTAGAACTGCGTAAAAATTTGATATCCGATCAAAGGCACATTGGTTATTATTGACCGGATCGTGGTTACATTATTAATAGATGGAATAGTTTTACTGAAAGGCAGCTTTAAGCAAACTTATCAGTGCGGAGAGTCTCATGAAAAAATATCAATGTATCGTTTGTGGATGGATTTACGATGAAGCAGAAGGTTGGCCACAAGACGGCATTGCAGCTGGAACAAAATGGGAAGATATCCCTGATGACTGGACTTGCCCTGATTGCGGCGTTTCAAAAGCTGACTTCGAAATGATCGAAATCTAATGATTTAAATTAAAAGGCCATGATTGACATGGTCTTTTTTACGAATATTACCAATCACCGTATTAAATAAACAATTCTAACTCTGGAGAGAAAAATGCATCCTATCGTCATTATCGGATCAGGCATGGCGGGTTATACCTTAGCACGTGAGTTTCGTAAGCTTAGCCCAGAGCAAGAACTTGTGATGATTTGTGCGGATGATGCAGTGAATTATGCAAAACCAACATTATCAAATGCATTTGCAGGTAAAAAGGCACCCGAACAAATTGCTTTAGGTGATGCTGCTAAAATGGGTACTCAACTCAATATGCGTATTGAGCCTTTCACTTTTGTAAAAGAAATTTTAGCTGAACGTCATGAGCTTGTTCTTGAGAAAGATGGAGTAACTTCAAATCAACCTTATTCAAAACTGATTTTAGCGGTTGGTGCTAACCCAATTCGACTTGCAATTGCGGGTGATGGTAGTGATGACATCCATGTTGTTAACTCACTCATTGATTACCGTGCTTTCCGTGAAAATCTAGCTCAACGTAAAGACAAACGTGTTGTTATTTTAGGTGCCGGTTTAATTGGTTGTGAATTTGCCAATGACTTACTTCACAGTGAATATGACATTACTGTTATTGATTTAGCACCTCAACCATTAGGTCGCTTGTTGCCAAGTCATGTTGCTTCTGCATTCCAGCAAAACCTCGAAGAAGCTGGTGTTAAATTTGCGTTGGGTACAACCGTTGAAAAAGTCAGCAAAATTAATAATGGCGAAGATTATGCAGTTACACTCGCGAACGGCCAAACTTTAGTTGCTGACATCGTTCTTTCAGCCATTGGGTTACAGCCAAATATTTCACTTGCTAAAAGCGCAGATATTCAAACAAGCCGTGGCATTATTACCAATAGTTTGCTTGAAACAAATCAAGCCGACATTTATGCGATTGGGGATTGTGCAGAAGTAAATGGCACCCTACTTCCATATGTAATGCCGATTATGCAGCAGGCTCGTGCTCTTGCTAAAACCCTCAGTGGACAACAAACTGCCGTGCATTACCCTGCTATGCCAGTAGCAGTAAAAACTCCAGCCGCTCCACTTACCGTTTTACCGGCACCAGTTGATGTAGAAGTAAACTGGGAAACAGAAGAGTTCGACGATGGTATGCTTGCTAAAGCAATTGACAATGAAGGAACATTGCGTGGTTTCGTATTGTTAGGTGCAACAGCAGGTAAACAACGCTTAACATTAACAAAGCTTGTTCCAGATCTTATTCCAGCCCAAGCATAAGGTTTGAATCAGGGATACTCTTTTGTGAGTATTCCTTTAAGGAATGAATAACATGAATAGCGCCTTACAGTTTAACGTTTCGCCGTACACATCTTTCATGCAAGAGACCAAAGTCAATTTAGGCAATGGTATTGAGCTACATGTAGAAGTGGGTGGAAAGCCGGAACATCCAACCATTTTGCTCATTATGGGTCTTGGGGCTCAAATGCTTTTTTGGCCGGATTTCTTCTGTAAATCACTCATTGACCAAGGTTTTCGTGTTATTCGTTTTGATAACCGTGATATCGGCCTTTCTTCAAAAGTACGTCATGAAGGTAAGCGATTAAATACGGTTAAGTTAATGGGCCGCTTTGCACTCGGGTTAAGTAATCAAGGCGCACCGTATACACTGCATGATATGGCAGATGACGTATCCATGCTCATTGATCGTTTAGGTGTGACTAAAACCCATGTCATTGGCGCATCGATGGGTGGGATGATTGCTCAAATTCTTGCAGCAAAATATCCTGAAAAGGTTGAAAAATTGGGGCTCATGTTTACCAGTAATAATCAGCCTTTTTTACCTCCCCCTTTTCCGAAACAACTTTTGAGTTTAATTGGCAAACCCGAGTCGCGTGACGAAGATGGTATTGTTAATCACAGTTTAAAATTATTTCAATTGATTGGTTCACCTGGTTACGTCAACCAGATTGAAGCAATGCAGACTGCACGTAAACTTTATCAACGTAGCTATTATCCTGCTGGTGTACTTCAACAGTTTTTAGCAATATTATGTACAGGCTCCTTACTTCAACTGGACCGTGAAATTAAGCAACCTGCGTTAGTCTTACATGGCTCTCGTGATCGCTTACTTCCACCTAGTCATGGTAAGGCTGTAGCAAAAGCAATTTCCGGTGCTAAGTTTGAATTAATTGATGGAATGGGGCATGATATCCCTGCACATTTTATTCCACAGCTTAGCGGTTTATTTGCGCATCATTTTAAATCATCATACTAGGACACTATGGCTGCATTACCCTCACTAAGACAGCTATCATATTTAGTTACGTTGTCGGAAACTTTGCATTTTACTGAAGCAGCGCGCCGCTCTTTTGTCACGCAATCGACGTTATCAGGCGGCATCATGGAGCTTGAACGATTGTTAGGTGGCGTTCTGGTAGAGCGTGACCGTCAGAATGTGCGTTTAACACCCTTGGGTGAACAAGTCGTTGCTCGTGCCCGTGTACTACTAGCAGATGCTCAAGATTTAATGCGTTTGAGCCGTGAAATGAGTGAACCGTTAACAGGTGATTTGCATTTGGGCGTTATCCCAACCATTGCGCCTTTTATCTTGACACGGTTACTTGATGAAGTGCATCAGCAGTTACCTAAAATTCAATTGCATCTGCATGAAGCTCAAAGTGAAAAAATTGTAGAGCGTCTAGAACACGGTAATCTAGACATGATTGTTCTTGCTCTACCATTTGATACTAGAGGCCTAAAAGTCGCTGAAATCTCGAAAGAAAACTTGTACCTTGTGTGTAGTAAACAAGATGCAAATGCTTTACAAGCAAACTCTTTAGATGATCTTGATTTATCAAGATTAATTTTGCTTGAAGAAGGTCACTGTTTACGTGACCACGTTTTAAGTGCCTGCCCTATCGGTGAACGTAAAAACGACAACCGTTTAAAAGCAAGCTCTTTACCAACTTTGGTGGAAATGGTTTCTTCTGATTTAGGCTTTACGCTTTTACCAGAAATTGCAATTGATAACAGTATGATCAAGTTTAATGATCAAATTACTGCAAAACCAATTGAAGATGCCCCGAGTCGGACTTTAGCGTTAGTCACTCGTAAAAGCACACCACTACAAAGTGAATTCGACGTGTTACTGCAAATTATGCAGAAAATAACGACAAACTTACATGAATAAAAAAAGGAGTCTACGGACTCCTTTTTGTTTTACTGAGCTGTAAGCGATGCCCACTTAAACACCCAAGCAGACGGCATATTCAAACTATTATCGGCAATAATTTTTTCTCTAATAATTTGTGCGATAGCATAGTCATTGGCTGGGTCTATCATAACTCGTATTCCTTTAGTGGTTGAACTAGTGACGACCTTATAGCCTTTTGCTTCAAGTTGAGATTGAACCCGGTTGGCTTTATTTTGATTAGCTGCTAATGCAACCTGAACCATCCACTTTTTTTCACCATTTTCTAAAATTTCTTTAGCGATTGCAGCATCAAGTTGTTTTTTATTTTCAGAATTTTTCTTTTCTTCTAACTTCTTTGTGTGAACATCTTCAGTTTTCTTTTGAGCTACAAACTCATCTTGCTTTTGTTTTCTTTTCTGGATAGTTATTGCTTTATTATTTACTTCACTTTTTTTATTTTTATCATTAGAAGCTGGGACAAAATAAGGATATATGGCTTGGTCATTAAATCTTTGAAAGACGATGATATCTCCATAACACTTCTGCTCTGCGTAAGCGGTCACTGGCATTATCCCCAAAAGTATTTTAAAAAGTAAACTTCTAATAAAGCATTGCATTTTATTCATTTACCAAAGTTAAGTATATTTAATGCGGCGTATTAAAGTAGATTTCACATGATTTGTATATTTTTAAAATTCAATGTTTTATGCTAAAAATCACATATTTTGAAAACATCTTGCTGTTCTTCAAATTATTATCGTTTATCCAACAACCATTTAGAAATACTAAGTAAATTAGATTGAATTTCAGTGAATTAAAAAGCCGACAAAATGTCGGCTTTTTAATGAGAGTTAAAAGTTCATTATTTAATAATTTCTAATAGTGCCCTTTGAGCATTATGTAGTTTTTCACCTTCTGCTGGCTCAGCACGTACCCAAGTACCATCTGACTGCAATAACCAAGCTTGCTGATTATCTTGCAAATAGTTCACGAGTCCTTGTTGATAAATACGCTTTTTCAATGCAGGATCTTCGACAGGGAAACATGCTTCAACACGGTTAAATAAATTGCGATCCATCCAGTCTGCGCTTGAGCAGTAAATACGTGCATCCCCATTATTACTGAAGTAGTAAACGCGAGTATGCTCAAGGAAACGGCCTACAATTGAACGTACACGAATATTTTCTGATAAGTTAGGTAAACCCGGACGTAAACAGCAAATAGAACGAATAATCAGGTCAATTTGAACACCTGCTTGAGATGCTTCATATAATTTATTGATCAATTGAACTTCCGTTAAGGCATTTACTTTCACAATAATTTGAGCTTTACGCCCAGCCTTAGCATTGGCAATTTCTTCATCAATAAAGTTGATGAGCTGAGCATGTAAGGTAAATGGCGCATGTAATAGCTTTTTCAATTTCGCCATTTTGCCCATACCTGTGAGTTCTTGGAATATGCGATGCACGTCTTCACACAGATCTTTATCAGTCGTCATGAGACCATAATCGGTATAAATTCGAGCATTCATCGCGTGGTAATTACCTGTTCCTAAATGAACATAACGCACCAGTTTGTTGTTTTCACGGCGTACCACCATAATCATTTTGGCGTGAGTTTTATAACCTACGATACCGTAAACAACGACAGCCCCCGCCTCTTGTAAAACGTTAGCGACTTCAATATTGGATTCTTCATCAAAGCGGGCACGCAATTCAATAACTGCGGTCACTTCTTTTCCATTACGCGCAGCTTCCGCCAAAATCTGTACAATTTCAGAGTCAGCACCACTACGGTAAAGTGTCTGCTTGATTGCCAATACTTGTGGGTCGCGTGCAGCTTCACGAAGTAGCTGAATGACGGGAGCGAAAGATTCAAATGGATGATGAAGCAAAATGTCTTGCTTCTGCATTGCAGAGAAAATGCTCTCGGTCTTTTTAAACACTTTAGGCACAACCGGCGTATGCGAGTCATAACGCAAATGAGGGCGTTTAAAATTTGAAACCAAACGAGCCAAGTTTACAGGACCATCAACTTTGTATAATTGCTCATCGGTTAAATCAAATTCTTCCAATAAGTACTCATAAATATGCTGTGGACAGTTATGAGTCACTTCTAAGCGAACCGCACGACCAAAACGTCGAGAACTTAACTCACCTTTTAAAGCTTTTGCTAAATCTTCAACATCTTCATTTAATGCCAAGTCAGCATTACGTGTAACACGGAATTGATAACATCCAGTTGCAGTCATTCCAGGGAATAAATCTGACACATGCTCATGGATAATGGCAGATAACATAACGTGATGTTCTTTACCACCTGTTAACTCATCTGGCAGTCGAACCACGCGAGGTAATGAACGTGGTGCTGGTACCACAGCTAAATCAATTTGACGACCGAAAGCATCTTTACCTTCTAATGTCACAATAAAGTTCAAGCTTTTATTGACGAGACGTGGGAACGGATGCGCTGGATCTAAGCTAATTGGCGTTAATACAGGTGCAACTTGCTCTTGGAAATATTTCTTAATCCAAGCCGACTGTGCTGGCGTTAACTCACCACGACGGAGGAAGCAAATATCTTCTTCACGTAACTTAGGTAAGATTTCCTCATTTAAAATACGATATTGACGTTCAATCGCAGCATGAGCGGTTTCAGAGATTTTTTGTAGGACTTGTCGTGGGGTTAAACCATCAGGGCTACGACTTTCATTGCCTAGAGAAAATTGCTCCATTACCCCCGCAACACGAATTTCAAAGAATTCATCGAGATTGCGTGAAAAAATGAGCAAGAAATTCATTCGCTCAAGTAATGGATGTAAAGGGTCTACCGCTTGCTCCAATACACGCAAATGGAAGTCAAGAATAGACAATTCACGATTTATATAACGGTCATTATAACTATATTCTGTTGGGGTCGTCGGTGTAATCGCTGTATTCATGTCTAACTCAATTCTCTATCCAGCCAAAATCTCTATAAAACAGTATGCTGCAAAAATATGACAATTTGGTAAAAACTAAAAAATTTACACATCTTTAAACATCATTATTCAGGAATCTGGGTGCTATTCATATAACGTAAAATAACGCGTTTTCTATATTGTAGTTTACGATCGTTGCGGTGATCTTGGTAATATTTCGGGTCAGGCAATAAAGCGGCTAAAAAAGCAGCTTGTTCACGTGTTAAGCTTTTAGCACTTTTACCATAATAATATTGCGCAGCTGCTTCAACACCATAACGATTTTTGCCAAACTCAACGGAGTTCATATACACCTCAAGAATTCGGCGTTTTGACCACATTCGCTCCATCATCCATGTTGCGATAGTTTCTTGGCCTTTACGAATAAACGAACGCTTGTTGTATAAAAATAAGTTCTTTGCAAGTTGCTGAGACACAGTAGAACCACCAGCAACCACTTCCCCCTTTTCATTATTACGCTCTAGAGCAAAACGAATACCATCCCAGTCAAAGCCATGATGATAAATAAACTTTGCGTCTTCCCCTGCTAAAATTGCATGTTTGAAATTGTCGCTAATATCATCATAGTCAAGCCATTCATGAATAATCGGCTCTGAGGTATCTGACCAATAATCTAATCGCATAAACATGGTGGTATCCACTTCATGTGTACGCCACCAAACTAAACTTGAGAAAATCCAAAGCTGAATAAGGAGAATTGCCCCAATAAAAATTAACAACACGCGAACAATAAAAGCTTTCATGTTCGTCCTGATCTCCTGTATTCAACTTTTTTCATGTTAAGCTGTTAAGCATGTTCATATATAACAAAAGCATAGCATGACTCAATATCAGCCTCCGCACATTAATCGTAAACTCAATGTACAAACTTGGTGGCTGACCGCCTTATTGATCTTGATTAATGTAGGTTTGTTTGTCTGGCAAATTGCGACTGGTGTCGATATTAGCGACCCAGCCATGAAAGATGCTATTCATTGGGGTGCAGATTTTACACCACTTACTTTTACTGGGCAGCCCGAACGCTTATTTACCAGCATGTTTTTCCATTTTGGTCTTGTTCACCTCATGCTTAACATGTGGGCTCTCTATATTTTTGGTAATGTTGCTGAGTCACTATTTGGTCGCTTCTATTTTATAGGCATGTATTTACTTGCTGGCTTATTCGGTAGTCTTTTAAGTAGTTATATGACCATTCAAAATGGGCATGAATTACTGCAACATTTCGATCAGAGCTTACTACCTCATGTCAGTGCAGGTGCTTCAGGCGCCGTAATGGGATTAGGTGCTGCGTTAACCGTCCTTTCCTTATTTCCACCGCTACCGCATCAAGCCTACATACTCGATAAAAAAGCATTATTAATGATTATGGCCATCAACCTTATTTTTGGTTTTGTCGCAACGGGTATTAATAATGCCGCGCATATTGGCGGCATGATTATTGGCGCATTCCTTGCGCTAATGTGGTACTTAAGCTATGTCAGCAAGCTAAAAACTATACTTAAAATTCTAGGCTTATTAGGCGCAGTAATTATTACAGGTGGTTTCTATATGTACTGTGTAAAAATCAATGCACCTTTACTTCCGCTATGGCATGAAATCATTATCCAGAATCCTGATATTATTCCTTAACCTACAATTGATTTAACTCTCTTAAACTTTGTAAAGGCGGTAAATTACAGAGATAACCTAGTCGATAACGACCAATTAGGGCGCAAATCAGCATCATGCCAAGAGGTAAAATCAGCCATATTTCAATATGCCACTGTAGGGCCATATTCATTTTATAACTTGCAATCGCACTAATCACTTCTGCAAAACAGCAGGCAACTATGCCTGCTAACAGACCTAAGAAACCAATCTCAAAACTGAGCATTTGCTTCATTTTATTTTTAGATAAACCAAATGAACGCAGTAAAGCAACCTCACGGCGTCGCTCGTCCATTAATAAGTTTAAGCATGCAATCAGTACCAATATTCCAGAAAAACCGACTAATGCTGCCAGTACAGTTACTATTTTGACCAAAACATTCATTAACCGTTTTACTTCATCTAAAACTCGGTCAACATCAATAAATACAGTATTGGAAAACTGCTGAATAATATTGATCATTTTAGGTTGATCTTGCTTAGGTACATAGAAACTACCTAAATAACTTCCAGCATTTTCATCTAAGGTTTTCGGTGAAAAAATAAAGAAAAAGTTAGGGCTAAAGCTTTCCCACTCTACGCTCCGGAAATTCACAACTTTGGCTTGTAATGTACCTTCAGGCAGGCTAAAGGTCAGCTTGTCTCCAATTTGGATTCCTAAACTTTCGGCAGTTTTACTTTCAACTGAAACTTGCCCAATGCCATTAAACTGAGCTTGTCCTTTTGTAATTGCATTGTCATTTGGCAATAGATTTGATTGAGTCAAATTTAATTCACGGCGCAAAGAATTATTTTGCTTTATCGCCTCTTCTGAAAAGGGTACATCATTTTTAGCCAGCAATCGGCCACGAATATTTGGATATAACGGGGTGCTTTGCCAACCATGTTGCTTTAACTGTTGCTCAAAGGCTTTTAAATCGAATGGAGGCAATCCATAAACAAATTGATTAGGTGTTCCTTCTGGAAGTTGCTGTTGCCAACGCTCCAATAAATCTGTTCTTAATACACTGAGGACTGTAATGAGGCTTAAGCCTAAAGCCAATGCGGTAATTTGTAAGGCACTCTGTGATGGGGAACGAATATAAAAAGACAAACGATTTTTCAGCTTTTTTAAGCTACGAAGCAATAGCCAAACAACGCTATAAAGCAAAATACAAAGAACAATAATGGCAGCCAAAACCAGAATGCTGAGCATTAAGTTTTCACTCAACACTAAACTAAAAACAATCAGGCTACTAATGCCAGCAAAAAACATAAAAAATAAAGATTTTCGAGATTTGGCTTGCTCGCGAATAACGCGAATTGGAGGTGTATTTAAAAGTTCCCAAATACTTGGCAAAATAAATCCAAGCAGCACAATCACACTCGTAAAAATAGCAATGGGTAAAGGTCCAACTAAAAGTGGTATGACCGAAAAACTTAGCTCTAATTGAGGAATTAATTGCAGCATAAGCTGGAGCAGACCATAACCCATGATTAAACCTAATAGACTGCCCAACACAATTGAAATCGCACTGACAACACTAAGTAATCCAATATATGCCCATAAGATTTGGAACTTACTGGCTCCTAAACATCTGATCAGCGCAATATGATCTTGGTTTTGTTGCACATAACGTTGACTCGTTAGAGCGATGGCAATCCCACACAACAAAATCGTTAAAATATTGGCTAATTGCAAAAAGGTATCTAGGTTTTCAAGCGGGCGTAATAATCTACTATTCGATTCACTTGCATCACGTAAACGCAAGCCAGCCGTCTCATCTGCGTCTTTAGCTGTTTGATGTTGTTGCTTAAATTGCTTTGAAAATGCCTGAACCTGTTCAGGGCTACCTGCCATTAACAGTCGATAATCGATTCTACTGCCTGTTTGAATTGCATGCGTTTTAGCAATATCAGCTTGATGGATAATAACCGTTGGAGAAAAACCTGAAAAACCGAGTTCCTGATTTGAATCACGCACAATTACGCCACTAAAGTGGAAGCTACCGTCAGCAATAGAAACAATATCTCCTCTTTTTACTTTCAGTAAGTCTGCTGCTCTTTGACTTAGCCAAACTTCACCAGACTGAATCTCTTGAGTTTTTGGCTCAATTTCAAGCTGTCCTCTTAGTGGAAAATCAGGTTCTATCGCTTTTACATTGACCATGACAAACTGATCTTGGGTATGCGCCATAGAGCTAAATATGGTGACATTGGTTTGTTTTAAACCAAGCTGCTCTGCCTTTTTTTTCCACGGCTGTTCGATCAGCTCGTTATCCGACAAAACCAAATCCGCACCCAGCATTTGTGAAGCTTGCAGACTTACTGCCTGTTTGACTTGGTCATTACTAAACTTCAGGGCAGTTGTTGCACTGATCGCCAGCGATAGAGCAATAATGAGTAGATATAATCCACCCGTACGAAAACTTTGTAGTAAAAGTGGTTTGAGAAGATTACGCATCATTTAACCACCCTGTACTGTCTTTAATCGGCCGTCATCTAACTCAACATGACGCTGACAAAGGGTTGCTAAATTACGATCATGGGTTACCAAAATTAGAGTGGTCCCTAACTCTCGGTTTAAATCAAAGAGTAAGCTTTCAATTTCTTGTGCCGTCTGACCATCTAGGTTTCCAGTCGGTTCATCCGCAAAAATAATTTGTGGTTCTGCAATAAGAGCTCGTGCAATTGCCACACGTTGCTGTTCGCCTCCAGATAAGACTTTAGGCGTTTGTTCAACCTGTCGACTAAGCCCTACTCGATGCAACCAATCTAAAGCTTTTTTCTCTGCGGTTTTATAATCAAAATCTTTACGTAATCGTAAGGGCAACATCACATTTTCAAGCGCACTCAACTGAGGTAAAAGTTGAAAAGACTGAAATACGAAACCAATATGCTGCATTCGGATTTGAGCGCGCTGTTCCTCTGTTAACTGATGAACAGCTTGACCACATAACCAGACTTCCCCTTCAGACGGTTGATCTAAAGTCGCCAAAATTCCCAATAAGGTTGATTTACCTGAGCCAGAACGTCCCGTAATTGCTACCTGTTCCCCTTCAAAAATCTCTAAATCGATATCTTTTAAAATCGTAAACTGATTTTGGTTAATCTGAATAGTTTGTGTAACTTGATGGGCAGCAATGATGGGTTGTGGCATGATGTGAAAAGTCCTATGTATTCAGAATCAGGGTCGAAGTACAAATGTCTAAATCTTTTTTGATTGGTTCTAAAAGCATCATGCTCATCTCATTAAGTATGCTGCCTATGCTTGTATCGGCGAAAACTATTTTAATTTTAGGAGATAGTATTAGTGCCGGTTACGGAATTGATCCCAAACAAGGTTGGGTACAATTACTGCAAAAACGCTTAGACCAACAGTATCCCAAACAACACAAAGTGGTCAATGCAAGTGTGAGTGGAGAAACAACCAGCGGCGCTTTAGCCCGATTACCTAAATTATTGCAGACGTATAAACCAAATGTAGTCGTGATTGAATTAGGCGGGAATGATGGCTTGCGTGGTCAACCACCTCAAATGATTCAAAAAAATCTGGATCAGCTCATTCATTTAAGCCAAAAACAAAAAGCCAAAGTTATTCTTTTTGGTATGAAAATTCCGCCAAATTATGGGGCTGCATATAGCAAAGCTTTTGAAAATAACTATAAAGTTGTCAGCCAAAAATATCAGGTGAAATTACTACCGTTTTTTCTAGATGGTGTTGCAGGTCAAAAACAGCTTATGCAAAATGACTTGATTCATCCAAATGCTCAAGCACAGTCAAAATTACTTAATTTAGCTTATCCATATATAAAAGGTGCCCTGTAGGCACCTTTTAGTTTTAAGCATTATTATTAATATAATCAGAAATCAAAGAAGGTTACTTCACCAGTTTCTAGCGAATATTCTGCACCCACAACAATCAACTCACCTTTCGCAATCAGGCTCTCTAACACAGCCGAACCATGACGTAATTGATTTACCGAAGCAAAAACGTTTGAACGTACCGCATGACATGAAAGTTTTTTCAAATCATTTTTTAAATCAGTCTGCATTAAAATTTCAACTGACGGACGAACACGGTTCACAATCGACATTAAGTTAGATGATGGCGGGTGATCAGGATTCATCAACGTATCAATTGTTGCTTGAATCGCGCCACAATGACTA
Organism: Acinetobacter sp. P1(2023); assembly: GCF_028367635.1. Classification (NCBI taxonomy): domain Bacteria; kingdom Pseudomonadati; phylum Pseudomonadota; class Gammaproteobacteria; order Moraxellales; family Moraxellaceae; genus Acinetobacter; species Acinetobacter sp. P1(2023). The sequence continues at coordinate 527,667 of NZ_JAQNDD010000001.1, forward strand.
TGTCCTAATACGACAACAACCGGACAGTCATAGCGCTCTGCCGCGAACTCAACACTACCGACTTGTGAAGGTGCAACCACGTTACCAGCAACACGAATTACGAATAAGTCACCAAGACCTTGATCAAATACCATTTCTGCTGGAACACGAGAATCTGAGCAACCTAATACAATCGCAAATGGATTTTGATCCTTTGCCATTTCAGCGCGTTCATGATGCGATAAGGTTTTTGCAAGGGAAGTATTTCCATTTACAAATCGTTGATTACCAGCTTTCAGACGATCTAAAACTTCTTGCGCAGTAGGCATTTTATATTTCCATTGTTTTTTCAAGGTTAGAAATCATTTTAATGTGTCAAAATTTGAATGTCACTGACAAAAAATAAATCCTTTGTCATGAAAAAAATGAAAAGTACGTCATCTTGTTTAATGTAGATTTTACGGCAAATTCCCTGCTGTTTAGCGAAAAAATAGACATACTTTGGTCCTCGGATTGACTATAATTTTCTTCATTCCAAACATTTGGCAAATGACTCATTGGCAAAGTTTTTCAATAATTTTTCAAACTCGCTTAAGCATCAAGGATGAAATCTATGGCAAGGCTGTCCACATCAATTAAAGCCTCTATGAAAAAAACTGCTACTGCCCTGACTTTGGCTTGTAGCGTATTGTCAGTCATGAGCATTTCTCAAGTGCAGGCAGCCGATAATATTGATGTCAGCTTTCAAACAATATTACAACAAGAGCGTAGCTGGGCCGGACTACAAAGCAAAAGTCTAAAGGTCGGCGATATCACTTGGTCGTATAGTGAAGGTGGCTCTAGCACAAAGCCAACTTTACTACTCATTCATGGTTTAGCGGGCAGTCGTGATAACTGGAACCGAGTAGCTCGTTATCTCACCACAAATTACCATGTCATTATTCCTGATTTACCGGGTAGTGGTGAAACTATCGTTTCTCAAGACTTCGACTATTCGGTCCCAAATCTTGCAGAAAAATTACGTCGATTTGTTGAAGCTGCAAATTTAAAAGGTCCAATCCATATTGCAGGACATTCACTCGGCGGATCTATTGCCCTACTTTATGCTGGACAATATCCATTTGAAACCAAAAGTCTATTCTTGGTTGATAGTGGCGGTATTTTCCGTTCTGCAAATACAATTTATCTCAAAGATCCAACCTATCTAAAACAACTTTTAGTATCTAAAAAAGGCGACTTTAATTATTTATTAAAACAAACCATGTTTAATCCTCCATTTATTCCTAAAGAGTTTTTGCAAGCTCAAGAAAAATTGATGATTGATCAGGCGCCTCAAACACAAAAACTGGTTGATCAACTGATTGCACTTAATAAGGTTTATACGCCAGATTCATTTGCCGTACTTACCAAAACAATTGATGCACCGACGCTCATTTTATGGGGTAAGCAAGATAAAATTATTAATGTAGAAGTCGCAAATGAACTGAAACGGCTTTTAAAGAAGGCTGAGCCTCCCGTTATTTTGGAAAACGTAGGCCATATGCCAATATTGGAAGCTGAACAGTTGGTCATTCAACAATATGTACCGTTTTTATTGAAAGTAGAAGCAAACCAGTCTTTAAAAACGACTACGCCTTAAATAAAACTTTTAATTTGTGAGACCTTATGTCTACCCAACCCCTCATTGAAAAACTTATTGAAGCTCATCTAGATTTTTTAGATGAGCAATTTGCTCAGACTCAGGTGATTCAACAAGAGTTTGAGCAGTTTTATCATTGGTTGGGAAGTCGGCAATTACAACACATTTGGACTTTTGAACCGATTCAACAGCTGATTCAAAAGCAGATTTTAGACACGCCTGCTTCTGATTTTCTGATTGAACAAATTGCTGAGCATATTCGCTTTGCTTTGATTCATCCTGCAAATGACACGGCAACTGTTGAAGACGTTATTCCTGTTTTAACGATTGACCGAATTGCACAGTACGTTGCAAGTAAGGAAGATCACCGTAAAAAGCTGATTAAAACGATTGTGAATAACCCTGCCTTTTCAGCCTTGCTCACGCAACTGATTCAGCAAACAATGCATGATTATTTAGATGAATCAATGTCAAAGCGTGTGCCAGGTGTAGGCCGTTTCATGAAAATGGGTAAATCCGTTTTAGAAACAGTAACCGATTCCAACCTGGACGATACGATTAATCATTATTTGCAAAAGAATATTTTAAAACTGAGCCAGATGAGTGAGCGTGTTTTAAATCAACATTTTGACAATGATAAGCTCTACCATTTTCAGGCAAATGTTTGGCATAAAGTTAAAACGATGCCGCTGTCTGTTTTAAAAAATTATGTAGAAGTTCAAGATCTAACCAAAACCGTAGGTTTAGGACATGAAATCTGGGACCACATTCGTCAGAGCGATTATTTAAAACAACAAGTACATGATGGCATTTACACTTGGTATGTACGTAATCAGGAACGTAATTTTGACTTGTTACTTCGTGACCTCAATATTGACGAAAGTTTAGTGAAGCATGAACTGACCGCATTGCTTGTACCCGTACTACAACAATTAGTCACAACTGGACATTTAAGACGCCGTGCCCGTGTTTACCTAGAAAAGTTTTATTATTCTGAAAAAGCATTAGATATTTTAAATAACAAAGGCGCTTAAAGCGCCTTTGTTATTTAACTATTTAAAATTTATAAATAATACCTAAATTATAACGACGTCCGTCTAAGACATAATTATAAGTTGCTACATCAATGTCTTTATCAAATAAGTTATAGATGCCTGCCGCAACTTGGATTTTGTCAGTCGGTTTATAGTTCATACCAACATCAACCAGTCCATAAGCAGGCTTTCCTTCAGCCATTGAGGTACGGCTTAAATATTCAGAAGTTTTGCTACGGAAATTCAAGCGGCTCCACATATTGACTAAGTCATTAACTTGCCAATCTAAAGTGGTATTAAACATATGTTCCGGCATTTCATTTAAAGGTTGACCTTTAAATTGACCACTTTTTTGCTCAGTATCGGTATACGTATAATTGGCATTCATTTTTAAATCTGGTGAAATTAACCAACCAAATGTCGCTTCAACACCTCTCATATTGGCTTTATCCACATTTGTACGTTGACTCACAAAATCAAAATCTAGACCTAACCACTTACATTCGCGAGCACCTGCATCTCCTGAGCACGTTCTAACTTCTGTAATTTTATCTTTAAATTCACTATTAAAAATCGTTAAGCCAGCATTCAAGTTATCTAAATTATCCCACGCGAATGACAGCTCATAGTTAGTACTTTTCTCTGGTTTTAAATTTGGATTACCAACAATCACTCCAGCAGAACTGCTGCCACCTGTAGCTTGCCCCCATTCTGCTACAGTCGCTCGTAGTGCAGGTGTTTTATAACCTGTTGATACGCCGCCTTTAATAATCCAGTTATCATTTAAAGTCCATACACCATATACTTTAGGACTGAAATGATCTCCAAATTTTTCATCCTGATCCATTCGTAATGACATTGTTAAAGTGAAAGGATCAATAATATTCCATGCATCTTCTGCAAATAACGCCCAGCTATAACGATCTAAATTAGAAACAGGTTGTGAACCACCCACTTTTAACTGGTTACCTAAATCGTCTAATTCTTCTTTTAAATAGCTTCCGCCCACGCTAAGCGCATGATTTGCGAGTGTGATCTGGTTAAGCGTGTTAAATGTAGTATTTACAGCTTCCATATTTCTAGATGGATTCTTATTTTCTTCGCGTTGAATATAAGAATGAGTCTTTACAGGACCGATGTCACCACGGTGCGTTAAGCTATATTCTGTACGGTAATAGTCTGTTAATGAATCTGCTGGTGGATTACGTCCAGTTTGAATTGGTGAAACTGTTTTACCTATTGTGGCGTTACGATTTTGGATAGAACGCTGGTATTCAAGCTCAATGGTATGTTGATCATTAGGAGTCAAGCTTAAAGTCGCCCCTCCTGCACGAATTTTTTGTTTGTGGTAACCACCAATAATTTCATCTTCATCTCTTTGTGAAAATGTACCATTGGCTTTTAATCCAAGTAAATTCTTAATTAATGGTCCCGACACATAAGTATTGGCTTGGTAAAGATTTCCAGATTTATTATTTTCTTGAATTGTTGTATCTAACTTAACCGAACTGTTCCAAACATCTGCAACTTTTTTAGTGATGATATTAATAACACCACCCATGGCATCTGAACCATATAAGCCAGACATTGGACCACGAATAACCTCAATACGTTCAATACTTTCGATTCCCGGTAACCAACCTTGCTCAATACCTGAATTATCACTATTTGGTCGCACAGAACGTGTATTTACTTTCTTACCATCGACCATAATAACGGTATATGCACTTCCCATTCCTCGAATACTGATATCAGATGAGCTTCCACCACCCGTAACAACCACACCAGGTACATCTTTAAGTGCATCAGTTACATCACGATATGCTTTTTTATTAATTTCATCTTGAGTTAAAACAGAAATAGAAGCTGCTGCTTTTTTTATATTTTGTTCAAAACCACTTGCTGTTACGACAATTTTTTCTAGTTGTGCCACTTCACTTTCTTTTTTATTTTTTATGGAAGAATCAACTAAAATATTTTCACTTTCAGCAGCATAAGCCACAGGAAACATTACTGTAAGTACCGAAATTGATAATACAGATTGGAAAATACTCTTCGTCATACCCTACTCCAACAGATTAAATTATGAATAAATATTAAGTTTTGCTTAAACAAATGTAACAAATTTAAATACAAAAATAAATAATATTGATAATTATTTTCAATTACAAGACCATAAAAAAACCTCATTGCGAGGCTTTTTTATTTCACTTTTCAAATAATTTGATTATTTGAAATAAGCACCTTCTGCTTGCGTATGGTCAGTTTGGTCAACCACACGTTGAAGTTCAGGAATGTTCTCTCTTAGAGTGGTTTCTACACCTTGTTTCAAGGTAACGTCAATTGCTGAACAGCCTTGACAACCGCCACCAAATTTTAGTACAGCAGTTAAACCATGTTCTGGGTCATCTTGTACTTCTATCAAGCTACAATTTCCGCCATGCCCTGCAAGACCTGGGTTAATTTCTGCTTGAAGAATGTAAGTAATACGTTCTTCAATCGAAGCATCTGGACCAACACGTGGAACTTTAGAATTTGGAGCACGGAAAGTGAGCTGACCACCAAAACGGTCTTTGTTGTAATCGATTACGGCATCTAAAAGATAAGGAATAGATGGCGCATCAATATACGCAGGAAAATCAGGATAGTCCTGTTTATAATCTGTTGGAATCACTTCTTCTGGCGCACTATATGCCATACAGCATTCGGCACGTGGCGTACCCGGATGCTCAACAAAAATTCGAACGCCAATTCCCGGAGTATTTTGCTTCGTTAATAAATCGTGCAAATACTCTTGTGCAGATGGTGTAATCAAAAGGTTTGGAATTTCTTCTGCAACAGCAGTGTTGGTGTTCTCAGTCGACATAACAATATTCCTCAAGCTGATGCCTTTATATTAACCGAAGATGAGGTAGATTTAAAAAAAATCAACTAAATTTGTCGGATTTATATACAACAGGGTTTCAAGTTAAGTTTTTAATGGCATTATTGACCTCAGTATTGATCATTTTTTAAATATTTCTTATGTTGCATTTGCCGTTTAACCATACAGTTACTCTTATTATTATTACGGTCATTATCTCTTTACTTGCTTTTAGCAATCAAAACGTAATGAACCGATTGATTTTTTGGCCGCCTGCAATGCAACGTGGACAAATTGATCGATTCATTACTCATGGCTTTATCCATGCCGATGGAACACATCTACTCTTCAACATGATTACCCTATTTTTCTTTGGCAGTATTATTGAAAGTTTTTATCGCCAATATTTTTACGACATGGGTTTTGTGTTGTTTTACTTAGGGGGCTTAATCTTCGCGATTTTGCCAAGCTATTTACAACATAAAAATGATGCAAATTGGGCCAGTCTAGGCGCCTCAGGGGCTGTTTCAGCAGTTTTATTTGCTTATATTCTGTTTCAGCCATGGAAGCTGATTTTTGTATTTTTCATTCCTGTCCCTGCTATTATTTTCGCTATTTTATATGTGGCTTATAGCATTTGGGCAGGTAAACGTGGCAATAGCCATATTAACCATAGTGCTCATTTGTGGGGTGCAGCTTACGGGATCATCGTCACCATTTTACTTGAGCCAAAAGTTATTCCACATTTCTTAGATCAACTTACACGCCTTCCTTTCTAAGGGACATAAATCAAAGGAAAGTCCTTAGTGGGCTTTTCTTTTTTTCTCATTAATTTATCACTATAAATTCTCAGTCTTTTTTCTGATTTTCTTTGATCAATTCGTTGTTTTGTTTGCAAAAACCATCTGATTAAACTCATGCCAGTTCTTTTAATAATTCAGATGATACAATGAAGTACAAAGCAATTTTATCTAGCCTTTCCATTGCTTTATTTAGCTTATCTTTGGCTGGATGTAATGACAACGATAATCAAGAAAATGTTGTAAGCACACCTAAGCAACCGAATATCTTATTTATTATGGCTGATGACTTAGGCTATTCAGATTTAGGGGCTTTTGGTGGTGAAATTCACACGCCTAATATTGATAGTTTGGCTCAGGAAGGCCGCCTTTTAACAGATTATCATACTGCCCCGACCTGTTCTCCGACACGCTCTCAACTCATTTCCGGTACTGATCACCATTTAGCTGGCATTGGGGCAATGGCTGAACTCACACCTGAGCATTTGAAGGGACAACCAGGCTACGAAGGCTATTTAAATGAACGTTCTCTATCTATCGCACAAGTACTTAAAGATAATGGTTACCGCACGTACATTAGCGGTAAATGGCATTTAGGCCTAACACCTGAAACCAATGCACATGCTAAAGGTTTTGATCATTCATTTACCCTCTTACAAGGTCTAGATCACCACTTTAAACAAGCGCCAAGTGCGTTTAAACGAAATTCAACTTATACAGAAGATGGGCAGGTTATTCCTGTTTCAGCTTTGCCTGATGACTTTTTCTCGACAAATTATTTTACCGATAAATTACTAAGCTACTTAGATTCAGGCAAAAATAGTGGCAAACCATTCTTTGCTTATGCAGCTTATACAGCACCTCACTGGCCAATTCAGGCACCTGCTGAATACCGCGAAAAATATCGCGGAGTTTATGATGTCGGTTACGATGCTATTCGTAACGCACGTATTGCTAGGCAAAAACAGCTTGGAATTATCCCTACAAACTTTGAAGCAGCAGAACCAATTGCAACTCAAAATGCCCCACAAAAATATGGAAAATGGGATGAGTTAACAGCCGAGCAAAAGGCACTCGAAGCCCGTAAAATGGAAATATATGCAGGCATGGTCGAAAACCTCGATGCTAATGTAGGCCGTATTATTCAATATCTCAAACAAAATAATCTTTATGACAATACTTTAATTTTCTTTGTTTCTGACAATGGCGCAGAAGGTTTTGTACGTGGCGGATATGGCAGTGAATCTGGTTTTGATAACTCTGTAGCAAATGTGGGAACACCAACTTCGTACCACTATATCGGGCCACGTTGGGCCGAGGTCAGCGCGGCACCATTTCATTTATGGAAAGATACAGCTGGTGAAGGTGCAACCACTGCCCCTGCTATTGTGAAATTACCGAACCAGAAAAAAGCAGAAGCAACCAATAATAGCTTTGCATCTGTACTCGATGTTTTCCCAACCCTATTAGAATATGCCCATATTCCAGTACCACAAGGCCAATACAATGGTCGTACCATTAATACGCCATCAGGGGTTTCATGGAAGCCTTTACTTGAAAATAAAACCACTACCATTCGCCCTGCTAATTTTAGTTTTGCCGATGAATTACATGGCAGCAAATATGCAAAACAAGGTGAATGGAAAATTGCAGTTCAAGGACGCCCTGAGTTAGGCACAGGAACTTGGGAGTTGTATAACATTGCCACTGATCGTGGAGAAAACCACAATGTTGCGCAACTTTACCCAGCAAAAGTGCAAGAGTTATTATCGGTTTATCAAAAATATACTGAGAAAAATGGTGTGCAGGAATATAACGCCAAATGAGATTAAAACTATTTTTAGTTACCACAATCAGCCTGTCTTTTATGACAGGCTGTAACCAATCTTTAAAAATTTCTGAGTCATCCTCTTCGACCCAAAAGCCAAATTCTTTAACCGACCTGGGCTCTATTGAAAAGTGTAAAAACTACTCTGGACTACCCCAAGGTTGGCTTAAACAACCTACAGCTGGCATGGTTTTAATTGCCGATGGACATTTTAATTTTGGTTCTGAGAAAGCCTATCCCGATGAATTGAATTTTGGAAAGAAACAACGAGAAGTCAAAGGATTTTGGATTGATCAGACTGAAGTTACCGTTGCTCAGTTTGCAAGCTTCGTAAAAGCAACAGGTTATATTACCGATGCCGAAAAACAAAATCAGGCTGCAGTTTTTTCACCAGACCCTCATCATCCACAGCAATGGTGGCAACTAAAATCGGGATATACATGGAAAACCCCAAACAGCAGTGCTGGTGCTATAGCAACTCCTAATGAGCCCGTACGATATGTGAGTAAAAATGATGCGGAACATTATGCAGTGTGGCTAGGACGTGATTTACCAACAGAACTAGAATGGGAATATGCAGCTAAAGCCAATTCAAAAACTGATACACCTTTACATCAAGCTCCTACTGATGAACATCAGCATCCCCAAGCAAATTACTGGCAAGGTGAATTCCCTTTTCAAAATCTAAATCAAGATCACTTTAAAGATGTGGCACCCGTTGGATGTTTTGCATCAAACAATTTCAAACTATTTGATATGATTGGAAATGTATGGGAATGGACATCATCACCGTATCAAGGTGCTCATGACCAACATATGGGAAATTATTCTGATTTACGACAAAAACAAATCGCGAGCACACAATATGTAATTAAAGGTGGATCTTTCCTTTGTGCACAAAATTATTGTTCACGTTATCGTAGTAGTAGTCGCTACCCACAAGATTTCGATTTAGCTGCAACACATGTAGGGTTTCGAACAATTTTACGGTCTCCTTAATTTCTTCTTAATTAAGCTTATTAAAGATATTTTTTAACCAAAATTAGATCGAAAAATAATCAAAATATTTTTATAGTACAAATGAGAATGATAAAAAAGTGAGAACAAGATGAAAACTTTACTTCTTTGCGCCGCAGCAATTTTCACGATGTCACTATCAGCCTGTGCAGTCCATACTCCCGAAGGTAGTATTGTGATTGACCCAGATTCACCATATTACGGACATCCAGGAGGCTTTTGCCCACCAGGACAAGCTAAAAAAGGACGTTGTTAGAAACTCCCTTTTTTAGAGTAATTTTTAAGTTACTCTAAAGAAATAGAGTTCAATCAAGTAATTGAATACTCAATGAAGGGTTCCACGCCCAAATTAGATGGGATGAAACTAGAAAATTATGGTGTAAAAAAATCACCATATCCCCAAGATTTTTAAAAGACAATCTTACGTTGTCTTCTATCTAGTTTCACCCCAATTCTTTCTTATTCCGTTTGACTTTTCTTACTACTTAAGAAAAAAGTCTAATTTTTAGTCATTTCTGTATCTCTATTATTGATACATTTTGAACATTTTACCTTCAGGTTAAAACTGATGTATTTGCTTAATACAAAATAATCATTTATGTAACGTAAGTCTATAAAAATGTTTTAAAAATGTGAAAAAAATTAAGACTAAAATGAGATGAATTTATCATAATAATCCTCTCTTTCCAGTTTCATCACACAAATAATCAATATTATTTTGTCAGTTATTGCCACTCGTTTCCTTTCATTGGCATAGATAATGTATACATCTGTATATTAACCCAGTCGTATTAACGAGATATTTTATGTCCAGCACAAGTCAAGTCGAAGGTCTACAATTTCCGGTACACGCCTCAACAAAAAAACAAAGTACGTCTCGTACAGGCCAAGAGATTTTATCCGAGGCTTTATCTATTGTAGATAATAAAACTGCACAACAAGTGTTGAATGAAAAAAACTGGCGAAAAAACTATCCTATATATTTTAAAGCCCTTGTTAAACAAGGAATTTCTAATATCAACAACCCAATTACCATTGCAAAGCAAGGTTTGCATAAAGCTCATCATATTTTTGATTATTATCGTGATAATAAGCATTACTTTTTAAAAGATGCCGTTCATATTGCTTCATCTAAACCACTTTATACAGTAAAACTTAAAGGTGAAAGTGACGCTGCACCAGAATGGTATGTTCCTTATAAAGGACAAAAGCTCAGTGGACAAAGCTTACTAGACCAAATTCAACGCTGGGAAAAGGCAGGTATTATTGAACCAAGCCATGCTAAGGCTTTACGTGAAGCTATTGCACATCCAGAATGGTTCGATTTATCTGACCGTACCATGGTGTTATTTGGAGCTGCCTCAGAAGCAGGTCCTCTACCTTGGTTAGCTAAATGGAAAGCGAATATTGTTGCGGTAGATTTACCCAACTCACGAGTCTGGGGAAAAATCTTAAATACGATTCAAAAAGGCAATGCCACCCTCATTGCACCAAGTGCTGAACAAATTGATTCTTCAGTAAAAGCTTCCGAGCTAAAAGATAAGTTAGGTGCAAACTTACTGACTCAATTACCAGAAATTGCGCAATGGTTAGTGCAGTTTCCGCAAAAGTTAGATTTGGCAGCAATCGCCTATTTAGATGGTGAAAAGCATGTACGCGTTTCCATGGCAATGGACAGTATCATGCAATATGTGAGCGAGCATAAATCTGATACAAGCCTTATGTTTATGTGTACTCCAACCGATGTTTATGCGGTACCAAAGGAAGTTGCAGAGGCTGCTCAAGAGAAATTTAAATCACGCAAAAAAATACAAAAATTAGCAGTAAAAGGTGTTTCCACACTTTCTCTCAATCGTTTTTTTCAAGCGCCATATCAAGACTTGGTTACATGTGAAAATGGAAAAACTTATGGTATTGCTGACTGTTTAGTGGTTGAACAAGGTCCAAACTATGCTTTGGCGAAACGTATTCAACAATGGCGTGCAATTTTGGCCCGTCATCAAGGACAACGTGTCAGTATTAATATTGCTCCATCGACCACGACCCATTCAGTAACTAAGAATCCATTACTGAAAGCTGCTTTTAATGGCGCAGAGCTTTTTGATGTAGAAGCATTTAGCCCTGAAACCACTAATGCCATTATGGCGGCACTCTGGATTCATGACTTAAGAAATGAGTCTTCTGTGGCAAATCCTGAAACTGTATTGGACCACCCACTTGAACTTATGATGGAAGGTGCCAACCATGGCGGATTATGGCGTGTGGCTTATTTAGCAAGAACTGCTCTGCCTTTCGCTGCAATTTATGGCTTTGCTACCGAAAAGCTACCTTTTAGAAAATCATCTAAAAAATAATTTATTAAAGCCCAATTTTAGAATTGGGCTTTTTTCTAGTGTGTCTTTATTTAGCTTGAAAGTGTGATAGATATTTTTGCATTTCATCAGATGGTACCATACCGCCTCCAGTCGCCCATATCACATGATTTGCCTGCTGCAACTGCTCAGCTGTTAACTGATGCAAAGCCAAGTAATCAGGACTCGTCTGAACATAATATGGACCCATCATGCCTGCTGCGGCAGAAGGCTCAAGCTGAATATTCTCAGTTCGATTTAAAAGCGCAATGAGCTCATATAAACTTTCATCATGAATGGTATAGTAACCATCGATTAACTGTTGCATCGCACGTCCGACAAAACCTGAAGCACGCCCTACCGCAAGCCCGTCTGCCGCCGTAACATTATCAATACCGATGTCATTTACTGAAATCTGATCATGCAAGCCTGTGTGAACACCCAGTAACATACACGGTGAATGGGTTGGTTCCGCAAAGATACAATGTACATGCTCACCAAAAGCCAGTTTTAGTCCAAAACTTACCCCACCTGGGCCGCCACCGACGCCACACGGCAAATAAACAAATAATGGATGTTCAGCATCGACTTTAATTTGTTTTTGCTCAAATTGCTGTTTTAAGCGTATTCCTGCAACGGCATAACCTAAAAATAATGTTGTTGAGTTTTCATCATCAATGAAAAAACAATGGGGATCTTGCTCTGCGGCTTTTCTTCCCTCGTCAACAGCTACGCCATAATCACTGGCATATTCCACAACATTAACACCCAGTGAACGCAATTTGTCTTTTTTCCACTGTCTCGCATCAGCCGACATATGAACAGTAACTCTAAAGCCGAGTTTGGCGCTCATAATCCCAATAGAAAGCCCAAGATTGCCCGTAGAACCCACTGCAATTTGGTACTTAGAAAAGAAAGCCCGAAATGAATCTTGATCTAATTTACGATAATCATCTTCTGGTTTGAGTAAGCCCGCCTCAATTGCCAATTTTTCGGCGTGAGTTAAGACTTCATAAATACCACCACGTGCTTTAATAGAACCTGAAATAGGTAAATGGCTGTCTTTTTTCAGCCAGAATTTTCCAGTCAATTGTACTTGTTCTGTTGAAGAAAGTGCTTGTTGCATATAAGCAATTTCGACGATATCTGATTCAATTTTTCCCTGTTGTGTTTGAGTTTCAGTAAACACTTTTGCTAAATAAGGTGCGAAACGTGCCAGTCTTGCTTCTGCTTCCCTTACATCCTCAGCAGTTAGCCCAACTTTTGCTAAAGCTTCTTTTAAAGGATAGCGATGAGGTGTAAACCAAAATGTCTCTTGATAAGCTTGCAACGTTTTAATAAGTGGGAATTGTTGTTTTAGCTGATCTATTTGAACCGCATCCATAATCTATCCTGATATAAAATTTTAAGCCCAGCCTATGAAGCTGTTTGGCCTACAACAAATATTAATTTATAGCTGAATGTACATTAAAAACAGTCTCAACTTTAAAAACTAGACAAATAAAAAAGCCACTGTGAACAGTGGCTTTAATTTTTTAAATGCTTTTATACAAACTGTAAGAATAACCAGTACAAACCGCCTGATAAGCAGATTGTTGCTGGAAGAGTAAATACCCATGCAGAGAGAATTGTCTTCACAGTATTAAAGTTTAAACCTGATTTATTCGCGACCATCGTACCCGCAACAGCACTGTTTAAAACGTGTGTTGTTGAAACTGGCATACCTAAACCATCGGCAGCTGCAATTGTACTCATCGCGACAAGCTCAGCAGACATCCCTTGACCATAAGTCATGTGATGCTTACCAATACGCTCACCCACAGTCACAACAATACGTTTCCAACCCACCATTGTGCCGAGACCAAGTGCTAAAGCTACCGCTACTTTTACCCAAGTCGGGATGTATTGTAAGAATGAGTCTAAGCTACTACGGTATTCTTTTACGAGTTTTTGCTGTGATTGATCCATTTTTGGTAAAGCATCTGCTTTATCCAAACGCTTAAACGTCGTTGTACTCAAATACATGTCATTACGAATTTCGCTAATGGCAGCTTCAGGAATATCTTTTAAGTTGTTATAGCTAGAAACTCGCTCACCCAAGTGATCAGTCATACTTGCCAATGCAGGGACAACTTCAGGAGTTTGCTGTTTAGTTTGAATATATTTAGTCAGAATAACACGTGCTTTTTCATCGGTTAATTCAGGCTGATTTTGATTCAAAAATACGGCAGTTTGAGAAGAAAGCTGATGGAATGATTGAACTTGTTGTGTATCGAGGTTTTTATTTAATGAATAAGCCAACGGCACCAGACCAACCAAAATCAGCATGATGAGTCCCATACCCTTTTGGCCGTCATTAGAACCATGTGCAAAACTTACACCTGTACAGGTAAAGATCAAGATTGCACGAATGATTGCTGGTGGTGGTTTATTCCCTTCAGGTGGTTGGAATAATTCTAATTGGCGTTTAAAAATAGTTTTAACCAACAAGAATACAATCGCTGCAAAAGCGAAACCAATTAAAGGTGAAAATAATAATGCCTTACCAACTTTAATCACCTGATCCATATCAACACCACTGGTCGTTACGCCAGTCGATGCACTCAATAGATGGTTCATAATGCCCACACCTAAGATTGAACCAATCAAGGTATGAGAACTAGATGCAGGAATACCTAAGAACCATGTACCTAAGTTCCAGAGAATCGCAGCTATAAGAAGCGCAAAAACCATTGCGAAACCTGCACCACTGCCCATATTCATAATCAGTTCAACAGGCAACAATGCAATAATGCCGTAAGCGACTGCGCCGCTTGCAACCATTACCCCAAGAAAATTACAAAAACCAGCCCACATGACTGCAACCGGTGCCGGTAAAGCATTGGTGTAAATTACTGTTGCCACTGCATTTGCAGTATCGTGAAAGCCATTTACAAATTCAAAGCCTAAAGCAATCAAGAGTGCAGTAGATAAAAGAATAACTGAATAAAGGCTCAAAGGTGGTACATGTGCTAAATCAGCACTCACCTGAAATCCGATATAAATAAGTGTTGCAACAATAATCGTCAGAAACACCGGCATAAAAAACTTAGGTGTCGGGACATGTACATTCGTCGATTTGACTTGCAGGTTTGCCGCAAGTTTTGAATCCGAAACAGGGGGTAGATTAGAATTCATGCAGACGGTAAGAGGATAAGAAAATCCTCTGTATTCTTAAATTAAATTATGACAATTATATGACAAAGCGGCGCCTGATGAAGTCAATTTTTCATATTTTGACCTCATTTGATGCACCTTTCCCCTACCTATTTTATTTTTTTATTAAAATACAATAATTTATATAACTCCATATCCATCGAATTTATGACTATTTTTAAAGCAAAAATATCTAAAAAATTACCTAAACGGCCACTTTTTAAACAACACAATTGTCATAAAACCGAATATTGGAGATGAAATATTTCAATATCATGATCATTTTATGAATATTTGATGAAAAATCAGACTCTACTTTGTCATAAAGCGCTTGTTTGCTGAATAAGTTACAGTGAATGATGGGTCGTTATAGGTCATCTATTGCGCAACTATTCTGTTACAATAGCGCCGCATTTTTAAATTTGTACAATATCGGGGTTTTATATGTCCACGCTTGCCACCCTAAAAGCGCTTCTTGCCAAACGTATTTTGATAATTGATGGTGCAATGGGCACTATGATTCAGCGCCATAAATTGGAAGAAGCCGACTATCGTGGTGAGCGTTTTGCCGATTGGGCACATGACTTAAAAGGTAACAATGACCTTTTAGTGCTGACGCAACCCCAAATTATTCAAGGTATTCATGAGGCTTATCTTGATGCGGGTGCGGACATTATTGAAACCAACAGCTTTAACGGCACACGTGTTTCAATGTCTGATTACCACATGGAAGATCTTGTTCCAGAGATTAACCGTGAAGCAGCACGTTTAGCTAAAGCAGCTTGTGAAAAGTATTCGACTCCAGATAAGCCGCGTTTTGTCGCAGGTGTGCTTGGGCCAACATCACGTACTTGTTCAATTTCACCGAATGTAAATGACCCTGCCTTTCGTAACATTACCTTTGATGAGCTAAAAGAAAACTATATTGAAGCGACTCATGCGCTGATTGAAGGCGGCGCAGATATCATTTTGATTGAAACCGTATTTGATACATTAAACTGTAAAGCTGCGATTTTTGCGGTCAAAGAAGTCTTTAAACAAATTGGTCGCGAATTACCAATCATGATTTCGGGGACCATTACCGATGCGTCGGGTCGTACCTTAACAGGTCAAACTGCCGAAGCGTTCTGGAACTCTGTACGTCATGGTGACTTGCTATCGATTGGCTTTAACTGTGCGCTTGGTGCAGATGCAATGCGTCCTCACGTAAAAACCATTTCTGATGTAGCAGATACGTTTGTTTCAGCACATCCAAATGCAGGCTTACCAAACGCTTTTGGTGAATATGATGAAACACCAGAGCAAACTGCAGCATTCCTAAAAGAATTTGCAGAAAGCGGTTTGATCAACATTACTGGGGGGTGCTGTGGTACAACGCCTGACCACATCCGTGCAATTGCCAATGCGGTAAAAGATATTGCGCCTCGTCAAGTTCCTGAAACTGTACCTGCGTGTCGTTTAAGTGGTTTAGAACCATTTAATATTTATGATGACTCATTGTTCGTAAACGTGGGTGAACGTACTAACGTTACAGGTTCAAAAAAATTCTTACGCTTAATTCGTGAAGAAAACTTTGCCGAAGCTTTAGAAGTGGCACAGCAGCAAGTTGAAGCTGGCGCACAGATTATCGACATTAACATGGATGAAGGGATGCTCGATTCGCAAAATGCGATGGTGCATTTCTTAAACCTTGTGGCTTCTGAGCCAGATATTTCACGTGTGCCAATTATGATTGACTCATCAAAATGGGAAATCATTGAAGCTGGCTTAAAATGCGTACAAGGTAAACCCGTTGTTAACTCGATTTCATTAAAAGAAGGTTATGACGAGTTTGTCGAAAAAGCTCGCCTGTGCCGCCAATATGGTGCTGCGATTATTGTCATGGCATTTGACGAAACAGGTCAGGCCGACACTGCTGAGCGCAAACGTGAAATCTGTAAACGTTCTTATGATGTATTGGTTAATGATGTCGGCTTCCCTGCTGAAGATATTATTTTTGACCCGAACGTGTTTGCAGTAGCAACGGGTATTGAAGAACACAATAATTATGGCGTCGATTTTATTGATGCTACAGGTTGGATTAAACAAAACTTACCTCACGCCATGATTTCTGGTGGTGTATCGAACGTTTCATTCTCGTTCCGCGGTAATGAACCTGTTCGTGAAGCGATTCACTCTGTGTTCTTGTACCATGCCATTAAACAAGGCATGACCATGGGTATTGTAAATGCCGGCCAAATGGCAATTTATGATGATATTCCAACCGAACTTAAAGAAGCAGTTGAAGATGTCATCCTAAACAAAAACCAAGGTGAGTCTGGTCAAGCTGCGACTGAAAAATTACTTGAAGTCGCTGAAAAATATCGTGGACAAGGCGGTGCGGCAAAAGAAGCTGAGAACCTTGAATGGCGTAATGAGTCTGTAGAAAAGCGTCTTGAATATGCCTTAGTTAAAGGTATCACGACTTATATTGATGAAGATACCGAAGAAGCGCGCCTCAAAGCTAAACGTCCTTTAGATGTAATCGAAGGCGCTTTGATGGATGGCATGAATGTCGTTGGTGACTTGTTCGGTTCGGGCAAAATGTTCTTACCACAGGTTGTGAAATCTGCACGTGTTATGAAGCAAGCTGTAGCTTGGCTCAACCCGTACATTGAAGCAGAAAAAACAGGTAGCCAATCTAAAGGTAAAGTCCTGATGGCAACTGTTAAAGGTGACGTACATGATATTGGTAAAAATATTGTAGGCGTAGTACTGGGTTGTAATGGTTATGACATTGTTGACCTTGGCGTGATGGTACCTTGCGAGAAAATCTTGCAAACTGCAATTGATGAAAAATGTGACATCATCGGTTTGTCAGGTCTGATTACCCCATCTTTAGATGAGATGGTCTTCGTTGCGAAAGAAATGCAACGTAAAGGCTTTAACATTCCTTTATTAATTGGTGGCGCGACTACATCAAAAGCACACACAGCAGTAAAAATTGATCCTCAGTATCAAAACGATGCGGTAATTTATGTTGCCGATGCTTCGCGTGCGGTAGGTGTTGCAACGACCCTACTTTCGAAAGAAATGCGTGGAAACTTTATTGCAGAGCACCGTGCTGAATATGCCAAGATCCGTGAACGCTTAGCCAACAAACAGCCAAAAGCTGCCAAATTGACTTATAGCGAGTCAGTTGAAAATGGTTTTAAAATTGACCAAAGCTATGTACCGCCAAAACCAAATCTATTGGGAACACAAGTTTTAACGAACTACCCACTTGCTACACTCGTAGAGTATTTTGACTGGACACCATTCTTTATTTCTTGGAGCTTGGCAGGTAAGTTCCCGAAAATTTTAGAAGATGAAGTGGTTGGTGAAGCGGCAACTGACTTGTACAACCAAGCTCAAGCGATGCTGAAAGATATTATCGACAACAATCGTTTTGATGCTCGTGCTGTATTTGGTATGTTCCCTGCAGAGCGCACTGACGCCGACACTGTCAGCGTATTTGATGAAGCTGGTCAAACTGTTACCCATACTTTTGAGCACTTACGTCAACAATCTGACAAAGTCACAGGTAAACCAAACTTGTCTTTGGCAGATTACATTCGCGCTGACCGTGAGCAACAGGACTACTTAGGCGGATTCACTGTATCGATTTTTGGTGCAGAAGAATTGGCAAATGAATACAAAGCCAAAGGTGATGACTACTCTGCAATCTTAGTTCAGTCATTGGCTGACCGTTTTGCTGAAGCCTTTGCAGAACACTTACATGAACGCATTCGTAAAGAGTTCTGGGGCTATAAAACTGATGAACAGCTTAGCAATGAAGAACTGATTAAAGAGAAATATGTCGGTATTCGCCCTGCTCCAGGCTACCCTGCTTGCCCTGAGCACTCTGAAAAAGCAGTGTTGTTTGACTGGTTAGGTTCTACCGACAAAATCGGTACTAAACTCACTGAACACTTTGCAATGATGCCACCATCTTCGGTAAGTGGTTTCTATTATTCTCACCCTCAAAGTGAATACTTTAACGTGGGTAAAATCTCTCAAGACCAACTTGAAGATTATGCAAAACGTAAAGGTTGGACACTGGACGAAGCGAAGCGTTGGTTAGGGCCGAATTTAGATGATTCGATTGTTTAAGTTTTTCAATCACCCTGATTAAAAAATAGGGCGTGAAGGAAATTCCATCACGCCCTTTTCAATTCTAGAGTTTAGTCTTTTTACTTCAAATGTGACTTAATCTTCTCTTTAATTGCTTCAGTTGAAATACCATATCGATCATGCAAAGTGGGTAAAGCCCCTGCATCTAAAAATGCATCAGGCAAACCAATCATGTCAAAACGAGGATGTTGTCCATTTCTTAGAAGTAATGAGCCAACTGCTTCGCCTAACCCACCAATGACTGAGTGATTTTCAGCAGTTAAAACAGGTCGGCCACCTTTTGCGACTTCATCCAAAATGGTTTGTTCATCTAAAGGCTTAATGGTCGGTACATGTAGCACTGAAACCTCAATGCCCTCTTTTTCAAGCTCTTCGGCTGCCTCAAGCGCACGCATGGTCAATAAACCAGTCGAAATAATGAGTAAATCTTTACCAGGTTTAATCACCTGTGCCTTACCTAACTTAAACTGGTAATTGTATTTATCGAGTACTAATGGAACCTGTCCACGTAATAAACGCATATATACAGGGCCATTATGCGCAGCAATTTGAGGAATCGCCTGTTCGATTTCTAAAGCATCACATGGATCGATAACCATCAAGTTCGGCATAGCACGGAAAATTGCAATATCATCTGTCGCCTGATGGCTTGGGCCGTAGCCCGTAGTTAACCCCGGAAGTGCTGCCACAATTTTGACATTCAGGTTATCTTCCGCAATCGCCATACAAATAAAGTCATAGGCACGGCGTGATGCAAACACGGCATAAGTTGTTGCAAAAGGAACAAATCCTTCACGAGCAAGTCCTGCTGCTGCGCTCATCAAAAGTTGTTCTGCCATGCCCATTTGGAAAAACTTGTCTGGGTTTTCTTTAGCAAAGATATGTAGGTCAGTGTATTTAGATAAATCTGCTGACAAACCTACGATATCGTCACGCTCTTTTGCCAAGGCATTCAATGCATGTCCAAATGGTGCGGGTTTGGTCGGTTGGCCCTCCGCAGCAATAGAAGCAATCATTGCCGAAGTGGTTAGTTTTTTCTTAGGAGGATTGGCTAACTGGCTCATGGTGTATTCCTTACTGTCCGTAGTGGGTCAAAATATTTAAAGCATCATCCCATTCATGTTCATCAACACGAATGAAGTGTGTTTTTTCGCGGCTTTCCAAGAACGACACGCCCTTACCCATCTTGGTGTCACAAATAATGACACGTGGGCATGTTCCCTCATGGTTTCGTGCTTGGTCGAATGCTGTAAGTAAAGCTTCCACGTCATTGCCATCTACGCGTTGGGTGTACCAACCAAATGATTGCCAACGATCAACAATTGGTTCAAACGCTAAAATTTCGCTTGAGTGCCCATCTGCCTGCTGATTATTCACATCAATAATCGCAATCAAGTTATCTAGTTTCCAATGAGAAGCAGACATCACAGCCTCCCATGTTGAGCCTTCATTTAGCTCTCCATCGGACAGTAAGTTATATACAAAAGCATCTGATTTTTTCTGTTTTAGCCCTAGACACGCACCGACCGCAATTCCAAGACCATGTCCCAATGAACCACCAGTAATTTCCATACCCGGTGTATATGAAGCCATGCCCGACATCGGTAGACGACTGTCATCTGCACCGTAAGTTTCAAGTTCTTCAAGTGGGATAATTTTTGCTTCAATTAAGGCCGCATAAAGTGCAATTGCATAGTGCCCAATAGAGAGATAAAAACGGTCACGACCTTCCCACTCAGGGTTTTCTGGCTGATATTTCATGGCATGGAAATAAGATACTGCCAGTAGATCTGCGGCACCTAAAGCTTGTCCGACATAACCTTGACCTTGTACTTGCCCCATACGTAAAGCATGTTGGCGAATGTGGTAGGCACGTTGTTGCAACTCGGCAATTTGGCCTGCTTTATCAATATTTAACATTGTCATTTACTATTTCCTTATTAACGATTGACCAGTTTTGCTGGAACACGCAGAACCAGACTGGCACCGAAAATTAATACTGCCGTGATTAAGAACATGCCGATTGCATTTGAACCAGTGTTGGTGGTGATCCAACCAATTAGATAAGGTGAGCAGAAGCCTGCGAGGTTGGCGAAGCTATTGACGGCTGCAATACCTGCCGCAGCGGAAACACCACCTAAAAAGTTGGTCGGTAACATCCAGAATAAAGAGGATGCCGTCAGCACACCTGAAGCTGCGATGCAAAGGCAAATTAGAGAAAGGGTTAGGTTTGAAGCGAATAAGGTCGCAAATGTAAGTGCTATAGCGCCTGCACACATCGGGATAATTAAATGCCAGCGGCGTTCTTGGAAATGGTCACCGCTACGCCCTGCCAAAATCATAACCACAATCGCACACATATAAGGCAGGCTTGTGAGCAAACCGATATGCCAGTTATCGCTAATGCCCGAGTTACGAATGAGAGTTGGTAGCCAAAAGGTAATGGCGTATTGGCCCATCACTACACAAAAGTAGATGCCCGCCAGTAACCATAACCGTTTATCCGCAATAAACTCTTTAACGCTAGCATGACCTTCTTTGTGCTGGTTATCTTGAGCAAGCTCTTGCTTCACCAAGTTCTTTTCGTCTTGGGTTAACCAATTGGCGTCTTGAACTGAATCTTTTAAAACAGCTAGTACCAGTAGGCCAACAAGCACAGTAGGAATGGCTTCGATCACAAACATCCACTGCCACCCAAACCAACCATGTACACCGCTCATCCGGTCCATGATTAAGCCTGAAAGCGGCCCACCAATCATTCCCGAAATTGGAATCGCGATAAACCAAAGTACGGTCATGCGTGCACGGCGGTAAGACGGGAACCAGTAAGTGAGGTAAAGCAACAAGCCTGGAGCCAGACCAGCTTCGGCAACACCGAGCAGAAAACGTAAGGCATAAAATTGCCATTCAGTTTGAACAAAAGCAAAACAGCCTGACAAAATACCCCATGTAATCATGATACGGGCAATCCAACGTCTTGCACCTACCTTATGGAGTACGATGTTGCTTGGTACTTCACAAAGAAAATAACCAATAAAGAAAATCCCTGCGCCTAGCCCATATACAGCTTCACTAAACTGTAAATCACTCATCATCTGGAGCTTGGCAAAACCTACATTTACTCGATCTAAATAGGCACAAAAATAACAAAGCATTAAAAATGGCATGAGCCGAAATGCAATTTTTCGATACGCCGATTTACGAACCGTTGTATCTACTTCAGATGAAAATACTGTATCCATCATGCGAATCCCTTTACATTTGGTCACAGTATCCTCTTGTGACCATCATTCTATTTTTAGTTTTGAAATAGTGAGCGATTAATGAATCAGCATGCCACCATTTACATCAAGTGTGACACCAGTTAAGTAAGCTGACAGATCACTTGCCAAAAATAATGCTGCATTTGCAACATCTTGCGCTTTACCTAAGCGGCCGAGTGGAATACCTGCCAGAATGTCGTGACGGCGGTCATCATTCATTAAACCGCCAGTAATATCAGTCTGGATTAGGCCCGGCGTAAGAGAATTTACACGGATCTGATCGCCACCAAACTCACGTGCCATCGCTTTTGCCAAACCTAAAACCCCTGCCTTTGCAGCGCTGTAATGTGGTCCACCAAAAATACCGCCACCACGTTGTGCTGAAACTGAAGATAGACACACAATGCTTCCACCACCGTTTGCTTTCATGGATGGAATAACCGCTTGCGACATAATGAGTGTTCCGCGGAGGCTGACATCTAAAATACGGTCATAGTCATTGCGCTGAATATCAAGTGTTTTAACTGGCTGAGTAATACCAGCATTGTTAATTAAAATATCAATCTTGCCATAGTGCTGTAACGCTTGTTCAACAGCTGCTTTGACCTGTTCTTCGTTCGCAACGTTTGCAGCAAGACCTAAATGTCCTTCACCAAGTTCCTTTGCAGCGTTTTGGCTTTGAGCAAGATCTAAATCAACAATAATGACTTTGGCACCTTGTTGTGCAAAGATTTCTGCGGTTGCTCGCCCAATTCCACGTTCTGATGCTGCACCGGTAATTAATGCCACTTTTCCTTGTAGTAACATGTTTAATCCTCTTTTACGCTTTATATCCTGAGTTCTGACTTAGAATCTCTTTTTTCACAAAGCCCAGCAATCAGCTCGAATTCAACAAGGCATGAAAAAAATTCATGCCTATGCTATTTTTAAATAAGTTTTAGGGATAAAAACGGATCATTTCATGGATAGCAGTGAAAACAATTTCAATCAGATGCCTTCAATTAAAACATTACAGGCTTTTGAACAAACCGCCCGTTTCGGCAATGTTGCCAAGGCAGCCGAGAATTTAAATCTCACGCCATCAGCAGTGAGTCATCAAATTGCTAAGCTTGAAGAAATGATTGGGCAGAGTTTATTTATTCGTGGTGCTCGTGGTGTGACGCTGACTCCTTCTGGCGAACGCTATTTTCAAGATGTCACCACCATTTTGCATAACCTAATGTTAGCGACTGAAAAAGCTGCCGATAAAAGCCCGAAAGACAGTTTATATATTCATTCATCACCAAGTTTTGGTTTGCTCTGGTTACTCCCCCGCCTTGAGTCATTTAAAGAAAAATTTCCAATGATTCAGGTCAACTTGTCATGTTCATATGAAAATTTGCACTTCACCCGTGACAAGATTGACATTGATATCCGTCATGGTTTGCCCAACTGGACAGGCGTAGAAATCAGAACCATTCGTAATGAAAAGCTAGAAGTGCTTGCATCTCCTAAGTTACTTGAACGTAGTCCTGTGCATAAACCTCAAGATTTATTAAAGAAAGAACTGATTTTATCGCGTTCAACCTTAGTTACTTGGCCCCAATGGTTTGCCCATCAGGGTTTAAGCATTCCTGAGTTTCCCTACACTTTGAGTTTTGACCGCTCTTATATGTCACTTGAGGCAGCCACACATGGACTAGGTTTTGTTTTAGAAAGTAATTTACTTACTCAAAATTATTTGGAATCTGGAAAGTTGGTTAGAGTTTTTGCCGATGAGCTATCGATTCCTATCTCTGCTCATCATTTGGTTTATCCACGAACCCACCAGTTTATTCCTAAAATTGAGCTGTTTTTAAACTGGATTCATGATGAGTTGGCAGATTGAGAAAGTGGTTTCTTAAAGGATCTGAATTTGCTCAACTCGTAAGTGATGCATCATCTCTCGAACAAATACAAAGTAGGTAAAAATATTAAGCTGATCTGAAGCCACTTGGTTTGTGTAGTAGCTCAAACGCTCAATAAAACTATTAAATCCATGCTCAAGCTCAATACGGCTGATTTGCTTTTTAGCACTAAAAAATAACTGACTGAGTTGTTTCATGGCTTTATCAGAAGTAACAGCTACACCACTTATATTTAAATTTCTAAGTGGCTGAGACTCGATGATTTCTTCAATAAGATAAATCATCTTTTCAATAGCAAGTTCATCAATAACGCCATGGCCGATACTTTTTGAACCAACAAAACCTAAGCCCTGTTCAAGGTGAATGTGTTGGCTGTCTACATCAAACGAGAGACTATTTAGACCAAGTGAAAATTTTAAAACCGAGTCGGGATGATTCATAAAAATAACTTACCGTCGAATTTTGCTCATAAGATTAATTTCTTTATAAGCGTAAATTGAACCAGTTTTTTCAATATTTAACATTAACAGTTCCATTGTTATTAACACTATCTATAATAAAAACTTCTTTAAAAAGATGAAAAATCAATCTTATATTCATCCAGTCCAACTATTACAAGATAGAGTATAAACATGAAAAAATTAGCAATTTTAGGTTTTACGATTTATAGCTTTGCACAACTTACAAATGCAGCAACATTAAATGTTAAGCCATATGGTACAACTCAAGACGGTCAAAAAGTTGATCTATACACCATGAGTAATAACAATGGTGTCTCCGTATCATTTATCAGTTTCGGTGGTGTAATTACCCAGATTTTAACTCCTGATGTTCAAGGTAAAAAAGACAATATCGTTTTGGGCTTTGATGATCTAAAAGGCTATGAAGTTACTGACACCAAGGCAGGTATTCATTTTGGTGGATTGATTGGCCGTTATGCGAACCGTATTGGTAATGCTAAATTTAGCTTAGATGGAAAAACGTATAACCTTGAAAAAAATAATGGGCCGAATTCATTACATAGCGGGAATCCTGGTTTTGATAAACGTGTTTGGCAAGTTAAACCCCTCATTTCTAAAGGTGAAACTGTTAAAGCTTCTCTGAAGTTAACCAGTCCAAATGGTGATCAAGGTTTTCCCGGAAAATTAGATGTAGAAGTGATCTATAGTCTTTCAGATCAAAATGAATTCAAGATTGAATATAAGGCCAAAACTGATCAGCCTACAGTCGTTAATCTCACCAACCACAGTTATTTCAATTTATCAGGCGCTGGCAATAACCCTTATGGTGTACTAGATCATGTGGTACAACTCAATGCAGACCGTATATTGGTAACCGATCAATACTCTTTACCAACAGGTGAAATTGCTTCAGTTGCAGGTACACCTTTTGATTTTCGGACGCCTAAAGCCATT
The DNA here is from genome assembly GCF_028367635.1 of Acinetobacter sp. P1(2023). Classification (NCBI taxonomy): domain Bacteria; kingdom Pseudomonadati; phylum Pseudomonadota; class Gammaproteobacteria; order Moraxellales; family Moraxellaceae; genus Acinetobacter; species Acinetobacter sp. P1(2023). The sequence goes on from NZ_JAQNDD010000001.1 coordinate 553,089, forward strand.
GTGAAAGATATTCGAGCGAATAATCAGCAATTGGCCTATGGATATGGCTATGACCAAACTTGGGTAATTAATCAAAAGTCTCAAGGGAAATTAAATCTTGCAGCTGTTGTGGTTGATCCAAAATCTAAACGAACCATGCAGGTTTTAACCACTGAACCAAGTGTTCAAATGTATACGGCGAATCATTTGCTAGGAAATATTGTTGGCGCAAATGGTGTGCTCTATCGACAAGCAGACGCACTAGCACTAGAAACACAACATTTTCCAGACAGCCCGAATCAACCATCTTTCCCATCTACACATTTGAACCCAAATCAAACTTATAACAGTGTTACCGTATTTAAATTTGGTATTCAAAAATAGTCTTTTGAACTGGAACTATTTTTATCTAAAAAAGACTCTCAACCGAATATGACTGAGAGTCTTTTCATTTATTTAACTTTTGTGTTTGGTAAAAATGCAGTTGCAAACCCAAGTAATGGCAACAATGAACATAAACCAAATACCCATTCAATGCCGTTAATATCCGCTAAATGTCCTAAGCCTGCTGCGGCAATACCACTTACCCCAAACATGAGACCAAACATTAAACCTGCAATCATGCCTACACGGCCCGGAACAGCTTCTTGTGCGTAGACCACCATTGCTGCAAAAGCTGATGACAACACCAAACCTGCAATAATTGAGAAAACTGTTGTCCAAAATAAATTCGCATACGGCATCATTAATGCAAACGGCGCCATGCCAACAAATGAAACCCAGATCACAGCTTTACGGCCGATCTTATCGCCAATTGGGCCACCTGCAAATGTGCCTAAGGCAACGGCTGCCAAGAAGGCAAACAAATGCAACTGAGCTGTTTGAATGCTGATATGGAACTTTTGAATAAGATAAAAAGTAAAGTAGTTACTAATGCTGGCAATGTAGGTAAATTTAGCAAACATCAACACACTAATTGTGCTCAAAGCAATAATGAGCTTACGACCATGCAATTTAGTATGTGCTTGCGTTGCACGTGCAGCTACCTGATTTTTAGCATGATTCACCGTCCAACGGCTTACCCCAAATAAAACCCAAATCGCTAAAAGTGCAAATATCACTAAGCCCGCAACTGCATGCTGCCCAAACGGTACAATCAATAACGCTGCTAATAACGGGCCAATGGCAGTACCGGTGTTTCCACCCACTTGGAAAGTTGACTGAGCTGTACCGAAGCGCCCGCCAGATGCCATTCGTGCCACCCGTGAAGCTTCAGGGTGAAAAGTTGCCGAACCTACCCCAATAAGTGCAGATGCACATAACAACACTGTAAAGCTTGGTGAAAATGCCAACAAAATAATGCCGCAAAATGTAACCATCATCCCGAGTGGGAGAAGATACGGTTTTGGATGTTTATCGGTATAAAGTCCAATCCAAGGCTGAAGCAGTGAACCTGTAATTTGATATACAAACGAAATCAGGCCAACTTGAGCAAAACTCAGCGAAAAGTTTGCTTTTAGCATTGGATAGATGGCCGGTAGCACTGCCTGAATTAAATCGTTCAGTAAATGTGCGACCGCCACGGCGCCTACAATTTTAATAATCATTCCCTGAGGCTGATCATTTGCAACGGTATTGGCAATACCATCTTTCAATTGTATTGAAGACGTCATACCTGAAAAACTCCAATATTTTTAAATGAGATGCTTATTGTAAATTGTCGCTTATAAAGTTATCTTCCAATAATCATCGCATAAGTGACAATTTTTAGGATAATTTATGTCCGATTCTCTTATTCAGTCTGATTTGTCTGAACTTGTGATTGGACTCTCTTCTGAACATTCTTACCGAGAAATCACGCCTACTCACACGCATACACGTGCACAGTTTTTATATGCCTCTACAGGAAATATTCAGGTTTTTACACCCAACCATGTGTGGATTGTGCCACCCATGTGTGCCTTATGGATTCCAGCACATGTTGAGCACAGCGTAATTTCACTGAGTCACGTGAAGTTAAATACGGCATTGGTTGAAGTAAATGCAGCCGCTCTAATGGGACAACATTGTTTTATTATTCGAGTCAGTAATCTGCTGCATGAACTTTTAATTCGTTTAAATGAAATTGAACGAGAAGAAACTCCAAATACAGCAACCTCTCAAGAGCTTTCACGTTCTTTACAAATCTTAATTTTTGAAGAAATTCATCGCGCTAATTTGTTGCCTATTCAGATTCCGTGGCCGAAAGACAAACGATTATTAAAAATTTGCCAAGAGTTATTACATACGCCTGACCATTCAAAAGATTTAACAGATTGGGCTGATGATATTGGCGCGAGCTCTAGAACTTTAATGCGTATGTTCCAAAAAGAAACCGGGCTATCTTATCGGGCATGGGTACAGCAAATGCATATTGCACTTGCCTTGAGTAAAATCGCGAATGGTGAATCTATTGCTCAAATTTCAGAGTCACTGGGGTATACAAACCCCAGCGCGTTCAGTGCAATGTTTAAGCGACATCTAGGGAAAACACCTCAGCAGTTTAGAAGTGCCGCGATGTCGCTATAAGTCTTTTTTTTAGAGCGGATCTCATGCTTTTCTAATAAATCATCGAAATCATGATAGACATGAAGTTCTCGATCTTTGGCGGTTCTCGCATGATCTAGGCGCTGTTCGGGGTCAACCAAAACAAGGGTATGACCATCATCAATCAGACGGTCTACCCCTTCTAAGAACATACGTTTACCCACATCATGAATCAGTGAAATCTGGGTTAAATCAATGACGATTGTGCTTTGGTCAGTCGTCTCTTCTTGCAAAATACGCAACAACATTTCAGCTTCGGTAAATTTCAATACACCGCGAAGCACATACACACTTAACGATGCATCCTTACCTGTACGATAATGGCTTTGGACAATAGTTTGTGCAGAAGGCGTACCTTCCATGAGATGTAGTCCCATGTCACGAGATAACCGTTCTAAAATATCGATGCCTCGAACACTATGACCATGCTCATCTAGTCGAGGTGAAAAAGCAGCAATACTGACCTGACCTGGCAGCACCCCCAAGATACCGCCTGCTACACCACTTTTAGCAGGAATACCGACAGTTGAAAGCCAGTCACCCGCTGCATCGTACATACCACAGCTCATCATGACACTAAGCACTTGTCTAACCACCGATCGGTTCAAGAGGCGTTTTCCAGTTTTAGGGTCAACCCCACCATTGGCAAGTACACTGCCCATACGTACCAGATCTTTAACGGTCACCAAAATCGCACATTGGCGAATATACCCATTCACAATATCAACTGGATCGGTTTCTAAAATTCCCACAGTTCGTAACATATAACCGATCGAAAGATTACGGTAAGCAGTTTTGACTTCCGAATCATAGACAGACTCATCAAAACTTAATTCGCGACCTGCAAGTTCGCTCATAAAGCGGCGTAGAATTTCTGCGCTATGTAAACCATGTTTGACCTGAATTAATGAATGTGTCGTAATTGCGCCAGAGTTGATCATCGGGTTTTTTGGACGGCCATCTTTACCCAATGAAATTTCATTGAATGCTTCCCCTGAAGGCTCCACTCCTACTTTCGCAAGTACTGCATCAATACCCAGCTGTTGTAAAACATAAGCATATACGAATGGTTTAGAAATCGATTGTATGGTGAATTCAACATCATCATCGCCAACCGAATAAATTTCACCATCTACCGTAGACATTGCTAAAGCTAATCGATCTGGGTTTGCATTTGCCAACTCAGGAATATAATCGGCGAGATGACCGCTGTTATCGATGTCACAGGCTTCAATAACATTTGCCAAATATTCTGGGAGAGGGGTTTTCATGGTCAGTAACCTTAAATGAGGAGATTTACAACATCGCGCAAAATTTCAGCACAACCTGCTGATAATATTAAAATTATATCTTTTGTAATGAGTTAAAAATCACGATATAAGTATTTTAATTCCGTTACCTTATTTATTTCAAGCTCATTATAGGTTTTTCAAAACTTTAAACAGAAGATTAGATTATTCTTTCTACAAACAAGATCCCATTTAAATGATCGACTTCATGTTGAACAATACGAGCAGGAAAACCATGAAAAACTGTCTCAACCATTTCACCCTGAAGCGTTAAATATTTCACCTTTACCATTTCTGCACGTTCAACTTGTCCACGCTCATCCGGCACGCTTAAGCAGCCTTCTTCACCTAAACACACCTCGTTTGAGAACTCTAAAATTTCAGGATTTACCATAACTACCGCCTCCATTTCTGGTGCATCGGGATAGCGTGGATTTGGTCGAGACGCCACAATAATGACGCGTTTAGAGATATAAACTTGCGGTGCAGCAATCCCTACTCCATTACGCTCAAGCATTGTCGCATGCATAGCGTCAGCAAGCTGATAAAGCCAATTACTGTTTAACTCATTTACCGAAACGGGAGCCGCAATGAGTTTTAAAATATCTTCGCCACGCTTCGCGACAGGTAGAACTACACTCATCCTTTGAATTTCTCATTAAACTGGCTATGACAAGTTTTATTGTGTCGCTGAATGACTCAAAAGAAAAGTCATTCCTACATCTGTTTTTGTTTCATCTAAAGCATTTTTTGATTTAAAGCTTTTTGTTCTGAGTAAGCCCAATAGCCATCGCCCTGTAGAACAAATTTCCTCCATTTACTTTTACTTCACTTTTCCATTAATATCCAAACTTCAATTACAACAATTAAGTAAAAAATGGATCAGGACTTAACTTTGCAGGATGCGAACTATCTTAATAAAGAAGATAAACGAACCCTTGCCCTTTCTTCATTGGGTGGAGCTTTAGAATTTTACGATTTTGTGATTTATGTGTTTTACGCCAAAATCATTTCCGACCTCTTTTTCCCCAGCACGCTTAGTCCATTTTGGGCCATGCTTAATACTTACGGTATTTTTGCAGCTGGTTACTTTTTTAGGCCTTTAGGCGGGGTCGTCATGGCCCATTTTGGTGACTTGGTCGGGCGCAAAAAGTTATTTTCACTTTCTATTTTACTCATGGCACTGCCTACTCTGTTTATCGGGATTTTGCCTACTTTTGAAAATATTGGGTATTTAGCGCCGTTACTTTTATTGCTCATGCGTGTGGTGCAAGGTATTGCGATTGGGGGGGAAATTCCAGCCGCGTGGACCTTTGTGTCAGAACATGTTCCCGAAAGAAAAATTGGACTGGCAAATGGGTTACTCACCGCGGGGCTATCTTTAGGAATTTTACTAGGTGCGCTCATGTCTTTATGGATTTCACTGAATTTTAGTGAAGTACAAATTCATGACTGGGCATGGCGGATTCCTTTTATTGCAGGTGGTATTTTTGGTCTAGTCGCACTTTATTTACGGACCTATTTAAAAGAAACACCTGTGTTTAAAGCCATGCAGGCGCGTAAAGAAATTTCAAAAGAAATGCCTGTAAAACAAGTATTAAAAACGCATAAAACAGCCGTAGCGATTGGCATGTTATTTACATGGTTTTTAACTGGCTGTGTGGTGGTGGTGATTTTAGCCATGCCCAACCTACTGATTGGTTCATTTGGTTTTGAACGCGCACAAACTTTTGAAATGCAAAGCGCAGCTATTGTCATGCAAATGGTCGGCTGTATTTTGGCAGGTTATTTTGCTGACCGTTTTGGCTGTGGCAAAGTCATGATGGTCGGTGCACTTGCCGTCGCACTTACAGCAGCAGTTTTTTATAACAGTTTGGGGCACGCGGCACATTCAACCATTTTTGGTTTATATATGTTGTTAGGCCTATGCTCAGGTACTGTCGGCATGGTGTCGAGCAGTATGGTTAAAATGTTCCCTGCGCCTGTGCGTTTTTCAGGTATTTCATTTTCTTATAATTTGTCTTATGCGATTGTTGGGGGTATGACGCTGCCTTTAGTACATTGGCTCAGTCAATATAGTGACATTGGTGCGATGTATTATATTTTCGCGCTGACCATTTTGGCCTTTGTAACTGCTTTTGTATTTTGGAATAAATTTGAAAAAAACAGATATTAAAAGCCTCAACATGTGAAATAAAAAACCACGCCAATTGCGTGGTTTTTTAATGCAGTTCAGTTTAGAAAGTAAACCCAATATTAAAGTTTAAACGATATAGCCATTTATCACTATTTGGTGAGGTTGCAGAGGTATAACCCGTTGAGTTGGTCGAACCACCAATAATATTTGAGTTTTTACCCCACGTATAATCCGCCCAAACCATAAATGGTGAAGCAATAAACATCATTCCTGTAGTGTTCATTTGCGAATCTGACCAATCATCACGTTTTTTATCGAGATAACTATAGTCATTATAAAACTTAATGGCTTTCAGTTTACCCATATTGGTGACAGGCAACGTATAGGCAAGGTTTAAACTGGCAATGGTCCCTTCTGAAGCAATAAAGTAAGCAGGTGTAAAACCATTATTGCCCATTAAAGTCACATCATTACTTACACCATCCGGATTTTTAGCATCGTATTGATAGTGAATAACCGAACTTTGTAAGTTAAAGCGTTTGTAGTTATTTTCAGTATGCAAACCGACTGCATAATATTTACCGTCTTTATCGGTCATTTTATTATGTAACTGAGCAATTGCCCCCGAAACACCAAACTCTTGTTTACCAAAATCGGTCTCTAACTTGCGCACAATGCGAGTATTAAACTGATGACGTTTTTCATTCTGATAAGCTTTTTGAGATGGAAATGCGTTTTCTTCCAAGTCATCATAAGTTGCACTTTCAGGGGAATAACGCAAGTTCGTCTCTAGCATTTGCGGATAATAGCCGAGTTTTACATCCCAATCTTTATCGTGATAATTCCAGTTGATCCCTGGCGCAATGTTGTTGCCATAACCTAAAAAGAATGGAATGTGGTAAGTCCAGCCATTTTGCGGATAGGGATAAATCGTAAATGGTTTATAAACCAGACCTGCTTCAATGCTGTTATTGGCATCAAGGTTATAACCCACATATGCTTTTTCAATGGACGTTTTTTGCTGATCTTGAAATAGATAGCTGGCGTTGAGGTATGCATCATCAAACTTACCTTTGAGATCTACCCTGAAAATATCAAAATAGAGCTTACCAAAACCGCGGTTTGGCCCTTCCCAATCTTCATAACGTTGATTTAAGCGAACCACCCCACCTAACTTTAATGAGTCGGTGCCATCATCACTTTTCCATTCAAGCAATGAATCTTTTGCAAAAGCATTGACGCTTACCCCCAGCGTAAGCTGCGCAATGAATGCCATGATCAATGAAGTCTTTTTCATCTCTACATCCTTGATTGAGTTCCAGCATCCTGCTGGAACTTTATTTGTTTTACCTGTAAAACTTAGTTTTTATTGTTTTTTAGACAAAAAATTTTATCTAAAAAAAGGATGGCTTAGCAGCTCCCATCGCATATGTACTAAACCATCCAAACTGGTTAATACAGTTTCTTTTGCGGTGGACCCGCAAAGTTTAATGGCCCAATCGAGTTCATATCGAGCTCAATCACAGTTGGTCCTTCAAAAGCGACAGCCTCTTGAATAACCGTTTTAAACTCATCTGCACTACCCACTTTCCAGCTCTTCACACCCATTGATTCGCCAAGAAGTTTGTAGTCTGGTGTATGTAATTCATTGAAATACTGACGACCACCAAAGTAGTTATTTTGAATGCCACGCATTACACCATAACCACCATCATTCATAATCATGAGGACCATGTTGGTGTTTTCTTGCACCATGGTTGCAATCTCACCAATGCCAAGCATTAAGCCACCATCGCCGACTAAACCAATTACTTTTTTGTCAGGGTTAGCAACCGAAGCACCGATTGCTGTTGCAAGACCTAAACCAATTGCACCTGCGAGTGAATGGATATTTTGGTTGGGTGCTTGTACTGGGAATAAACGGCTCCCCCATGTACTGCCCGACATGGTGATGTCTCGTACAAAAATGCCATCTTGCGGTAAAGCTGCACGCAAGTGATCACAAATCAAAGCGTATTGGTCGATTTGTTTACGCAGAGCATCAATTGCAGCCTGTTTAGCAGCCACTACAGCAGCATCGTAGTCAGCATCAACTTTTGAAGTTCCTTGAAGCTGCTCTAATACACGTGTTAAGACATCTTTGGCATCGCCACAAATGAAGTTACGAATTTTGTAATTACGTTGCTGAGCCACGGGGTTAGCATCAACCTGAATAATATTTTCAGGGAACTCAACCGAATAGGTTTTAGTTTCATTACTACGTAAACGGGAACCCACCACAACCATTAAGTCAGCATCTTTTAATAGTTGCTCAACACCTGCCGAGTTATGGAATGCACCTAAACTACGTGGATGATCATCTGCCAACACACCGCGGCCGTGTGTAGATGAAACAACTGGAATACCTAAATCTGCAATTGCTTTAACTTCGGCAACACTATTTAAAGTTCCACCACCAATCCAGAAAATCGGGCGTTTTGCTTTTTTGATTTCACTCACAAGAAGATCAATTTCAGCTTGTTCTGCCTGTGGCAATTCAAGTGCTTTTACTGGGCCTAAATTAAGTGGTAAATCAATTTCTGCTGCCTGCACATCAATTGGTAGCTCAACACTAACCGGTCCCATTGGAACAGTCGTTGCAACACGGATGGCTTCACGAATCACACCAACAGCATTGTCTGGACTGGTAATGCGAAATGCCGCTTTGCTTGATGCACGTAAAAACGTAAGTTGGTCTTTAGTTTCATGGATGAAACTTGCATCACGGTCGAGATATTCACGCTCAACTTGACCTGTTAAATGCAATACAGGGCTACCCGCATTCATTGCTTCAATGAGTGAACCCACCGCATTACCAGCCCCTGCACCGGTACTGGTCAACGCTACACCTAGGCCTTTAAAGCGTGAGTGTGCATCTGCCATGGTGACCGCACCCGCTTCACCACGGGCTGCAACAAAGCGCATTTTTTCACGGCGTCCTACTGCATCGGCAATAGGTAAATTGTGGATGGAAATAACACCATAAATACTATCAACTTGGTGCGCTTCTAAAACTCTTGCGATTGCTTCGCCTACATTTACACGTTCAGTCATGTCTGTTCCTCAAAATTTGTTTTCAGTCCTTGAATTTATTAATCGCACCAAGGGTTAGGCTGTTCATTCAGCCCCATATAAATACTCTTTTGTTGCATGTACGATAAAATGCCCAAACGACCTTTTTCGCGCCCAATCCCACTGTCTTTAAAACCACCAAACGGCGCACTAATCGAGAACTTTTTATAGGTATTAATCCATACCGTTCCCACTTCTAATGCACGTGCAATGCGCCAAGCTTTGCGATAGCTTTCAGTCCAGATGCCTGCGGCAAGACCAAAACAACTGTCATTGGCTTGGGCAATTAAATCTTGCTCGTTGTCATATTTCATAACGACTAAAACAGGGCCAAAAATTTCTTCCTGACAAGTTTGAGCACTGTTACTTAAGCCCGTGATAATGGTCGGTAAGTAATAGCTTCCTTTAGCATAGTCACCAGTGGTAAGCGCTTCACCACCCATCAGAACCTGACCACCTTCGCTTTTGGCAAGCTGCACATAGCGGTCAACTGACTGCAAATGTTTGTCATTCACTAGTGGCCCTAAATGCACACCCGCCTGTTCTGGATGGCCCACACGTAAGCCTTTGGTAATTTCAACCAAACGTGTTAAAAACTGATCGTAAAGACTGCTATGAATAAACAAGCGAGAACCTGCGATACACGCTTGGCCTGCCGAGCTAAAAATACCGTACGCGACACCTTTAGCTGCCAGTTCGACATCTGCATCAGGTAAAACGATGGTTGGGGACTTTCCACCCAACTCAAGTGAAGTGGTAATCAGTTTGTCAGCGGCAATGTGTGCCAAATGACGCCCTGTGGTTGTTCCACCCGTAAAAGAAATTTTACGAACCAATGGGTGCTGAGCAATTGCGTCACCAATGATCGAACCACGCCCAACCAACACACTCAGCAAACCTTTTGGTAAACCTGCCTCTTCAAAAATTTTGGCAAGCTCTAAAGCAATCAGTGAAGTCGCTTCAGCTGGTTTTAACACCACGGCATTTCCTGCTGCTAAAGCTGGAGCAAGCTTTTGAACTTCACTCGCAATTGGAGAGTTCCAAGGGGTAATGGCTGCTACTACGCCTACAGGTTCATGCACACTCATGGTCATAAAGTCTGGAGCACGCTGAGTGGTGAGCTCATCATTCATTGTTTCACATGCCGCTGCAACATAACGTGCAGTCGCCGCAGCGCTCATCACCAAACCACGAGTTTCGGTTAAAGGTTTACCATTATCGCGTGTCTGTAATTTTGCTAATTCATCGACACGCGCTTCAATAATATCTGCAACTTTGTAGAGAATACGTGCGCGCTCATGCGGCAAACTGTTTCTCCAGCTTGGTTGACGCCAAGCCTGATCCGCTTTTTCAATTGCTTCATTTACATCTTCAAGCGTTGCTGTTGAAAGCTCAGCGTTTACCGACTGATCTGCCGGAAACAGGCTTTGAATGACTGCACCACGACCTAATCGCCATTCACCTGCAATATAAATTTCCTTTGCCATGATCAAATCCTTCTTAAATCTGTATTGCTTCTACACTGTTGCGACAAGCACGAATCACGCTAAGCGCAGCCAAAGTTGATGTTTTCGGGTTACTTGGCAACGGCACACCCACCAGTTCAATGGTCATTTGTCCAAAGCCACCTTCTGCCACAATGGTGTGTTTGTTTTTGTTGATGGTTGGATCAACAGTTAACTCGACCATGGTTTCATCCATTCCAAGCCCTGCAAGCGCAATGGTTGCTGCAACGTTGGCATTGGCTGGAAATTTGGTCGCAGCTTCACGCGCAGTTCCTGTGAAAAAGACCGTAGGTTCAGTAACATGGTCTAAATCGACCAATTGCTCTGCATAACTACCCTTCCAGCTTTTTGGACTTTTACAGCCTTTGTAAGTGACTTTTTGCAAGCCACCTTCTTTAGCCGCAGAAATACCGTCAATACCTGCGATAGCGCCTGCCAGTAAATGCAGATGGGCATCATTTTTTTCAGCAGTTTGCTTAAGCTGAACCAAAAACTCGTTATCAGCTAAAGTACCGACAGAGATCAAACCAATGGTCCAGCCTTTCGCTAAAACTTTCTGAGCATGCTCTTTCACAGCTGCTTGACCTGCCACCTCAATGACATAGTCTGGCGTACCATCACATTGCTCAATATCGGAAATCACCTGAATCTCGGAAGAGACTTGTGATTGAACTTTTTCAATACTGCGAGATGGCACGACAATCCATTTGAGTTGCAGATCTTGAGGCAAATGGGCATACACTTCTGCTGCCATTGCGCCAAAACCAATCATCATCAACTTTTTCATGACAGCACCTGATATTTATAAATGTTTATTAAAACCACCCGAGACATCTATTGCCGAACCTGTGGTGTAAGATGCCAATGGTGATGCCAAGAAAACTAAAGCACGTGCAGGTTCTTCTGGACGACCTAAACGCTGCATTGGGATACCGCGATTTTTTGCGATATTGCCTGTCCACTCTTCCCATGACAGATTTAAATCTGAACGTGTTTCATAGCGGCGTTTCCACTGCGCAGATTCGACCATACCCAGTAAAATCGAGTTCACACGAACACCATATTGAGTAAATTCATGCGCCAACGAATGGGTTAAATTCAATAAAGCAGCGCGTGCAGATGAAGTCGCAATCATGTGCGGTTCCGGTTGCAATGCCAGTAATGAGTTCACATTGGTAATTGAGGCATTTGCCGACTGTTTTAAGTCGTCAAGAAAAGCCCGTACCGGATGTAAAACACTGAAATATTTCAGCTCGATTTCTTTCATCCAGTCTTCATCTTGCGTATTTTCAAAATTTGAAACACGACCTTGCCCAGCATTGTTAATGAGCATGTCCACATTGCCCAAATTGAGTTTGACGTCTTTAGCAAATTGCTGAACTTCTTCTTTTTTCAATACATTACATGCTTTAGTAAAAATATTGGCATGTGGGAAATTTTCTAAAATATAGTCTTTAGACGCATTTAAACGTTCTTCATCGCGACCACACCAAGCTACTTTTGCACCCTCTGCAACCAGTATTTCAACAGCAGCCAGCCCAATCCCAGATGAGCCACCGGTAACAACTGCAACTTTTCCTTCAACTTGGAAGCTCATAATCCTTAATCTCTCTTACGATTGTTCCTGAATCGTCAACATAATTTGGTTAAATGCTTGCGGTTGGTCGACATAACTTAAATGTCCTGCGTCTTCTATGACGAAGCGCTGTTCCAACTGCAATTCCTGAGCAAGCTCTTGTATACCTAACGCAGGAGTGATTTGATCTTGCTGCCCTGCAATCACTGTGCATGGGACTTTTAAATCGGTTAAATAATTACGTATTTCGTCATATGCCAGTAAGTAAGATGCATGTGTAAAACCCTGTAGAGTCAACTGTTGCATCACCTCTGAAACTAAAGCTAAGGCTTGTGGTTCTTGTTTATAAATCAAATGAGGTCCACGGCTTTCGGCCATTCCTTTAGCACCTAACTCTTTCAACATTTTTGGTCTTTTTTCAAAAACCTGAATTTGTGTCTGTTCATCGTGGCGTTGGTAGCCTTGCGCTAAATTAGCGACGACCAAGTGTTCCACTCGCTCTGGGTAAAGTGCAGCAAATGCACTCGCCTGTAAGGCACCTAATGAGTGTCCGACCACAATGGCTTTTTCAATTTTTAAAACATCGAACAACGCTGCTAAACGCTTTGCGTAGTCGGTCGCATTGGGTTGATCAGTTAAAAGTTCATCTGATTTGCCATAGCCCGGTGCGTCCCAGGCAATGACATGAAAATGATGAGACAACACTTCAAGTTGGTTCACCCATGAAGCAGAACCTGAACTAATGCCATGCAACAGCACAAGGTACTCGCCCTGACCGGCTTCCCGATAGGCTTGTTGCTGACCTTGAACAGTCACGGTTTTCACCGGAAATTCTGCTAACTTTTCAATGAGTGTCATCATTTTCAATTCTTTCCTTTCATTCACTTCATCAAACAATTAACGTTTGATTTGAGACAATGGATGCTCTGGTGGATAGTTCGGAATGGTTGGTTTACCTGTTCCCAACATCACACACATCAAGGCATCTTCTTGACCTGGGTTAAATAGACCACGGTAAATACCCGGTGGAATTGAAATCAGGTCACGCTCTTTTAAACGGGTCTCAAATTTTTCGCCGTTGTGCTCAATGAACAAATCAATTTCGCCGCGGAGCATAAAGAACACTTCTTCAACATCGTGGTGAATATGCAAAGGGCCTTCACACTGTGGTGGCAGAACCATGGTTGAAAACGTGAAGTTTTCTGCTGGAACGGTGTTACCGTCATTTACGACACCTGTTGCACCCGTACCCATGTAACGCATTTGTGCACGGCGATATTTCGGGTCGTAATCTGCTTGGAACTTCAAAGCATCGAAGTCATATTTACGTGTCTCAAAGCGAGCAATACGTGTGTTTAACCAATCTTCTAAAGAAGTACCTTCTGGTTGTGCCCATGATTCGAATTGTTGTGTAGTCATTTTTTAAACTCCTATACAGTGAATTAATAACGCTTTAAAAGAGGAACCAAGAATAACGACCCAATGACAGCGACGGCAGCCAAGAAGGTAATTCCTAAATTAAAACTATGTGTTTGCATCACGATGTAACCGATAAGAACAGGCGCAATTGCACTTGCAAAATTACCTAACCCGTTAAATATTCCACCTGCAGTCGCCCCTACATTTGAGGTCGTCACTCTTGCAAGCAGAGCAAATACAGCAGCTACTCCAAAACCCCACGCCATCGCGCTTAAAGACATGGCAGCAATAATCAATAATGGCTTGGTCATAATGACCATCACATACATGAAGATGCCCGCGAGTAATAAACCGCTAAATACTTGAATTGCTCGGCGGCCTAACTTGTCAGATAAAAACGCACCCACCACTTCGCCAATTAACATGGCAATGAATGGAAAACTTGAATACATCCCAAACTCTTTGAGATTGAATCCTTTGTCTTGCATAAGATAAGAAGGAACCCAGCTATTTAGGCCCCACAAATACGTCATCAATGCAATGTTAAATAGACACACCAACCAGAATGCGCTGTTGCTGAGTAGCAATTTAGTATTGGCAATGTGGCCTTTGAAATTGGTACGTTTACTCTCGCCCTCAATTTCGACAGTTTTCTTGAGTTGTAAGTTACGCAAACCGAAAACAATGCTGAAAATCGCGATTAGTGTTAATCCAGCCATCACAAAGAAAGTGGTATGCCAGTCATGGTGTGCTAAAACATTTGCAGTGATCGGGAACCCAAGGAATGCACCAATCGGCGTTCCAAGTAAGAACATGGTAGAAGCACGTGCCTGCTGACGGTCAGTGTAAGTCTGCTTAACAATGGTGTAAGCCAAGGCAAATAACGGACCTTCTGCTAAACCGAGCAGTACACGTAAAATCAACATGCCTGAATAACTGGTGGTAAACCCCATGCAAAACATGAGTAAGCCCCACGATGTTACGCTCCAGAACAGCATTTTCTTTGGGTTAAAGATGTCACCCAAAAAGCTTAGAAAGACTGACGAAAAACCATAAGCAAGTAAGAAACTTGTCATGAGCCATCCGAGCTTGGCCTTATCTTCAGCAATTCCCATTGCACTTTGAAAATGAGGATCTGAAAATAAAACCGCAATACTAATCTTGTCGAAAAATGCCAGTACCACACACACCATAAGGACAAAAGCAGGTACCCAATGCTTCAATCCACTTTTTTCTTCATTACTCATGTGTCATTCCTTCGATTTGGTAATGAGAACCAGATTTAATGTTTACGGTTTTAACTTCATGACATTAAATTCAGAATCTGCTAACAGTTTTGGATCTAAAACGGTGTTGGCTTGCATCCAACGTTTTGCCAGTTTGATCAGTTTAGAATCATTAATGGCAATCATATTGAGCAAACGATTTTCATGATCTAGATATAAATAGCTCACCTGATCTTCACCGCCTTGGCGAATCACCAATTCTTTGGTTTTTTCAGGCTGATAAGTCCCTAAAATTTGAATATTGAAGTGATATTGATCCGACCAAAGCCATGGAATATCGCTATATTCCGTTTCAATTCCGAGCATCGATTTCGCTGCGGCAATCGCCTGATTTTGTGCATTTGCCCAAGACTGAATGCAATAACCCAAGCCCGGATGAATCGCGACATCGCCTGCGGCATAAATGTTTTGATCTGAGGTTTGCCCAAAACAATTCACCACAATGCCATCTTTCACATCGAGACCAGCGTGTACACCTAACTCTTTGGCAATTTCGGCGCCCGCACCCACCACAACACAGTCAAATAACTGACTATTTTGAGGATGGTTCACTACTTCAACTTTTTGATTAGGCGCTTCAACCAAATGAAGGCTCTTACTGTCTAAGTGAATTTTTGTGCCTTGGGTCTCATGCATATTTTTTAAAAATGCAGAAACTTCCGGACTCACACTTCTTGCGCATAAACGGTCACCATATTCAAAAATATGAACATCTTTACCTTGCTTACGTGCAGTTGCAGCAATTTCTAAACCAATCCAGCCACCGCCGATCACAGCGACATTTTTTGCATTCTTTAAAATTTCAGCCAAACGTTCACAGTCATGTACATTGCGTAAGGTCACAACATTTGGAATAAACTGCCATGTATTGACCGGTACACGTGCACGGCTTCCAGTTGCAATCAGCAATTTGTCATATGGCAAAATTTGGCCACTTTCTAAATGAACCTGTTTTTGCTCACGGTCGACTTTTGTTGCAATTTCCGGTTTATGCCATTGAACGTTGAACTCTTGAACCTGTTCAGGAGAGAACAGATTCAAACTTTCATAAGTTGCTTCTTTTGAAAGTACTTGCTTAGACAGTGGCGGACGCTCATAAAACACTTGATCTTCATTTGAAACCACGTGAATTTCGCCCACATACCCATTTTGACGTAAGGTACTTACTGCCCAACCCGCTGCCTGTCCGGCACCTACAATTACGATCTTTTCCATAGCCATCTTCCTTGTAAAGCAATCCCTGTTAAACAGGCTTCACCTGACGGCGGGTTGTGTCATCAAGACCACCTTCAATCGCCCATTCGGTGAAAAGCTCTAGACGATGTTCTTCTACACGAGGTTGCCATTCTTCTGTCAAATAATCATCGTTGGTGTAATATTCAAATGCACCACCTAATGGTGAGTTGACGTACCAGAAATAAGCAGAAGAAATTGGATGACGTCCCGGCCCAATGAAAGTTGACCATTCCGAACGATTCATATTTAAACCGCCCCCAATTACTTCATGGATATCACGAACAACAAACGCAACGTGATTTAAGCCAGCAGGTTTATTTGGAACACTGAGCAAGAATAAATCATGGTGATAACCTTCACCGCGGCAGCGTAAGAATGCACCACGATTTTTGTAAGCGTCAGATAAATGAAAGCCTACTTTTTCAATATAGAAGTTTTCAGTTGTTGCCAAATCTGGTGTGAAGAACACCACATGTCCAATCGCAACAGGTTGACCTTTTTCATAGACAGGACTTGCTGCATTCACACGTTGAATGTTGCCGTATTGGTTAATACCTTCCGTTTTAAGTTCTGGTACTTCTTTTACAAAACTTTGTTCAAAACGAATAGTCATGCCATTTGGGTCAAGACACTGAACTGTACTTTCAGAACGTTTAAAACCTTCTACATCGGCCAAACGAGCTGCTAAATCTTCGAGGTCTTGTGTGCTTTCAACACCCCACGTGACTTCACGTAAAGTTGAACCTTGTTCAATGGCAGCAGGCAAACGGTCATCATCACAATTAAATAAATAAATTTTGCTACCGTTTTGAGTCTGGTATAAATCTGTGCCTTCAATATCTGAAGTACTTTGGCTTAAACCAAAATCTGCTAAAAACTTGTTTGAAGCGGCTCTATCTTCAACTCCAAACTTTAAAATCTCGATCCCTGTAATCATTTGACTACTCCTTAGTTAAAGACAAAACCGCCATTGACCGGAATATTTTGACCTGTCACAAAAGAGGACAAATCCGACAGTAGATACAATGCTGTTCCATTTAAATCTTGTGGAAGTTGCTGACGTTGAATCGCTCTTCCGTTCACATATAAATCGTGACGTTCCTGTGGCACATACTCAGTTGCTTCAACCAGAGTAAGGCCGGGTGACAAGGTGTTAATACAGATATTGAACTGTCCCAACTCTCTTGCCATTGAACGTGTCATGGCAAGAATTGCACCTTTACTTGCCACATAAGCCATCAAGTTCGGTGCGCCCCAAAGTGCTGTATCGGAAGCAACATTAATAATTTTGCCAGCAGCCGATTGTTTTAGATGGGGAACGCATGCCTTACTGATGAGCCATGTGCCTTTCACATTAATATTCATGACCCGATCCCAAAGTTCAGGATCATAATCAATCATATTTTTTCCACCGACATTGGTGGCCAGTGCCGCACAGTTCACAAGGCCGTCTAGTCCTTGTAATACTTCCACACTTTCGGCAACCGCATTTTCAATAGAGTCTGCATTGGCAAGGTCAACTGTTACTGCATGAACGTTTAGCCCTTGTTTCTGTAAAGCTTGTGCTTCTTGTTGTACCAAGTCAGATAAAATATCTGCCATCACAACTTCAGCACCAGCCTCGGCAATGGCTTGAGCAAAATCTCGGCCTAAACCACGCGCAGCACCAGTCACTAAAACTTTTTTGCCTTGCAACAACGCTACATTAGCCATGAGCTTCTTCCTGCATCTCGATACGGTTTGATGCATTTAGCGCAGCAATTTTCTTTAATTGCTTCTCAGCTTCTTTCTTCATTAAACGGCGTAAACGTGCAAGACCAACGTCATGTTGATATAAGAATTCTCGTGCACGGGCATTTGGCGCAAGGTTTTCTAAAATAATGCGATCTTGTTCCAATACATCCCAATGCAACTGTTCTAAATGATTGCGATATAAGAAACGCCATACATTACGTTGCCAGCCACTAACCTTACGGCAGCGCCAGAAAAATACGCGGGTATTGTTGGCATCAATTGGGGTTGCATAACCCACAATCCAGAATTCGCCACCCGGACCAAATTGTTTACGATAAGGAATTGAAAGACGTAACCAGCTTGCACCAGTTGAACCATATTCAACCCAGTCAAAGTTCACACCTGTTTGACCTTCTTTTTCAAAAACAAAGCCATTATCAGTCGTGCGGTGCTTCATCTCTGCAGTACGTTCACCATCTGCCATCGAGTGCGATGTCGCATGTAAATAGGTCCCATGCATTGGGTCCATCACATTATCAATCGCGTATTGATGGTTTACTTTCCAGTCTGCTTGGCAAAGGAATGCACTCCACTCTTCACTTGCAAGTTGCTCAGGGAACTCAAGCGGTGCTGGTTGTTCATTTGCATCGATGCCAAACCAGATAAAAATTGCGCCATGTTGCTCAATGACAGGATAGTTCTTTAAACATTTAGTTCCGGTCATTGGACATTCATGAACGGCTGGTACATCAGCAACCACACCGTCAGCACGAACTTCAACACCGTGATACCAGCAAGCAACTCGGTCACCCAAGTTCCAACCCAGTGAAAGACGAGCACCGCGGTGTGGACAGCGATCTTCAAGCGCATGAACCTGACCTTCGGCATCACGCCAAACCACAATATTTTCGCCTAAACGGGTAATTCCAACTGGATTAGCAGCGACTTCCCAACTTGCTAAAACTGGGTGCCATTGGTCACGTAAACCAAGTTCTAAATATTCTTCAGCGCTTTGTGAAGTTGATACGATTGCGTTCATTTTATTCTTCCTTGAATCAATAACCTAAACGTTGCATTTCTTCTGTAAAGCTTGCAGAAGTCCATTCATCACCAGATTCACAGCGGAAACCCTGTTGATTAAGTGCAGAAACAACATCATCTAACTCAGTTGCGCCCGCAGAAAATGCCTGAATCAAGTTCTTTACAAAATCTTGTTCGTAGAGAGTTGGCTCTTTATAACGTGTCTGCCAAACCAACAATTCAGATTGACCTGGAACTTGAATATTGTTGATACCTGCTTCGGTTGCTGGCGTTGCATGAATCCAGCTTGCCAACTTTTCATTAAATGTCTTCATTGTTCTGCTTCCTTGTACATGTGAGGACTAGAGTTGAATTTGAATATCCTGTCCTTCAACACGAACTGGGTACGTACATAGGTTTCTACACCCGGGTCCACTTTTTAGCTCACCTGTCTGAATGTCAAAAATTGCTTCATGCAATGGACATTCAACAGTCTGATCTTCGATAAATCCTTCGGTTAATAAGGCATACGCATGAGGGCAAACATTTTCGATAGCAAAGTAATTTTCATCGACAAAAAATACGCCTATTTTTTTCCCTTCAATTTCGATGGCTTTCGGCTCATCTTCGCTAACGTCACCCTGCTGACAAACTGAGATCCAACTCATACCTTGCGTCCTCATTTTGTTTTATATACAAAACATAATTTGATTTTCAAAACACAAGCTAAGCATAATCCCCTTGATCATTTTTTGTCAAAGTAAAAATAAATATAAAATTCATCTATTTAGTAAATTTTAAATATTTTGTTACGTTTCAAACAAGAAACAAAGTTTTAAATATAAAAATTGTTTTATGCATTTTTAACAATTACAATGGTTATAAAATAAAGCAGCATGCCCCAAATTGAACCTTGTTTTATTTATAGGAAAAAGAGACGAATGAGCCTAGCGATTGAAGAAGATTCTCAAGAATCAGAAACAACAAAAAATGATGATCGATATTTAGTACCCGGACTTGTGCGGGGTTTAGCTATCTTGCAAGCATTTAACCAACAAGCGCAAGAAATGACAATTACAGAAATCGCTGAAATTTTAGAAGTGAACCGTTCTAGTGCATTTCGTCTGATCTATACACTCGAATCTTGTGGTTATTTAAGAAAAGCATCTCAAAAAACTTATGCTCTCGATTCTAAAGTGATGGAACTTGGTTTTAACAGTTTATCTAAACTTTCATTACTCGATTTATCGACACCTTTAATGAAAGAACTACGTGATCAAACCAAACTTGCGGTGCATCTTTCAATTTTAGAAGGTACTCATATTGTCTTTGTAAATAACATTCAGTCGATGGGAACATTTACGAGTAACATTAGCTTAGGCACCCGCTGGCCTGCTCATGCCACAGTGATTGGTCAAATGTTACTGTCTGATTTACCTGAAACAGAAGTACGTCAGCGTTACCGTAACTTTAGCGATTGGGACAGTTTCTCTGACCTGACGCCAACCAATTTAAAAGCTTTATTGCAAAGGCTGTCGTACGTAAAAACTCAAAAAACTATGGTGAGTTGGGGTCATTATAATCATGATATGGCAGCCTGCGCGGCACCTATTTTTAAACAGTCAAATGGTAAAATGGTCGCTGTTATTTCTGTAAGTTGCCCAATTACGACGTATGATGAAAGAACATTCAAAGAAGATATCGCAAGTCTCGTAATTGAAACCGCAAATAAAATTTCCAAATTTATTTATTAAAAAAAGCGACGTTAAGTCGCTTTTTTATGAAAGTTTATTTTATAAATTAGAAGTTACATTCAAATACTTTCCCATTCATATCCTGAAAAACAAGTATCAAATGATGCTCTTTAATATCAAACTTTAAATACTGCTTTTTAAACTGAATAATTGCATAAAACTCTTCAGCACCATCATCTAAGCCAGTGGCAGAAATCTGGCTGCCTTGTGGAAAATCTGTGAGCCATGCGGCATTATAAAAATCAGATACCGAATTAAATTCACAATACTGTTTTGGCTCTGCCATTATTTTTGCAGCAATTTGATCAAACTGTTGTTGTTTATAAACATCTAAGCTTAACAGCATGATCGCTCTCCAAATTAAAGCTGGTTTGAGGCCAAAAGCTGTTTCTTTTTAACCTTTTCCCATTGATACCAACCATAAGCTGCCATCAATACAAATGCTGCATACAAAGCGGCTGTTAAAAATAAATCTTTATAGATAAACATCCCGACATAAATAATATCGACAAATACCCAAAGTATCCAAGTCGCAATATGCTTTCGACTGGTCCAATACGTTGCGAGCAAACTAAATGCTGCAAGCTGTGAGTCAAGCATTGGTACTGCTGCATCGGTAAAGTTTTTAAGAATTAAACCAAACAGTAAACCACCTACCGCGGCAATAACCATTTGAATGATAGCGGTTTGAACTCTAATTGGTTCAATTCGAATGTCGTGATCTTGCTGTTTTCCCTTAAGCCAGTAGTAAAAGCCATAAAAATTTACGACCATAAAAAAGAACTGCAAAATTGTTTCGCCATATAGCTTAAATTCGTAAAACAAATAGGCATATAAAACAAAGGCAAAGAAATTAAACAGCCAACACCACATATTACGGATGACAGTTAATCCGACTCCAATCAGGCTAATCAAGACCGCGAAAATTTCTAGAGGTGACATAAAAACAGCTGCTTATTGAGATCAATTTGACGGGGATATTATGAGAAAAATATAAAGTTAAGCAAACTGCTAATTTAATATAATCAAAAAATCTATGGTTTATGCTTGAATATAATTTGTACTTTTCTATTTCTATGTTATAAAAATTACATCTGTATTTTTAATATACTTATCATGTTTTTACCTAAAGCCCAATACTGTCTAGCGCGTCAATTATACGCCCCAAAGATTAAGTTCGATGTGGTCAATTGGCGACGTCCTAATTTTGGACAATTTGGCGCTTTAGATACGAAAATCGAGATATTTAATTTGTAATATATCCCCTGATTTTCATCACAAGCCGCCATAAAACGCGGCTTTTTTTATGCCCTTTTAAAACACAAAGAACAAACTTTCTGGAGCTTTATATGAAACCATTATTTGAACAACAGAGTATATCCACCCCGCAGATTCAGCCGGCTGTAGCATTATCTTCATCCCCGACTCGCCTTGCTACAGCCGGCCAATTTCTTGCTGTCGTCATTATTTGGTCGCTTACTCCACTCGCAGCCGTCTGGACAGTACAAGAAATTCACTGGGCATGGGGATTATTTATTCGATTCACTTTGGCTATTCCAATCGCCTTGCTGTGTCTAAGATTTTTTCGTTTAAAGCTCATCTTTAGTAAAAAAGCTGTTTTAAGTTATTGTGCTGGAGCCATTGGCTTATTTGGTTCAATGGCCTTTTGCTACATGGGTGCAGATAAAGTCCCATCTGCCATTATTTCAATTATTTACGGCACCTCTCCGTTGCTATCTGGACTGATTAGCTCCTTTTTATTAGGACGTGAACGTTTTTCACTATGGCAATGGCTTGGACTCGGTACTGCTCTTGTCGGGATGAGTTTTACTTTAGGGCTGTCTTCATCAGGTTTTCAGCTCAACCGCATCGGTATTATATTAGAACTGATTGCTATGCTGTTTTATGTCTTGTCGACGTTTGCCGTGAAATCTATCGGAGCACATATTCCGCCCATTACACAAATGACAGGTGCTACCCTTGTCTCATGGGTCGGTTATGTATGTTTGTTACCTTTCTTTTGGTCACATCTTCCCACTGAATTTCCAAGCCTGAAAATTTCGCTAGCAGTACTCTACAGCGCGTTTTTTTCATCGGTGCTTGCCATGATTTTTTATTATCAACTCATCAAGATACTACAACCGACGACTGTACTACTTATTACCATTATCACTCCAGTGTTAGCTACATTTTGGGGAACATGGTTCAACCATGAACAGCTCAGCTCACATCTTATTTTAGGTTTAACCTTGTTATGCCTAGGACTAATGATGTATTCACGACGCTCTGCATAATTTTTTAAAACCTGACAAATTTATTTGTCAGGTTTTACTTTTAAGTATTATTGGCAACATTCACCATAAAATAAGAACTTAGTTTTACTTTCATCACCCTTTTATTTTTTGCTTACTAAGTAGTCAACAAATTATATTTGACACTTTTTAAACGATCGTTTAAAAACTTATTAAAAATAAACAAAGGACATCGGAACAATGTCAAATCAAGAAGGAAAAGTCAGCCGTGAAACTCGGGGACATATTTTTTTAATTGGTCTAGATCGGGCAGCAAAACGTAATGCCTTTGATAGCCACCTAATTAAAGATTTATCACTGGCGCTTACCGAATATGAAAATAATGATGCGCTTCGCTGTGCAGTTATCTTTGCTCATGGCGAACATTTTACGGCCGGATTAGATCTAGTTGAGCTACAACCCAAGCTCGCTACAGGTGTTTTTGATTTTAGTGATGAAGAAGTGAACCCTTGGGGTACAGTGGGACGAAAACTGAGTAAACCATTGATTGTTGCGGTACAAGGTTATTGCTACACCGCTGGTATCGAACTCTTTCTCAATGCAGATATTGCGATTGCGAGTGAAAATACCCAGTTTGCACAGATGGAAGTGCAACGTGGCATCTTACCTTTTGGAGGAGCTACAGCACGATTTACTCAAGCTGCCGGTTGGGCCAAAGCTATGCGCTATTTACTCACCGGTGACCCTTTTGACGCAAAAGCGGCCTTTGATATGAACCTGATTACAGAAATATGCCCTGAAGGTACGGAGCTCAACCGTGCAATAGAACTCGCTGAACATATTGCTCAAGCAGCCCCTCTTGCTGTAAAAGCCACCCTTGCTTCTGCCCGTGAAGCCATTAATGAAGGTTATGAAACTGCTTTTACCCAATTACAGGGCCATCTTCAACCTTTACTCACCACAGAAGATGTTCAAGAAGGTGTGTTTGCCATGTTGCAAAAAAGACCGCCTATTTTTAAAGGTAAATAACACTTCAACACGCTAGAAAAATAAAGAGAAAAGTAATGCAATCAGCAACTCAAATAAATGAACAGCTTAGCCAAACTGTACAATTCCCCGCTTTAGATGGTTATCAACTCAAGGGCACACGTTACTTTACAACGACACCAGCTAAAGCAAATATTGTCGTTGCGGGAGCAACGGGCGTGCCACATGAGTTTTACCGTCGCTTCGCTGAATATATGACGCAATTTGGCTATCAGATATTCACGTTTGACTATCGAGGCGTTGGAAAATCGAGCCCAAAATCTTTAAAAGGATTTGATATGTCTTATTTAGACTGGGGCAAACTCGATTTAGCAGGTGCAATTGAATATCTATCAAAAGAGCCATTGCCTCTTTTCATGGTTGGTCATTCCTATGGTGGCCATGCACTAGGTTTGCTACCTAATCATGATAAATTATTGGCTTGCTATACATTTGGTACAGGTGCAGGTTGGCACGGCTATATGCCACTGAAAGAACGCTTTAAAGTGCAAGTGGTCTGGAATATCGTGTTTCCACCTATTGTTGCTGTGACAGGTTATTTGCCTTGGAGCAAATTTAATATGGGTTCTGATTTACCCCTCAATGTTTATAAACAATGGCGTAAATGGTGTAAAAACCCTAAGTATTTTTTTGCCGACCCAGAACAGCAACACTTAATTGAACAATATGCTACTGTCAAAATTCCAATTTATGCGGTCTCTGCCCTAGATGATGATTGGGCTTTACCTGCTTCATGTCGCGCATTTATGCAACATTATCAACAAGCTCAAGTTTCATACGTCAGTCTTCAACCTCAAGATGTTGCTATGAAAGCCATTGGCCACATGGGCTACTTTAAAAAAGATGCCGAACACATCTGGAATAAAATCCGCATCACTTTTGATGTTTTTTTATAAATCTGCTTTATGTTTTGGATAATGTGAAATGAGACCGCAAAAACTGACCAAAGAAGATCTGCTTAAGCACTGTGCTTTGCAGTTCAAAACTTACGGATATGCAGGAACGAGCATGGACATGCTGGCAAAAGCTTGCGGTCTCACCAAAGCTTCTTTTTATTATTATTATCCAAATAAAGAAGCGCTTTTGCTTGAAGTGTTAAATGGCACTCATCAATATTTAATCCATTCTTTATTTAGAACGACTGCAAGTTCAGAACTCTCAGCCATTGAGCGTTTTGAGCAAATGCATAAACGTGCTGTGCAGTTTTTTACCCAAGGGGTGAATGGTTGTCTGATTGGGGTAATTTCAATGGAAGCGGCGTATGGTTCACCTGAAATTTTAGCCAAAATACGTAGTATTTTTCAGGACTGGCAACTGGCTATTCAGTCTATTTTTGCTTGTTGCATTGCTCAAGATCAAGCTGAGATTTTAGCAAAACAAAGTATTGCTGATTATGAAGGAGCGATCTTGATGTACCGTGTCACTCATGATGAGTTTTACATCAATCAAGTTAAGCAACGTATTCTTGGACTTCTTCATTCTTAAAAAAATAAAGCCCACTTAACGTGGGCTTCCTTTTCTGGGTAATCGTTATTCAACTCTAACGATTTTACCTAATTCATCATGGTGAACGACTGTAATTTTCTGACTACGTCCCTGCTCAATTTCATGTTCAGGTAAATCAAAATAGCGTGCATAGTCATCTGTCTGTTTTGCTTTAAGCGCACTGCCACCGACACGGCACTCTGGTAGTACATGGCTCCATAACAATAAGCAAATTGCACAACCAATTAATGCTGTAATGCCATGTTCAATACCTACACCAAAGGCATTAAATAAACGATGAACCAAATGTGTTTTTTGAAGCTCAGCCAATACCCAGATCAGTACAAACGGACGCCACAACAACAACCAAACCGCCCACATCATGGCTGTGCTTGTTGTAGAAGCATAGCGTTTATGCCATGGTAATTGACGGCGTAAATCAATAATCAACGAATTTGTCTTCATTTCTCTCTTTACCTAACGAAGTGCTGTGGTTTTCCCCAGACATCAATACAGCACGATCTTTAAAATCTCATGACTCTTGCATTTCATCCACGAATGCCCCGATCCGGGCTCACCCAACGCGCACGTTTCTCATCCCCACGTTTTAAAACTTTTGGAAATGCCACGATAGTTGCCGAGATGGTGATTAGCCAAAAGACCAATGGATACCAGATCATCCAGAAATAGTTTTTTCCCAGATGTGGTTCATAACGACTATCCATCCATTTGCTTAAAGCAAACTGAATGAGACAGGTTGCCCCCAATAAAATACCGCTACCATACGGTAAAAATGGAGAGCTCACAACGGCTAAAGCAGGTACAGGTAAAATAAAATGTACCAGCCATAATAAAGCCATCGCGAGCATTAAATAGGACCAGACTAAAGTTAAGCAAAGCTCAAACATTAAAGGCCATAAAAAGTTTAATTTCGGTTTGGTGAACACATCAATATTTTTAATTAATACCTGTGCCCCACCCATAGCCCAACGTAAACGCTGTTTCCACAAACCGTTTAGAGTTTCAGGCATTAAAATCCAGACCAAGGCATTCGGTTCAAAACGTATATCCCAGCCTGCGCGCTGCAATTTCCAAGTAATATCGATATCTTCAGTCAACATATTGGGTGACCAATAGTCGACTTGGTGAACAGCACTCTTACGAAAAGCAGTAATTACACCCGATACGGTAAACAAGCGACCAAAGGTACGTTGTGCACGTTTAATCATGCCGACAATCGATGAAAACTCACCGACCTGAATACGCCCCAGTAAAGTTGAGCGAGTACGAATACGCGGGTTGCCCGTAACAGCTGCCACCGTTGGATTTTCCAGAAAATGACGAATCATCCACTTTGCTGCATGTGGATCGAGTAAAGCATCCCCATCAATACCAATTAAAAACTCGGCATCGGTCATTAAGCTTCCAGCTTGCAACCCCATGGCTTTACCTTGGTTTTGAGCCAAATGAACAACACGTAGTTTTTCATGTTGTGCTGCTAAGCGGTCGAGTACTTCGCCGGTATTGTCTGAGCTACCATCATTAATCGCAATGACTTCAAAATGAGGATAGTCCAGTTTTAAAGCATGGCTGATCGTTTCCTCTGCATTATCTCCCTCATTAAAACAAGGAATTAACACAGCGACTTTCGGATAACTCTCTAATGGAGCAGGTTGATCGTAAGGCGGAGCCTGACGTTCTTTCCAATAGAAAATGATCGCGCCAATCATCCATAAATACGACATGAATAATGGATAATAGAAAACGAATTTTAAGGCATGCGACCATATTGCAGCAAAGATTGTCATGTTTTAGCCTCAACTACGGCACAAGACGAGATGATTTTTCAGCAAATGCTTTATGCATAGTGTTCACATCCGGATGATCTTTAATTGGGTCATCTGGGTAATATCCAACATGCATGACACCTTGCTGATAAAGAGAATGAATTGTTGCAGCCATTTCAGCCGATGGTACCTTTTCGTTTTTACGCCAGTCGGTTGCCTGTAATTCAAAAACGGTTTTCTTGAGGCCATTAGGATATTGTTTCACACGATCAATCATATCTTTATAGAATTGATCAGAGTTATCGACCTGTTCCATATAAGGCATTGCCATAATAGCCGTAAAGTCATAACGTTTTAACGACTCTTCAAGCGATTGCGAATACCAGTTTTCTGCATATGGTTTCAAAGCAACTTGCGCGTATAAGTTACGTGCGGTAAGCAAGAACGGTTCATATTGTCGCACGTCATCAACGAGTTGCATGGCAAAATCATCTAGATATTTTGTCTTATACGCAGTCCATTTTTGCAAATCTTGATCGTTATCACGAATTTTTGCTAAATCTGTTGGTAAACCTTGTTTCGCATAAGCTTTTAATGCATCTGGGCTTGCATCTTCATAGTCAGATAAGGTGACATCGTCATGGAATAAAATTCCGTTAAATGAAGATGACTTAGCCAAATCTTGATAAATCTCACGAATAGTTTGGCGTGCGTCAGATGAGAACGGACTTAAACGGATATACCCCATGTTGAGGTGTTCACCAGCTTTTGCTTGCTCTGTCACCACCAAATCCTTTGAAACAGGATCAGTTTTTGGTAGTTCCCATGCCAATAAAGGCATCCATGCATAAATACGACTTACAGGCGTACGGGTTTGAATTTGCCATGCTACACGGTTAAATAAGTCGGCACGCATTGGAATGTGACGGTTTGGGAAATAAACCATATCGGCAGAACCATTAGCATCTGGGTCTGAAAAAGCTTGTAAATAAACGGTATTTACACCCATCGCATTAATTCGGTCTAACAAATGACCTAAATTACGCTCTTGCTGTTTCGGATCTGGGTCATAAATATAGTCCAGATCGACATGCATAATTTTTTGCGGACGGTTATTATCCGTTAAATTCAATTCACGATTTTTGATTTCTTGAGCCAAATCATCAGTCGTCATATCGCCTTCTACCAAAATACGACTCATATTTTGTAGAGATTGTTTTGCGTGATCAGCCCCATCATCCAGTGTAATAGTCACTGGCATACCCAATTTTTTCGCAATTTGGACAGTTTGCATATTATAGCGACCATATGGCCACACCATAATACGTGGCGAACGTAAGCCATGTGCTTTAAGTAGCTCGTTATTTTTCTTTAAATCATTATAGATACGTGATTGATATTGTTCATCGTTCTCGTAGGTTTGAGTTTTAACATCATAAAAACGAGTTGTTGCAGCAGGTTCAGAGTTACCTTGCGGGTTGCCTGTAATACCGCGGTGTAAATGATAGCTATGGCTTGCAATTTCTACAAAACCACTATCTTGCATCTCTTTCAGCTCACCCCAGCTTAAGATTTTGTCACGTGGGATTTCTTCCCCTGAAAAATCAACTTTCTGCCCTGCTTTTGGTTCTAACCATGAACCTACGACAGCTAGAACAACCGGAATTTTTTTAGCTTTAATGACTGGATAAGCATTTTGATAGAAAGATTGATAACCATCATCTACAGTTAATAAAATCGGTTTTGTAGGCAGTTGAGCCTTACCCTGATGAGCACGGATCAACTGATCAACCGTAATAAAATGAAATCCGTTTTTTTGTAGCCATTCAACGTGCTGTGTAAATTGTTGAGTGGTCACTGCATATTGAGGAATTAAGGCATTTTTAGTATCGGTAATTTCATGATAACCAATCACCGTAAGTGTTGAAGCGTCCAGTTTAGGTGGTTTAGCTAATGCCATGCCTGACAAACCTGCCAAGGCCAAGCCAAGTGATATGTTCAACAAAGGAGATGCAAAGCGGATAGTCATGAAATAGCGTCTCAATATCAATATAGATTATTTATGTGAAATTTGATGTTAAGGCACAAATTTTTTGAAATTTGGTCTTAATATCACACTGCCTGCAAATGAACAGTTTTTCAGTCAGCATTTATAATCAAATAATCTGAAAATAATCTTAAATATTCAAAAAGCTAAAATATAAATTAATAATGTATTTATATTTAAAGCTCATATAAATAAGAAAGCCCCCTAAAGGGCTTTAATTTTTCACTAGTCACGAGTTTTGACATCGAATAATTCAATTTCAAAAATTAAATTAGAGTTAGCGGGAATAATCTTACCCATTTTACGCTCACCATAAGCTAAATGAGCAGGTACGATGAGTTTACGTTTGCCGCCAACTTTCATTCCTATAATGCCTTGGTCCCAGCCTTTAATTACACGGCCTGTGCCAATCACACATTCAAAATAATTACCGCGGTCAATCGAAGAATCAAATTTTGTGCCGTCTTCTAACCAACCTGTATAGTGAGTTGTAATCAAAGCGCCTTTAACCGCTTCTTTGCCTTCACCCACTTTTAAATCGATAATTTCTAATTCATTTGACATGGTATACCCCTTAAACTGAAACTCTAAATCAAAATTAGTACTTAGTGTACCAACTGAATCTGTAGAATTTGTTGCGCTTTTCTATGTTACTGTAACTGTGTCCACACAACACTTGCCTGACCCTTTTCACCTAAAAGTGTCCATTCATTGTCCATGACATTTAATTGAAGCTGCATCGTACGTTCACAAAGTTGCTCAAGCTCAGCGGTGCTTTGAGAGGCAATTTGCCACACTTGAACGTTATTTAATGTTTTAATTTTACTATTTCTCTTCCACCAGTCTTCGACTTGTGTGCCATAAACAACAATCGCAACTGTTTTACAACGCGCACTGGCTTTTTTGACTTTATCTTCAGACGGCAAACCGACTTCAATCCATGTTTCTAGCTGACCGGTTAAATCTTTTTGCCATAATGCTGGCTCGTCAGTTTCAAAAAGATCTTTAGTAAACTCAAGCTCATCACTTGCGAAACGGGCAAAAGCCATTAGACGAACCATTAAACGTTCTAAAGTTTCCGAAGGATGTAAGGCAAGCGTCAGCTGATAATCACCATAAATATGGTCATCCATATTAGCAATATTCAAGTCTGCCTTATAAATTGTTGCTTTAAGCGCCATGATTAATATGTCCAAAAATTTGGCGCTAAGGATACTCGATTTTGGGTAAAAAATTATAAAAAAACTGAACAATGCAAAGCCTAGTCATGCGAAATTTGCATATTCTTCCAAAACGCTCAGCTTATTTTATAGTTGGCCGACTTTTTGCTTGAAAGAGAAATATTCTCCTCTTGCTAAAATTGATGACTTATGTGGCAAAAGCTCAAGCGTAGTTTATTTTTACAGGTTCTTTGTGCTCTGTTTCTTGGGGTTGCAGTTGGAATTGGTTTTCATGATTTCTCCCTATCTCTAAAACCATTAGGTGATGGTTTTATTTCTTTAATTAAAATGCTGATTGCCCCAATTGTGTTTTGTGTGGTTGTACTGGGAATCTATGGTGCAAATGACATCAAAAAAATGGGCAAAGTCGGTGCAAAAACCATTCTTTATTTTGAAGTGGTGACCAGTATTGCTTTAGTTTTAGGCATTATTGTGGCCTATGTATTTAAACCGGGCGTCGGTATGAATATCGATATTAGCCATTTAGATGCAAAAGATTTAAGTACCTACACCGAACGTGCCCATGAAATGCATACAGGTTCAGAATTTCTACTCAATATTATTCCAAAAACCTTCACTGCCGCTTTTGCAAACGGCGATATTTTACAGGTTTTACTCATCGCTATTTTATTTGGCATTTCTCTACTTTTAATTCCTAAACATTTAGCAGAGCTGGTACGCCAAGCGTTGGAAGCTTTTTCGGAAGTCTTCTTTAAAATTATGGGACTTATTATACGTTTAGCCCCAATTGGTGTATTTGGTTCAGTCGCCTACACCACTGCTAAGTTTGGTTTAGATTCGCTCTTACAATTGGGTTATTTGGTTTTACTGTTTTATGCAACCTGCATTTTATTTGTCGTTATTGTTTTAGGTTCGATTTTAAAAATCGCTGGTCTCAATATTTTCAAATTTGTGGGCTATTTTAGAGATGAACTCGCCATTGTTTTAGGTACAGCCTCTTCAGACTCTGTTCTTCCTCAAGTTATGAAAAAGCTCAAAAATCTAGGAATTAAAGACTCAACTGTGGGTTTAGTTATTCCCACGGGTTATTCATTTAATTTGGATGGGTTTTCAATTTACTTAACGTTAGGTGTAATTTTTATTGCGCAAGCCTGCAATATTGATTTGTCTATGCATGACTTGCTAGCAATCTTACTGGTTTCACTCATCACATCTAAAGGGGCGCACGGCATTCCCGGCTCAGCTTTAGTTATTCTTGCAGCAACACTTTCAGTTATTCCAAGTCTCCCTGCAATTGGCTTAGTGCTGCTACTTTCAGTCGATTGGTTTATTGGAATTATTCGTGCCTGTACCAACTTAATCGGTAACTGTGTGGCGACCGTAGTGATTGCTCACTGGGAAAAAGATATTGATCATGCCCAAGCTAAAGCTGTGTTAGAAGCTAAGCCTTAAAACTATTTATAGAGAACATTGGCTCTTCTTTTGCTCAATGTTCTCTATTCTTCAAACTGACAAGCAAGTAACGCTGTTTCAAAAGCCAACCAATCGTGATTATGTTCGCTAATGATCTCAATTCGGTTATCAATACCCTCTTCGCCCGACTTATAATTAAACTGATCAGGATTAAAGTTAAAAACTTTCCAACCTTGATCTGTATTAAAAATTCCCTTGATTCTTAGCCAATCTTGCTGCGCACATAATACGTCTAGCAAAGCATAAAAATCGAATTTCCAGCGTTTAGGTAATTTCCAACCTGCCACAATATAACCTTGTGCCGACTCGACATAATGATAAGGTAATTGCTGAATTTCCTTTACGACCTCGCTCTCACTCATTTGTTTTTGCAGTTTAAGTAAAGGTTGTATAAATCGTTCAGTTAAACGAGCAGCCACATCAATTTTATTTAAGGCTAACTGACCATGTTCAGTTTTAATCCACTCTTGGTGATAAGGCTGGTATTCATCTTTTAATAACTCAAGCGCCTGATCATCTTCAAAAGTCATTACATCGGTATGTGACACCACCACAATCTGGGCAGCTTTTAACTGATCTTCATAAAGGTTTTGTTTAACCCAATTGGTATCATGCAAACGACTACCATCGACCACCGTAATCAACGCTCGCATGGCTAAACTACTTTGCCAATGGGGTTCAGTCAGTTGGTCAAATAACTGAGAAGGATGCCCAAGTCCAGTCGGCTCAATAAAGAGTCTATCTGGTTTCTGTTCACTTAACAGTCGAGCTAAAGCAATATGCATAGGCAACTGACTGCTGCAACATAGACAACCACCTAATAGTTCTTTGACTGCATATCCTTCATCTTGAGGTAAGAGTTGTTGGTCTACTCCAATTTGCCCAAACTCATTCATTAATACCGCCCAAACCTCATCTTTAGGCTTCTGGCTTAATAAATGCTGTAATAATGTGGTTTTTCCTGCCCCTAAAAAACCAGAGATAATATGGGTAGGAACAATTTTTTGGGCAATCAGTTTCACAAGCGGCTCAAATCAACAAGGTTTAAAAAAACTAAGAAAGGTATATCACTGTTTAAGTAGCATGAAAATGATTTTTCACTTTGAAGATATACTTTTCAATTATCGGGCTAAAGCCCCAAATATGTGACAAGCATCTCATCAATTATCTAAATTAGCTTTTGATATTTATAATTCAAACGAAATATCCTATTCAAGCATATTCACAATTCATGCCAAAGTGTTAGGTTTACGTAAACAATTTGGTTTTTTTTCACTCAAAAAGAAATATTTTTTCACATTTTAAGGTGTAATTAAGGCGTTTAACTTTACAGATTCCGCACATAAACGGCCCGTATATTTCATATTGTTAAGATAGGCGTAATAGATTGTTAAGTTAATTGATGTAATCCAAACCTCGGCTTAGCATGTGTCCTAGCTTAGTCATTCAGCCATACAGGTTTCATGTAGGTATGAACGATTAGGTTTAATTTATTTTTAAATGAAATTTAAGGATGCCATAAAATGAAATTAGCTAAAACTTTACTCGCTACTACACTTGCTTTAACTGCTGCTTCAACTTTCGCTGCTTCTAAGCACGACCAAGCACATAACACTGCTGGTGAAGAAAAAGTTGTTGTTTCAACTCAAGAACAAGCAAACACTGCAAATGCTGCATCTGATGCTGTAGGTTCTGCTTCTGAAGCTGCTCCTGCAACTCGTTAATTCTCTAAGCACTCTCCTCCAAGCTCAGAGATAATTTTACTGAAAGGAAATATGGACGCTGAATTTTAGTAAAGAAAAGAAAGGATCGAACCATGCTGCGGTTCGGTCCTTTTTTAATTCAATTTGTTTTTTTAAGAAGTTTTCTTATACATGCTACAAGATGGATTATGGTTTTCTTGCAGACGTAAAACCTTACGGTGCTCAGCTGCTTCAAAGCGACAACGTTTCCACTCAGTATTGAGATTTAATTGAGGTACTTCACATGGCTTGCCCTGTTCATCAACAGCAACCATCGTGAAATAACAGCTATTAGTATGGCGCACTGTACGCTTCTGGATATTTTGGGCTTCAACACGGATACCTACTTCCATTGAAGTACGGCCTACATGGTTCACACTTGCCAAAAACGTTACCAGCTCACCTACATAAATCGGTTCTTTAAAATTCACTTTATCTACAGATAAAGTCACCACATAGCCACCCGAATAACGACTTGCGCAAGCGTAAGCGACTTGGTCGAGTAGTTTTAGAATCGTACCACCATGAACATTACCTGAAAAATTTGCCATATCAGGCGTCATCAAAACTGACATCGTCAATTCAGACTGGTCATCAGTTGCTGGGGTTATTTCATCTAATGTAGGCATAGCTAAACTCTGGGTCTTAAAACAAGCTCAGACAACATTATGGTTGATAATTCACAAAAAAAACATGCTTAAATCCACAACATGGCATTGTATTTTTTAATATCTTTGATTGTTTTTTAAAATTTAATTTTTTAAGGCTTTATTTTTAAAGTTATTTTTTAAAGCTGTTTTATTTATCTTAGAGTTTTTTAGAAGATGCTATGCCATTTTATTCCATGTTCAATGACATAGCAGATTCTTATGAATGACTTGCTATACTTTATTAATGACGCCTGTTACACCATTAATGATCATATCAATGGCGATCGTACCGATTAATAAAGCAGATAAACGCCCAACAATATCAAAATAGCGGTCGATATGCTTGGCATGTTTATAGCGTAAATGATCATGTGAAAATTTCATCAAAATCAAAATACTGCATGTTAAGAACAAGGTAAAGGCAATCACTAGGGCTGCCTCACCAATTGACATTTCAATCCCTGTGACCACAGCCGCACTAATGGTGCCCGGGCCGATCATAAATGGCATGGCAATGGTGCCAGCCAGATGTTCTGGTGCACCGCGCATTTCACCAATGGTATCGGCACCCTGAAAAACATAGCGATAGCCAATCACCAAAAAGATGAGGCCTCCAAAGATCTGAAAGGCTTCAAAACGTACATTCAGATATTTACTAAAAATTGTTTCGCCGCCCCATGCAAATAGCATGAACACGACAAAAGCAATCACACTTCCCTGAATCAGTGCTTTATTAAACACCTTTGCTTCTGAATGGCGGAGCAAGCCAATCATATAAATGCTCATTAAAAATGGATTGAGCAATGAGAAAAATAAAGCAAAAGAATGTAGATAAGGAGAAGCCATGCATTTTCCTCTTAAGCTTGTGGATCTGGGAACAATGGACGGTTCCCCGGGCTAATACGATTAATATGTAAGAACGTCATATGTCTTTCATATTTATCTAAAATATCGTTAATCACCTGTTCTTTACTGTAGCCAACCAGATCGTTATCTTGCGAGCCGTCATAAAGATAGGTTTCAAGTCGGAAATAGAACTGTTTGCCACGTTTTACACGCTGACTGAAGTTCGGCGCGCTATAGCGTACAGGCCAGATCTGATAAACAAAGTTTTGCTCTTCTTCGAGATGAATGGTGAGATCTAGATGGTAAAGCGTGTCTTCATCTTCTAGTGGCGTTTGCTGCACATCTACATTCATGCCCTGCTTAACAAGCTCATCGGCAACAGCCTGAACGGCTGGCAAACACACTGTGTCTAGCATGCGCTGTGTTTCAGTGGTTCCCGGATGATGCATGACTCGAGTTAAACGTTGTTTCCAGTTCAGAATATCCACGTTCCCTACGACTGGAGCAGCATTCATACTTCGACTGGCATGCCTGTAATCTTCAAGTCTGAGCGACTTGTAAAGCCCTGCCATCACAAGGAACATCACAAAACTAAACGGCAGTCCCATAATAATCGTTGCATTTTGCAAAGCGGTAATGCCGTTGGTCATTAACATAGCTAATGTGAGCAAACCAATAGCCACCGCCCAAAACACACTTAACCAACGAGGAGCATCATTATCAATATGGGTCAGTTTTGTGGTGAAGTTACCTAAAACCAGCGCCCCCGAATCGGCAGAAGTCACGTAGAACAAAAGTCCTGTCACAGTGGCAATTGAAGCAATAAAGGTAAAGCCCGGATATTGCGCTAACAGGTCATAAAAACCATGTGCAGGATTTGCCAACACTGTTGCGGCTAAGGTTTGATTACCTTCAAAAATAACGCTGTGTAATGCGCTATTACCAAAAATAGATAACCACGTAAGTGTAAATAGAAGTGGAATAATTAAAGTACCGCACACAAACTCACGAATGGTACGTCCTCTTGAGATGCGTGCCAGAAAGAGTCCAACAAATGGAGACCAAGCAATCCACCATGCCCAGAAGAAGAAAGTCCAACTACTCATCCACTCTTTAGGCTGTTCAAAAGCGAAACTTTGTAAGGCTAAAGTTGGGAAACGGGTTAAATAGTCACCAATATTTTGGACAAGGGCATTGAGTAAAAACTCGGTATTTCCCAAGAACAAAATAAACAGTAATAGCCCGATCGAAACATAAATATTAATTTCAGATAAAATCCGCAGGCCTTTATTGACCCCAGATGTCACCGAAATAACACTAATACCAACCGCGACAGCAATTAGAATAAATTGCATCCAGATATTTTCAGGCACCCCCAATAACACATGTAGGCCGTAATTCAGCTGTACCACTCCAATCCCGCAGGTTGTCGCAATACCGAAAATTGTCCCGATCACGGCAGCCGTATCTACACTATGTCCAATCGCACCATTAATTCTGTTCCCAAAAATTGGGTAAAGTGCAGAACGAATGGTAAGCGGTAAGTTATAACG
Organism: Acinetobacter sp. P1(2023); assembly: GCF_028367635.1. NCBI lineage: Bacteria > Pseudomonadati > Pseudomonadota > Gammaproteobacteria > Moraxellales > Moraxellaceae > Acinetobacter > Acinetobacter sp. P1(2023). The sequence continues at coordinate 589,784 of NZ_JAQNDD010000001.1, forward strand.
ATAACTGAAATATCCCAATGACATACCAATCAAGGCATACATACACCAGCCAGTTAAGCCATAGTGAAACAATGTCCAAACCATACTTTGGCGCGCTGCTTCATAGGTTTGACCTGCTCCGACCGGAGGTTGCATATAATGAGATAGTGGTTCAGCGACCGAGAAAAACATTAGGTCGATACCGATACCAGCCGAAAACAGCATCGCAGACCAACTGAGTAAACTAAACTCAGGCTTTGAATGCTTAGGTCCTAATTTGATACTGCCATATCTTGAACAGGCAATAAAAATCACGAAAACCATATAGAGCGTTGCGGCAAGCAGATAATACCAACCAAAGGTTGAAGTTACCCACTGTAGTACCGTGTTCATGACTCGATTTGCAAAATCGTTGAACAAAAACGTGACGAGAGAGAAAATTAAAATAAGTAGAGCTGAAAAATAAAAAACCACACGGTTGAGCGGGTCTTTTTTAGATTTAGATAATGTTAAATCATCAACTGCTCTTGGATTATCTGTTGCCATACAATCCTCAAGGAATAAAATAAAAACAAAATATTTAATTTCGTCTTTTCACTCTTATTTAAAACAGTGAAAAGACGACTTTAAACGCAAAAAAATAATATATAGATGTGATTGGGTGAGGTTATAAAACCTCAGTCACTTTATTCTGGTCACAATCCGATGGGACCGAAATGTCTTTTGAAACAGCTAACCGTTTTTTCACTAATTGAGGGTCAAAATCATCTTGCTTTAATGCTTTAGCTAAACCAAACATATAGAGCAAAATAATGACTGAAAATGGTAAACCACATAACACCACAGCACTTTGCATGGAGTTAAAACTACCGGCTAAAAGCAAGCCAATACTTACAATGGTAATTACCACAGACCAAAAGACGCGTAACCAGATCGGTGAATCACTATCATTGGTGCCCCCTTTTGAGGACAAATTAGCGATCATTAGTGTACCAGAGCCAACTGGTGTCAAAAATAAAACGAAACAAATTACAACAACAATACCGGCAACGTAAGGATTAAACGGCAGATATTCGAGTAATTTAAATAAAGATAATGCTGGATCAGTTAAGACCATATCGCCTAAAACTTTCTGTTTTTGCTGCAAAATTAAATAAATTGCAGTATTTCCAAAAACCGAAATCCAAGCCAATGTAAAACCAAGTGGAATCAGGCATACACCCAATACAACTTCGCGAATGGTACGACCTTTTGAAATGCGGGCAATAAACATGCCGACAAAAGGCGCCCAAGCAATCCACCAAGCCCAATAAAATACGGTCCACGAACCTAACCAACCACTGGCTTTTTGGTTGTATAAATACATATCAAAGCTTTTACCCATAAAATTATTAAGGTAATCGCCCGTATTTTGCACAAGACCATTTAATAAATGGTTTGTCGGACCTGTCAAGAATACAAATAAAAGTAAGGCATACAGCAAACGTAAATTAATACGCGACAACCACGCTAAACCTTTTTCAATACCCACCACTGTCGTGATCGTGGCAACGAACATCATGATGAGCACAGCAGTAATTAAAGTTGCAGAGTTATCTGGAATTTGAGGAAGTAAATAACAAATACCCGATACGAGCACCAAAGCTCCAATTCCCAAATTGGTGACCAAGGAAATAACTGTCGCTAAAATTCCAAAGCCATCGACAAAATCACCCACCAAGCCATGCACTCGCTCTCCAAAAATTGGGTAAAGCGCTGAACGCAGTGCTAATGGCAAGTTTTGTCTGAAAGCGAAGTAACCTAAAGTAACTCCGAGCAATGCATAAAGTACCCAGCCATGAATCCCCCAATGCAAAAAGCTATAAGTCATCGCATTACGGGCTGCCTGAATCGTTCCTGCCTCGCCTTCTGGTGGTCTTAAAAAATGGTCAACAGGTTCGGCCACGCCATAATAAAGTAGCGCAATACCAATCCCTGCCGAGAACAACATTGAAGTCCAAGCCAGATAAGTGAACTCAGGTTTATCGTCATCTTTACCTAGAGGAATCTGCCCTACTTTTGAAAAAGCGAGCCAAGCAACAAAGCCCAAACACAGCACAATAACCAGCATGTAATACCACCCAAAAAAGTGATTTACCTGCTCTTGTACATAGGTCAACCAAAACTGACTTTTTTCTGGAAACAGCACAAAAAGTAGGCCAAAAATGCCAATACTGATGGCTGAACTCCAAAATACAAAACGATTTAACCGAATATGGTCTGAAGAATATCTATCACTTTTCAACACCATCTTATTGCTCCTTGCAATCGGTGTATTTTTCTCAAAATAACGTGATAAGTACTGTACTTATGCGCATCATCCTATCCTTAAGAACCTTTGATTTCACCTCTTTATTTCAGAAGTTATCTTCAAAAATTCATTGATTTTTACATATCATACTTGTTATTGATTGAACGTTCAATCAATAACAAGTATGATAAAAAAGTGCTATGATGCTCTGCAAGTTAACATGTTGAATTTTAAGCACCCCTAAAAAGTGCTGATGTGGACAACCATGACAAAACGCAGAGTAAAACCAGAACATGTGCGACGTGAAGAAATCATGAACGCTGCACTCGACGTAATTTATGAAGTGGGGTTATCCAATACCACCATTGCACAAATTGCAAAAAAAGCCGAGTTGTCGACCGGCATTGTCAGCCATTATTTTGGTGACAAACAAGGGTTGATAAATACCTGTATGCAAGAAATGTTAAATGTTCTGCGTCGTAAAACCGAACAGTACAGAGCAGAAGCAGATTCGCATCCAGAGAGCCAGATTAAGGCCATTATCGACTCTAACTTTGACATTAGTCAGGTCAATGAAAAAGCAATGCGGGTCTGGTTAGACTTTTGGTCAGCAAGTATGCATGTACCAGACTTAAGCCGCTTACAAAAGATTAATGATCAACGCCTGTACTCCAACTTGAAGTTTTATTTCCTCAAGTTAATGAATGAACAACAGGCCAGTGTTGCCGCTAGAGGGTTGGCAGCATTGATTGATGGATTATGGTTACGAGGCAGTTTAAGCCGTCATAACGAATTTGACAGCAACCTTGCTCGTTCCATTGCTTACGATTATGTACAAACGCAATTGCAATTTGCGAACAAGCCTTTGCAGGAGAGACAAAATGAGTGATGTACAAGTTCATCAGTTGTATATCCATGGACGCTACGTTAAAGCAACCAGTGGTAAAACATTTAATAGTATTAACCCTGCCAACGGCGAAACAATCGCGACTCTTCAGCAAGCTTCTGAACAAGATATTGAAGCTGCTGTACAAAGTGCCCAACAAGGACAAAAAATCTGGGCTGCCATGACTGCCATGGAGCGTTCACGTATTTTACGTCGTGCTGTCGACATTCTTCGTGAACGAAATGATGAGCTTGCCCGTCTTGAAACTCTCGACACAGGTAAAGCCTATAGCGAAACATCGACAGTTGATATTGTGACTGGTGCAGATGTACTCGAGTACTACGCAGGACTTGCAACAGCCATTCAAGGTGAACAAGTTCCGCTTCGCGAATCTAGTTTCTTTTATACACGCCGTGAACCTTTAGGCGTGGTTGCCGGTATTGGTGCTTGGAACTATCCAATTCAAATCGCTTTATGGAAATCTGCCCCTGCTCTTGCAGCCGGCAATGCCATGATTTTCAAACCAAGTGAAACCACTCCCCTTACTGCATTTAAACTTGCAGAAATCTATACTGAAGCTGGCTTACCAGACGGCGTATTTAACGTTGTACAAGGTGCTGGCCGTGAAATTGGTCAGTGGCTCACTGAACATCCTGTGATTGAAAAAATCTCATTCACAGGCGGCGTGGAAACCGGCAAAAAAGTTATGGCAAGCGCTGCTGGCTCTACGCTGAAAGAAGTGACCATGGAACTCGGCGGTAAATCTCCACTGATTATTTGTGAAGATGCCGACCTTAACCGTGCCGCAGATATTGCAGTTATGGCGAACTTCTTTAGCTCAGGTCAGGTATGTACTAACGGTACACGCGTATTTGTTCCAAAATCACTTTTAGCAGATTTTGAAAAAGCTGTTGTAGAGCGTGTACAACGTATTCGCATTGGCGACCCAATGGCTGAAGATACGAACTTTGGTCCACTCACTAGCTTCCCTCATATGGAAAAAGTGTTGTCTTTCATTGAGTCAGGCAAACAACAAGGCGCTAAAGTGTTAATCGGTGGTGGGCGTGCGACTGAAGGCGAACTTGCCAAAGGTGCTTATGTATTACCGACAGTATTTAGCGACTGCACTGACCAGATGGCCATTGTTCAAGAAGAAATTTTTGGACCTGTCATGAGCATTTTAAGCTATGAAACCGAAGAAGAAGTCATCCGTCGTGCTAACGACACGACCTTTGGTTTAGCTGCTGGCGTTGTCACTCAAGACATTAGCCGCGCTCATCGCATTATTCACCAGATTGAAGCAGGTATTTGCTGGATTAACACTTGGGGTGAATCACCTGCCGAAATGCCAGTCGGTGGCTACAAGCAATCTGGTGTGGGCCGCGAAAATGGCTTAACCACACTTGGGCACTATACCCGTATCAAATCTATTCAAGTTGAACTTGGCGATTATCAAAGCATTTTTTAATGCCTCAATCGCTCTAAAACCTTCAACCTAAATCACATATGCCGGGCAGTCTTTATAGATTGCTCAGGCAAACTGTTAGTAAAAAAAGGATAGTTATGAATATTAAAGAATATGATTACATTATTATTGGCGCAGGATCTGCCGGAAATGTACTCGCTGCGCGTCTTACTGAAGACAAAGATACCACCGTTTTATTATTAGAAGCGGGTGGCCCCGATTACCGCTTGGATTTCCGTACACAAATGCCGGCAGCTTTGGCCTACCCTCTTCAAGGTCGTCGCTATAACTGGGCTTATTTAACTGACCCAGAACCACATATGAATAACCGCCGTATGGAGTGTGGTCGTGGTAAAGGTTTAGGTGGCTCATCTTTAATTAATGGCATGTGCTATATCCGTGGTAACGCAATGGATTTAGAGCAATGGTCAACCCATAAAGGCCTTGAAAACTGGACTTATGCCGACTGTTTGCCTTACTACAAAAAAGCCGAGACTCGTGACATTGGTGGCAACGACTACCATGGTGATAGTGGGCCTGTATCAGTGGCTACACCTAAAAATGGCAACAATGTATTGTTCCATGCCATGGTTGAAGCAGGTGTACAAGCAGGTTACCCACGTACTGATGACTTAAATGGTTATCAACAAGAAGGCTTTGGTCCAATGGACCGTACGGTTACCCCCAAAGGTCGCCGCTCAAGCACTGCACGTGGCTATTTGGATATGGCAAAAGGTCGTCCAAATCTGACTATTTTGACTCATGCTACAACCAACAAAATCTTGTTTAATCAAAAACAAGCGGTTGGTGTTGAATACATTATTGGTGCTGACCAAAACAATTTACAACGCGCATTAGTTAAACGCGAAGTATTACTATGTGCGGGCGCAATTGCTTCACCACAAATTTTACAGCGCTCGGGTGTTGGTCAAAGTACCTTCTTAAAATCAATGGACATTGATGTAGTACATGATTTGCCTGGTGTAGGTGAAAACCTGCAAGACCACTTGGAAATGTACTTGCAATATAAATGTAAGCAGCCCGTTTCTTTATACCCAGCCTTGAAATGGTATAACCAACCTGCGATTGGTGCCAAGTGGTTATTTAATGGTACAGGTATTGGTGCAAGTAACCAGTTTGAAGCAGGCGGATTTATCCGTAGTTCGGATGAGTTTACATGGCCAAACATTCAGTACCATTTCTTGCCGGTTGCCATTAACTACAACGGTAGTAATGCAGTGAAAGAACATGGTTTCCAAGCTCACGTTGGTTCAATGCGTTCGCCTTCACGCGGTCGAATCAAACTTAAATCGAAGGATCCGTTTGAACATCCAAGTATCTTGTTTAACTATATGTCGACTGAACAAGACTGGCGCGAATTCCGTGATGCAATTCGTATCACTCGTGAAATCATGCAGCAACCTGCACTTGACCCATATCGTGGTGAAGAAATTAGTCCGGGTAAACATTTACAATCTGATGCAGAGCTTGATGACTTTGTTCGTAACCATGCAGAAACAGCTTACCACCCTTCTTGTAGCTGTAAGATGGGCGAAGACGAAATGGCTGTTGTAGATGGTCAAGGCCGTGTACATGGTATGCATGGTTTGCGTGTAGTTGATGCCTCAATTATGCCGCTCATTATTACCGGTAACTTAAACGCAACTACCATTATGATTGCCGAGAAAATTGCAGACCAAATTCGTGGACGTGAAGCGTTACCACGCTCAACTGCACCTTTCTATGTAGCGTCATAAAACTTTAAAGGGTATATTTCTTATACAGAGATATGCCCTTAATTTAAATCTATAGAGTCAATATTAATAAGAACGATGTATGACAGAAAATAAGCATTTATAAGCAGCTTGTTTACACAAATATGGCATGTAATAAAAATTAATCTATTTTTATAGGCAAATTTCCCTCAAGTGATTTAACTTTAATCAAATTAAAATTATTGTTTTACTTTCAAATATTTAAATAAAAATATTTAACTTAAATTAACTTATTAAAACTAAATTTGGTTAAATATAAATCATATTTATGATTTTGATGAACCCCATTTATTATAAAAATTGTCTTGTCAATGCAAAATTAGTCTAAAATATAGTGTGTTTGCGATAATGCCCAGTCATTTTTATTTTTTTCGAAGTTCTCGAATTTTGAGAATTCACTTTCGCATTTATATCCATTTTGTCTGGATACGCTGTCTAGGTTTCCTCACACCTTAAGTGACTCAAATAACTTATTTTAAGGTCCCCCTTACATGAAAAAGTTTTTGAAATACCTTCTGGTATTAATCATTCTTATTTTAATTGCAGGTATTGTTTTCTTGTTTAGACCAACTGCGTCAAAACAAGTAGAAACTGCAAAAGATGAGCCAGTTGTTGATGCTGTTCTTGTTGGCGGCGGCATCATGAGTGCCACTCTCGGTACTTATTTCACTGAGCTTGAACCAAACTGGCAAATTCGTATGTATGAACGTCTTGACCAAGTTGCTCAAGAAAGTTCAAACGGCTTTAACAATGCCGGAACAGGCCACTCTGGCTTTATGGAAATGAACTATACCGAAGAGAAAAACGGTAAGATGGAAATTGCCAAAGCTGAAAAAGTTGCTTCTCAATTTGAAGTTGCTAAACAGTTCTGGTCACATCAGGTAAAACAAGGCGTTTTAGCTGAACCAAAATCATTCATTAATCCAGTTCCGCACATTGCTTTCGTTTGGGGCGATAACGTTCAATTCTTAGAAAAACGTTATGCTGCCATGATCCAAAGCCCGCTGTTTAAAGGCATGAAATTTACTGAAGACCCAGCTGTAATTAAACAATGGGCACCTTTAGTGATGAATGACCGTGACCCTAGTCAAAAAGTTGCAGCAACCCGTATGGATGTTGGCTCTGACGTTAACTATGGTTCAATCACTAAACAATTAGTGAGTCATTTAAATCAAAACCCTAATTTCAAATTACAGACTTCAACTGAAGTGACTGGCATCAGCCAAAATGATGACAAAACTTGGACAGTGGCTTTCAAAAATTTGAAAACTGGTAAAGTAGATCACGTTAAAACACGTTTTGTATTTATCGGTGCAGGTGGTGCAGCAGTTAAATTATTGCAACTTACTGGTTTACCAGAAGCGAAACAATATGCGGGCTTCCCTGTTGGTGGTGAGTTCTTAATTACTGATAATCCAAAAATTACTGCAGAACATACAGCGAAAGTATATGGCCGTGCTGAACTTGGTGCGCCTCCAATGTCTGTACCACATATTGATACACGTTATATCGACGGTAAAAAATATGTATTGTTTGGACCATTTGCAACATATTCAAACAAGTTCCTGAAAAATGGTTCTCAGCTTGACTTGCTTGCATCAACAAACAAAAGCAACGTTTTACCAATGACCACTGTTGGTTTGGAAAACCTTGATCTTGTTAAATACTTGGTAAGCCAAGTCATGATGTCAGATGAAGACCGTCTCAATGAACTTCGTAAATACTACCCAGATGCGAAAGCTGAAGACTGGCGTTTAAGCCAAGGTGGTCAACGTGTTCAGATCATCAAAAAAGAACCAGGTAAACCAGCAACGCTTCAATTCGGTACAGAAATCTTTGCGTCTAAAGATGGTGCTGTAACTGCATTGTTAGGTGCGTCTCCAGGTGCTTCGACTTCTCCATACATCATGCTTAACTTGCTTGAAAAAGCTTTCCCTCAGCAAACTGAAGGTAAATGGAACCAGAAGCTTCATGAGATTGTACTGTCTTATAAACAAGACTTAAGCAAAGACCCTGTGTTACTCGACAAAGTTCGTCAATACACAAGTTCTACGCTTGGCTTGAACTATACATCTCCGTTCAAAGCTGCAAACGATGAAACTGCTGCTGCCCCAGTTGCAAAAGCAAACTAAGTTTGACGATGTATAAGTAAAATACCAAAAGGATGAATTTCGATTCGTCCTTTTGTTTTTTAAGCCCTCACTTGAGATATTTAGATTCGCTATGACGCCTTTAAACACATCATCTAGCCTCTTGTCATTTAGTTTTAAGCTCATGCTTGTTTTGCTGCTGGCTTATCTTTTGTTAAGCGGGTTTTATATGTGGATGATTGGCGGTACAGCGATTTATGTCAGCTCAGCTGTATTACTTACTATCACTGCTTATGCATTTAAGCTCGGTAAATATCAAAAGCTATGTTCTGTTCTAAATCTGCTCATCAGTGCTGTTGCATTACATTTCAGTACTGCTCATCTATTTTTCTCCCCTGTTCAGTTCTTTATATTTTTACCTGCCCTGTTTTTTGTTTTATTGGCTTTTGCTCGCCTAGAAAAAGTTCGTGGCTTATCTAAAGTTTTAATATTCATCAGTTTATTGATTTGGTGTAGCATACACTTTACACAGCTCGAACAACTTCAAGCCTATTATAAAACGCAGCACACGGGTGAAAGCTGGCAACAATATGGCGCGCTATAAGATCATTTTTTATTCTGTATTTTTAAATAAAAATATTTTCAGTTTCACATGAAGTTCATCAGTAAAACTGAACATCGTTTACAGAATTCCTCTTAAGAAAAATTATTCATAACAATCTAATTTATTTAGAAATATATCGAGCATATTAGCGATTGAACACGATTCATCTACACGCTAGATTAGCTGAATTATGTTTCTCCCTTTATGTTGTAATTTATGAAAATTTTAGATGGCGGTTTAGGCCGTGAATTGGCCCGCCGTGGTGCTCCGTTTCGTCAACCAGAGTGGTCTGCACTTGCACTCATTGAAGCCCCTGAAACAGTAAAAGAAGTACATCTCGATTTTATTAACGCTGGTTCAGAAGTGATTACCACCAATAACTACGCTGTTGTGCCATTTCATATTGGTCAAGAACGCTTTGAAACTGACGGCGTACGCTTAATTAAAGTCGCTATCGAGCAAGCAAAAAATGCAGTTAAAGAAAGCGGCAAAAATGTCAAAATTGCTGGCTGTTTACCACCGTTATTTGGTTCTTACCGTGCGGACTTGTTCCAACCTGAACAAGCTAAAAACCTTGCTGAACCCATCATTAACACCTTGGCGCCAGAAGTAGATTTTTGGCTCGCTGAAACCCAATCTTGCTTAAAAGAAGTTGAAACAGTGCATGCGTTATTACCTCAAGATGGTAAGGACTATTGGGTGTCATTTACGCTGCAAGATGAAATTAAACAAGAACAAGCACTACTTCGTTCTGGCGAAAACATGCAACAAGCAGCTGATTTCATTAAACAATCAAATGCCAAAGCTGTATTGTTTAACTGCTGCCAACCTGAAGTGATCTTGCAAGCAATTAATGAAATTAAAGGACTTATTCCAGAGTCTGTACAAATTGGTGCCTATGCCAACGCTTTCCCACCACAAGATGAAAGTGCTACTGCCAACGATGGTCTGGATGAAATTCGTAAAGACTTAGATGCGCCTGCTTATCTTGGTTTTGCTAAGCAATGGCAGCAAGCAGGTGCAAGCCTAGTCGGCGGTTGCTGCGGTATTGGCCCAGAACACATTGCTGAACTTTCTCAATTTTTTAAAGAATAAATACCATGTCTGCTGCCAAAATTGGATTGTTGTCGCTTACAGCGCTGGTATTTAGCTCTATGGTGGGGTCAGGCGTTTTTAGCCTTCCCCAAAACATGGCTCAGGTTGCCAACGGCTCTGCCCTTCTTGTTGCATGGCTCATTACCGGAGTCGGCATTATTTTCTTAGCCCTCACGCTATTACATTTAACCCGCCAACGACCAGATCTAGATGGCGGTATTTATAACTATGCGCGCGAAGGCTTTGGAGACCTGATTGGTTTTTGCTCGGCGTGGGGCTATTGGTTGTGTACCACCATTGGTATTGTCGGCTATGTCGTCATTGCCTTTTCTGGCGTCGGCATGTTTACCGACAGTAAAGACCATATTATTTTTGGTGAAGGTAATACGCTTTACTCGCTGATTGGTTCAAGCATTTTTGTATGGCTGGTACACTGGTTAGTAAGCCGAGGCATTAAAGAAGCTGCGATTGTGAATTTACTGGCAACCATTGCCAAAATCATTCCAATGGTGGTTTTTATCTTCTTTACCTTTATTGCCTTTAAGTTTGATTTGTTCAAACTCAACCTACATGATTTTTCTTTGCAAGTTCCGCTTTGGCAGCAAGTAAAAGACCTGATGCTGATTACCCTTTGGGTATTTACTGGTATTGAAGGTGCAGTGGTTTTATCATCACGTGCAAAAAAACGTCATGACATTGGTAAGGCGACCATTTTAGGTGTGTTACTGGCGTTAAGTTTTTACGTCATGGTGACGGTATTGGCTTACGGTGTAGTCAGTCGTGAAGCGCTTGCTGGCATGCACAACCCTTCTATGGCTACTATTTTGCAGCAATTGATCGGCTTGCCGGGTACCATCATTATTACTATCGGGCTGATTATTTCCGTTGCATCGTCTTATTTAAGTTGGACGTTATTTGCTACTGAAATTCCATTTTTGGCTGCAAAAAATGGTGCATTTCCTAAATTATTTTTAAAGAATAATCAGAACAATGTACCTATTTCATCCCTTTGGCTAACAACGCTTGTGGTACAAGGCTCACTCATTGCCGTGTATTTTTTCAATAAAAACTACACCCAGCTTTTATTGATTTCATCAGTGATGATTTTACTGCCTTATTTTCTGGTGTCGGCTTTTTATCTTAAAGAATCCATTCGCCACAAACGCACGCCGCATATTGCCATTGCAAGTGTCGCTTCAATCTATGCACTTTGGTTGCTCTATGCAGCAGGATTAGACTTATTACTCTTGTCTGGTGTGTTGTATTTAGTCGGTCTGGTTATTTTTTCAATCAGCTATTTTGAGCACAAAAAATCGCTCAAACAAAATCAGCTTAATTAATTATTTTAACCACTGTTGACTCAGTTCAGCAGTGGTTTTCTAAAAACAAAAATTTCTATTTTGAAGGCTGCGACTGCTTTAAGTGTAATCGCAAAATACGGCGTAGTTCTAAAATTGCCTCAGGGCTAGTTTGAATCGAATGCCCACCCTTAATTATCAACTCCGACTGTTCACCACCTAAATGCGAACTTTGATACGGCACAATCCCATCGCTGCTTTTTAACTTATCAGTCGTGCCATCAATATTGCCCATAATCGAATGATAGACCACTTGTGGCGATGGTTGAATGGCTTGGGTAAGCTGCATAAAGTTAGAAGAACGACTTAAATTACTTGCCCCGTTTTCAATTAAGCCCTTTCTGAGTTTGGTATTTTTCTCATCTCTCATTTCAACAGCAATAAAAAAATCAGCAGGCAAACGAATAACACGGCGCGCAATTTGGGTAAACCATCGGTCAGCGTAGTCAGTACCATGATGCGGTGCCGATACAAAAATAACCCGCTTAAAATAAGGCAAAGCTTTGAACTGAAAGCGCTCTCGAATAACAGGATTTTCTTTTAAACGGTTTAACTGCGCCTCATTCATTTTTTGTATGGCTTGCTCTGAAACATCTGCATCGCTTACCAATAGGCGGCTAATCACTCCGCCCATACTATGCCCAACCAGCACGGCATCCTGTGCGGCATAGCTGTCTTTGGCAACGTTTTGAAAAGCTTGATTCAGCAAAGAATAAATCTGAAAACGACTTTCAAAAATCGGCATATTGGTTGAATAAAACACCTGCCAAACTTGGTAGTTTTGTCTTAATTCGGCATCGCCCATAATGTCATTGGTTAGGCTCACCCAAGCCTCGGGGCTACTCGCCAAACCATGAATAAACACAATGATTTTCTTATTTGGGTTAAAAGGTTCCAGCATATATAAATGCGGCATGATCAAATTGGCTTCTTTATTAATTAAGGACCAATAGCCTGCTGCACCTAAATTATATTTCGACAGCCAAAGCCCATAAGGCGCCGAATAGTTGGCAGTGAGCGGATAGTCCATACCTTCAACCTTTACGCGGTCTTGCCGATATGGATCAAACATGGCAATTTCTAACTCTGCCCCTGCAATGACCTGATCTGCTGTGGCTTTTTGTTTTGGATAAGCGATGGCAGTAACCGGAAAGAAGCGTGGTAAATGTATGTTGGGATTATTCTGCTGAGCATAAAAAGCATCTGGGTCTAAAATGAAGCCGTGATTTACATCATGCTCTTTACGCCCGACAATAAACTCTGCCCCTAAACCATCCTTACGGTTGACGGTATTAAAACCAGAAAAGTTCATGTTATAGCTTGAGCGAAAAGTATCGACTTCAATTTTTTGTACATCTACGGCATGGTCAAAATTGACGTGGTACTCATGCTCGTCTGCTTTCAGCAACGGTGGAAAACGATGCGTATTTAAATGATTAAAATACGTGGTCATGAGCTTCGACAAGGCAACGTTATAAAAAATACGCACCTGATTTTGGCGATGGTCAAATACCCGATCGAACGGTGACTCTTCAGAGTCAAATAAATAGACATAGCTATAGCGTAAGCTTTTATCAAACAGCGCTAACTCTTGCTCAATACAACTGCTACTTTTATTAATGACATTACACTGGCTACTACGTCCGACGTCTAAAGCCTTGGCTAAATAGATTTCACTCAGCGCAGCATAGCGTTCTTCTCGGCTGCTATTTTCAGACAAGCTCTGAATTTTATTTAAACAATCATCAAAATTTTGCAGACAAGACTTTTCATCTTTTTTGACCAAATACAGTAAGTTTTGGGTTTGATGGCTTAAGGTGCCATCGGTCAGAATACTTTCATTCTTACTTTTTAAAGCATTGCTTAAATTACTTTCTTTTAAATGAATAACCTGACAGCCACTGAGCAAAGCCATTATTGTTATCACTAAATAATGGTAAGACTTTGTCATTGTGCCTTCCTTAATCGAATATATTCCCCATCTGGTCATTATGCCTGTAAAGCAGTGAACGAACAATTTTGTCTCAGCTTCTGTTTTTCTTTAATGCGAAAAAAGCCTGAACTCATTTTAATTCAGGCTAATTTATTCTTTTTTCTCATTAAGCTTGGTTAAACTTTTGCTGTGAAGCTAAATATGAAAAATACAAAATGGGTAAGATAAACGGCGCTACACTCCAAAAATCAAAATAGACATAGAGTACCGCTCCCAAGAAAGCACCAATGACAAAGCCAATCACAATACTGGCGCTTTTTAAAAAACTAGCCCGATTAGCTGCATTATTGTTTTTAAGCAAGTTGGCAATATCAATCCCGAGCTGCGTGGTGTTGCCGGTCATCATGGTACTTGGGCTAATATTTTTAATGAGCGTTTTGCTAGAAGTATTACGAATAGCCAAAGCAATTAAACCTAGTCCGCCTGTCACTGCAACTGTTAGCGCGTCCGGATTTTTAAATGGCTCGAAATAAAGGCCTGCAACCATGAAGGCACATAGAAAAATGGCTTCAAATAAAAATAAATAAGACAGCGTTTTATGCTTGACCTGACTGCGGTCAATTAACAGTTTGGTAATCACTACTGTCAAAATAAATAGCGGGATAGCGGCGAGCTTGATCCATAGACCTGAGCCGCCTTTAACCCATGCAGCGCCTGCCAACACTAAGTTCCCCGTCACATGCGCGGTAAAAAAACCAAACAATGCAATAAAGCCAATGGTGTCAATTGCCCCGCCCACCATGGTCAGCAAAACAGGATCTCGACATATGGCCCAAGTACTTTGTTTCTCTTGTTGCATTGAGGTATCAGGCATAAGCTGCATCCTATTATTTTAAAGTCATTAATTCAGTACAAAGATGTTTTAAATATTTAAAAACAAATCAAAACTAAAGCGTTTATAAAAACAAAAAAGCATGTAAAAACATAGAGGGTTTAATGTCGCAACACTGTCTTCAAAACAGCAACAATAACGATTGTTTACTTTTAAAACATTAAACGCTTCTCATCCGCAAATCAATTTGACCTCTAAAACTGTTCTGACTATGATGAAGCCACGAGTTGATATCAACTGGTTTTAAACCTGAAAAAGTTATGCCAGATATGGATAATGCAAAACAACAATCACGAGTAGATATATGTCGCTTTATCATTATTTAGTTTTTTTAGGGGGATTATTATTTGTATCAATTGCCTCTGCTGGATATAAAAGTAATGCACACCGTGATTTTTACTCAAAATGCATCGCAGCTGGACATAGCCGTTCAACCTGTCTGTGTATTTATCATCGTTTAGAACGTCAATACTCCCCTAAGCTCATGCATAAACTTGGAAGTTTAAGCCTTCAAAGTCCTGAAGTACCGCGTGATTTCGTGAAAACCATGATGCGTACCATGCAACAGTGCAGATCATAATTTTTTCATTTTTTAAGCCACATCCAGGCTAACACCCCAGCCATACATAAAATTGCAGGATAGACAAACCACGGATGTGGAATAGTCCAAATCATAAGGCCCGCAGCCAAACTCATGCTCAACGTCGAGATGTATTTTGCTTTTTTTGGAATACGCCGATGTTCTTGCCACTCACGAATGAGTGGACCGATATAACGATGATTTCGAAACCATTGATGAAGTTTTTCAGAGCCACGAGCCGCAAAGAAAACAGCCAAAATTATAAAATCAACGGTGGGTAAACCCGGAATAAAAATACCCAATATGCCAAGCGCAATACACAACCAAGCCAAACCAATAAACACCCACCGCGCCCAAACAGAACGGGCAAGCTTACTGACTGGTTGAGCAGGTGCTAACGACTGCTCATGTTTTACGATTGCATTTACTTGATTGAGTTTGTCCATATCGGGTATTCCCTTTATCCACTTTTTATTATTTCAATTCATCAAGCTGATCAAGCGCCTGACCAAAATATCCAAAGGCATCTAACGCTCCCTGAACGACTCGGTCTTGTTGGGTTTGGTCAAAGCCTGTTTTATCAAGTGCTTGAATAAAACGTTTCCAAACTTTAGCGCGCCCTTCTGGATAGGCAGCTAAATTACGCGCAGCAAACGTTTCAGAAAAACCCAAATGCTTTTGAGCTTCTTTAAATAAAAATGCAGCCCCTAAAGTTGAACCTTCAGACACATAAATCCAGCCTAAAGCTTCGGGTAGTTGTACGTTTTCACTGTGTAATTGCTGTTCGTTAGGTTGAATACCCAAATCATTTAAATCGGCAAGTGCTTGTTTTGAGCGGCCACGAATGTCGAGGTCTGGAATCAGCCCTGCCACACCCTCTTTTTCAAAAAGATGTTCAATTTCACGCTGAAAGTAATATTGAGACAACGTAAATTGCGCGTATTTTTCTTTACTTGAAAATACCTTTGCCTCTGACATTAATTGATGCATACGTTCATGTTCAGCAGCGGTTTCTTGTTTCAAACGTAAAGATAAGCTGTTGCTAATGATTTGTTCTGTAGATGAGTTCATCATCTTTCTCCTGCAAAATGGATATCGTTCATCGGTTAACGGCCCCGATTGAGTTTAAGTTGGACTGGAAAATCCACAACAATAGTCACGGCTCGACCGTTAATTTTGTGGGGTTTAAATCTGGATTTACGTGTAGCTTGCATGACCCGTTCATCAAGGCTTTGAATGCCCGAACTTTGACGTAATTGAATATCGATCGGCTGCCCTTTTTCATTAATGCGAATCCGAAGCTCAACCAAACGATTTTGTTGTTTTAACTCGCGGTCATCATAGTCAAGCCCGCCAAAACTCAGCACATCCACGCTACTCACCTGAACAACGTCATCATGTTCAACTTGAGTACTCGGTGCTTTGGAATATTCTTGCTGCATTGCGGGTGTTTTGACGCCGCCACTTTTGGTTCCGCTATTGGTGTTTTGTGGCAAATGCTCAGTTTGCGTTTGTTCAGGGTCTGTCGAACTCAGTTTTTTATCGTTATGAACCGCTAGCCTTTCTGTACGCTGCAATGGTGGGAGCGAAGTTGAATTGTTTAAAGTCGTTTTTGATTGTATTTGCTGTTTGTCATTTAAAGTATTTTGCACGACCTCTTTAGAGGCAGTTTTTGATGCTAATGTTTGAATATTGGTAGGCGAGTTTTTTGATTCTTCAGGTACTGAAGATACCGAACTGTTTAATGTAGATTTAGGCGTTACACTTTTTTCAGGTTGGCTTTCGATCTTTTCAGCCGATGGCTTTTTAGCAGGTGCCAGCGACACAAAACTTACTTTTAAAGCATCTACTTTTGGCGATGCTTGAAAAGTATAAGGTTCAATTAAATGACTCAGCATCCAGATAACAAATACATGCAGACCAATCACCACAACTACGGTTAAGCACTTATAAAAATGCTTCGGCCCTTGAGGTAAAGGCAACATAACCATTGGCTCATGTGTAGGAAATAAAGATTTTGATTTCATGACTTATTCCCTAAAAACGATGCTCAAGCTTGAGGCTAATGTTGTGTTTATCGTAGGAATAGAGCCAATCGATATTGCTTTTATTATGGTTATAGCGATAGGTTAAATTAGGCGTCATACCATAAAACTCAAAGCGCGGCATTTGCACAACAAAGGTATAATTCTGTTCAAAATCATGACGACGTGCCAAGAAAGTTTCTGCATATTTATCAAACAGACGCCAACGATAAGAACTCAGCAAAGTGGTATTAAATCCAGTGCTCCAAGATTTGCTTAACCCCAACCGCACACCTTGCTGTTGATAGGCAGCCATATATTTCTCTTGGGTCGAATGGTCGACTACGTCTAAACCACTAAAAACGGTCCACTGATTTGGGAGAATTTTCCAGAAAGTAGCAAAAGCTGAACTTTCTACCCCATCTAGGGTTTTATATTTCTGATAATTTAAATCTTTACTCTCAGCCTCAAGCTTGAAGGCTTTATCTGCCGAGATAAAATGCATCCACTCGGCACGCGCGCCCCACGCATTGTAAAGGCCATCATTGCCATAACGTTTATGTTCAAAAAGCGGACTCACCCCAATTTGATTTTTTAAGTCAAAGTAGCTGTAGCCAGCATTAATGTTAACGGTAGATTCATTAAATGCCGCGTGGTCGTTATAGGACTGTCCAAACGCCAGCGCACGTAAAGCCACGCCATGATGCCCCTTAATCGCATAGCGTTTTATAAGACTGGCTTCGTAATCTAAACCCGTTGCCGACTCAGCTTTAGGCGTCCCACGGGTAACTTGCTCAATTGGAATAATATTACCGTTACTATCTTTTCCATAAAGCGTCCATGTTTTACTCTGTTCAGAAGAACTATTTAAATTACTGACATAGGTATAACCCGCTGAAACCGAGCCTTGCCAAGAGTCTCGTTTTTTTAATGCCTGAACAAAAGTATTCACTGTGGTTAAAACTCCAGACGGGATTACCGCAGGATCACTTTGTTTCAGTTTGTCTTGAATGGAAATAAAAAGGCGTGCTGCTTCCTTATTTTTCTGTTGTTCAAACAGCACGCGCGCTAACTCAAGTTCACAAATTAAATTATGAGGTTGTTGTTTTAGGCTGCTTTGAAATTTTTGTTCAGCCAATTTCAGTTGACCCTGAGAACGTGCAACTGCCCCTTCGGCAAAGTCGGTTAAAGCCCGATCGTAGCCAACATATTTCTTATAATGTTTTAAATAAACCGTGGCTTTGAGCCACTGTTTTTGCATGACTGCCAAATATAATGCCTTGGCAAGATCATTCTGGTTTTGTTCAACACTGTATTCTTGTCCATTAATTTGAAGTTTTGGTAATTGCTCGGTACTACGAATGGTTCCCTGCTCATGAAACTTGCGCTGTTCTTGTAAAAGTGTTTGGTCCAAGCTTTGATTGAGACGAAGCTGTGTGTCTTCGTCGGCATATAAAAATGGACAACTCAACAATGTCAGACAGCACAAAAGCGTTCGTTTCATAAAACAATAAACCTGAAGCAACCAAGCAAAAGCCCAAAAAACAAAAGGAATCTACGTGTGTAGATTCCTTTCGCATTCATTAATTTTTAGCACCGCCAAAAGCAGTGTTGTAAGACACGTTATCAAACTGGGCAATACCCGCTAAAGCCGAAGCATTTGCACCGAAGAATTGACCTTGAACCACACCAGAGTTGTCGACACCAGCCGTACCGTTAGCCGTTGCCAAACCTGCAAACGCAGCAGTACCCGGGTTAAATGCCACACCATCTAGGCTTAATGATGAAACAGCGGTACCTGTTCCTGTAAGCGTTCCTTCAAGTGTGCCCGCGCCATAATTTGCCGTGAACGTACCACTTAACAGATTGCTTCCAGAACCGTTAATCCCTGCAACGGTATAAGTTGCAGTACCCGCAGTTGGAACAGTGGTATTGGTGTTATCACCCGCGTAGTAAACGGTATGGCTCGCGCTTGCCGGTGTGTCGCCCGCTTTCCACCATTCACCAAAATAGACTTCCTGTGTGCCCACCTGACCAAAGTTAAAATTACCTAATGCACTGTGTGAAGGTGGCATTGCAGACACTGGAATATGCGAAATATTAAAGGTTTTGCTGCCAACCGTTACATTGGTGTTACTCGTTCCCTGAGCAGCGAAAGCCTGAGCCAAACCTTTTAAAGAACTAAAACCTGTAAAAGCGTTATATGGCGCACCCGCAGCTTGAACCGATACCGCTGACACACCACCCGGATGGCTTGCATTGGCAGCAGCACCAATTTTGATGTTACTTTCATTACTCGAAATACCATCAATACCTGCATAAGCAAATACAGTTGAACAAGCAACAAGACCCAAGAACAATTGAGAGATTTTCATTTGTTGTTACTCCATCTTTTTTAAAACTAAGTTATTGTTTAATTTAAAATAACGATTTCGCTATTTTTAGTTTATTGAGTAGGCCCAGCTGCAAACCTACTCGGTTTTTTGTAAATAATAATCATTCAATCTTATTATTTACCGTTACCTGACTCCCCTTTTATGTATATGTAGAGGGAATCAAATTCTGTTTAAAATTTGGTGGTCCAACTAATTTTCATCGTTCGGCCAGGTGCGGCCATGGCACTACGGGTTAAAGGATCGATATAAAACTGGTTAGAAAGATTACTGCCGACAAATTCAACCGTGTTGTAGTTATCAACCTGATAACGCGCATAGGCATCAAAAATCCACGTGTCATCCCAAGCCAAAGGCACATTGAGGTAATAGCCTTTATTAACGCTAGCATCATTGTTTTTGCGTAGCGGGCTTTCATAAGCTTTATAGAATGTGGCACGTGCACCGAGCTCTAACTTTTCATCAAAAAAGCGTGCGCCAAGCAAACCGTGAAAACTCAGTTCAGGTGTAGCCATAGTTACCAAGTAGCCATTTGGGAAACCGTCATCAACACAACGCTGATACGGTTCACGGAACTCAAGGCCTTGCTCGGTTTGAACCGTACCGCCTAAAATCATTTTGTTAATAGCACTATTGGTATCACACACTTCATTTTTTAAGTTATAGGCCACGCTCAAGTCTGTGAAGAAACCGCCATTATCAAAACGGCTTTGTAGCTCTAGACCTGATAGCTTTTGCTCATCCATATTGGTAAAAATAAGGTTCTGGTCACGCTCAATCACATTTTTGGTTTTATTGTAGTAATAAGCGAGCTTAATGTCGGCATTGCGCGCTGTGCTGAACCAATCACGCATGTCATAGACATAACCCACTTCGTAGTTAAAAGCATGTTCAGGTTTGATTGCTTGATATGGCAACATAGCAGAAAAACCGACAGTGCTTTCAAACAAACTTGGTAAGCGATATTCCTCTGCATAGCGTGCATAGATTCTGCTGTTTGGCGTGAGATGAATTGAGGCGCCTAACTGCGGTGCCCAGCCGCTATCTTTAACTTTGTCGGCCGACTCAACCAGAACTTGGTCTACCACCGACATAAAGTTCCCGCCAGTTACGACGTACTTTTGTCCAGAGGCATTGAGCTGATTTAAAGGATTATCAGCAAGCGACAATTGCCCATTCGCATCTGCTTTCCAGCTCAGCGTATTTTTCTGTGACCAGATCATGTTATACAACGTGCTCTCTGAGGCAGGCACAGTATCGAGCTGCCCATCCCACTCAGGATTTTTTGTGGCATAGCGCTGTTTTAAAACATTGATTAAACGCTGCTGGGTAGAGGTGTAACTCTCAGGCATGGTTTGATATTCAAAGGTATATTCTTTAAGCCTACTTTTTTTGGTAAACAGCGGATTTAAACTCGGGTCAATCTCGCTTTGCAAAGACTTATTTAAAAAGTCATCAACAGCCCAATACGAACGATAACGCATGCCCGTATCAAAACTTAACCAAGATAACGGTCTATAATTAAAGTTAAAGTCGAACGTTTTTTCCTCACGGCGCCCTGCTCGTGGCAGTGCCTGATAGAGCGAATAACTTGGGCCAAATTCACCATATACATCGTCAGATGTTAATTTTTCTTTTAAGAAACTTCCGCCGAGCGTCAAATCAAGCTGGTCTAATAAACGGGTTTTATTACTGACTGTAATACCCTTACGCGTATTGTCAGAATGGCTTATTGCCGTATTAATAATGGTGTTATCTCTAAAATCGATTGTGGTTGGCCACCCACCACGTGTGTATGTCTGGCTTTCGGTGTCGGTTTGCCAAATGTTGGCATAGAAATCAATCCAGCGATTATTCTCAGGCTTAAACTTGTATTCGAGGCTATAGGCTTTAGAGTGAATATTGCTTAAAGGCCACTGCGGAACACCCAAGTCAGGCGTAATGCCCCAAACAATTCGAGATGGCATAATTTCACCAAAAATATTTTTGGTATCTCGGTAGGTCAATTTAAGAGTTTGGCTATCGGTTGGGCGATAGGTCCCTTTTAACAACCACGACTCCATATGACTTGAAGTGTTGGGAACTTCATCACCCGGTTGATAGGCATAGGCAAAGTAAGGAATAAAATCGAGACTGCTGTCTGGTGTCGCTCGTTTATAGTAGCCCGCGCCATGTGTACCCGAAAAATAGTTGCCGCGCTCACGTACTGCGTAGACTGCCAGTAAATCAAATTTATCTTGCTTGGTGGCAATTGCCAGTCGACCCGCCAAGTCGTCGCCCGAAAAATGAGAGTTATCACTTCTGGTACGGTTCTTTTTATAAATATCAGGGTCGTATTTTGACCCATTCATGTCGATCCAAGGCGTTGTGTCATCGTAGTTTTGGCCCACTTTGCTCATGTCTGGCAAAGACGGATCGATTGAGTTGGTTGAGCCTTCTACTTTTAATTCGGCACCAAAAGACTTACCCGGTCGAATAATATCATCGGCCTCTAGCGTTTTAACCACTACGCCACCACCTACAGAAGTTGTGGTATTTCGCTCTAAAGATGGGCCTTTAATGACTTCAATGCCCGCAATGAGATTGGGGTCGATATAGTTTCGGTTGTTTACCCCGTTGTAGCCACGCCATACCGCAATCGACTGTTCAGTGCCATCAATGGTTAAAGGCACACGGCCAACACCCTGCACACCACGTACACTCGGGTCGAGTGCCCCACTGTTGCGAGCATCGCCGCTATAGACTCCCACCATACCTTGTAAAACATCGGCTGGGTTGGTTCCTTTAAAGCGCTCGACATAGTCTTTGCCCGCATAGACCGAAGAGCGATTTGCATCATAAACTTTGTTATAGCCTTCGGTGTCACGGTCTTCTTTGCCATACACCACAATTGGCGTGAGTCGTACCGACGCATCTTCTTCAATTACGGCACTACTTGGCGGCAGGCTAGTGGCCTGAACCTTAGCGGGAGTGACCCGAGGCGTAGTTTTTTTGCTGAGTGTGTAGCCCTGCCCAACTTTTACAGCATTAAATTCGGTTGCTTTTAAAAGCTGCTCAAAACCTTGCTCGACGGCAAAGTTACCTTTTAAGCCTAGGCTATGAAGCCCTTGAAGTTGCTGGGCATCCATTGCAACTGAAGTACCCGATTGTTCAGCAAACTGATTCAGTACGTTAGCAAGACGGCCGGCTGGAATGTTATAGCTTTTAACCCCGGCTGTTTGTGCATAGGCCTGCTGCATAGGCAGCGTAACAAGCCCGCCCATCGACACAGCATGTATAGCAAACGCCAGTGTCGAGAATCGAAAAATCGATCGATTCCGCTTTTGCCCCATTCCCGCTTTTTCCATTTGCCCGCCCCAGTAAATCGTAATAAGAATCATTCAATACAACAAATTAAAATGATCCATATTTATTGCTTCTACTTACTATGACGAACGACTTTCAAAAAAGTGGAACCTAAAATCGAAAATAAATTTAATTTTTTATTATTTTAAAGAAACCATGACCACAAACGGCGTGATTTGCTTAATTTTCAGATCAGGAAAAACTGTAGCCAAAAGCTTAAGCGATTCTGTGGTTTGGTCTAAAGGCAACACCGCATTGACCCGCACATGTTGCAGTGCCGCATCATTAAAAATAATTTTGCCTTTGTAGTTACGGTCTAGCTCTTGTAGCACCTGATTCAGCGGCAAGTTTTCTACCATAAGCTGATGCTTTTGCCATTTTTGTTGTTCATTATAAACATTCAGTGCAGGCAGTTTTTGTACGCCATTTTTGTCCATTTTAATGGCTTGCCCGGCTTCAACAATAGCCTGACGAGTCGCATGCAATTGGGTAGTTTTAACTTGCGTGGCTTCTACTTTTACCTTTGAGTGCAACATGTTAAGTTCAGTTGCCGAAGGGTCATAGGTTACGCTAAAAGCTGTGCCGAGTGCCTGAATTTGACCATGACTGGTTTTGACCAAAAACGGTCTAGCCTTATCTTTGGCAATATCAACATAAATTTGACCTTGCACCAGCTCAACCACTCGCTGGTCAGTTTTAAAATCAAGATTAACTGCGCTTTTACCACGTAAAATTAAACGTGAACCATCTGGCAAGGTTTGCGTAGTCCACTGCCCCGATTGCCCGTGAATGTCTGCCGTCACATAGGCCACGGTGGTGTCAGTTAAATAAAATAACGCCCCACTCATGGCAACAAAAACAACCGCAAAAGCTGTTCCTGCACGTAAATGTTTATAGGCTTTGCCTGAGTTTAGACCAGCTTTAAGGGCAACCTTGGTGACTTTTTTATGTCCGCTGGTTTGGGAAAGTTTTTGAATTGATCCAATACACTGCTCAATATCGGCAGCCACTTGGCGGTGTTGCTTACTGGTTTTTTTCCACTCTTCAAATTTTTGTTTGGCGGTTTTTCGTGAGCTTTCATCATCCGAACTCAGTTGAACAATCCAATGCGCGGCTTCTTCAACGAGCTGATGATGTTTGCTTTTGTCCATAGCCATTTAAATACATGCGTCCATGTCTTGTCGGTTTTGGTAGCACTGAATTAAACAGCTCGCCAAATATTTTTGAATCATTTTGGTCGAAACATTTAAACGCTCGGCAATTTCTTTATGGGTATAGCCTTCGAGGTAATGCAAAATAAAAGCTTGCTGTGCTTTTTCGGAAACCCCTTCGAGTGATTTGCAAAGTTGGTTAATCGCTTGAATAATTTGCATTTGCTCTTCGGGTGAAGCCACCGCATCAAGCATATATTCCATTTGACTCAAGCCATCTAAATAGGCCTGTTCAATGCGTTTACGGCGCACTTGGTCAATCAGCAGGTTTTTAGCAATCGACGTTAAATAGGCACGCGGTTCCTTAATGCCGAATAGCTCGTCACGCGTTTGTAGCAGTTTAATAAATGTGTCCTGAACCAGATCTGCGGCCTGATCAGTATTACCTAATTTTTGTCTCAACCATTGGTGAAGCCAGCTTTGGTGACTTCTATACAACTGATCTACAAGCAAAGAAGTTTTGTTCACAGCAATTGGACTCAAAACAAGGAACCTACAAATGATAATAATTATCATTTAAACAAGTCAAGCAATAATTCAAGTAAAACTTAAATCACTGTTTAATAAATTGAATTAATTGCCTGCTCGCTTTGCTGCACTTCTCTTAAAGCAAATCGGCAAGATTTCTAATTTCTTCCATTACCGCCTTACACGCAGGTGTTAAATAGCCGTGTTTAGAAATAGACAAAGAAATATAGCGCTTGAGTGCGGGGTTAATGATTTTTGCAGCTTGAATTGAAGTGTATTGGCTGGCCTTCTTTAATGCTTGCGGCCCAAGCATGGTGTACATGCGAGACTCGGAAACCAAATGCGTTTGTAAACTAATCGAGTCAGCCTCAAACACAATATTCAGCTCGACCCCATTTTCATAGGCCATGTGGTCTAAAAAGTTTCGCCAATTACTTGGCCTGCAAAACGTGACCAGTGGTAACTGACTTACCTCTTTAAACTCGACTTCACTGGCCTGAGTAAGCATATCTCCTTCGCAGCCGACCAAATAGGTATCGGCTTGGGTAAGGTAAACATCGCCCTGTTTAGGCGTTGGGTTAAACCGATAAAGTATGGCTAAATCGACGCTGCCATCTTCCAGCCATTTTTCTAAATGCACCCCTTGCCCTTCACGCACCGAGAGTTTAATTAAGGGATATTTTTGTTGAAGCACTTTATAGAGGGTCGATAACAACGGATGTGAAGTAGACGGCAAACTGGCAATGCGAACCGTACCAATTGGAGTATCGGTCGAGTGCAAAATTTCATTATTGAGTTGGTCGGTCACGTTCAGCCATGAACGAATTTTAGGAAGTAAATGCTGGCCTAAATCGGTGAGTTCGACACCACGCCCAGTTCGGTTAAACAAACGGCCACCGCATTGCGCCTCAAGTTCGTTCATTTGCCGACTGATTTGCGGTTGGTTGGTGTTATGCAGCATGGCGACTTTGCTTAAGCTACCGAGTTCCACCGCATCTAAAAATATTTTCCATAATTCATAATTCATCGATTCTTCCTAAACCGTCATAGGCAGCATTTTGAGCCATACATTTTCAGTATAACTGAAATTCAAGAATTGGTAATTCCTACATAGCTCATCTATTTCTATACTCCAATCATGTTCTCTACAACACGATTTAAGTCAGATTAAGAACCAGAGAATATTTAATTACACTGTATAGGAAGTACGATTATGAGTTTAGATTTACGTGGATTAACCCCAGCACCTGTGACTCCTTTTACCCGTGACGGACAAGTAGACCATGATGCGATTCAACGTTTAGGTTCATGGTTAGGAAGCATTGATGGTGTGAAAGGCTTGGTTGTTCTTGGGCATGCAGGTGAAGGAACATTCTTGTCACAAAAAGAACAAATGCAGGTCATCGAAAGCTTTGTTAAATCGGTAGATGACAAAATTCCGGTAATCGCAGGTATTACGCTCGAAGGTACTTCGGTTGCAGCAGAAGAAGCAAAACGTGCAGTGAGCGCGGGTGCTTCGGCAGGTTTGATTTACCCTTCACATGGCTGGTTGCGTTTTGGTTATCAAAAAGGTGCACCACAAGACCGCTATAAAGCAATTTATGAAGAAAGCGGTTTGCCATCTATTTTATTCCAATATCCAGATGCAACGAAGGCCACTTACGACCTAGAGACTCTACTCGACATTTCTGCACAGCCAGGCGTGTTTGCCATGAAAAATGGTGTACGTAACATGCGCCGCTGGGATGTTGAAATTCCGATTATTCGCCGTGAACGTCCAGACTTACAGGTGTTGACGTGCCACGATGAATATTTGCTTCACACCATGTTTGATGTAGACGGCGCATTGGTTGGCTACGGCAACATTGCCCCTGAACTGTTAATTGAAATGATTAAAGCAGGTAAAGCTAAAGATTACGCTAAAGCGCGTGCCATTCACGACCAATTATTACCAGTGACTCGCAATGTCTATCACCGTGGTTCACACATGGAAGGTACGGTCGCGCTTAAACATGCATTGGTTGCTCGTGGAATTTTGGACCATGCCACTGTGCGTTCGCCACTGCTTCCACTTGCAGATGGTGCTGAGCAAGAAATTCATGATGCGATGCGTCAAGCCGGAATTGGCAAGGTCGATTTAACCCAAGCCGTTGCTTAAATTCTATTCGGGCTAGCATGTACGCTAGCCTTTTTTTCCTGTACGCTGCCTGAGGCCAAACATCGGGCATGTCTCTTAAAAATAATAATAAAAAGCATGCAAACTGTGGTGAACAGGTAGTGCGAAATAGAACAACAAAACTACGAGGAATGTAGTGATAAGGAGATATAAGATGACAAATCTAGCGGATGTAGAACAAATTAGTCATCATCAAAAAAATGCGGAAATTATTGCAAGACTTGAACGGCTACCCGTCACTGGTCGAATGCAATTTATGCGAATTACCATTGGTATAGCGACCTTTTTTGACGCTTATACTGTTCTAGCAATTGCCTTTGCTCTACCCCAACTCATTACCGAATGGCACCTGACGCCTGCCTACGTCGGTGCGATCATTGCCGCGGGCTATGTCGGGCAACTGGTCGGTGCAATCTTCTTTGGTTCTCTTGCCGAAAAAGTCGGTCGTTTAAAAGTGCTGTCTTTTACCATTTTACTGTTTGTGGCAATGGACATTTCCTGTCTGTTTGCGTGGAGCGGAATGTCGCTGTTAATTTTCCGTTTCTTACAAGGTGTTGGAACTGGCGGTGAAGTGCCTGTTGCGAGTGCCTATATTAACGAGTTTATTGGTGCAGAAAAGCGCGGTAAGTTTTTCTTGCTCTATGAAGTTTTATTCCCACTCGGCCTGATGTTTGCAGGCATGGCAGCATTTTTCCTGATGCCAATTTACGGCTGGAAAGTCATGTTTATTGTGGGCTTAGTTCCATCTTTACTGGTCATTCCTTTACGGTTTTTCTTGCCTGAATCACCACGCTGGCTGGCTTCAAAAGGCCGTTTTAAAGAAGCAGATAAAGTCGTCAAAAGTTTTGAAGACAGTGCCATTAAAAGCGGTAAAACGTTGCCTGAACCTGTGGTTAAAGAAATCAACCCACAAGGCATGGCAAAAACCGACTGGCGCGAGCTGTTCCGTGGCATTTACCGCAAACGTACCTTTACGCTGTGGGGCATGTGGTTTTGCGTATATATGGTGAACAATGCCATGGTGACTTGGTTGCCATCTCTCTACAAACAACACTTTGGCCTGTCGCTTCAAACCAGTTTAGGTTATGGCTGGATTACGTCGGGCGTGGGTGTAATTGCCTCTATTATCTGTGCGTTGATGATTGATAAAGTCGGCCGCCGTCCTTGGTACAGTGCAGCGTTTTTCTTAGCGATCATTCCACTCATGAGCCTCTCGATTTTAGGTGCAAAATCGGCGATGGAAGTTGTGATTTTAGCAACACTGAGCTATGCCATTTTGCAGACCATTTCATTCTCTTTATATCTTTACGCTGCCGAACTGTATCCAACTCGCCTACGTGCGATGGGCATCGGGTTTAGTACCGCTTGGCTACGTGCCGGCTCTGCAATTGGGCCTGTTATGGTCGGTCTGGTTGTCGGTGGTTACGGCATTCAATATGTGTTTAGTGTGCTTGCGGTTGTGGCGCTGATTGGTGGGCTTGTGACCTTCTTGTTTGCCATTGAAACCAAAGGCCAAGTGCTCGAAAAACTCTCTCCTTAATTCATCCATTTCATAAAAAGCTTGCCTAACCCAGCGTTAGGCAAAGGGCTTATTCATGCTTAAAAAAGGAATTTAAAATGAATAAATATTTGCTATGGGGCTGTATTGGTTTAGGCAGTGTGAGCAATGCGTATGCAGAGCTTCCTCAAGAATTTGGCAAGTTAGAATTAAAGCTTAACACCCGTTACTGGAACGATGAAGGCACTGCCCACCCCACGCTTGCCAACCCTTCGCCTTCGTCGAGTGAATATGAACAAAGTGCATTAGGGCTTGAGTTAAATTATCAATCACCGTACATGTGGGACTGGCTTGGAGTAGATGGCTCACTCTATGCAGTCACCAAGTTATTTGACTCTGGCAAACCGAGTGCCCAGCTTTTAGAGGTCGAAAATAACGGCAAGCTTGACCAAAACTTTGCAACTTTAGGTCAGCTCTACATCAAAGCAAAACTGGGAAACAAAGGCGAAATTAAATTAGGCCGCCAGTTACATGACTCGCTGTTGCTTAAAAGCACCAATAACCGCGCGGTGCCAGACACCTTTTCGGGTGCGAACGGTCAGTTTCAACTCAATGATCAGCTACAGACTTACATTGCTTACTATGACCGTTGGAAACCGCGCAGCATGGATAGTTTTGAAAAACTGGTGACTGAAAATGACGAGCGCATTGATTATGTCGGTTTGCTTGGCGCCAAATATCAGTACAAAAACTGGAGCGTGAATGCCGAATATTTAAATAGCAAAGATTATTTAAAAAAGTACGGGGCGATTGCTCAATATAAATTGCCCTTGCATGGCCTTGTATGGACATTCAACACAGGTGCTTTTTTCACGCGTGACGATGGCAAGCTGTTTAAATGTGGTGCCGAAACCGAGTTGGACTGTGTCAAAGGCCAAGACATTAACAACCGTGGCAATGGTTATTTTGTCGATGTAAATGTGGCTAAAAATAATATTGAAGGCGGCATTGCCGTTTCAAAGTTTGATGGTTTTTGGATTGAAGATAACTTTGCCGTGCACTCCGCCCGTAACTCGGTTTTAACGCAAGACCACGGTACCAACCCATTTCCGACCTCTGCGACCATTGGCCCTGACTTTACCAATAATGATGAAACTGCCGTTGCCCTTCGCCTGAAATATAACTGGAAAGACTATGTGAAAGGTTTAAAAACCGAAGCGAAGTATATTTATGGCTTTGGCGCTCACCAAAGTAACATCAGCAGTGATATTGAGGGTAAAGAGCGTTACTTTGACTTTACGGTGAGTTATGCCTTGCCGTGGGTAAAAAACTTAGATGTGCGTTATTCATTTTTACATTATGAGTCAAAGTTTGAAAATGCAAATCTAGTTGAAAAAATAAATGGCATGTCTCGGAAAGATTGGGACCAGCATCGTGTATTTATTAATTATCGTTATACATTTTAAGCACAGGCTAAACGTTTAGTTTAGCTTTACTATTTTTATTAATTTTACGATTTAAATAGATTAACTTTTGAGTTTAATTAAAATATAAATTTATATTTAAAATTTTTATAATATTTTATTTAAATTGAATTGACCTGTTAAAAACTTATGATTATTATGGTCCCGCTGGCCTACATTGCCAGTCGGTTTTGACAGACCGAGTATACAGCGTATCAGGTTTATACTTCCTGAGTATCAGACTTGTGCGCAACCTGCACCTCCCCCTTACCGTTGCGGTAGGACGGGAGGGGGACGCGCTTGCGCGTGCTGGTGTATACCCAGTCTGTCAACCCCTTCTCGTTCTACCACCATAATCAATTGACGGTGATTTTTGGTGGTAGAGCTCCATAAATTTTAAGGAGTTAACCATGACCTTTTTTAAATTAATCCCCTATCCTCTCTCGTAATTTTATTTATTTAAAATTTAGATTTTTTATTATCTAATTT
Organism: Acinetobacter sp. P1(2023); assembly: GCF_028367635.1. NCBI lineage: Bacteria > Pseudomonadati > Pseudomonadota > Gammaproteobacteria > Moraxellales > Moraxellaceae > Acinetobacter > Acinetobacter sp. P1(2023). The sequence continues at coordinate 619,798 of NZ_JAQNDD010000001.1, forward strand.
TTTAAATTTATAAATTATTTTTATTTTAAGATTTAAATCATTTTATTTTATTGCTTTTATAGGCGGGTTAACTATTGCCTTTAAAAATGATTTTAAAATTTAAATATAGCGGTTTATTTTTTCTCATTGATATATCCCCAATCATTACGAGAATAATATGAAATTTTATAAAACTATTTTGGTTTTAGGCCTTGTGATCGGCGATTACAGCGTTTCGGGTTGTGACATACGCACGCAGCAGGAGTTTGAAAAAATTTGCCTGTCTGGTGGGCACAGCCAAGCCAGTTGCGACTGTATTTACCAACGGCTTGAACAAGTGTATTCGCCTAAGCTCATGCAACGTCTAGAACATGTCAGTTTGCAAAGTCCAGCTCTCCCACAGGACTTTGCCCCTACTTTTTTTAGTGTGATGCGGCGGTGCGATAAAGACGACATGGGCTAAGCGTTTGGCTTAGCTCCCTTATCTCTGTGTCGCAATGGTAGATGACTTTAAATCAGCGCAAAAAATTAAAGTTCTGTTGTGGCACGGGGGCCTGAATACATTAAGATAAGTAGAGCAATACTCTAATTATTCACCACTATAATTCATTAGAAGATCAAAGTATCCATTTCCGCATAAATCTGTACTTGTAATTGTTCCTCTATCAAGTAATGAATTAAAACATTCACATGATGTTTCTGGTAACAATGCACAATTATGACATGCAGCTAAATTCATACCATTAGGCCCTTGCCCACCATTATTTCCTACTTCTCGACAGATAGGATCTGAACTACACCAATTTGAACTTTCAATTGCTTTTCGAATGATTAACTCAAGAGTTCCTTGCTTAGCCATACGTACCAACCCTCCAAGAGATCCTTCGCTATCTCCCGAAGCCGTATATATAAGTAAACCATACATTTCCATTTCAGGAGCGCTATTGACATATAGTCTTTCTCTTAGAGAAGCAGTACTATAACCACATTCAAAAATAAGCTGATTAATTAACAGATGAGAAAAGGTATGGATCAAAATAAATTCAGGGGTTAACTCTTCTAAATTCTGGAACAGAGTTGAATTACCTAATTTACTACTAAGTTTTCTAAATGATTCATTCTTTTTGAAATTTAATGACCATTTTCTTATTAAGATTGGGTTAAACTCTAAAAAAATGCCTTCACCATATACTTTAACAGCAGGTAACCAATTTGCCTCAGTACTATTAGGTAATCGTAAACACTTTTTATAACTTTCAATTTTACGACTATTCTGCGCTTGGATACGATCAAATCCATATAGGGCATTCGTAACAGTCAACTCTTTAACTTGCGTTACTGCTGAAAAATATTCCCCAAACCATACTTTAAAAGATTCGATAGGTAAAGGCTTAGTTACCAATACTCCATCTTCAGTTTTACGGAAAAATTTTTGATATTCTTGAAATCTATATTCAGCTTCTGTTGTTTTTTGATCAATTTCAAAAGTAGCTTTGTCCTTTTTTTCTAAATATGAACGTATTTCATCATCTGAAAATTCATGATTTAAAGCCATCATAAGAAATTTAATTTTATTATCTATTTCACCACATAAATTTATTAAATTTTTATCATTAATTGATAACTTTTCATAAGCCTCCTCAATTTCTAAATCTTTAGTCTCTCCCTCCAATGGAATTAAAATAGACGACTCTGTTTTAGAAAAATATATATTTGTAGCTTGACGTAAAGCACCAACTAAAGGCATATCACACGGTTCTGAACAATCTTGTCCTAACCAAGGTGAATGCCCAGAACACATAATACCTTTTTCTTGTAGAGTTGAGGTTATAATTCCATTGCTATTTTCAATCTTAAAAATACCTAAAAGAGGAACTGATCTTGACTGGTGAGTTAGACATTTAACTTTTACATCAGCTACCGAAGTACTACCAGTACCAGCTAAAGCTATTTCACAAGATTCACTACAATTTGAATTGTTATGTGAATTTAACCATTGGATCCACGGAAAATCTTGTAAATGACCATTATTACAACAGCTTACGAATCTAGACTGATAAGCTATTGACGTACATTTTGGACATTTAACTTCTTTTTCATCAATCGACGAAACTTTAATAAGTAGCTGACAATAGGTATTACTGCAAATATGCCAATATGGAAAACGAATACCAGGAATAGGAGAATCAACTTTATAGTCTCCATCTAATGTAACTGAGTTGGGAGGTATTCTAAAATGATCCACATTCAATCTTTTAGCTAATCTAGCATCATTAAAAATATACTTATTGATTAATTTTTTATCTAAAGGCTCTGTCATTCCCGATTTTGTAAACCAAAAATCTAAACCACAAGCAATAATAGAAATACCATCTTTATTAACCTGCATAGCTCCAGGGCCAAAAGTATGGATTAGCTGACCTTTTCTTGTCCTTACTTCACTTTTCTTACTCATCATCCCAATCCTCCATATTTAAATGATTTTGTTCATATACATCTGTAATCCATAAACTAGATTCTGCATCTACATTTCTCATACTTGTCGGACAAGGAATTTTATTATCTCTTTTCCCAGCAATTCCCAATGGAAATAATAGATCATTCAGTTTTGGCTCACTATCAATTTTCAATTGTCCCCAATCATTATAAACAACCTTTTTTCTATCCCATTTATCCACAAAACTCTTAAAAAATTTATTAATATCATTATATTCATCTTCACTCATAGTATGCTTTCTTAGTTCAAGGAATCTATTAATCCAGTTTTGTATAACTGCCTTATCAATTTCTCCAGGTCTTGCTTCTAGATGAGAAAATTGTCTTATATTTGCAATAATAATCGCTCCTAATCCTCGTTTTAATGCAGGTCTAGAAAAAGGGGTAACTGTCGAAGGTTCTACTCTTGCGTAAAGTCTTTGATGATATCCACGAAAATCTTCGTAATGGGATTTATCTCGTGGTTTCGAATTATTATAAATACTAACCACTAATCCTGGTCTTTCTTCATTTTTACGTCCAACACGACCAGATACCTGAATATATTGTGCGGTTGTTTTAGGTTGTCCAATAATTGACATTACTGATAATCTATCAATATCAACTCCAACCTCAATAATACTTGAAGCTAAACAAAATGCTTGTACATTACTATTAAGGCATAAACTATAAAACTTCCTAAAATTCTTAGGTAATTTATATTTAGAGTTTTTAATTTTTAGACCTGCACTTATCTTTTCAAAATGGATATAGCTTTCTAAATTAATCTTTTGATTCAACTCAATACAATTAATTAAATGAGAAGTTGATTCTGAAAATTCAGGATTATTTTTTTCTATTTCTTTTAGTTCTAATACTAAAGATTTATAAAATTTAGTGTCCAACTCTAACGTTTCAACTTTTTTCTCTAAAGCTACAATAGCTTTAGGAATTTCATCATCTTTTAAACGACTAGTTAACTCCATGCCCCGTTCTTGAATATTTCTTCTCGGTAAAATCCAACGAGGATAACGCCGTTTTTGTTCTAATAAGTAACTTACTATATCAGACTGGAATAATGTGATTGCACCACCAAGTTCTCGAATACTATTGTAAAAAGAAAGTAATGTTACCCAAGGATCTCTTTCCTCAACTTCTACCCTGTTTGCAGCTAATAATAATGCAGAATGCGTTCTAACTTGGGTTGTTAAAACAGAACCTAATCCTGGAGCACAGACACCAACATATTTACGACCTGGAAGTAATTTACCTTCTTTATCTCTAGCATATCTAGCAAAAAAAGAATCTTCTGCATCAATGCCGGCCGGAGGAAATATACTAATATCCTGGCGACCATAAATACTTTTGATTTGCTCTTGATAACCTTTAGTCGTTGCCGTAGCACAAACTATTTTAGGCTTAGTGAAAGAACCATCTAAACTATCCGAGCAAAGCTCTTCAATAAGAGGTTCATAGAGAGCAACCATAGAACCCAATGGACCTGAAATAAGGTGCAATTCATCTTGAATAATTAATTGCGGTGGTAAAGAAAATCTCCTTCCTTTTTCATTTATGCCAAAAATACTTCTAATTTTTGGTTGCCAAGCTAGCATTGCAAACTTATCCACAGTTGCTATAACAATGGAAGGACGTTCAAAATAGATATCTTCATCAATTAAAAAAATTGGAATCTTTTGGCTAAACTTACAGTTTTGATCAACGCAGGAAAATATAATCGTCTCACTATGTCTATCTACTTTATAGCCAACCACAGTTTTGCGATGATTTTGAGTGGAAACAATACCTAGCTGAGTTGCACAGTAAGGGCATCGATCTAATAAGAAAGGGTTATTATATGTTTTACCAGCCTCAACCCCATTTTTTAATTTTCTAAAAGCTTTTAATGCATTATCTCTCGTATTAGGAGTATTCTTTCCCCCTACCCATAGACCAATACTAAAAGCTTTTCCTGGTAGATTTTCTTCTTGTCTAATGACTTCAAGACAACAAATTAAAGTGGCCGCTCTCTGTAATTGTTGTGCTGTAAGAAGTCTTAATGTATACCTCATTAATACTTGCACACCATCGGCATTTTCTCCATCTTTAATTCGTCCTAAAATTAAGGTAAATGCTGCTAATGCTAGATATGCCTCGGTTTTCCCTCCCCCTGTTGGAAACCAAATAAGATCCACTTTGTCATGGTCTGCATGTGATTTATCAATAGCACCTTGAATACACATTAATAAAAAACCAATCTGAAACGGTCTCCAAATTCCTTTTATATTTATATTTGACATATAAGGAGTTTCAACAACAGGGTAACCTTTGTTAAAGCTTATAGTTCTAATTGTTTTAGGAGCATGTTTTTGCTGCTCCAACATCGCCTTATTAGTTAATTTGAATGCCCTTTGTACATCCATATTATTACAAATTAATAAATAACCAGCCTTAATTCTTTCTAACGTAAGTTTACAATTTTGAATATGTTCATGTGCCCTAATTTTTAGATTACTATCTAGAATCGTTTCATCAATCAATTCTGTATTTTTTCTAATCCATTTTTCATACGCTTCTATCATGGATTGTAACTGATAATCACCTTCTCCTTGTAAAGTGAAAGCAGCTAATGCAGCCATTGAAATTTCAAGCTTACCATTATCTTCGGTTATAACCTCAGATGAAATACTTGGTGTTTCAAAAGTAGGAAGCGCCTCTGTATACACTGAGTTCACACCATCAACTTCACAATAAGCTGGAATATCCCAATTACAGGCTACACCATGCCCTTTACCAAAGACCGGAGCCTTTCTATATAATAGCTGATTACTTACATCTTCTTGAGTTTCATTTATAGCTTCAGGATAAGGTAAAATAGCTTTTTTCCCACCTTCAGAAACACTAACTCTTAACTGAGTTTGAAAAAAACTATGTTTATTTTTAGCAATAAAGGTAGTGCTGGAAGGCGAACGATTTACTAATGCTACTGTAATTAAAAGTTTGTCTTTGTAATTTCTAACAATACCTTCAATATAAAAATTTTTTAACAATTCTTCAGAAGAATCTCCAGACTCTACAAAAAGATTAAACTTAAAAATACTTTCTAACTCATTTATTTTTTTATTAAAAGATATTAAAACTGGTTTTCTATACCACCACTTATCAATATTTTTTTTAATTTCATATTGGACTTCAAAATCTTTATAAAATGCACCTGAAATAATAAATTCTAATTGATTTGATTGATTAGGGTCTAATAAAAATGATAAGCCTACACTAGAAGGAAATCTAGTATTAGCAAGGGATATATCAAAATCATCACTATCACTAGATATCGTTTTTTTATCAAAACTTAATTTTTTCGAATAATGTTCAATATCCTCAGGTATAAAATCATCTATATTATTATCTTCTATTTGATTCGATGAAATTTGATCATTTATTAAATCTCTATCACTGTCTGCTGGATATATGACCCCTACACCATATCTTTGTACTGGATACACTTTAAGTATCTCTTCTTTACTATGTTTAGTTATAAAAGGTGTATCATTCTTTATTAAAATCCTTGAACCACTTTGTACATCTAATTCTTCCCCATAGCTACAAGGCCCTAATAATTCTTCTTGCAAAGTTTTAAATATTATTTGATCTCTTACAAAAGCACCATTGATCATGACTTATTTCCTTTTAAATATGAAAGTAAAGTATTTTGAACACTTTTATGAAAAAGATAGTGAACTGAATCGGTTGCTCGGCTAGCACCCGTAAAAAGTAAATTTTTAGCCTCAATTGTTTCAATCTCATCAAAATCAGTCAGAATAATTACTGGAGCTTCTAACCCTTTAAATTTATAAATTGATGTATATCTCAAACAATCTAGATCAAAATCATAAATACTTGCCTTCAACTGACTAATATTCTGATGCACTAAACTCTTAAATTCAGCACTCTTAGAAAGAATGACGATATCAGAATACTTAAAGCCTTCCCTTACACAATTCTGAATAATATTTTTCAACTTATTCATCTGCTCAACTTCATTCGAATAAATATAGAATTTTGAATCCAATATAGGAGAAGATTTTCGAAGATAACTTAAATAAGGAGAATCAATTGCAATAAGATTTAAGTTATGACGTACTGACAACTCAATATTTCTACAATTTTTTTTTAGTTTAAAGTGAACAAAGTCAGGGTTTCTCTTTTTTAATAAAATTAAAAAATCATTTTCTAATAATTTTTTAGTATAAATATTTTGATGAATAAAATCTCCAAAAAAATACCAACAACCCTGTGTAATTCCTTTTTTTAATAACAAATCAAGACAATCAAGCCAGAGATCATTTCCTATAATATCTTGTGCTTCATCTACAATTAATAAGTCATATATTGAGTCTAAAGATTTTTCAAGTATTCTAGTATAAGCAATTTCTGGTAAAGTTTCAGTCCAATATTTATTATCATTTTCATCTATCGTATAATTATTAATATTATAACTCTTCATTAAAGCATGAAAAGTAGTAATATTAATATTTTTCCAACTTATTAGTTTTCTCTTTAAAAAATCTCCTAACAACTTATTCATACATACAAATAATATCTCTTTTCCTTCTTTCGCAGCACGAATAGCAGATTCTATAGCAATAAATGTTTTACCAGTTCCTGGAGCCCCACTAAATAATACACGCGAATGGTCAGCCAAGGAATCTATAGCATCATACTGTTCTGATGTAAATTTTAGAAGTTCCTTATCAATAATTGAATTATAGCTTTCAGCTAACATAATAGGTTCAATATTAGGTCGTAAAATTTTGATTAGTCTTAAAATATCACTAGCATTAGGACGATTAGAATTTAAAGACAACCATTTTAAGGATTCTTTATTAAATGCTTCTTCCCGGTATTTTTTTATCCTTGCCTCCAATAAAGTAGAAAGTTTATTTTCTCTATATTCTTTACAAGATATAAAATTATTTCTATTAATTTCGATACTTTTTGGTTGAATTTCACAATGTGTAAATATTACCAAAGGGAATATCGGAATTGTTTTTAAATACGGATCATTATTTGCAATAAATTTTTGTACACTAAACATTGCTGTGTTCAACTGCACAAAAGGACTTAGTGAGCCATTTATATCATTTTTACCTAAATACCATATACCATCTTGAAATTTAATAGTACGATGCGCTTTAATTTCGATAGCTAATATTCCATATTGAGGAATAATTACAAGGAAGTCCAACTCACCCATTAATCTATTTTGATGATGTGCAATATTTAATGAGTGCATAACCACCCAATTATTGATATTTTTATCAGTAGAAATTCTTTCAAAAAAATCTCTTTCACCTGGACTTATATTATCTGAGTAAAAAACTCTGGGAATCATTTTTGGCATTATATTATCAACCTAAAGCAATAATTGAAAAAGTTATTCCCTCAATGTTAAAATACCCCTCTAAATTTTCAAAAGTATTAATCTTATTCAGATAATCTAAAATAAGTTCTTGTCCGACTACTTTCCTTTCATGACCATCACTTATTGAATCTCCTCTAATTTTTCGTGCCATTTCTAAAAATCTATCTACTTCCTTTTTATCACTTATTCCTGCAAATAAAAGTACTGCTTTATAATCTTCTATACATCTTGGAGCTATAGTATCCCGACTATACCAGTTTTTAACATTTTGTAATGTAGCCTTTATTGAACCAAGTTTTTTTAATTCAGTTACCAGTTTATCTAAATTAGAATATTCCCTTAAAGGTTTTTTCCACTTTTCCATAATTATATTTTTTGCTTGTTTTAAATTTTCTGATGTTAAATTAGAGGTATCAATATCTTTTATAATATATTTAACACAACGAACTTGTTCCTCATTATCAAATACAAGTATTTCAACATTATTATCATTCAAAATTGTTATATATTGCTTATTATATTCTAAATTATGAGTAACACCGAATTTATCATTAAACTCAATATAATATAAAGGTCTATCTGAACAATTATAAAAATCTTCTGAAAAAATTAATTTTTCTGTAAAATCTTTTTTTAAAATAAACTTACTATTAAAATCACCACACGCCTCAATATTTATCAATGAACCATAAATAAATTCAAATTCTTCACATGCAACTTCAATAGAACTATTATCAGGTGCTTTAAAATTTATTTTTGATTCTTTTTGCTTAAAAGAAAAGTCCGGTTGTATAAAAAATAAATTTTCAGTGATAGGTTGCACTATAATTTCATAAATCCATGAAATAGGGAAAAAAGTTATTATAGGAATATCGAAGTATTTTTCGCGAATTTGATTTTTAAAAACTGGTTGCAAAAAACCCAATAAATCATTATTTTCTAGCAATTTCACAATATATTTCCATTGTTTTTCATTTTCTACCAATAGTCCATATTTATCAAAAGAATTAAGTAGAACTAAATTCTCCAAACACTCAGCTATTATAATTTTTGGTTTAATATATAAAATTACTTTATATATTATTTTTGCACTTTCGATTAAATCTGATCTACAAAGATATTTTTTACATAGACTTCTTATTTCTTCAATCTCTTGTTCTAGGATTTCTTTCCCTATAATATAATAGTTTATTACTTTTTTTATTCTCTTTAAAATACTACTTATCTCATATTCTTCATGAGTAAGATTTATTATTTTATATATTTCATTAAAAAACAAAGATAAAGGTTCATAGTGATAAGGAACAAAATTAAATTTTACTTGATCAAAATCTAAAAAAAAATGACTCATTTATTTTTCTCCTTCATTATAGTCCCAGTAAATATTGCTTTATTTCCTATACCATTTTTTCTAAGTTCTTCCCCTACTTCATCAATTCCTAGATAGGTCAAATTATTCTCTGCATAAAGGTCATTGACTTCTATCGTCAAGTCATCAAAATTGCTAGTATAAGGCGACAAAATTATTAAAAAATTTCCTTCATTAATATCTTTCGGTACATTATTTATCCAAATCTGCTCTTCAAAATTTTTCATATTAATACTGTAAGGGTTTTGAATATTAAAATTTTCTAAATATTTTCCCTCTCCTCCTGTGTTAATAATATTTGCCATAGATAAATCAGGTGAAAAATCAATTCCTAGTGGAATATTTAACCAATAATCAATATTTGATTTACACTTTTTCCCTACTATAACGGGAAATAGAGAGTTTGATAGATTACTTAAATTTTTTAAATGTATATTACGCTTTCCTAGCCATTCGTGTTCTTTTTGATTAGGAAAAACCTTTCCAACAGATTCAATAAAAGAAGTTTTTTTCGCTATTCTTACTGGCGCAACATTAGAATTTTCACGCTTTTTATGCCGCCTAAAATAATAGAATTTCTCATTATCAAAGTATACAGTCTCATCAATTACTGCATGAAAATATCCCTTACTTAAGTCTTCTTCTGGCAGTAAAATACAGGTTCCTGTAGAAAAAGGTGGTACAATTTCTATTTTTGCCCCATGACAAGCTATTAATGCTGTTAAATATGGTGTCTTAGACACAAGTGCTACACACTTAAAATTTTTCTTTATAAATAGTTGCTCTGAAAGATTATAAATCAATCTATATTGCTTAGGTAATTTGTTCAAATCCATGCGAATTTAATAGTATTAAAAGTATAGAAAATTTAGTCGTATAACATATCACTTTCCCAGTCTACCATATTATAAATATTTATAAAATTTTATACGCAATTATCTATAACTAACATATCTAATTTTATATTTAGCAATGAACTGAAATTACCTAAATTTCTAATCTTTTCCGTAGAAAACTAGTAGAAATAAGTTTAGTGACTATTGCCTACTTGACAAGACCTGGTATCATTCAACTGTTTTGACAAGTAAGAATGCTATGAAAGGTAATAATATTTTAGTAATTGATCTCTTCTCTGGTCCAGGTGGTCTAGGAGAAGGATTTGCATCATTTCTAAATGAAAATAATATTTCCCCTTTCAAAATTGGCATGTCTGTCGAAAAGGATCAAAATGCGCATAAGACATTGACGACTAGGGCCTTTTATAGAATTGCTAAGGAAAGTAATTCTTTAGAAGGATATTACCAATATTTAGAAGGAAAAATTTCAAGAGAAGAACTTTTTGAAACCTATAAATCGATATCTGAAGCAGCTAATTATGAAACACTCAATGCACCACGTGAACTGGGTAAGGATAACCAGCTAATTCATGAACGAGTTCGTGAGTTGATTAATAAACATACTGGTCCCAAAATATTAATCGGGGGTCCACCTTGTCAAGCTTATAGTTTGGCTGGCCGTTCCAGAAATGCAGGTAATAAAAATTATGTACCTGAAAATGATCATCGTCATTTTCTCTATAAAGAATATTTACAGGTTCTATCAATAGCACAGCCTGATATTTTTGTAATGGAAAACGTAAGAGGTATTCTTACAGCAAAAATCGAAGATAAATTAATATTTCCACAAATACTTAATGACTTGCGTAACCCTTCAAAAATTACAAAAGGGGCAGAACATTGTCCTTCATACAAGATCTATTCACTTGTAGAAAAAACTAATGAAAATTCAGAAAATAATTGTTCTGAAAAAATAAATTATTTAATTAAATCCGAAGAATTTGGTATTCCTCAAGCAAGACATCGTGTTATTTTACTTGGTATAAGAGAAGATATTAAACAGATTCCGGATATTTTAAATAAGGATAATTATCCAAAAGTTTCAGTTAAAGAGGCTATTGGAGATTTACCTAAATTAAGAAGTGGTTTATCAAAAAAAATTGACTCAGAAAGTTCTTGGAAAGAAGTGATTTTAAATAATATAGAAATTCTCAATAAATTGAATAATATCAATTTTAAGGATAAAGATCTTTATCCCTATAAGAATTTGAAAAGAAAAGAAAAAATCCATAAAAACAAGCATAAAAATCAATTACCGAAACATTTATGTGACTGGATTCTTGATTCACAACTTAATAATTTAGTATTAAATCATGAGACTAGAGGACATATGGAATCAGATCTTCTTAGATACAGTTTTTGTGCTTTATATGGCCAGAAAAAAGGAGTTTCACCTAAGTCCGAAGATTTTCCTCATGAGCTTGCTCCTCAACATCAAAATTGGAACACAGGTACACATAATGACCGATTTCGTGTCCAAATTTCATCAAAAGTAGCTACTACTATTACCAGTCATATTTCAAAAGATGGACATTATTTTATTCATTACGATCCAAAACAATGTAGAAGCCTTACTGTGAGGGAAAGTGCCAGATTACAAACTTTTCCAGATAATTATATTTTCGAAGGTAATCGCACTAACCAATACATACAAGTAGGTAATGCTGTTCCGCCTTATCTTGCTCTACAAATTAGTTCTATTGTCTATTCATTATTGAAAAAACACTATATTAATTTATAAGATTAAAAAACTAGTGAATATTAATTAGAACTTATCCACTAGTTTTATTACTAATTTTATAAATAAAAATTAATATATTTCAGTAAAAATACTATCACTTAACAACCAATTAGAAATACTATTAATGACTATATTTAAATCTTTTTTTGCACCTCTTACACTACACTCCCATACAACACAAACTCGCCAATCATTATCTAATAGTAATTTTATCGTTTTAGTATCATTCAATTGATTCTTATTTATTTTTTCTTCCCAAAAATCAGTTCTTGTAGCAGGAAGTTTGAAAAGATGACAATCTTTATGGCCATGCCAAAAACATCCATTAATAAAAATAACTGCTTTATATTTTTTTAATACAACATCTGGTTTACCTGGAAGTTCTTTTACATGAAGACGGAAACGGAATCCCCTTTTATGTAATAATTTACGAATTAATATCTCTGGTTTTGTATCTCGACCTTTTATACTTGCCATAATACGGCTTCGAGTAGATGTATCAACTATATCAATCATTTCTTTAATCCTAACTTTTTCTTATTTTATTAACTATTATCTTATTTTTTGACTTTTATTTAGTATAAAAAGTATTCTAGTTATATAAATTTCAAATAGTAAATTATAACTTTTGTAAAATAACTACTCTAAAAATAGTAAAATTCACTTTTAAAATACTAAAAAACCCCGAAACTTTCGTTTCAGGGCTTTTCACGAATCTTGGTGGAGATGGCGGGAGTTGAACCCGCGTCCGCCAGCACTACGCTCGAGAATACTACATGCTTAGATATCGTCTATTGTTTTAACACCAAGTGACCCGACGAACAGGGTACAAGGTGCGATCCTCTAAGTTTGGTATAAAGCCCCGAGGCTTGACTCTATACGGACTTGTGTGCGTGCGCTACGGTCGGGTTCCTAAACCACAAGTATTCTAGGAAGCGGACAAACTGCCCTTAGGCAGCTAGAGCGTAAGTTTCGTCGTTTGCGACTATTAAAATGCAAATTTTATTTACGAGAGAAAATGCGCTCTCGGCATGCATCTATGAGTTTCATCACCGGCGTCGAAGCCAATAACATCCCCATGAATGTCTGAACATCATAGCATAACTAAAATAAAATGCTGTGCAATTTATCAACAGTCTGCTACTGATGAACATATTTACATAATGGAGAGCCTTTTGTTTTTTTCAAGGGTCACATAAAAAAAGCTGCCAAAAATGACAGCTTTTTTTAAAGTGTGGCCTATAAAGCACCGTTGCCTAACACAATCCCTTCACGGCGTGGGTCTACCCCACCTGCGTATTTGCTTTGATTATTAATATTTACTTTCATAATCGTTGAAATACCACTGGTTTGCGCAGTGTTCGATATGCCATGCCCTTTTGCTTTTAAGCCTTCTATCAGGTCAACTAAAGAAAGCTGCACATTCGAGCTATCAACATTGGTGTTTTTACTATTGGTCGCGCCAAAGTTCACAAGCGAAGTCGCCTGCTGTGCATTTAAGTTCCAGTCCAATGCACCCACCAAAGTTTTAACTACATATTGAATGATCGTACCGCCACCTGGTGAACCTGTTGCCATATAAAACTCATCTGGCGTAGTGCCTTTAAACACTAAAGTTGGCGCCATGGTACTCCGTGGGCGTTTGCCCCCTTCTACACGGTTGGCAACCAGAGCTCCAGTGCTGTCATAAGGGTTCGCGCTAAAGTCAGTTAACTGGTTCGATAGCAAGAAACCATCCACCATGTGGAAAGAACCCATGCTCGATTCAACAGTCGATGTCATTGAAACCACATTGCCATATGCATCTACAATCGTGAACTGAGTTGTTCCGTGTTCAACAGTGGTGTCAACTCCCGAAGCTGTATTGAAATTACCTGCTGGTGCAACGCCCATACTTTGGTCTGGGTTAATCAATGCTGCGCGTTGTTTTAAGTAGTTTTTATCAATAAAACTTGGAATACCCTGTGCTGGTAAAGCAACAAAGTCAGTGTCTGCGACATATTTGTCACGGTCGGCGTAAGCTAAACGCTCTGCTTCAGACACTAAATGCACGCCCATTACATCCGGCACACCGCCTTCATTTTCAGGGTTTTTAGGTGGATAGAGCGACATATCAAAGTTTTCTAAAATACCCAGTGTTTGCGCAACCGCGATCCCTCCCGAAGATGGAGGTGGCATGGTACATACATAGAAACTATCACGGTAAGTGGTACAAATCGGAGTACGCTTTTTCACTTCATAGTTTGATAAATCCTGTAAGGTCATCAAACTTGGCGTAATTGGAGTTCTTGCTGGGTCATCCCCGACTGTTTGCCCTGCTTTTGCCACAATCGCTTGAGCAATCGGCCCAGTGTGTAATGCATTTGCTCCTTGTACAGCAAGTGCTTCAAGCGTTTTTGCATATTCTTTATTGGTCATGATTTCACCGACTTTACGTGGTGAACCATCTATATAGAAATAGGTTTTCATTGCATTTGCATCGAGCGCCAAGCTATTTGCATTACTTGCAATCGCATCTGCCAAACGTCCCGGAATGCGGAAACCGTTGTCAGCTAAACCAATGGCTTCATCAAACAACTGGTTCCACTTAAGTTTGCCATGCTCTTTTTGTGCTTGTTCAAGTAAACGCATCACACCCGGCACACCAATCGAGCGACCACTACGGCGCGCACTTGGTACAGGTGCTGGTGAATTTGGGTCATCCATATTCTGGCGAATTAAATAATATGGATTAGCTGCGGCTGGTGCGGTTTCACGACCATCATAAGCCGTGACCTGTTTGGTTTTGGCATCGTAATACATCATAAAACCACTACCAGCAATGGTACTCGACTGTGGCTCGACCAAACCAAGCACTGCTTGTACCGCAACCGCCGCATCGACTGCACTACCGCCCGCTCTTAAAACATCACAACCTGCTTTTACCGCAAGTGGCGTGTTTGCCACCACCATATATTTATCTGAATATTTAACCGTGTTACCGAGTCTATAACCCGATGCACCTTCAGGCGCGGCTGGGTCACCATTTTGGTTTGAGCCCACCACCACGCTTGAACCGTCTTGTGCCAGTTTGCTGCAACTGGTCGGGTCATTATCTACAATTAAATTGGGCGGAGTTGTATTTGAGTCATCCTTGGGTTGATCTGAAGAATCATCTCCACATCCTTGTAATAAACCGACTGCTAATAAACTGCTGAACAAAAATGAATATTTTATATTCACGTGATAACTCCAATATATACGCTTGCCTATCCATGCAATTGCTATGCAAGCTTCTCTAGTTTTCAGGTATTAAGTTTTTTTAATCTTTGATAAAAATAAGATTTTATAATAGTAAATGCTTGAGGGCGTTTTATCCTGTGCCCTGTATTATGCCTCCTTGCTTGATATCACACGCTTTTATAACTGATCTGCCCGATTCTGGCATGCTTTATTCAACTAAATACAGGCAAAATCTACCATTTACGAACCTAGCCTATTTTTTAATAGCGCTAAAAAAAGCACCTTCGAAAAGATGCTTTTTTGTGTTTAGTGGGATGGCATACCGCCTGTATTTCCTTTGGGTTTTGGACATAGCCAAATCACTAGTCCCGCAAAGACAAATACCATCGCAAACAGCAAAAACACATGGTTTGCCGACATGGTAATGGCTTCTTTATCGACGAGGTTTGAAATAATTCCGAGCGTCGAGTCAGCCGAAAAACCATTTTGCATCAGGTTATTTTGAACTTCGGTTGTGTTTAGATTTGACACCATTTCGCTACGTGCAACTTTGGCATGATCGTCCCACACGGTCACTGCAATTGAAGCACCAATCGCCCCTGCCATGGTTCTTAAAAAGTTCATGAGGCCCGCAGCAGATGCAATTTCTTGCTGGAGTACCGAACCAAGTGCAATGTTGGACAGTGGAATAAAGAAGAACGGCACAGCAAAACCTTGTAGGATTTGCGGCCAAGCCAGTGCCATAAAGTCAGCATCTGTGGTCCAAAATGCCCGCATTAAGGTCACACCACCGAGCAAGATCAAACCGAAACTCGCCAGCGCCCGTGGGTCATGTTTGGTCGAAAGCTTTGCCACAATCGGTGACATGGTCAAACTACCAAAGCCCATGGTTGCGGTTAAATATCCGGCCCATGTTGCGGTATAGGAAAGGTTCATTTGCAGCCACTGCGGAATCAGTACAATACTGCCAAAAAACGCGCCAAAGCCGAGTGACAAAGCCAGTACCGATATTGCAAAGCCCCTATGCCGGAATACTTTCACGTCTACCACGGGGTGTTTGTCGGTGAGTTCCCATATGAGGAACACCACAAAACCAATGGCGGCAGTTAAACCTAAAACGATAATGCTCGTGCTATTAAACCAGTCGCGTTCGTGCCCTAAGTCGAGCATGAGCTGTAGCGCACCAATCCAGAGAATTAACAGACCTAAACCGACTGTATCGATTCTTAAAGAAATTGTTTCTGTTTCAGCTACTCTTAATAAGCGCATTGCTGCTAAAACACAAATAATCCCAACAGGTAAGTTAATAAAGAAAATCCAGTGCCAAGACAGGTTGTCACTAATCAGACCACCCAAAATTGGCCCTAAAATTGGCCCGACGACGGTCGTCATTGCCCATAGGCCCATCGCCTGTGCATGCTTTTCTTGAGGGAAAATACGCATCAGCAAGGTTTGGCTGAGCGGCATAAGTGGGCCACCGCATAGACCTTGTCCAATACGGAAAAACACCAACATACCTAAGGAGTTTGCTAGACCGCACAAAAAAGAAAAAATGGTAAAACCAATCAGGCCAAAAATAAAAACCCGAACCGTTCCAAAGCGACCTGCCAGCCAACCCGTTAAAGGTACACAAATCGCTTCTGCAACAGCATACGACGTAACAACCCATGTCCCTTGTGTACTTGAAACAGCAAGGTTACCGGTAATATGCGGTACAGATACGTTGGCAATGGTCGTATCAAGCACGACCATAAAGTTCGACAAGGCAATAACAAACGCTGCCAGTAATAAACGGCCACCGCTTAGTTCGGCAAAAGGTGTTTGCGTTTTCATAAGCGTTTACTTCGCAGATAAGTCGACTTTTGCTTCCATCGACAAGCCAACACGTAGTGGGTGTTCAGCAAGTTCTTTCGGGTCAAGTGCAATACGAACCGGTAAGCGTTGAACCACTTTAATCCAGTTACCTGTTGCGTTTTGAGCCGGAATTAAGGCAAAGGCAGAGCCTGTACCACCAGAGAAGCCCATCACTTTGCCGTGATATTCAACGTCATCACCATATAAATCTGAAGTTAGTGTGACAGCCTGACCCGGACGGACTTTTTTCAACTGACTTTCTTTGAAGTTCGCATCTACATATAAATCGTTAAGCGGCACAATCATCATCATGCTCGTGCCCGGCGCAACACGTTGACCGACTTGAATATTACGGCGCGTAACCACACCATCGACTGGTGCACGAATCACGGTACGCTCTAAATCAAGCTGAGCTTGTTCAACATGCGCTTGTGCAACTTGTACATCTGGAGTCGAAGTTTCGCTTACACCCTGAATTAACGCTTCGTTTGCAGCTAAGGTACTTTCAGCAGCTTTACGACTTGAAGACGCTTGTGCTAAACCAGCTTTGGCAAGCTCTAAGCCTGCTTTGGCTGTTTCAACAGCACTTTGTGCTTTAGTAAGTTCTTCTTTAGATACTGCACCAGAGGCAGCAAGTTGCGCACGGCGGTTGAGTTCTAAAGCAGCTTTGTCGTAGTCGGCTTGTGCTTGAGCGACTTGTGCTTTGGCACTGTTAATTTCATCAGCACGAACCACAACTTGAGAGTTTAAAGAGCTACTGTTTGCCGCAGTTTGTTTGTATTGGCGTTTTGCTTTGGCAAGCTCTGCCTCAGCTTGAGCCAATGCAATTTTGGCATCACGGTCATCAATACGAACCAGCACGTCACCACGATGTACCGTTTGAGTATCTTTTACAGCAACCTGAGCGACCTGTCCGCTCACCATTGAGGTAATTTGCGCGGTTTCTGCACCGACATAAGCATTATCCGTACTCACCGAGTGATTTAAAAATAATGCCCAGATTGCATATAAAATAGCGGCAATCAATAAAATCAGCGCAAAAAAACCAAGAAATTTCTTGCGCTTGTTTTGGTTGTTGTCATCCGAGGCAGATGTTGTTGGCACTGTTTCTTGTACATTGCTTTGTGCATCAGTCATGGTATGTTCCTAAAGATGAGTTGGCTTTGCCATCAATCTCGCACTACACCTTGTTATAGAGTTTTTATTTTTCTATGAACAAGACATACCGCATTGTCAAAGGAGCTAATTTTAACGCTAAAACCTCATAATATGAGAATAAAAATTTATAACTAATGCGTTCGTTCTAATTAAATTAATGTTTATCTCAAGGTTTTTGTGAAATTTTTATCTTTTTTAATATGAAAAAAAGCGCCTTGAGCGCTTTTTAAATGCTTAAAATGCCTAGATTAATAGGCATATGAGGCAATACCCGCAGCAATCGGCTTATATTCATCATTGACCATGGTCATGCGCATGGTGCAGCCTTTACGGCCTAAACGTAATACTTCAGCACGGGCAATAAAATATTTACCGCGTCCTGGCGCTAAATAATCTACACGCATGTCGACAGTTGCCAAACGCGTTACTTGTTTAATCGTCTCAGGCAGGGTTTCGGGGGTTGAACGGCGATAGAGATGTTCCATAGCCACAATTCCACCAATGCTATCGAGCAAAGTTGCAGCCACACCACCATGTAAAACCTGAAAAGCCAAATTGCCAATGAGGTCAGGTTGCATTTCAACATAGCCTTCAATGTGCCCGTCCACCACACGCATAATCATTCCGCTATGCTTAAAAAATGGACAGCTATTAAACGCCTTACACAATTGGTTGAGAACCACATTTAGGTCGGTTTTTGCGCCTAATTGTATGTTCCCCGTCCAATTTTTCTTTTCATCACTCATACGTTGCCTAAATTTAAAAGCATGATAAACACCCATAATTTTGTACAAATCCAGCATTATGGGGCTACAATACAGCAGTCGGTTGACAGTAATGGAATATCCGCCAACCTATCCTAGTGTAATACCGAACATCGAGATTGTTATGACTTATACGTTCAATCGTCCTGCATTTCCAGCTACTCGCATGCGCCGTATCCGTAAAAATGACCAGTTGCGTGCGATGGTCAGCGAAACACAGCTCACTACCAATCACTTGATTTATCCAGTATTTGTATTACCGGGACAAAATCAGACCCAAGATATTCCAAGTATGCCAAACATTCAGCGTTTGTCGGCAGATTTATTACTGAAAAAAGCTGAAAGACTTCTGGAATTGGGCGTATCAAAACTGGCTCTTTTTCCAGTTACCCCGCAAGAAGACAAAAGCCTCACCGCAGAAGCTGCATGGCGTGAAGATGGTTTAGTTCAAACCACCTGCCGTTTGCTTAAAAAAGAATTACCAGAAATGGTGTTAATTACTGATGGTGCACTCGACCCATACACCACGCATGGTCAAGATGGCATTATTGATGAAACTGGCTATGTGCTGAATGACGAGACTGTAGAATGCTTGATTAAACAAGCCTTAAGTCACGCTGAAGCAGGTGCCGAAGTAATTGCACCAAGTGACATGATGGATGGCCGCATTGGCGCAATTCGTCAAGCTTTAGAAGCCAATGGTCATATCTATACCAACATCATGGCCTACTCTGCAAAATATGCATCTAGCTTCTATGGTCCGTTCCGTGATGCTGTTGGCTCTGCATCCAACCTAAAAGGTGGTAATAAATATAACTACCAGATGGACTTTGCCAACCGTGCCGAGGCGTTACATGAAATCGCACTTGATATTCAAGAAGGCGCCGACATGGTGATTGTAAAACCGGGCATGCCATATCTGGATGTGGTACGTGAAGTGAAAGATACCTTTGGTATTCCAACATTCATTTATCAAGTGAGTGGCGAATACGCAATGTTAGCTGGCGCAATTCAAAATGGCTGGTTATCAGACTCAGTGATTTTAGAATCACTCATGTGCTGCCGCCGCGCAGGTGCAGACGGGATCTGGACTTACTTTGCAGAAACTGCTGCCGAAAAACTCAAGGAAATGAACTAAGTTCGCAGAGAAAGGATAACACTGCATGCATATTGCAATCATTGGCGCGGGCATAAGTGGATTAATGTCTGCGCTGGAGTTGGTTGAACAAGGCTGTACCATCAGCATTTTTGATCAACAACAAGCGGGACAAGCAGCCTCTTGGGCTGGCGGAGGTATTCTCTCTCCGATGTACCCGTGGCGCTATGTGCATGCAGTGAACCAACTTGCTCAATTTGGTAAAGCCTCTTATCAAGCATGGAACCAAAAACTCTACCCTGTTACAGGGATTGATTTTGAAATTCATGACACAGGCATGCTGATTTTTGATGAAGAAGATTTTGACGTTGGTTTGTCCTATGCCGAGCAACATCAAGAACCGATGCAGCGCTGTGAATATTTACAGCGAGATGCGCTAGAGCAAGTCAACCCGCATATTTCCGATCAGTTTCAAGAAGCCATTTATTTCCCTGAACTGTCTAATATTCGCAATCCACGCGTATTACAATCCCTCATTAGCTATTTAAAACAACATCCAAATGTTGAATTTTTTGAACACGCTGCTGTTAAAAAACTGATTCAACAAGGCGATGTGATACAGGCACTACAAACCGAGGATGGTCGCAAACATACAGCAGATCATTTTGTAATAACTTCGGGTGCTTGGAGCCATTACTGGAACTCACAATTACAACTCGAAATTCCAGTCGAACCTGTGCAAGGTCAAATGTTGTTGTTTAAAACCCCAGCTCACTGGCTACCGACCATGTGTATGAATCGAGTCATGTATTTGATTCCACGTATGGACGGTCATATCGTGTGTGGTTCTAGCATGGCACATCGTGGTTTTGACACCTCTACCGACGAAACCACTCAGCACAATATTTTAGAAGCATGTTTAGAAATGGTGCCTGAACTGGCCAATTTCCCGATTGTACATCGCTGGGCAGGCCTTCGACCAAGTTCACCAAATGGTGTTCCCTACATTGGCAAAATGCCTGAAATGGATAACCTCTGGGCAAACTTTGGTCATTTTAGAAATGGGTTATGTATGGGTGCAGGCTCTGCACAATTGCTGCGTCAGCTTATGCTGGGTCAACCGACATTAGTGGATGCCAAAGCATATTCCCCAGAGCGTTTGCAAAATAAAATCTTAGCCTGACGCGAGTATATTTTCTAAAGCCATTTTTAATTGCGGATAAGCAAACTCAAATCCTTCTGCTTGTAAGGCAGCGGGTTTAACGTATTGACCATTTAAGATCAATTGCGACTGCTCCCCCAACAAACAGCGAAAAACCGTGCTAGGCGCTGACAACAGTGGTTTCTTATTGAGTACCGCAGCAGCTTGCTCAACAAATACCTTTTGAGTCACATTTTCTGGCGCCACGACATTATGAATTTTGGCAGATTGAGGATGCTTAAATATAAACTCGATTGCACTTAATACATCTTCAATATGTACCCAAACTACAGGTTGACGCCCATGACCAATCTGACCGACTAAATTGAGTCGAATTGGAAGCAACATTTTAGGCAAGATGCCGCCGCCTTGCCCAAACACTACGCCTAAGCGAATAATTTTAGTATTTTGCTGAGGATCTGCTAAAGCTGCATGTTCCCACTCTTGGCAAAGCTCGGACATAAAAATAGGCTGTGGCGAGCTTTGCTCAGTGCACACCTCTGTCCACTTTTCTTGATCATCAATCCCGTAATAACCAATGGCCGAGCCAGAGACAATCACTTCTGGAAAAATTTCAGATTGCTTGAGCCATACATACAATTTTCGGGTCGTGTTTACTCGACTTTCAATGAGTTGTTTTTTACGTGACTCGGTCCAACGTTTTTCGCCAATATTTGCACCGGCCAAATTCACCACATAGTCAATTTGACGTGTCGAAATATCTTCAAACTGTTGCACCCATTGCAAGGCAGGATGGTCAGATTCCTTTCCAGCCTGCCGTGTCACAGCAATCACGTTATAATTTTTTTGTAATAGGAACCTAATTAAATGCGTGCCAATAAAACCGCTGGCGCCCGTAATTAATACATTCTTATTCATATTTCCTCCCAGGCTGAGGATTCAAGTTTTATTTAATTGTATAAGACTCATTTATATTTAAACGTATGAGTTTTCATAGTGATCTATTGCACGTTAAACATTTTGTCAGCCATGCGCTGTGCCTGTTTGCCGTAAAACCAGTAGGTAATTAAATAAAGCGGAATAGCTAACATTAAAAGCATGATCACCATAATGCTTAAAAACTGAGGCTGTTTGAGGTAAAGCATAAAGTTTTGCAAAATCTCAGGGTCTTTTCTGGCAAATAAAAATAGGCCAAATAAAACACCACACAAGTTATAGCCCCAAAAAATCAGACTAAAACCTAAAGTAAATTTCTTTTTTTCTTGTACAGTCGGAGCACGGCGTTCTTTCTTTAAAAATTTAAATAAGACAAAAATCATTGCGCCTAAATATGGAACGGCTGTTAAAATACCACCTACACTCGCTGGTAATAGTGCTGCAACCACACCTACAATTAAGGTAAGCACGATGCATAAAGCAAAAAACCAGAGAAAGTAAGAACGTAATTTGGTCATATTTTTGCCTAATTTATGGGTTCAAAAAATAATTATAAATTTTTTTCGATTTTTTTTCATTTTTCTGTCAACCAATCCTGATCTCTTGACGTTATATAGGGTAATAAGGTCGCAGCAACCGAATACTTCCTTTGCACGGCATCCGCAAAATTGTTTCGGTGACCTTTCATTACGACTCTTTCTTTCCTTCGGATTAGGTTTTGTTAGCAGCCGAAACCCTTGATGAAGCTTTTGACCGACGATTCTCTCATCACTCGAATCGTCGGTTTTTATTTTTTAGCACTTTTATTTATTTTACGCTCACCATACACAATAGTTCTTTCGTGGCTATAAAGGCTATGCGTATACTTTTTGCACCATAAAAATGATTTAAATAATATGAACAATATTGCCTATTTTGAAATCCAGTCTTCAAACCCTGCCCGCGATGCGCAGTTTTATCAAGCTGTGTTCGGTTGGCAATTTAAACTCGATGAAAGCCTACCAATTGAATATTATCGTATCGAAACGCCTTCAATCATGGGGGGACTATTAAAACGCCCCGCTCAAACGCCGCCAATGGAATATGGCACCAATGCATTTACCTGTTCGGTTCAAGTCGAAAACTTCGATGAAGTGGCTGCCAAAATTTTAGCGCAAGGTGGTATTGTGGCGATGGATAAATTCGCCATTCCCGGTCGTGCTTGGCATGGTTATTTTGTCGATTTAGACCATAACGTTTTTGGTATTTTCCAAGTCGATGAAAATGCAGCTTAAAGATCTTATTTAACGGCTCTATTTATTTTTTAATGTATAGCCACTGCATTTTTATCGGTGGCTATTTCATATTGATTATTCGGCAAAGCTAAAAGTGGCTTCACATGTAATTGGGAAATTCACCGAATTGGCAATCATGCATTCGTGATGTGCTTCTTCATGCAGTTTTGCTGCAAGCTCTTGGTCAGCACCTTTTTCTAAAACAACTTCTGGTCTTAAAATAATTTGAGTAAAGTGACCACGTTTGACTGGATCTGTATCTTCCATAAAGCCCAGTGCGTGATCGACATAACTCACAACGTAAATATGATTGACTGCACACAGGTGTAAATACCAAAGCTTATGACAAGCTGAAGCAGATGCGACCAATAAATCTTCTGGGTTCCATCTGGTCACATCACCTAAATAGGCAGGGTCTGATGAACCTTGAATTGTGGCTTTTTGAGGATGCTGAATACTAAAATCTCGTTTATATGAACGATAAGATGAAGTGCCTGTACCTGTATTGCCTTCCCACTGTATTTTTACTTCGTATTTATGAATAGTCATTTTGTTCTCAGAGTTTATGATTTGACCTGATAGTAACAAAGCAGTGTTTAAAGTGAAAAAAATAATTTAAGTTCTACTGCAGGCTTAAATAACAAGCACTTTAAAATGTCTTGATAAAATCTCTCGCCAATTTATGCTAACGTATCTGTGTTTATTTTGGCTTGATGTCTGTTTCTATGTCCGTACATTTTCTACATACTTCTGACTGGCATTTGGGGCAGTTTTTTTATAATCACTCACGACACTATGAACACCAACAATTTTTAAGCTGGTTGCTGACTCAAATCCAAGAAAAACAACCACATGCCCTGCTCATTGCCGGCGATATTTTTGATGTTATTAATCCGGGTTCTCAGGCACAAAAACAACTCTACCAATTTTTAGCAGATGCACATCGCATCGCACCGCACATGCAAACGCTCATGATTGCGGGTAACCATGACTCAGGCTACCGTATTGAACAGGTTGAACCGCTTCTAGAAAAATACAATGCAAAAACAGTGGGCGTAGTTCGCTGGAATGAAGATAAAACTCTAGATCTCGATCGACTACTTTTACCTATTTATAATCAAAATCAGGATATTGTGGCGTGGTGCCTTGCCCTACCTTTTTTACGCTCAGCCGAAATTACGGGCTTTAATGAACATACCACCAATAGCAAAAATGCGATTGCCTATTTGCACCAGCAACTCATTGCCGAAGCCAAACGTCGTAAAACGCCAGACCAAGCATTGATTTTGATGTCACATGCGCATATGCAAGGTGGAGAAACATCTGACTCTGAACGCCCAATCATTATTGGTAACGAAGAGGCACTTTCAACGACTTTATTTGAAGATGCTGTCGACTATGTCGCTTTAGGGCACTTACATAAACCACAAAAAGTAGGCCAACCGCATATCCGTTATAGTGGCTCGCCCATTCCGCTTTCTTTTAGTGAAATTAACTATAAGCACCAAGTAGTTGAGGTCAAAATTGACCCAACTCAAAACACAGACAGTCGTTTGCAGTTTGAAGCTATAGAAATTCCGCGTTGCATACAATTGCACCGCATTCGTGGTGAGTTAAATGAAGTGCTACAACAACTTAAAGCCTTGCCTCATGGCGTGATTGAAAATATTGACCACCGTGAATATGTCGATATTGAATATTATAGCTTAACGCCGCCACAGCCGAATTTACGTCAGCAGTTTGAAGCGGCTCTACCTCCTGACCGCTATCGTTTAGTACGTATTTCACGTCAATATGTGAATAAAGACTCGACCGACTCAACTACTCCTCAGCAAATCGCACTTGAACCACCCACACCAGAAAAACTCTTTCAAAATATCTGGGAAAAACAAGGTTACAACGCCGATGACGCGGTCTTAAAAGATTTTCTAAGTCTAGTACAAGAAGCACAAAAACATCTTGAAAATGATGCAACCCCTTAAGGATATGTCATGAAAATTTTATCCATCCGAATAAAAAATCTGGCATCTCTTTCTGATGAACACTTTATTGATTTTGAAAGCGCGCCTCTGGCTCATGCTGGTCTCATTGCAATTGTAGGGAAAACAGGCGCAGGTAAGTCGACCATTTTAGATGCCATGTGTCTGGCTTTATTTAATCGGGTTCCTCGCCTTAAAGACAGCGATGGTAAATTAAAAGATGTCGATGGTTCAGAGTTACTGACCAATTCACCACTCACTGTCTTACGCCGTGGTACAGGGCATGGTTTTGCTGAGCTTTGTTTTATTGCACAAGACCAGAAACGCTATCTGGCACGTTGGGAAATTAAACGGGCACGTGAAAACCCAAATGGCAAATTACAAAGTGTGCAGCGCCATTTAAAATGCCTGACTGACGGTGTCATACTTGCCGACAAAGCCAAAGCAGTTGATGAAAAAGTTAAACAAATTACCCAGCTTTCTTTTGAACAATTTACTCGTGCCGTGTTACTTGCCCAGTCAGAAGTAACTGCATTTTTAAAAGCACGAGACAGCGAACGCGGTGAGTTACTTGAGTACCTGACCAACTCCAGCATTTTCGCCAAAATCGGTGAATTGGCCTTTCGTAAAACAGCCGATATTGCAAAGCAGCGTAAACAGCTTGAAGAGTTCTTAGGCCATATTGAAATTTTGTCTGATGAAGAAATTGCTGCATTTACCGAACAATATCAGCAGGTCGAACAAAACCATCAAAAGTTAGAACAACATAAAAATGTTTTAGACAAACAGCAACAATGGTTTGAGCGTAAAGTAAAACTTGAGCAAGAAGTTCAAGCTAAACAGCAACAGTTTCAAACTCAGCAAAATCACCATCAACAATTGGCTGGTGAACGTGAGCAATTAAAACGACTCGAAGTTTTCTCTGAAATACGCCAGCAGGTTTTTCAGCAATCTCAAAATTTACAAACGCTACAACAACTTGAGCCACAAATTCAGCAAGCTCAAACCAAGTTTAATGAGTTGGTGCAAGTTTTTGAAACAGGACAAAAACAATATCAACTTGCCGAACAAGAGCTCAAACAGACGCTCGATTTTGAGCAACAGCATCAACATGCTTTAAATCAAGTTCGACAGTCCATTCAAGAACGTGCCTTTATTGCCGATGAATATAAAAAGTGCAAAGAAAAGAAAAATGTATTTGAGCAAAAACTCGGTCCATTGCAACAACAGCAAAACATTGTGCAGCAGCATATTGCACAGCTTCAACAAGACCAAGTTCATCTACAACAGCAGCTTACCCATACTCAACAATACGCTGTATTAGACAAAGGCCTCTCAGCACATCTACATCAGCTCGGGCAGTTTATTCAAAACTATGAAGCGATTGAACAACAGCTTGGCAATCCTACCCTTGCCCGCCAAAAGGTAGCGGAAGCTAAAAGTGAACTTGAACAACTGACAGCTTCACTCGGCACAGTTGAACAAATTGAGTTAAAGCTTGAACAGCAACGTAAAGACAAAGAACAAAAGCTTGCTCAAATCACTCAGCTAGATCTGACTCAACAGAAAGTTAAAATTTATCATGAGTTATATGCTGAGCTTCAGCAATTGACTGAAAAACAAACTCAAGTCTCAGCGCAAGAGCAGGAGCTTAAAACTCTTTGCCAGTCGACTGAGCAAGATTACCAAACAGCAAAAACTGAGCGTGAAAAGTTACAGCACATCCTGCAACAGCAGCGTTTATTACATACTGAAAATATTGAGCAGTTACGAGCCAATCTTAAAGAAGGCTATGCGTGTTTAGTATGCGGAAGTACACATCATCCCTATCGTGTTGATAACAGTGCAGTCTCTAAAGCTTTATTCGATTTGCAGCAACAACAAGAGCAGCAAGCTGTTGCACTAGAGCAAACTAAATTTAATACATGGCAAACCCAGCAACATGCACTTACCCAGTGCCGTGCTGAGCTTGAGCAAGTTCAGAAATATCTAACTCAACTTCAAACAAAACAATCAAGCTTGCAGCAAGAGCTTGAGCAAACGTTTAAGCACAATCAATTACATATTGAGCTTAATCAAGCTCCTGAGCAGATCTTGCAAACGCTGAACGAACTCAGGCAAGCCGCGCAAACTGCTATAAGTTCATTTGACTCAGAAAACTTGCGTTTAGTCCAAGCGATTAAACAACACAGTCAACTCGTTCAGTCTATTCAGCGTAATGAAAGCTTGCTTAATACTGCACAGCAATGGCAACAACAGGTTCAACATATTGTTGAGTGCTTATCTGAAACAGAACAGCAAGCGTGGCAGCAGTCGAGTAGCCAAACGGCTAAGCAGACTTGGACTATTCTTGATGCACGCGCCAAGCAACTTGAGCAACAAGAACAGCTTGCACAGCGTTTTGAACAGCAGCAACAAGAACTTAAAATGTTGACTGCTAACCTTGAGCAAATGGCGAAGCAAATTGATGAGATTGACCAAAATCTCCAAGAAATTACGCTTAAAGGCCAACAAAATAATGAAAAAGCAGTGTCGCTCATTCAGCAAATGACTGGCCGTGCCGATATTAAACCGCACGAATGGCTAATTGAGCATGAAGCTAAACGTCAGCAACAACAGATGGCGTATCACGAGGCTAAACAACGCTTTGAACAAACCAGACAGCACTTTGAACAGCAAAAACAATCGCTCGATCAGCTCAAGCATCAACATCAACACACTGCGGCGCACCAGCAGCAGATTGATGAACAAATTCAAAACTGGTTAAAAGCCCATACTGATTTTGAGTCACATGATC
This sequence comes from Acinetobacter sp. P1(2023), assembly GCF_028367635.1. Classification (NCBI taxonomy): domain Bacteria; kingdom Pseudomonadati; phylum Pseudomonadota; class Gammaproteobacteria; order Moraxellales; family Moraxellaceae; genus Acinetobacter; species Acinetobacter sp. P1(2023). The sequence continues at coordinate 647,922 of NZ_JAQNDD010000001.1, forward strand.
TTATGGCGCTCATACAGATCAATTCAGCCCAAGAGCAAGACATTCGTAACCGTCTTAATCATGCCGAGCGTTTATTAAGTGAAGCCTCTTCTGCACTTAAAACCATGCAAGAGCAATTGAGTGAGCACTTACAAACTCAGCCAGATATTGAACATGAAAAGCTCGTTAGCCTTATTCAAAACAATATTGCAGAGCTTAAAGCACAACTTGAAGTACGTGATCGGCTTAAACTTAAGCTCGAAGTACATCAACAAAACCTTGCGAAGCAGCAACAATATGCAGAGCAAATTCAGAATATTCAGCAAGAAGAACATCGCTGGAGCAAAATTTCAGGTCTGATTGGTGATGCCAAAGGAAAAGAGTTCCGCGACTACGCCCAGCAATATCACCTAGATATTTTAGTAGAACATGCAAACCAGCAACTGGCGATGCTGTCTCAGCGCTATACACTAAAACGTCTTGATCAGTCTTTAAGCCTTGCCATTATTGACCACGATATGGATGGAGAAACTCGCTCTGTTGCCTCTTTATCTGGCGGTGAGTCATTCTTAACTGCCCTTGCCTTATCTTTAGCCATTGCCAATATGGCTTCGGGTTCAATGAAAATTGAATCGCTATTTATTGATGAAGGCTTTGGTACTTTAGATGCCTCATCTTTGCATATGGTCATGAATGCTTTAGATCAACTGCAAAATCAGGGACGTCAGGTCATTCTCATCTCACACATTCAAGAAATGCATGAGCGTATTCCTGTACAAATTCAGGTAAAACCACTCGGTGCGGGTGCAAGTACGATTGAAGTTGTGGGTTAAAACTAAAAAGCCCCGACATCCTGTCGAGGCTTTTTTAGATTCTGCGTTGGTATAACTCCTGTCGTACCTGTATGCATCCATTCATCACTGTTTATTGTTATTCTTAGAAACATCCTGTTTCCTGATGAGTTCATAGTACGAAAAAAGCGTTGTCTGCCATAGCCGCAAAAGGCCGCAATTTCTGTAAGATAAAGCTTACATCACCCTTTTTGCGAATAGTCTCTAGCACCAAACAATGCCGTTCCTACACGAACCATCGTTGATCCTGCAGCAATTGCAGCTTCTAAATCACTCGACATCCCCATACTTAAAGTATCCCAATCTTCTGGGTAGGCATGCTTTTCTTTCACCGCATCAAACAAGGCCTTAGCATCTGCAAAAGCGGCAGTATTGTCAGGGGCTGGAATGACCATTAAACCGCGTAATTTGATTTTTGGTAATTGACTGATTTGGGCAACCAGCTCGGCAACTTCATCTGGTGCACAACCATCTTTACTGTCTTGCCCATCAATATTCACTTGCAAACAAATATTCAGAGCAGATTGATCATCGCCACGTTGGTTAGATAGCCGCTCAGCAATAATTAAACGATCTACACCATGTACCCAATCAAATTTCTCGGCCAAATGTTTAGTCTTGTTGCGTTGAACATGACCAATAAAATGCCATTCAATTTCCAAATCCTGTAGAGCTTCGATTTTATCTAAAGCTTCTTGCAAATAGTTTTCGCCAAATGCTCTTTGCCCTGCTGCATACATTTCACGCAAACTTTCACTTGGATGTGTTTTCGATACGGCTAAAAGTTGCACGGTTTCAGGCGCACGTTGAGCATTCTCACAAGCAGTTTGGATTTGCTGTAATACGTGCTGCCGCGCATCTTGCAGGTAATTCATTGACAAGGTTCTCATTTTCAAAAAACTTTTTTGCTTTTCACCTAAAGCGAGGTGTTGGTAAGCCTCGGTGAAAGCCGTATATTATTCTACAAAATAATGACATATTTTGATTTACTTGGGGAAATTATGGATATTACAGAGCTACTCGCCTTCTCTGTGAAAAATGGCGCGTCCGATTTACACTTGTCTGCTGGCATGCCACCAATGATTCGCGTTGATGGTGAGGTTCGGCGCATTAACTTACCAGCTCTAGATCATAAAGATGTTCACCGTCTGGTCTATGACATCATGAATGATAAACAGCGTCGTGACTACGAAGAAAAACTTGAAACCGACTTTTCTTTTGAAGTGCCTAATGTTGCGCGTTTCCGTGTTAACGCATTTAATCAAAACCGTGGTGCTGGTGCAGTGTTTCGTACCATTCCTTCCAAAGTACTTACCATGGAAGATTTAGGCTTAGGTCAAATCTTTAAAGATATTTGTGACTATCCACGCGGCATTGTACTGGTTACAGGCCCAACAGGTTCAGGTAAATCCACCACACTTGCAGCGATGATGGACTACATTAACGAAAACCGTTATGACCACATTTTAACGGTTGAAGACCCTATCGAGTTTGTACACCAATCTAAGAAATGTCTCATCAACCAACGTGAAGTGCATCGTGATACACACGGCTTTAATGAAGCGCTACGTTCAGCACTGCGTGAAGACCCAGATATTATTTTGGTCGGTGAGATGCGTGACCTTGAGACTATTCGTTTAGCACTTACTGCTGCCGAAACAGGTCACTTGGTGTTTGGTACGCTTCATACCACTTCTGCTGCGAAAACCATTGACCGTGTGATTGACGTATTCCCAGCCGAAGAAAAAGACATGGTTCGTGCCATGTTATCAGAGTCTTTACAGGCTGTTATTTCACAAACCCTGCTTAAAAAGAATGGCGGCGGTCGTGTCGCAGCCCATGAAATCATGATTGGTATTCCTGCCATTCGTAACTTAATTCGTGAAAATAAAGTCGCGCAAATGTACTCAGCCATTCAGACGGGTGCGAATCATGGCATGACCACCCTCGACCAAAGCTTAAAAGGTTTAGTGGCTCGCGGTGTAATCAGCCCGCAAACGGCTCGTACTGCTGCTAAACAGCCTGAATCATTCCTATAAAAATAACTAGAGAATAAATATGGATTTTAATGACCTGCTCAACTTGATGGTTGAAAAAAAATCATCCGACCTCTTTATTACAGATGGCGTTGCACCATCGATGAAGATTAACGGGCAAATTGTTCCCATTTCAAAAAACAGTCTTTCAGGCGAAATAATTGGTCAACTGTTACATTCCATCATGAGTGAAAAACAGCGCAGAGAATTTGCAGACACTCGTGAATGTAACTTTGCCATTATGAACCGTGATAAAACTGCCCGCTTTCGTGTGAGTGCTTTTCAGCAACGTGACATGCCGGGTATGGTACTCCGTCGAATTGAAACTAAAATTCCTTCAATTGATGACTTACAATTACCGCCTGTACTTAAAGATTTATCGATGACCAAACGCGGTATCATTATTTTTGTAGGTGCAACAGGTACAGGTAAATCGACCTCGCTGGCTTCAATGATTAGCTATCGTAACCATAACTCTAAAGGTCACATCATTACCATTGAAGACCCCATCGAGTTTATTCATGAACATGCTGGCTGCATCATTACCCAACGTGAAGTTGGAATCGATACTGATTCATTTGAAGTAGCTTTAAAGAATACTTTGCGACAAGCACCTGATGTAATCTTGATTGGTGAGATTCGTACGCGTGAAGTGATGGACTATGCAATTGGCTTCGCCGAAACGGGCCACTTGGTCTTAGCCACAATGCACGCCAACAACGCCAACCAAGCACTTGATCGTATTATTCACTTCTTTGAAAGTGACCGCCACAGCCAGCTCTACATGGACTTATCTCTTAACTTAAAGGCCATGATTGCACAGCAACTTATTCCAACGCCAGATGGTAATTCACGCCGTGCCGCAATTGAGATTCTAATTAATTCACCATTAATTTCAGACTATATTCGTAAAGGCGAAATTCATGAAATTAAAGATTTAATGAAACGCTCACGTGAACTTGGTATGCAAACCTTTGACCAAGCGCTCTTTGATCTTTATAAATCAGGCCAAATTACCTACAAAGATGCATTAAAACATGCTGACTCACCAAACGATTTACGTTTAACAATTAAGCTTGCCGAAGAAGGTCCTGATCAAATTGCAGGCACAAGTCAGCATTTAACCTTCGACAAACAGTAATTTCTTCATAAAAAAAGGAAGGTTAAACGTAACCTTCCTTTTTTATTTGTTTTCTTTGTGTGAAAACGATTATTTCTTACGCAGTACTTCCTGACATTCAGGTTCGTTACAGTAACCGTAGAGGTTTAATGAGTGACCCGTTAAAGTAAACCCATGTTGCTCTGCTACAGCATGCTGTTCCTTCTCGATAATATCATTAGTAAATTCAATAACTTTGTTGCAATTATGGCAAACCAAATGATCGTGATGATCTTCTTGCATAATTTCGAAAACAGAATGATTATTTTCGAAATGATGGCGCTGAATGATACCTGCAGCTTCAAATTGTGTTAACACACGGTAAACTGTCGCAAGACCGACATCTTCCCCTTGTTCTAACAAAGTCTTGTAAATATCTTCAGCGCTAAGATGATGTTGTTTTGAATTTTCTAATAATTCCAAAATCTTAATTCGTGGAAGGGTAACTTTAAGTCCAGCTTTGCGCAAATCTTGATTGGAAATAGGCATGAAAAAAGGTCTCTCAACAAATCTCAAGTTGGAATAGGCAATAGAATTTAGATGAAGTATGATCTATCCTTTGATCAAATGCATCATAATTTATTGGGATAGTGTAGCAAAATGCAAAAACTCGTGCTGACGTTATTAGTCACTTCACTCCTTGCCGGTTGTTCAATCTTTGGTGTATATAAGGTTGATATTCCTCAAGGGACTCCATTGACCAAAGCTCAGGCCTCTCAAGTACAAGTCGGCATGAATTTCCAGCAAGTGCGTTTTTTGCTTGGTAGTCCAACTGTGACTGATCCCCTCAATCCTCTACGTTGGGACTACATTTACAACTATATCCCGGGAACTTATGCGAAAAAAGCAAAAATCCCAGCAGCACATGGTCAGCATTTAAAAATTTACTTTGATGGAACTGGCACAGTAACTAAAATTGAAGGTTTAGAAACTATTCCAGAATCGCAACCAGGTTTACCTGCTTCTAAAGAAGCGATTTTAACTGCACCACCACTATAATCGTTTTTTCTAATAAAAATAAACCCCTCAAGTGAAATACTTTGAGGGGTTTTGTTTATGGGGCTTATTGCTTAAAGCGATTACTTTTAATATATCGCCCCACAGGGTTTTTCTCGGCGCGTTTACGGCGTATATCTTTAGGATTAATGGTTAAAGGTCGATAAACCTCAACTCGATCACCCGCTTGCAAAATCGCATGTGCCTCAACTTTTGCACCAAAGATGCCAAGTTGTAGTGGCTCAGACAAACTTACTTGCGTTTGCAACCCACTCGCCTCAACTGCTTGTAATGCAGTCATACCAGCCTCAAATGGAATAGCAACTAAAAACTGTTGCTCTGGGGCTGCAAAAGCAACCCACACTTGCTGAGCTTTTTCCATCAGATCATTTGTCCAATTACCGCAACCATGGCAATGATAATTGAAAGCGGTAATACAATACGTACCGCAATACGCCATAAGTTATAAAACAACTCATTGCTAAAATTCATCGATTTACGCAAATGGCTAATTTTCATAATCCAGCCAGCAAAAATGGTATAGATCAGGCAAATGAGTAATCCCCAAAGCATCAAAATCAGTGTAAAGATACTATGAAGCTCAGGTACAGCCCAAACCGCAATCGCTACAACAATAATCACCCACTGTAAAACTGGCATAAGCTGACGCTGAGCAAGCTGTTCTCTGGCCAATTGCACAAATAACGCTGTGGTCATGACTGCGGTAAAGATCCAAGTAAAAACAGGGAGCTGCGCTTGTAAAGAAAAGAAACCAAAGGCAATCACAGCAATGAGCTGAGCTAACCAGATTGGAAGAACAGTTTTGGTTGCGCCTTCTTGCGTTTGCACAGCACCTACACTATTTTGCCAGTAAAGCCCTAAACCTAGCCCACTCGCAACAAGCGCAAGTACAGTCGCATTACCCCACTCTTTAAACTCAACATTTGTCCAGTGCCAAGGCTGTAAAGTCGTTCCCATTGTGTTAGCTAAAACAAGAGAAGCAATTACCCCAATCGTCATGAGCAAAACTAAAATCTGACGTGGAATAAAAGATAAAATTAAGCCCACAACAGCAAGACCTGCGAAAACAAGCTGCCCAGAAACACTATTATTAAGTTGTGTAGCTAGTAAATTACCAGCGGTACTTAATACATTACCCGCTAAAAATGGAATAAAAATAACTGCAAGCCAGCCAACCAAACGCCATTTTGGGGAACTATCTGCTTCACGAGTTAAACTTGATAACGCATTTAAGGCTGTAGTCTTCGACCGTTTTGCTAAAGCAATTTCCAAATAACAAACTGGGAGTGCCAATAGCAACATTGTGCCTAACCACAATAACCAGAAATCGAGTTGACGATCAATCTGGATGCCCATCGTGGGTGCCAATGTCGCCATAATGATGAAAGATAAGCAAAACGCCATCAGGGGCGATAACCATCGTGACATAGGTATGTCCTGCATTATGCATTCCTTGAAAAAGACTATAGATATTTTGCCCGTGTCATGCTTGAAAATCAAAGTTTGCTCAATAAAAAAAGCAAACTACCGAATCGATAGTTTGCCGCGCTAACTGAAATTATGAATTATTTTTATTTCAGGTTATGAGAAAAACCGAGCAAACCAGTTTTTCCCTTTCTTTTTTTCTTTTTCTCTAATAATTCCCATCATATTTTCTTTTACTGCCCCTACATAATCGGCATCATCATGTTGAATATGGTTAATTAACCATTTAGCCAAAATTTCTTGTAATTCCGCTTCAATCGTATGTCCCATTTCAAAACGTTCACGATATAACTCTATTTTTTTAATAAATAAGTCATGTACTCGTTTATGAGGTACACGATATTTATAATCAGCTTCCTCTTGCAAACTTTCTTCGAAAGTAAAATGTGATTGCGTATAATCGATAATATTGTCTAAAACATCTTTAATACGACGTCTATCCTCTTCATCTTTCACATCATCAATCTCATTAATATAATCAAGTATTCGTTTATGTTGCTCATCAATAACATCAATACCCGTATTATATTCTGAAGCCCATTTCATTTTCATACATCTCCCCAATGATGCTTAATGATCGTTGCATAAACTGCATGATATATTTAAAGAATATAAATAAAAACAAACCTATTTTGTCGGCTTTAGCATATAAAAATTATATTTAACACAAGTTATTGTTTTTATATATTTTAATTAAAATTAACCAACTAAAATAATAAAGTATTTTTTAAACAAACTATTTTATTATTAACTGATTAAAATATATAAACTTCCTTATTCATATATTTTAAATGTATTTTATATTAATACTGATCTGCACGCGTAATACGTTTAAGTTCAGGATTTTCCTGTTCACGCTTTAATCTTTCTACAAAAGTAATTGCCTTTTTAATTGGTTTACCATGTTGAAATAAAATCATTTCACCAGGTTGATACGCTGTCCAATTTTCATTATGTGTTAAAGGTTCAGTCGTTATAACAGCCACACGATCTTCAGGTGTTGTTACCTGACTAAAGTCAACTTCAACATCTAAATCAATTAAGTGAGCATGATTAAATGGATATTCACGCACTAACCAATGTAATTTAGTAATGGCATAACTAAATAATGCTTTGCCATTAGATAGACAATAATTAAATGTGCCGTATTCCGCAATTTGCGGAGAAATCTTTTCTAATACTTTAAAGATTTGTTCAAGACTTGGCTCTTCATAACCAAATACTTCAACGAGTTGATCGAGTAAGTAGCAAAATGCACGTTCACTATCCGTATTGCCTACTGGTGTGAAACGTCCACTTAATGGCGGATTAAAGTCATGTAAATCACCATTATGAGCAAAAATCCAGTGTCGCCCCCACAACTCACGAATAAAGGGATGTGAATTTTCTAAAGTGATTTTGCCTTGAGTAGCTTTGCGAATGTGTGCAATCACATTGCGTGATTTAATAGGATAATTACGAATAAGATCGGCAATTGGAGATTCAACTGCCGACTGGTTATCAACGAATAAACGGCACGCCTTATCTTCGAAAAATGCAATACCAAATCCATCGCTATGATCTGAGGTAATTCCTGCACGTTGTGAAAAACCACGGAAAGAAAAAGTAATATCCGTTGGTGTTGCACAATTCATTCCTAATAGCTGGCACATATCGCTTTTAAACTACTTTTAATTACCCCATCTGCTCTATTGTGCATGAGAGTAAAATGGCTTGCAAATCTCAATATGTGCTGGCTATTACAAAATAGGAAATATGATTAACGCTGCACCATTTTATTCATTACAAATGAGGTCGCGACTTTATTCACTTCAAGAAATACAAAATAATCTAAACAGTTAAATTCTTCATCAAAAAATGCCTGTTTCGATAGTTTTGACTGCATGCTCAAATACATTTGAAATAGTTTTGGCATACGTTCATCTTGTGGAAAACTAAACTCCGGATATTCAGGTTCATAGATTTTTTTAGACCGAATATCAATTGTTTTGCTTTCAGATAACTGTTGAATCTGGCGATGTGTGTAATACGCTCTAGCTAAATTATCTTGCAAATGAATACTGACACAGCCCATTAAATATTTAGCGCGCATTGACCAGAGCACTTTCGGTGCAAGGTTTAACCATAACATTGACAATGCTTTACCATTACGAAAGCGAGGATGTACACAAGTACGGCCTATTTCTAACACATTTGGAAGATGGGATAACTGAGGAACAATATCAAACTCATGGGCACTGTAGCTTTGTGCTATTTCGTGGCCTTGAAATAGCTTTAAACGAGTATACGCTACAATTTCTCCAGTCCATTTTTCACGCAAGACCGCATGTTCACAACCAAAATCGTAAATATCTTGGTCTAAATTATCTTCAAACTTGATTCCGAATTGTTGGCTAAATTGCTGTGCACGAAACCGTTGTACATCTTGTAATTCTTTTAAATTATCAACCCATTCAAAACGAAATTGCGTCTGATTTATTGCTTTATGACGATTTAAAGGTAAAGTCCAGGTTTGGCGATATTGATTAAATTTTTCCAGCATAATGAACGCTCCTAGTGACATCCCCTACACTAGTCAAAGCTCATGACAAAAAAATGACCAAATTAAAATGGTATAAAAAAAGACCACCTAGAGTGATCTTTTTATTAAGAATAACGGATTTCTTAAGATGTTTTAGTGCGGTTAGAAATCAGTGTTCCCACGCCATGATCAGTGAAGATTTCAAGTAAAGATGCATGTGGCACACGACCATCAACAATATGCGCACTCACAACACCGCCTTTAACAGCATCAAGCGCACAGCCTACTTTAGGAATCATACCGCCATAGATCACACCTGTTTCAATGAGGCGATCAACTTCTTGCGTCGTAAGGCCAGTTAACAGATTTTTATTTTCATCAAGCACACCACTAATATTAGTAAGCAAAATTAATTTTTCAGCGCCTAGTGCTTCTGCAACCTTACCTGCGACTAAATCAGCATTAATATTATAAGTATTGCCTTTTTCATCTACACCTAGTGGAGCAATAACTGGGATAAAGTCACTTTGAGTGAACATTTCCAATACATCTGTTTTCACACCAGTGACTTCACCTACCATACCCAAATCGATATGTTTGATAGAACCATCTTCTTCTTGCTTTTCCATAAGCAATTTACGGGCACGAAGTAAATTGCCATCCTTACCCGTTAAACCAATTGCACGTCCACCGTGTTTATTAATCAGGTTAACAATTGATTTATTTACACTACCACCCAATACCATTTCAACCACTTCCATGGTTGCAGCATCAGTTACACGCATACCGTCAATACGGTCAGATTCACGGCCTAACTGCTTTAAAAATGAATCTACTTGTGGCCCACCACCGTGAACAACTATCGGATTTAACCCTACAGTTTTAAGTAAAACGATGTCTCGGGCAAATGAACTTTCGAGCTCCGGATCAGTCATCGCGTTGCCACCATATTTCACCACCAGCGTTTTACCAGTAAAACGTTGAATATACGGCAAAGCTTCAATCAAGATTTTTGCTTTGTCGACACCGATATGCTGATGTTGTGGCATTACGCCTCTCCTTAGTTAGGCCTCTGAAAGTTCTTGTGCAATTTGCGGATAATGTTCTTGCAACATATCTACAAATTTTTGCTGTATTTCCTTTAATCGTAAAGGATTATCCGCATCAAATCTTACTGTAAAGTATTCACCAGTATTTGATGCTCGAATAATGCCAAAACCATCATCAAAATCAAGACGTACGCCATCGATTTTACTAATACGTGCCCCTAAACGATGACTTAAAATCTCAATATCTTGTAATACATACTTTGGATCGGACTGATACGTACCAATATAAGTATCTTCTGTACAACATCTTTCTGGATATGAGGCAAATAATTCAGAAATTGTTGTAGCACTTGATTGGGTAAAATATTCCATTACACGTAATGCAGCATACAAACCATCGTCGTAGCCAAAACCACGGCCATCATTAAACACATAATGGCCTGCATATTCTCCACCAAAAATGGCACGTCCACCCGACTGAGACAAATAAGCCCGCAGGAAACTACTTCCCGTACGGATCATTTTTGCTTTTCCACCGAGTTTTTCGACAGTCTCTTGAACCATACGTGAACATTTCACATCAAAAACAATTTCTTGCTCTGGGTGCTGCTCAAGGCACATTTGCGCGAAAAGCGACAATAAACGGTCTGCTGTCAATATTTGGGCTTTTTCATCGACTAAAACAACACGATCTCCATCACCATCCAAAGCAATACCAATATCAGCCTGTTGCTCAACTACAGCTTTTCGCAAGCTAGTTAAATGAGCTGCATGTGACGGATCTGGTGCATGATCTGGAAATTCTCCATTTGGATCGGTACGTAAAGCAATGACTTCACAACCCATTTTTTCCAAGATTAGCTTTGAACAATGCCCAGCTGAACCATGTAAACCATCTAAAACAACTTTTAAAGGGCGTTTTAAATGAATATCTTTAAAAATAGCTTGTTGGTATTTTTGGCAAAATTCAGCTTTAAATTGAGGTAAGGTTAGCTCAAGTACAGAAATTGAATGGTTGGGTACATAAGTTTGGGCTTCTTCACCCACCTGCTGAATCATTTCTGGAGACGGTGGTTCACCTTTTAAAATCCACTTAATACCATTATCCGATTTTGGATTATGACTTGCCGTCACCATAATACCGTTACCACCAAAATCTCTAGCAATGTAGTACATCATAGGTGATGAGCAGCAGCCGATATTGGTAACGTTTAAGCCTTGTTCTATTAAAATTTCTTCAATTAAGTGCGCATAGGCTGGGCTAGTGAGACGGGCATCATAGCCAATTACTAATTGAGTTTGTTTTGCTTGTTTGTATTGCTGTGCCAATCCATAGGCAATTGAACGGACAACGTCCGTGGTTAAATAAGAAAGTTTGCCTCTAATATCGTAAGCACGAAAAATACTTTTAGGAAATGAGTGTCTTACATTCATAGCGTATCTTCTATTTAAAGATCAATTCGATCTATCGCAAAAACATAGATTATTCAAAATTTTTGAAAGGTTTGTTTGCTAAAAAAGTTAAAAGAATATTAGTAAAGCGTGTTGTAATATAATCTATTGTAACATTCAAGATGCAAAAAGAAACGCCTGACCAGCAGGCGTTTGATTTTCGTTAAAATTCTCAAAAACTTATTGTTTACCTGTGTGACCAAAGCCACCAGCACCACGTGAAGTTTCTTCAAATTCTTCTACTTGTTCAAATTCAGCTTGTACGACTGGCACTAAAACATACTGTGCCAAGCGCTCACCAGGTTCTAAACGGAATGTTGTTTGACCTCGGTTCCAAACTGAAACCATCAATTCACCTTGATAGTCCGAATCAATCAAACCAACCAAGTTACCAAGCACGATACCGTGTTTATGACCTAGACCTGAACGCGGTAAAATTAAACCAGCAAAATTGACATCATGAATATAAATTGCCATACCTGTTTTAACTAAAACAGTTTGTCCTGGTTCAATATCAATTGCTTCATCTAAACAGGCACGTAAATCTAAACCCGCTGAACCTGCTGTAGCATATGAAGGTAAAGGCCATTCTTTACCTAAACGCGGATCGAGCAATTTCACTTGAACTTTCATGGGATTTCCTAAAAATTAAAAAATTAACGCTTTAATAAAGCTTTTAAATTTGCCAGATATTGTTGAGCCTGTTCTTTAGGATCAACATTAGCCGCAATTTTCTTTTTACGCCCTAACCACTCGAGCTCATCTTGCGGAAGTTCATCAAGGAAACGACTAGGCGTCATCTGTTTCATCTGCCCGCCATTTTTACGCTGCTCAGCTAAGGTTAATGTTAAACCTTGGCGTGCACGGGTAATTCCCACGTACATGAGACGGCGCTCTTCCTCAATGGTTTCTGCTGCAATCGAGTTTTTATGCGGCAAAAGCTCTTCTTCAAGACCCATAATATAAACATATGGGAATTCCAGACCTTTTGCTGCATGCAAAGTTAGTAGGTTAACTTTGTCTGTATCTTCTTCTTCCTGCTGTTGTTCTAACAGATCAAGTAAAACCAGTTTGCGAATAACGCTTTCAATGTTCTTTTCATCAACATCTTCTGCACGGTTAATCAGATTTTGAATACTGGTAAATAAGTTCTCGATGTTATCGAGTTTACTTTTCTCTTGTGCAGGTGTAGCGGACTGTTCACGAACGTAATCCATATAACCCGCTTCGTTCATCATTTGACGAACTTTAGGCACAGGTTCGTCATCTTCCAAGAGTTCACGGGTAAATGTCGCAATAAAATCGGCAAACTCATGAAGCTGAGTTTCTGCCTTTTTAGGCAGCACCATGCTTAAACGCTGGTCAGCAGAAGCACCGAGTAAAGACAAATTATTTTCTTGTGAGAATAAACCTAACTTCTCAAGAGTAACTGGGCCAATTGCGCGTTTAGGCGTATTAATAATACGTAAGAAAGCACTATCATCTTCTGGATTAATAATAAGACGTAAATAACTCATCACATCTTTAATTTCTGCACGCGCGAAGAACGATGTACCGCCAGAAAGTTTATATGGAATTTGCATTTGGCGAAGTTGGGTTTCTAGTACACGAGCCTGAAAGTTCCCGCGATACAACACAGCATAATCTTTCCAGTTCTTACCGTTCATCAGTTTATGAGTCAGTAGGTCTTTAACCACGCGCTCTGCTTCATCGTCATCATTACGACATGTAATGATTCGGATGACTTCACCATGTCCTTTATCACTCCACAATTTCTTATCAAAAATATGTGGGTTATTTTGAATCACACAGTTCGCTGCTTTTAAAATACGACTGGTTGATCGATAATTTTGTTCTAATTTAATGATATGTAGATTAGGGAAATCCTGTTTAAGCAAAGCCATATTTTCAGGCTTAGCACCACGCCATGCGTAGATCGATTGGTCATCGTCACCCACCGCGGTGAACTGCCCCATTACCCCAACTAACAGTTTGACCAGAATATACTGAGCCGTGTTGGTATCTTGATATTCATCGACCAATAAATAGCGTACACGGTTTTGCCATTTATCACGTACTTCTGCATTTTCTTGCAATAAGCGTGTTGGCATAACAATCAAGTCATCAAAATCAACGGCATTGTATGCGCGTAAATTACGTTCATAAAGTTGATAGAGATGTGCAAACTGTACGTCTTCTGGTGTTTCACAAGTTGAATGTGCTTGTTCTGGCAAAATCAGATCATTTTTCCAATCTGAAATTTTCTTCATTGCTTTGGCAATTAATTCTTTACTCTCTGCACCCGACAAATTATCGCGATGCATCAAATCCATCAAAATACGTTTACAGTCATCTGCATCTAAAATCGAAAAATTAGCTTTTAAAGGTAAATTTTTAAGTTCTAAACGTAAAAGGTTTAAACCAAAAGTATGGAAAGTAGAGACGGATAAACCTTTTGCTTCTTCACGCGACAAAAGCTTGGTCACACGCTCTTTCATTTCACGTGCAGCTTTGTTTGTGAAGGTCATCGCGGTTATACGATGCGCTGGAATACGGCAGTGTTGCACCAAATAGGCAATTTTACGGGTAATTACCGATGTTTTACCTGAACCAGCGCCAGCAAGCACCAATAAAGGGCCCTGAGTATATTTCATGGCTTCTTCTTGCTTGTTGTTCAATTGACTGGCAGATGACATCGCGTATTACCTCTTAATTTTTCGAGCATGATTATAGTCATCTCTGTTTTAGAATCCCAATAGTAAATCTATGGATATGTATAAATGATGTCTAATAATGCAATTTATGCGCCGCAGAATGTCGTGATTATTTCTTGTACTGCACCCATAAAAAAACCACCCGAAGGTGGTTTTTGAAACAATAAACTAAATCTTATTGTTTAGCATAAATGCTGATTTCTACACGGCGGTTTTGTTCACGGCCAGATGCAGTTGAGTTGTCTGCGATCGGGTTAGAAGAACCATAACCTTGTGCATCGATACGGCTAGATGGAACGCCGCGGCCAGCTAAATAGTTTTTAACTGATTGTGCACGTGATTGAGATAATGGAATGTTGATAGAGTCATTACCAGTATTATCTGTATAACCCGTTACCAAAATCGCGCTCTTGTTATCTTCAGCCAATGTTTGAGCTACTTTGTCTAAAGTTGCATAGAAGTTTGGCTTGATGTTTGATTTGTTTGTATCAAAAGTAATGCTACCAGGCATGATCAATTGAACAGAACCATCTGGGTTACGGCCAACGTCTACACCAGTACCCGCCATTTGTTGACGAAGTTTTTTCTCTTTCTGGTCAAGGTATAAACCACCAGCGGCACCAAGAACTGCACCAATTGCTGCAGCACGGTTGTTTTGACGACTAGAGTTTGCATTTGATTTAGAAACACCGTAACCAGCTGCTGCGCCAATTAAAGTACCTAATGCGGCTTTATCGTATTCAACGCCACCAAGATTATTACCAGTTGTTTGACAACCAGAAAGAACTACTGCTGCCCCTACCACTGTTGAAATAACTAATGCACGCATTGCATGCCTCCTCACTTTGTGTGTTTTGTTGTCTGAATGAATGATGAAACAAAAAGGAAGTATAAAACATTGATATTTTGTTAATAATAAACAGTTTAGTTATTTTTTTGTAATATTTTGATGCACTTTCAGATGCCAGCTCATCACAATTTCTTCATTGTTGTCTAAGATGTCGTTGTATTTCATATTACGATAGTTATAGTTAAACAACTTTTCTATGGATTTTAGACATTCGGGGTCATTTATATGTCAACTGCACCCAATAAGCAATCTGCGCTAAAAAAAATTACACGTGGACTCACTGTAGGTACAGTCATTACAGGAAGTACTTTTTTTCATGGCCCACCTGTTCTTGCACTAGGTCTAACCAAGCTATTAAAAAAGTCATCAAAAGTAGACGAAACTAATATTCAAATTACAAATAGCTGGTTAGGGGTAAATAACTGGCTCATTGATCATGTTTTACCAAATCTAAAATGGGACATTACCATTGATGAAGGGCTTGACCTGAATATGCAAGGTCGTTATCTAATGACCTGCAATCATCAAAGTTGGGTAGACACGACTGTAAACCAATATTTTGGTTTAACCCGTATGCCCCTCACCCGTTTCTTTACCAAATGGGAACTCATCTTTATTCCTTTTGTTGGGCAAGCATTTAAAATTTTAGGCTTCCCGATGATGAAGCGTCACACCAAAGAACAAATTGCCAAAAATCCTGAACTTAAAGATCGTGACATGATGGAAGCACGTAAAGCTTGCGAACAGCTTTTAAGTCAGCCATTTACATTATTAAATTATTTGGAAGGTACGCGCTTTACCCAAGAAAAACACGACCAACAAAAATCGCCATATAAGCATTTGCTTAAACCAAAAGCAGGTGGCTTAGCACTTGCCTTAAATATTTTAGGCGACAAAATCGATGCCTTGGTTGATATGACTATTGTCTATCCTGATGACGTACCGGGATATAGCGATTTCTGGCTCGGGGACGTTTCAAAAATTGCGGTCAACTTACGTAAAATTGAAATTCCGGAATGGGTGCTTGGGGGCAACTACGAAGATGACGCAGCTTATCGTGAACGTTTCCAGCAATGGGTTCATGAAATTTGGACCGAAAAAGATCAACTTATTGAGCAAATGAAATCTCAATATACCACTGCAAATATTTAAGAAAGCACTCGTTATTATGCAAAACAGTTCTGGTAAAAAAACCAAATACCATCATGTAGACCCAAGCAGCCTGTCCTTTAAGCTGTTTTTGGTCTATGACATCTTTATGGTGTTTATTATCATTTTTAACCTGTTCTGTCTTGCTAGTAATTTCTTTTTAATGAGCAGCATTGGGGCATGGTTCTTTGAACATATTCACTTGCCCCAAGTACTCAGCTTTTATCGTACTTCACTCCATCCATGGGTGATCACGTCAGAAGCTTGGTTTATTGGTTTTTTAATTGTTGAGTTGCTTGTCCGCTGGGCCATTGCGATCATCAATAAACACCATAAGCGTTGGTTCTTTTTCCCGTTTATTCACTGGTATGAAATTTTAGCCATTATTCCTCAGCTCCGTTTTTTACGTTTATTCCGTGCTGGGATTATTGCCTATCGCTTACATGAGTTAGGTTATCCGGTTGTTCCGGAAAGCTGGCGAAAAACTGGTTTATTTTACTATCGCGTTGTAATGGAAGAGTTGTCCGACCGTGTTGTAATTACCGTGATTGATGGTATTAGATATGAACTTGAAACCAGTTCTAGCCATAAACAGATTATTCACGACTTAGTTAATCATCATCGTGAGCAATTTACTGCTACCCTAACAGCATTATTACAAGAATCTTTAGCAACTGCTTTAAAAGAACAAAAGCCTGCCATTACAAAAGGCGTTGGGAAAATTGTAGATCAGGCCATAGTAGATACGCCCGAGCTAACTCAATTATTACGCTTAATTCCTTTAGTCGGCGGTCGCATTGAACAGCAAATCCAAAGCATTGGTCAAAGATTGGGTGAGAATATTAGCGCAGGTCTAATTGAGCCTCTAATTGAGGGATCACCAAATAATCCGAACCCTACTTATCAATTAATTTCTCAAAGAGTAAGTGAGATAAATATTAATAATCGTCAGCTTGAGCAATTGGTTGAATCTGTCGTTTTCGAGACACTGGAGTCTGTACGAAAACAAGTCAAGGTCAAACAGTGGCAACAAACGCTTGCGGAGTATGATCGAATCAAAGAATAAGCATTTATTTAATTTTTTATGAATCACGCTAGAGAATTGGCACAAATTGTTCTAGCATTTGCCCTATTTACAATAAACTTAACGATATTACAGCTCGTTTAACGCCTTGAAGGAAGACTTATGGCTGATATACGGATTACCGGCAGAATGGTTAACTTTAGCAGGATAACCTTCGATACCAATGATCATGATGTGATCCGCCAGCAATTATCAAATATTTTAAATGAAGGTTCCTATCAGGGAACTTTAGTGATTATTGACAGTACAGTTGAGCAAGAATTAATTGCATTAATTCAACTTCTGGTGAGCTTAGGTTTACAACCAATGGCGGTAATCGACGGTATTTTAGGAGATGAAGCTCGCGCTATTCAATTCCCTGTTTTACCGGCAGATCAACCCTTACAACGCATTAAAGCGACAGCTGAACAAGTTGCTATTGTGGAAAAACCTGCTACCGCCCCTGCCTCGTCTTCAGCAGAAACAAAAAAACCACTAAACAAGATAGCGGTCGCTCATATTACCTCTTATCATGATGAAATTTTGCGTACAGGCCAATCCCTTGTACAAGATAACGGCGATATTATTTTAAAGGCTGGCATGAATAGTGGTTCCGAGGTGATTGCATCAGGAAATATACATATTTATGGCACAGTTCGTGGTAGAGTCATTGCTGGTGCGGGCGGGCACGCAGCTGCACGCATTTTTTGCCAATCTTTAGAGGCTGAGCTCGTTTCCATTGCCGGAACGTATTGCGTCGCAGATGATATCCCTAAACATGTGGTAAAAAAGCCAGTACATATTTATTTAAATGAAAAGCAAGAGCTTGAATTTGAAGCTCTAGAACTTTAATTTATTAAGCAAATCACCAAAAAACAGCCCTTTTAAGGGTGTATGACCATAATAGGAGTGGATTCGGTGGCCAAAATTGTTGTCGTAACATCAGGCAAAGGTGGTGTAGGTAAAACTACAACGAGCGCATCTTTTGCAACAGGTTTAGCCCTTCGTGGTCATAAAACTGTTGTGATTGATTTTGATGTAGGCTTACGTAACCTTGATTTGATTATGGGTTGTGAGCGTCGTGTTGTATATGATTTCGTTAATGTTATTAATAATGAAGCACGTCTGCAACAAGCCCTTATTCGCGATAAAGATATCGAAAACCTTTATATTTTACCGGCTTCACAAACACGTGATAAAGATGCGTTGAGCGACGAAGGTGTTGCTCGTGTTATTGATGAGCTATCTCAAGAATTTGATTACATTATTTGTGATTCACCTGCGGGGATCGAACGTGGTGCGATTTTAGCCATGTATCATGCAGATGAAGCAATCATCGTAACAAACCCTGAAATCTCTTCAGTACGTGACTCTGACCGCATTATTGGTATGTTAGATAGCAAAACCAAGAAAGTTGAACACAACGAAGGGCGTATACGTAAACATTTATGTATTACACGTTTTAACCCGGAACGTGCTGACCGTCAGGAAATGCTGACAATTGATGATATTTCTAAAGATATTTTACGCGTACCGACATTAGGTGTTATTCCAGAATGTCCAAGTGTATTACAAGCATCAAACGAGGGTAAGCCAGTTATTCTGTATTCAGAAACTAAAGCTGGTCAGGGGTATGATGATTTGGTTGCACGCTTCCTTGGCGAAGACCGTCCTTATCGACACATCACAGCTCAACCTAAAGGCTGGTTAGCACGACTATTTGGAGCGTAGATATGGCAGGATTCTGGAGTAAATTATTTAGCAGTGAAGAAAAACCATCAAGTGCTCAAACTGCCAAAGATCGTTTGAAAGTTATTGTTGCTTCTGAACAAGGTTTAGGCCGTCGTTTAAGCCAAGACAAGATTGATCAGATGAAAAAAGAAATCATGCAAGTGGTTAGTCGTTATGTTAGCGGTGTAGGTGAACAGCATATCCAAATGCAGGTTCGCTCTGAAGCTAATATTGAAATGTTAGAAATGAATATCAATTTACCTGAAGAACGATAATTCTATTTCTGACTATTCAATAAATCAGAATCAAGGCAAAATAACGCAAGTTATTTTGCCTTTTTTAAAATGAGGAGATTGTCATGGCATTATCACAGCCAGCAACTTTCAATGAAGAATGGTCCGATGAGCGTGTTTTTGCCTACCTCAACCAACTTCCTCCAAGTGGTGTGAATGCAGATTTTCATGTGCTCTACCATGCTTTCAAACATATGCGTCCAACAGACTATGAGCGTCTATTAACGCAATTTATTGCAGACGGACGTGATATTAATGCCAAAGATCCTGAAGGCCAACGTATCCACGATGTAATTGCTAAGTTTCCGCGTCAATCGGCACCATTTTTAGAAGTTCTGGCGAAGTTTGCTTAAAAATAAAAAGCCTCTAAAAGAGGCTTTTTTCTTATCTAAACTTATCGATTGCCAATCAGGAAAATACCAAATACGGTGAAAATACCACCTGAAATACCATCAATCCATTTTGAAAAATTACGATAAGCTGCTCTAAAACTCGGTAACGAGAAAATAAAGGTCACAAAGCAAAACCATAAAATTGTTTCGACTGTGACAATAATAAAGAGTAGCCAGTGGACCTGATCAAGTTGAGGATTGGCTAAAAATAAAGAGAAAACACTACCAAAATAAATAACAGCTTTCGGATTTGAGAGATTGGTTATCAAACCTTTAATAAAAAATAAGTAAGGTGCTTTGGGAAGTTCAACAGCAACATTACCCTCTTGCTGATTTTTTGAAAAAGCTGACCGTAGCATCTGATAACCCAACCAACACAGATATAAACCACCAGCAAGCAGCAAACCTTGCTTTAACCAAGCCATTTTCTCAAATATAAGATTTAATCCCATTAGTGCTAAACAAGCCCAAAACATCACACCTGCTGTTATACCACCAACAACCAGTATAGCGTCTTTACGAGACCGGCTAATAGCAGTTTGAGATACAAGGAAAAAATCAGGCCCGGGAGTAATAAGTGCGCAAAAGTGAATAAAGGCTAAAGTAATCAGAGCTAATAACATGTCTTTCTCCTGATTTAATTCATTGTTCTTTATTTAAGGAAAATACATTAGCATTTTTTACTAGACGATAAAATCTTTAAGTCATTTATAAAATAGGTTCACTTTTATTTTGATTATAAAAAAGCCTCCGAAGAGGCTTAAATTATACGTATTAAACTAGAATATCCCGCTTACCATTAGGGCCCATTGAGCTCACAATGCCGTTCTCTTCCATTTGATCAATGATACGAGCAGCACGGTTATAACCAAGGCTAAATTTACGCTGTAGCGAAGATGTAGAAGCTTTCCGAGTTTCTAATACGAATGACACACATTGGTCATAGAGTGCATCTCGGTCAGAACCACCCTCACCCTCTTCAAAACCACGTGATGCTGGCTCTTCATCAAATGGAGTCAAAATTTCATCAATATAATCAGGCTCGCCTCGCTCACGCCAAGCATCACAAATACGGTTTACTTCATCATCACTAATAAAAGCACCATGTACACGTTCTGGCTCAATTTTACCTGGTCCTAAGAACAACATATCACCGTGACCTAACAAGTCTTCTGCACCACCAGCATCCAAAATAGTACGCGAGTCAATTTTACTGTTTACACGTAATGCGACACGCGTTGGAATATTGGCTTTAATCAAACCGGTAATAACATCAACAGAGGGACGTTGAGTTGCAAGCAATAGGTGAATACCAGCAGCACGAGATTTTTGCGCCAAACGGGTAATCATTTCTTCTGCTTTTTTACCTACCTGCATAATCATGTCGGCGAACTCATCCGCAACAATCACAATAGATGGTAATGGCGTTAAACGAGGTGCGCGTTCTTGTGTCGCCGAGTCACTCGGTTTCCAAGTCGGATCAATTAGGTCTTCACCATTCGCAATCGCTTCTTCAACTTTACGGTTGTAGTCACTTAATTTACGAATTTTTAAGAACGACATAAGTTTATAACGACGTTCCATTTCATTCACACACCAGTTCAAAGCACTTACCGCATCTTTCATGTCAGTAACGACTGGAGTTAATAAATGTGGAATATCATTATAGTTTGCAAGTTCTAACTGTTTCGGATCGATTAAAATTAAACGTAATTGGTCAGGCGTATATTTAAGTAACATCGATAAAATCATCGAGTTTACTGCAACCGATTTACCTGAACCTGTCGTACCAGCAACCAACATATGCGGTGCTTTCGCCAAGTCTGTTAGTACCGGATTACCTGAAATATCTTTACCCATCGCCATACTAATTAATGCACTTGGGTCGCGATATGTTGGTGTTTCTAATAACTCAATCAAACGTACCATTTCACGGGCACTGTTTGGCACTTCAATACCAATATATGGTTTACCAGGAATGACTTCCACCACACGAACAGAAGCCATCGACATTGAACGCGCTAAGTCACGTGAGATATTCGTTACCTTAGAGGCTTTTACGCCCGGTGCTAAATCTAACTCAAAGCGAGTAACAACTGGTCCTGGTTGAGCCTCTACCACCTGAGCTTTAACATTAAATTCTTGTAATTTAATTTCAAGTAACTCAGACAAACGTGAAAGTTGCTCTTCAGTAAAATTGACTTTCTTATTTGGGTCAACCTTATCGAGTAGATCAAGTCCAGGCAACGTTGGCAAATCCAAACGTTTTTTGGCAACTTGCATTGCACGAGACATTGGTCGGCCTGATGCATCTGTTAATGGTGCATCAAAATCGAAATCGTCTTCATCAAAATCAGAATTTTCCTGCGGTTTTCCAGCAGTCTCTTGCCAAGCCTCAATAAACTCTTCTTTTGAAAGTTTGTCGGCCTGAATAGTCGTTTGAATAGGAGCTTTTACAAATGCTGAAGACTGGGCATAACTACTTGCTCTTACAGGCTCTGCTGGAGCAATGTCTTCATCTATTAATAAATCATCGAAATCTTCAAAAACTTGTTCATTTGCTAAATTTTTAGGTGACTGATTTACATTCGATAAAGGTGAAGACGTTTCACTCGCATTATTAAACGATTGCGAAGTTGATTCTACTTCTACATGTTGATCTTGAACAAAAGGTGTATGCACATCTGTTGCAGTTTTACTGTTTGGAACAGCAGCAAGCAATTCATCAAAAATCTCATCATCATTCCAATCAAGACCATGTAAGTCTTGTTTAGGTGTAGGCTGACTCTGATTCACTTGAGAAATGGTTTGCTGGAATTGCTCACGAGCAGGCACTTGCTCTGTTGAGTCGTCAGCTGCTCTTAAAAGCGCATCAATTTCTTGCTTATGACTTGCATCGTCACGTTGTAAAGCACGCCATACTTCGCCAGTCGCAACTAAACGTTGACTATCTTTTTCAAGTTTATGGGCTTGCTCAAGCATATGCTCAAAGTTTTGAGTATTAACAACTGGTGCCTCTGCTACAGGTTCAGGGCGGCTCTGCTCTTTCGCTAACACATCTGCAAATAAACGCTCAGCAACAGCATCATGTCGTGTTGTTGCTTGAGGTTGAGCTGTTTCAGATGGGGCTGATATCTCTTTCTCATCTGAAGCATTCGCATTTGTCTCTGCATCTTGTGTAACTTTAACAGCTGCTGCTTTGTTGGCAGGTTGAGTTGTTAAGTCATAATCCGACTCACTCGGAGATACATTCTTATAAAATAAATCTTGTAAATAACTTGGTGTCGCTTTGAGCGTAACCCATGTTTTACTCCATTGCACCCCAAATGCAAGCGTAAACAAGACTACCCCGAAAACCAGTAAAAAGAAGGTCGCACCGTAAATTGTTAACAATTGAGATAGGCTTTGACCTAGCTCGTAACCAATAATTCCTCCAGCTGCATTATCTAAAGTATCTGCCGGCACATTCCAGTGTAAATAAAGCAGGCTAGACACAACTAGAATTAAGAAGAATTGTGCAGCATAACGAAATGGGCGGTTTAAGAAACTACGTGGCCACCAAACTTGAATTGCTTCAATGAAAAGGAAAATTGGAATAAGCAAACTTGCCCATCCTAAAAAACCAAACAGCAAATCTGCAATCCATGCGCCAGCAATACCGCTTGCATTGGATACTTGCTGAGTATCACTGGAAATATGCATCCAGCCCGGATCAAATGGTGTATAGGTTACTGTTGCCAGAAACATATAAATACCAAAAGAAACCAAGAATAATGTCATCAATAAGCGCTGTGCATAAACACTTGACACCGCAGTCATATACTGTCCTGTAACCCATTTAATTATTGGTTTAGAGATGTGAAGAACTACATTTTAGATCTTCAACGAATGAACTTTATATTATGCACTTGTTCTTACAAAAAAGGTGCATGATTCTTTACAGTTGTTGTTAACATAAGGCACTTCTATATTGTTATATAACTTAATTCGATTGTCCTGATCAATATTATCCACATCGATTTCACGCTATTGGTCAGTAAATTCACGTATAATTTTCAAAATTCTCGAAATAAATAAGGATACCCTCAATGAGTGCTCGTCATTCTCGGTTAATTATTCTCGGTTCTGGCCCTGCGGGCTATAGTGCAGCTGTATATGCAGCACGTGCAAACCTTAAACCTACTTTAATTGCAGGTTTACAACTAGGTGGGCAACTTACAACAACAACCGAAGTTGACAACTGGCCGGGCGATCCTGAAGGTTTAACAGGTCCTGCATTAATGGATCGTATGCAAGCACATGCTGAACGCTTTGGTACAGAACTCGTCTATGACCATATTAACGAAGTGGACTTAAATGTACGTCCTTTCGTTTTAAAAGGTGACATGGAAGAGTACACATGTGACGCTTTAATTATTGCAACTGGTGCTACAGCTCAATATCTTGGTCTAGAGTCTGAACAAAAATTTATGGGCCAAGGCGTCAGCGCATGTGCAACATGTGATGGTTTCTTCTACAAAAACCAAAAAGTAATGGTTGTTGGTGGTGGTAACACTGCTGTTGAAGAAGCACTTTATCTATCAAATATTGCTTCACATGTAACACTAGTACATCGCCGTGATACTTTACGTTCTGAAAAGATTTTGCAAGATCACTTATTTGCCAAAGAAAAAGAAGGCAAAATCAGCATTATCTGGAATCATGAAGTTGAAGAAGTATTGGGTGACAATACTGGCGTAACAAGTGTTCGCCTCAAATCAACTCAAGATGACTCTAAGCAAGATGTAGAGGTTCATGGTTTATTCGTTGCAATTGGCCACAAACCAAATACTGGAATGTTTGATGGTCAATTAAACCTACGTGATGGCTATATCCAAGTACAAAGCGGTACTTCTGGTAATGCAACAGCAACTTCTGTAGCTGGTGTTTTTGCTGCAGGTGACGTCGCTGATAGTATTTATCGCCAAGCGATTACTTCTGCTGGGTCAGGCTGTATGGCTGCTCTAGATGCAGAAAAATATCTAGATAATCTCGCTTAATTTAATCGATGCAAAAGACATCCAATAAACAATTGGATGTCTTTTTTTTATAATGTTTATCGCTTCATATTTTCAAAATGGTCTAAATGTGTAAAACGTCCTGATCTCGTCTGATATTGGTCAATCAGGGGAACTAACCGTTGAAAGTGCTCAGACTGAACATGTCGATCTAACGCAGCTCGATCCACCCATTCCTCAATAAAAACAAAATGTCCTAAATTTTTTATATCATGATATAAATCGTACGCAACACATCCTTCTTCACGTCTCGTTTTATCAACAAGCTCTTGATAAAGTGGTAAAACAAAATCAATTTTTCTAATATCAATAAAATCTTCTGCAATAAGTTTTAGCATCACGCGAACCTTTTCTATTCATTCATGCAATGCTAAAGTTGAACAATAAAAATTGTCAATGAAGCTTAGTTACGTTAATTTTGAATTATTCCATTTCATTTTATCTTCTATGCAGAAACTTCCGCTCTCTCAATTCATTTTTCCTGACCCTATTGAAGCCGATCCAGATGGGCATGGTTTAATTTGTATCGGTGCCGACCTCTCCCCTTCTACATTATATGAAGCTTATACGCATGGTCTTTTTCCATGGTTTAATGAAGATGAACCCATTTGTTGGTGGAGTCCAGAACCTCGTTGCGTGATCTACCCTCAAAACTATAAACCAAGTAAATCGCTCATTCGGAATATGAAAAAGTACGATTACACCATTACGGTAAATCATGCCTTTGAACAAGTTATTCGCTCTTGCTCTCTACCAAGAAGTTATGCAGATGAAACATGGATTAGCGAAGATATTATTCAAGGTTACTGCGAGATGTTTAACGCGGGTTACGGTTACAGTATTGAAGTTTGGCATGAAGAGGACCTTGTAGGAGGTTTATACGGTATTACAATTGGTAAAGGATGTTTCGGTGAATCAATGTTTAGCAATGAAACCGATGTTTCAAAAATGGCTTTTTATACTTTAATGCTCATTGGACAAGAAAATCAGCTACCATGGATAGACTGCCAACTCGTCAATAGTCACCTAATTAGTTTGGGAGCCAGTACACTTTCTCGTCAAGACTACTTAAAATCGTTACAAGATGTAATTATTCACCCCTCTATCAATTGGAAAAAGTATCAAGAACGTGTATTTTCAAGTAAAACAATAGCATTAGATGCAAAATTAATGGAATGATAACAGGAGGGACCAATCATGAAATCATATCACCCGAAGTCCCTTTTAAATGATCTGCAGTATTATATTACTCCGCCTCATGATTGCAGCTACTTAGAAAATAAATCTGCACGCATGGTGTTTTTAGACCCTATCCATCGAATTGATGTTGTCACCCTTTCAGAACTTTCTCGTTTAGGCTTTCGTCGTAGTGGTGACTTTGTTTATCGCCCTGAATGTCACTTATGTCGACAATGTTTGTCTTGTCGTGTTCCAGTGGCCGATTTCCAAATGAATAGCATGCAAAAAAAAGCATGGAAACGGAATCAAGATCTCACCATGACTGTGCTGCCTACGCGACAGGCAGCACAAATTCATTATGATTTATACGAACGCTACATTAATGAACGTCATGCAGATGGCGATATGTTTCCACCTAGCTTAGATCAGTTTGAAAAGTTTTTAGTACATAGTTGTACAGATAGTTTTTTTCTTGAGCTTTGGAAAGACAATCGTCTCATTAGCGTTTCTACTTGCGATTTAATGGATGATGGACTATCGGCTGTCTATACGTTTTTTGATCCAGACGAGCATCGTAGATCACTTGGTGTGTATTCTATTCTTAACCAAATTGAATATGTTAAATCGCTCGGTTTAGAGTACCTTTATTTAGGCTATTGGGTACCACACTCAGCCAAAATGAACTATAAGTCGCAATATACACCTTTAGAACTTCTACTTGATGGACAATGGCGTCGTTTAAACCGATCATTGTCACCAGAAGAAATTCAACAGCTAGGTACTTCTCTTATGACAACGTTACCTTCTGAATGGAACAATTTAATCATTAAATAAAGATGCGAAATCATCTGTACAGGTTTTTACCATAATGACTGCATGTTCCCGTCCGCCTTCTTGAGTAGGATAATAATTGCGGCGCAGGTCAATTTGGTGAAAGCCTGTTTTTTCATATAATCCGATAGCAGCTTTGTTACTTTCCCGAACTTCTAGAAATATTTGTACGGGCTGATTTTTTAATTTTTCAATCGATTCATTTAATAATTTATATCCTAAACCCTGCCCTTGCATTTTAGGATCAATTGCCATGAGTAATAAATTCGCTTCATCTAAAACAGGCTGTAAAATACAAAAACCCACCACTCTGTTTTGTGACTCAATTACTGTGCATTGATAAGAATTCAAAGATTCAATAAATTGCTGTTTTGACCACGGATGTGTCTGAACTGATTTTTCAATTTGAACAACAATATCAACATCAGTATTTTGCATAATACGAATCATGAGTCTCAACGCAATGAAGATTCTAAAGTAGTGCGTATTATAAAAACTTCCCAAGAAAAAACGAGCAAAAAAAAGGACAATTGATTTGCCCTTTTTTTAAAGTAATTTTAAAGACCTAATTTTTCACGCCACGTTGCCAACAATGCTGTGGTATCAGAATCATTTGGATGAAATTTTGGTCTTAAAAAATCAAGTAGTTCTGGAATTTGACGAGTCATAAAACCTTTACGACCATACATGAACTTAAGCATGTACTTCGTATCTTTCCAAGTTAATTTATCATCAGTCTTGAGTAACTTCGCAGTAAAATAAGATTGAGTTGCGAAGATTAATGCCATTGCAATAATCAAGGCTGTTGAACGCATAAAATAAGCTTTCGGACCTTGTCCATACATGCTTGTATAAACATCAAATGCCACAGCTTTATGTTCATTTTCTTCAACTGCATGCCACATCCACAAATGATACATAGTGTCATCTTGGAACATAGCCTGAATTTCAGGGTTTTGTAAAAGTTCAGCGGCAATCGTCGATGTAAAATGCTCTAGCGCACATGTTCCTGTCAAATCAATCATTTCTTTGGTATAGCCAAAAGGTTTCATTAATTTGGTTACAACAGCTGTACCCATCTTAATGACTTTTCCTGTTTGCTTTTCCATATGACGCACATCATAACCATAAGCCTGTGCAGAAGCATTAAATGCTAAATGCTCTTTCGAATGCATCGCTTCTTGACCAATAAAAGCACTAATTTCTTTTTGAAGATCTGGATCAGCAAGCTTTGGATCATTTCGAACAGCACGCGTACTATTTACAAAGAACTGCTCACCCTCCGGAAAAAGGGCTGATAATGCTGTCATAAAATGTGTTAATGCTGCATCATAATTCGCCCAATAGCGTGGGACCTGAGCAAATTCAAAGTCCATCGACGTACAGGAAAACTAGCACCAGCACGATTGGAAATATTTACCTTAGCATTCATCTCAGACTCCTTTTAAGTGAATAGCTAATTCACATATAACTTTATTTATTTTCTTAATATTTATAATCATACGTCTTTCGATGTACCAATTAAGTGCAGATGAGGACAGAGAAATATCAGATGAGGTCATTCATAGACGCATAAAGGTGCAAAACCTAAGATATCTCTCGTTGAACTCGACATAGAAAATAAAAAAGGACCAATATTGGTCCTTTATAAATCATGAATTGAAACTATAAACCTAATTTTGCCTTCCAGTTTTTCAATAGGCTCACGGTATCTAGATCATTTGGATGAAAACCAGGTTTAAAGTAAGCTAACATTTCCTTAGCCATACCACTAATAATGCCTTTAGATGGGCTATCCGTATTTATAAATTACTGATAGTTCAGCTAAATTTAACTTTTTGTCTTGCTTTAATAAACGAAGCACAAAAGATGACTGGATCAAAAAGATTAAAGTCATAGCAAACACTAAAGAACTGGTTCGTAAAGCATAAGCTTTTACACCTTTACCAAATACACCTTCGTATACATCAAAAGCTACGGCTTTATGTTCATTTTCTTCAATAGCATGCCAATACCACATGGTAGACATCGTCTCATCTGTCATAAGCTCTTGAATGTGCTTATTGACTAATAATTGAGAAGCAATAGTAGCGGTAAAATGTTCAAGAGCTGTCGTAGCAGTCAGGTCAACCATTTCTTTCGTCATACCGAAAGGTTTAACAATTTTTACGAAAGCTTTAATTGCTGTTTGAATCGCCGTATCGGTAAACTTCTCTAATATTTCTATATCGTGACCAAACTTTTGAGCAGAAGCATTAAAGTTCACATGCTCTTGAGTATGCATTGCTTCTTGTCCGATAAAAGCACTAATTTCTTTTTGTAGTGCTTCATCATCTTTAATCGCTGGGTGATAACGTACTGCTCGTACACTATCTATAAAGAATTTCTCACCAGCTGGAAACAATGCTGACAATGCAGTCATAAAATGTGTGAGTCCAGCAGAACCATTCATCCAATATTCTGGTACATCATTAAAGTCAAAATTCATACGACGTACTGGAAAGCTTGCACCGGCACGATTCGTAATATTTACTTTAGCATTCATACCCAAAGCTCCTTGATAAGTAACCTTAGTTACTCAAACTTTATTGTTTATTTTCTTGATTCTTATCATACAAAGTTAATAAAAAGGATTAAGGGTAAATAGGGACATTGAAATATCAGTTAAGGCCAGCTTTTAGAGTAATTGTTAGACAATCAAGTATAAAAAAAAGCGCTCTAAAAAGAGCGCTTTTTTTCACTGAAAGTGATTATGCAGTTACTTTCGCAACAACACCAGCACCTACAGTACGACCACCTTCACGGATCGCAAAACGTAGACCT